>JAJFMF010000008.1 GCA_021772315.1 Chlamydiota bacterium
CCGTTCCCGTGTATTTCAATACCAAGCTGGTTGTATCGGCAGTGATGGCATAAACGACTGCAGATAAATCTTTGGGATGAATCGTGGTATAGAGTGTTTTACCGACATAATAATCGTAAAGTGTCTGCACATAACTTTTGCTTGGTTTAGGCCCTTTGCTTGCATTTGATATAAAATCTGATGGGAAAAAAGTTTGCGGAACTTTTGCTCCCTGAAACTGATTTGCACTTGCACCTAATCCTATACTGTTTTTTGCTGCCAGAACGCGAAGATACGTTACAAGCGTGGAAGTTTTGTAAGGATCTGAGTAAAAAGGGATCGCCAGGGCACTCCATTCTGAATTGACTGCCAATTTAGTATTGAGGTCTTGAATAAGACTTTCTCGTGTTTCTGAAGTCCCTGTGCCAGAGGGAAGAGCAGAAAATTCGATCGATATTTGTTCATTTGAAGGATATTCATATGCGGAGAGTTGCATAGGAAGAGAGAAGTAGTCGACCCAAGAGAGGTTGATGAATATTCTTGATGACGAATCTGCAACAGCTGTTTGAACAAGGCCAAACTCAAAATCCTGATAGAATGTGTAGTAATTAGGATCTGAGAGCGAGGTCACCGAAGAGTCATCTACGCCTAAAACACCAAGTTCTGGATTAAGCTTTGTTGCAAGATACATCGGATGTTTTAAAGAGAGATATCCCCTTGATGCGCTGTTAATAGGT
The DNA here is from genome assembly GCA_021772315.1 of Chlamydiota bacterium. Classification (GTDB taxonomy): domain Bacteria; phylum Chlamydiota; class Chlamydiia; order Chlamydiales; family Simkaniaceae; genus JAJFMF01. The sequence goes on from JAJFMF010000008.1 coordinate 717, forward strand.
AAAAAAATGATACGAAGGTTATTGGCAGCAACACCTGTGATAGCTGTTCCTGTTGCCAAGGGTAAGACAGATAATTTTTTACTGACACCGGCAGAACTTGGTGTGCCTGTTGTCGTAGGATAAACGATCTCACAAACCCCAGTTGTTTCATCGGGCACCAAAAAGCAGGGAATCCCATCCGGATCATTGCCATGGCAGACAAAGTAAACTTCTGATGGATCCAGAGTTGATCGATTAACAAGGACAATGGGGCAATGGTTTTGCATAGGTGCTGGATCAACTGCAATAGCATCTGGCAATCCAAAAAAGAGGAAACCGGCAACAGCTAGAACCTTTTGAATAATTGAAAGTATGGACTTTATCATGAAAAACCTACTTCTTTTCTTTAGAAGAAATCAGCTTAAAACTTGGTAGGTTATTTTTTCAATTTATTTCATGAATTCTTAAAACCCGAGTTGTGCCAGAAACCTCTCGCAGAGTGCATCTCTAGATTGGTTTGATTTTTTGAAGTAGTTCGAAGGTCGACTTTTTAAAGTCTACCGAGAACTATTTTAAATTTGAATGAGATTAACGTTGTTGGTCAGGGCCATTTTTCAAACACTAAACCACCCCTCCTTCCCCGGTTTATTGTTATATTTTACTTTTAACTCACCTTAAGGTATTATATTTTCTTAATTATAAGGGGTATATGCTTTATCTAGGAAAAATTAATTCATTGCGTGTCCTACGAAATGCAACCTGTGGAATGTTCCTAGGAGATGACGGTGGTCAAGAAGTGTTGCTTCCAAACAAGTATGTACCAGATGACCTCGATCTTGATCATACGATTGATGTGTTTCTCTACACAGATTCTGAAGATCGAATTGTAGCCACTACCCTCACACCTAAAATTTTTTTACAGCAGTTTGCCGTGCTTGAAGTAAAGGATGTCACAAAAATTGGCGCTTTTTTAGATTGGGGCCTGGATAAAGATCTTCTTCTCCCTTTATCAAAGCAACAGGGGCGGCTTCGAAACGGTGATAAAGTGACAGTCTGTCTCTGTCTTGATGCAAAAACGAACCGCCTTTTTGCTTCAGCAAAAATCCATGAATGTGCCGACCGAGAATTAACTGTTCAGGAGGGGGAAGAGGTAGACTTGGTAATAGATCGCGAGTCAAATCTTGGGTGGCAAGTAGTAATTAACGACCGTCACATAGGGCTTATCTTTTCTGATAAAATTTTTAAACCGCTCCGCCAGGGAGATAAGGTTAAAGGGTTCATAGAGAACATTCGTGAAGATGGTAAAATCGATGTTTCTTTGCAGAAGCAAGGATACTCTCAAGTCGAGGACTCACAGGATTTATTGCTTAAAAAGCTACATGAGAACAATGGTGTCTTGCATCTTACTGACAAAAGTGATGCAAAATTAATTTCTAAGAAATTAGGGATGAGCAAAAAAGTGTTTAAAAAGTGCGTAGGTGCTTTATATAAACAACGAAAAATCAAAATCGAGTCAGATTGCATCGTCTTATCGAAAGGAAAAGTATAATTTTTAACCTATCTGCAGCTGATCGGTATTAAAATCAACTCCCCGTTGTTCCATTAAGTGCAATTAGCGTAGTTGGTTTGAGACATTCTTCAAACACTAAACCAAAAATCGATTCCTTTACGACCATAAGCGCTAATATGTCCCTGTTCGAAGAGCATTTGGAGAACAACACCAGGCCAGAAATTATGGTCACTAGACCGCGCTGAACAAACGTTCTCTCCATAAAGAGGAGGCGCAGCAATCAGGTCAGGGCACGCAGTTTCTACATTAGAGAGCATTCGCAATAAATATCCTCCCGCAGCCGGACAAGATAGAAGGATATATTCCTCTCCTTCCATGAGCTTTGCGTTTCGGTTGATCACCGCTACCACAAGTCTTACAGCACTTTGAAATGTAAACTCAACGGAAGGCTCTCCTGCGAATTGCGATTTTTCCAAATCCATTTCATTCATCGCCTGATTCGCATCTACTACCGGAAGGTCTTTATCTGTCATCCAATCTCCCATTCCTATGTCATCAGGTTTTATACCGCACCATGCCTTAAGGTTTGTGAGATCGATGTTAATCTGTTCTTCTGGTTGATCGATTTGATTCAGGGTAACTGAGAAAAGAGTCGCTGAAGTTACTGATGCCATAAGAAGTTCCTTTGTAGATGAATTAAAAATTTGGTGGGAAGACTAGGAGATCTTTTTATTTCAGTCAAGAGGGAGAGTATGGCTCAACTGGCTGCGGAACTATATCAAGAGTGATTATGTACGCAAGTCGCTTCCAAAATTTTCGATTGGGACAGATGTAAGAATTCTAACAACATACTGAAGAAATTGCATCTAATTAGGATTACTGATAACTTGCGGCAATGATTAGAATCCTTTTAAGCCTTATGGCCATTTGCAGCTCTTTACTATTTGCTAACGATAGTTGTTCTCTGATTAACTCTTACAATCCAGCTGTTAAAGATGGAGCAAATGTTTGGATCAACATGTCTCTTTTGTATTGGAAACCCTGGGAGAGGGCGCTTGTTGCGACAAACAAAAAGTCGAATGTTTTTATCACTGAGGATTTTACTTTAACTCCAGTGATCCACCCCAATTTTGAGTGGGATCTAGGATTTCGCCTGAGCAGTGGCTATCTTTTTGACAACAACCATTGGGATGTCGAAGTAAGTTGGGAGCACTTTACCTCCCGTGTCTCTGATCGTCATTCCACAAATGGCAACCCATTTCAAGGTATGTTTCCTATTTGGTCTCTTACCGATGATGTGATCTCAGGGGATTATGTCTTCACATCTGATCTAAAATGGAAATTTTCTATAAACGTCCTTGACTTGCAATTTGGCAGATACTTTAACACATTCACGTGGCTCGATCTCAAACCTTATGTCGGACTGAGGTCAGCATGGGTCAGACAGCATGGAGACATTGATTACAAAGGCGGAATCTTTTTAATTGGAATTCTAGGGCCTGGAACTTCCTTGAATGGTACTGATCATGTTAAAATGAGAAATAATTATTGGGGTATTGGCCCACGTATAGGTATTGATCCTCGAATTATTCTTGGCAAAGGCTTCAGTCTCAATGCAAAGGCAGCAATATCGGGTCTTTATGGATTTTTTAAGGTTAAGCAGACAGAGACCTATCTTGCTACTACCCGGTTTTCAAAACATCAACATCTGAATCGCTTCCGCGCGATTGCTGATTTTGCAGCGGGCGCCGCGTGGAAAAAGCTTTTTCAAAACGAACGTTACGGCCTTACACTTAGCGCAGACTGGGAATATCAATTATTTCTACGTCAGTTTGAATTCAAAAAAGATAAATTTGGCCTAGTTCCTGGAAATCGCAACCTATCAGTACAAGGTGTGACATTTTCAGCGCGATGTGATTTTTAGATTAGGAAGGATATGTGAAGAAAATTTTAGCCTGTTTAATTGTATTTTATTTACAAACCGCTTATGCCCTTCCGGGGCAAGTGATCATTATTCGTCATGGAGAAAAAAATACGATCTCACACGAACTCACAAGCGCTGGGATAGAGCGGGTGGAAGCTCTTTCTTCCTATTTAACTCAACCAAATAACGAGCCTGGTTTTATAGGCTTCGCAGGTCTTACAAATGTAACCCTTTTTAATTTTGGCGTTCCATTTGCCCTATATGCTTCTAGGCCTGTTCTGATATCAGATGATTTTACTGTGCGATGTATTCAGACTCTTGTGCCTACAGCCTTAAAGTTAGGTTTGCCGATTCATTCTCCCTACGGCACTGATCAGGAAGAGCAATTAGCCCAACTTATCCTCAATGATCCAACCTATGATGGAAAAAATGTCGTGATCTGTTGGCATCATTCTCACATCGCTGATCTAATACAAGCATTTGGATACGCTCCTCCAGCTGGCATCATCCCTACCTACCCCAATAATCGTTACGATCTAGTCTGGGTCATGACTTTTCCCGCACCTGTTCCTGCAGCGGTGGTTAATCCCATTTTGCAAGAACTACTGTTTGATGACCCCACATCATTTCCATAGTACCCAATCTCCCATTCTTATGTCATGAGAAGTTCCTTTGTAGATGAATTAAAAATCTGGTGGGAAGACTATGAGATCTTTTTATTTCAGACAAGAAAGTACAACTTAATTAGCTTGGCAGGCAGATTTCGACATACACTGAGCCAGCCAATCTGATAAGCAATGGTCCGTCTCCCCTTTGTAAAAAAAAGAATAAAGGTTTGAGTAGAAAAATCTAGGCGAATAAGTAGCGAAATGCGATTCAGTAGATATTTTTTTTTAATTTGTTTTTACTGATTTTTAACAACATCCTCTGATAACATTGTTTCTTACTCTTTATACATAAGAGTTAATGGGCATATTTCAATCAATGCCTTAAACAGCTTTAATCGAGCCGCTTTAACAACATTCTGCCTGGATTGAACAATAGCACAAGCTATCGCAGGGAGAATTTTGGAATATTTATTATGTTATTTGAAAATCTCGGCTTAGCAGCTGAACTCGTTCATACCGTCACTAAGCTAGGATACAGCTCTCCCACTCCTATACAAACCCAAGCGATCCCTGTTATCCTTAAAGGGAAAGATGTCTTAGGTGGCGCTCAAACAGGTACAGGGAAAACAGCTGGCTTCACGCTACCTATGCTACATATTCTCAACAAGAATGCTACAACGAAGAAGTCACGCCCTGTGCGTGGATTAATTCTTGTGCCAACACGAGAGCTTGCAGCTCAGGTTAATGAAAGTATCAAAACCTATGGAAAAAACCTGTCATTAAAATCTGCTGTGATCTTTGGAGGAGTTAAGATAGAGCCACAGATTAAAATGCTCCGTGATGGCGTAGATATCCTAGTAGCAACACCCGGTCGTCTGCTTGACCATGCTAACCAAAAGACTGTTGACTTCTCGTCAGTTGAAATTTTGGTTTTGGATGAAGCCGATCGTATGCTTGACATGGGGTTTATTCATGATGTTCGCAGGATTCTAAAACTTTTACCTAAAAAGCGTCAAAACCTACTCTTTTCAGCTACTTTTTCAACAAAAATAAAAAACCTTGCTGACAGCATATTGAATTCGCCTGAAACAATTGAAGTTGCTTGTCGAAACACACCAGCAGAACAGGTTACACAAGTGATCCATAATGTCGATCGCGAAAGAAAGGCAGAGCTCTTATCACATCTAATTAAATTACAAGACTGGCAACAGGTATTGGTGTTTACACGTACAAAACATGGAGCAAATCGCTTAGCCGAAAAACTAGATAAAGCTGGAATCCAAGCAAGCGCAATACATGGTAATAAAAGCCAATCCGCGAGAACTAAAGCATTGGCCAATTTCAAAGATGGAAGTGTTCGTGTTCTTGTTGCCACAGATATTGCAGCACGTGGAATTGATATTGATCAGCTGCCACATGTAGTCAATTTTGAGCTCCCTAATGTCCCAGAAGACTATGTACACCGTATTGGACGAACAGCGCGTGCAGGCCGTAAAGGCGAAGCCGTATCTCTTGTGTGTGTGGATGAACATAAGCTTTTACTTGGCATAGAGCGCCTTATCAAGAAAAATCTCACTCGAAAAGTGATTCCTGGCTTTGAACCCGATCCATCTATCAAACCAGAACCAATACTCAAACCTCGTAGACCCCGTCTAGAGAGTAAAAAAGCTTTTGAGAAAACCAACAACAGTAAACGTCACTCCCCTCAACGTTCAAAGACGCAGGGAAATGCTAATTCGTCCGATAAACCAAAGCAGAAAAGACATCGTAAATCGTCAAGATAAGAAGAGGTTTTTTTTTAGAAATCTATTCATTTGAATGAAATTCAGAACTTTTTGACTGGCAAAGGATTCAAAAACTACGCGCTCAATTTTCCTCAAGTTTACATTTGAGAAACTGAAAGGATCCAGATGGTGCTTGAAGTAGTTGCTCTATTAATTTCGGAAAGGCTTGCATGCGTCGGTTCAAGTCTTCTTCCGTCCATGGATAAATTCCCATATCTGTAAGGAATTGAACTGCAGAAAGAAGAAACTCTGCACACTCAAGAGGTGTTTGGGTCTTAAAAACTCCTTCTTCGCAGCCTTGTTGGATGACTTCTCCATAAAGAGGAGCTTGCTTCATTAAAGTGGCAGCTAGGAGTCGGCTGTGCAAGGAATCATTTGCTGGCTTGTGAAGCTGCTCCACAATCCTTTCATTCTCCTGGGATATATTTCCCGCATTCACAAGTAGTTTGATTTTTGTTAAGGCATTCTCCGAGGAGTTTTTAATTAACGATTCCATTTGTCTAACATTTTTTTCGACAATATCTTCGATAACTGCTTCAAACAGAGCTTCCTTGGATTTAAAATAATGATATATAGTGCCTTTGGCGATTTTTAAGGCATCCATGATGTCTGCCATGGTTGTTTGATCATAATCTTTTGTTAAAAACAGGTTTCGAGCAACCTGAAGTATCTCTTCTCTTCGATTTACACTTTTTGTCATCTATTCCGCCTTTTCCTGATTCATTATACCACTTGACCGACGGTCGGTCAAGTGGTATAATATGGCAAACAAACGAGAGGGTTAAGCGTGTTTGCAAGGAAACTGTTAATATTTATTTTGTCTTTATTTCCGACTATGAATTTAGTCCCTACAGAGATAAAAAGTGAACCATTTAATGAAAAGGTAACCGTGAAAGATACACGAATTCTTATATCAGGAGCTGGAATCGCAGGTTTTACACTAGCCTACTGGTTAAAACAACATGGTTATTCACCAACTATTGTTGAGAAACACCCCTATTTAAGAGAGGGTGGATACAAAGTTGATGTTAGAGGAACGGCTCTTGAAGTTGCTAAGCGAATGGGAATTTATCAGGATCTAATCGATGCGAACGTTAATCTTGAAAGATCAAAACTTGTGACTTCGAACCTCAAAACTTTTGAGTTTGATGGTGACATGTTGGGTTATTGTTCTGAAGGAGATATCGAAGTTAACCGCTTTGATCTTGTTCAAATTCTATCAAAAGCTGTGGGTGAAATTGAAATCATTTATGATGATTCAATTACAAAGATAGATGAAATGGTCCATTTTGAGAAGATGGAACCCAGAGAATTTGATCTAGTGATCGGTGCTGATGGGGTATATTCGAATGTGAGAAGGCTTGCTTTTGGAGAAGATTCAAACTTTTTGAGAAAATATGGCATCCACTTTTGTATTTTTCCTATCCCAAATATCTTTGAGCTTGAGCGCTCGGAAATAGTATATTTTGATAAGGGTAAATTTATTGCAGCATATGCAGCAGATCACTCCTCATATGCAGCCCTTGCATTCAGATCTGAAGAAGAAACTCTTCCATCTAAAAATTTAAAATCAGTATTCGAAAAACAATTTAAGGATTTAGGTTGGGAAGTTCCACGACTTATCTCTGCAATGAACAGTAGTGATGAGTGTTATTTTAACTCGATCGCCCAGGTCAAAATGCCACATTGGTCTAAAGGACGCGTTGCGCTTATAGGGGACGCTGCTCATGCGACCTCTGGAATGGGAACAAGCCTTTCCATGGTTGGAGCCTACGTCTTAGCACGAGAAATTGAGGTATCGAATGGTGACTACAATATTGCCTTTGATAAGTATGAGCAATCTATCCGCAACTTTGTTGAAGAGGCACAAGACCTTGCCGAATCAAACCAACAACTTTTAGCAGGGAAAGATTCTTCAATAAAAATGATGCTTCAACTCTATCTGATGAAAATTTTGCCCAAAAGGTTCATTCAATTTATCACCAAAAGGGGAAGAGAGCAAATGCGAAAAGTAGCTAATGGCTTCACTTTAGAACCGGTTGCTACACTTCAAAAATTAGATGATCTTCCCCAAAACTAGTTTGAAATGAAGGAAAATGTTTGAGTTGTTTTACCCGGATTTCGTCTAGTCTAGTGCGTATGGGCTGAAGATCGTCAAATAAAACAATGGAGGTGAAGAGACGTGTTCAGAGTTTTTTTTGGGAACAATTGCGGTTATTGAAAGCCGTAAGCGTATGATGAATAGGAAAGTTTTAGTCTGTTTTGGTGACCGAAAAAGCTTTTCGAATCTGCTCTACAGTCACATCTAATGACTCGTGTGCATAACTGGAGGCTTTTGCGCCATGACCTGCTAAATGGTTTACCCCTTGTTGGCAATAAATATAGGTGGATATACCTGCTTCCTGCAGTCGATCTCCATATTTTTGACCGGCTTCGCGTAGATCGTCTTGTTCAGCTAGTATAATAACAGCTGAAGGTAGATTTGTTAAGTCACTTGCCACTAAAGGGGACACATAAGGATTGTTCACATCATTTGGATCTGACAAATACTGATTGGCCTGCCATCTTAGCATATCCAACGAGTCATTTTGTCTTAGGATTGTTCCGTTACAAGTCAGATCGGGGGCTGGATTGATAAGCACCTGTAAATTTATGGTTGGTCCAGATCGATCCCGATTCATAAGACAAAGGGCTGCTGTCATATTTCCCCCAGCGCTATCTCCTATCACTGCAATTTTTGTCGTATCAGCAGAAATTTCAGGTCCATGTTCGATGATCCATATTAATGTGTCATAACATTGTTCAAGGGGCAATGGAAATTTCCCCTCAGGAGCATTTAGGTATCCCACTGAGACAACAATTGCTTTAGTTTCAGAAGATAAGTAACGTGCTAAGTTGTCATGTGTATCAAGACTTCCTGCTACCCAAGCACCTCCATGTACAAGCAAAATAACAGGAAAATTATCTCCTTTAACAGGGGTATAAACCCGAATAGGTGTAGTTCGGTTATCTCGGCTTACATGATGATCCGCGACTGAAAAAACAGTAGGCGTTGGAGCTTCAATCTCCATAATGCGCTGGTTGATTCTACTTCGTATTTCTTGCGGGCTTATATCCCACCAAGATAAAGTTGCAGCATCACTAGTTTGCAGACACATTAAGGCTCCATATAAAGCAAAGGCCATAGATTTTTTTTTCATCATGTCTAACTCCCTTCAAGAGGATAGCAAGAATAATAATTTATTTGAATGAAATTCGGCCCAAAGCAGCGAGTGACATACCTTTAGGTAGGCGCGAGCTGCTTTGGGCCGAAGATCGTTATTTAAAGAAAATCGCCTCTCCTTGATAAAAACAACTCCATAGCTTCATCTCTTGCTCCTGATTCTGGCGGCAGAGACTGCCTTGAATCAAACTCAAGAGCTAAAACCATGGAGCGCTTTTCTCCGCGGAAGGCTCTTTTTAATATGGAGGTTACCACCTCCAAAACCCCTTATTTAACCAAAAAGGCCCTTTCTGCAATCCATCTTTCTATCTATCTCTCCTCCGGAAACCAATAGGTTTCCCTCGTCGAGATAACGAAATCTGAATTGCAGAAAGGGCCTTTTTGGCCAAAACGGGTATTTTGGAGGTGGAGAGAATCGAACTCTCGTCCTTAGCAAACTCCATACGAATGACTACATGCTTATCGTCTCATGATTTAATGACCTACCCTGATAGAAGACGCACTACTCGGGATAGACCCCCTCCTTTTGTTCTCGAATGCTCATCTAAAGAGTAAAAAATGAACACTCACACCAAGATTGCTGACGATAGAGATAAAATCCTTGGTCTAATCTTAAACTATCGACTACATTAAGACGGTTAGGTCTTAAGCAGCTAACCTCTCGCATCCCTCTGCTTGCGCATTAAGAGAAACGATTTTAGAGTTATTTTTTGCAATTGTGTTTTTACCGGATTTTTTAGGAGGCCAACCGATAATCCTCCGCATGCCACTTATACTTTATTTCCAAGTCGAAACCTGTACACCCCCAACTATGATTATACCATAAAGAGTTATTTTAGCATAACTTGCAAACAACTTACCTCTAAAGGCTTGTGGTTTGATAGTCTCTAGCATAGCTAATTTGAGGGCTTTAGGGCAAGTTTTCTATGGTGAAAAGTGATAATCTTATGTATGATGTTCACCAAAAGCTTCAATTATTATTGATTTAAATGTATAAGGGTAAGTGATTTAATATGTTCGAACAGTCTAAAGAGAGTTTTCCAGAGAGAGAAGAGCGAGTTTTAAAGTTCTGGGAGGAACATGAGATCTTCTTAAAATCGCTTAAAAGCCGTGAAAATGCCTCTTTATTCTCTTTTTATGATGGACCTCCGTTTGCAACGGGATTACCTCATTATGGGCACCTTCTAGCTGGTACAATCAAGGATATCATTCCGCGTTACAAGACGATGAAGGGCTATTATGTACCTCGCCGCTTTGGATGGGATTGTCATGGGTTGCCTGTTGAAAATGAGATCGAAAAGGCCAAGGAGCTCTCCGGTGCGTATGAAATCGAGTCGTTCGGGATCAATAAGTTTAACGAAGAGTGCCGCAGCATTGTACTCCGCTACACAAAAGAATGGAAGAGCACGGTAAACCGGATGGGTCGCTGGGTTGATTTTGAAAACACGTATCATACGATGGACGCAAGCTTTATGGAGTCGGTCTGGTGGGTCTTCAGTCAGCTGTGGGACAAAGGTCTTGTCTATGAAGGGTTCAAAGTAATGCCATTTTCTGCGCAACTGGGAACGCCGTTGTCTAATTTCGAGGCAAATCTCAACTATCAAGATGTCGATGATCCTTCTCTCACGATGATGTTTTCATCTATCGATGAACATGACACTTTCTTTTTAGCATGGACAACCACTCCCTGGACGCTGATTTCTAACCTCGCTCTGATCGTCAATCCAACGCTCGACTATGTCAAACTCCGCGACCTGAATACAGGCGCTCATTATATTTTGGCAAAAGGGCGCGTAGCCTCCTACTTCAAAGACGAAAAAGAATATGAAATCGTCGAGACTTTTAAGGGAGAGAAGCTGAAAGGCAAACGTTACGAGCCACTTTTTTCTTATTTCAAAGAGGAAGCAAGCCCGAATAGCTTTTCCATCCTCACCGACGACTTTGTTGGAGAAGAAGATGGTACAGGAATTGTGCACGCGGCGCCGGCTTTTGGTGAAACCGACTTTTTCGCCTGCCAGAAAGAGGACATTGAACTTGTCTGCCCCATCGATCAAAACGGGAAGTTCACCAAAGAAATTCCAGAATATGAAGGGCTATTTGTCAAAGATGCCGATAAAGAGATCATCCGTTATCTAAAAGGAGAAGGAAAAGTCTTCCACCACGGTCAAATCCGTCACCGCTATCCTTTCTGCTGGCGCTCAGATACGCCCCTTATTTATAAGGCCGTTAAAACCTGGTTCGTATCCGTTGAAAAAATCAAAGAGCGTCTTATTGCTGCCAATCAGAAGATCCACTGGGTCCCAAAACATATCAAAGATGGACGTTTTGGAAAGTGGCTTGAAAATGCACGCGACTGGGCGATCAGTCGCAATCGCTACTGGGGAACACCGATCCCCATTTGGGCAAGTGAAGATGGCGATTATCATGTCATGAGTAGCATCGAAGAGCTCGAAAAACTGACAGGTAAAAAAACTGAAGATATCCATCGTCATCTCATCGATGATCTGACCTTTACCAAAGATGGCAAAACCTACAAACGCATCCCAGAAGTATTCGACTGCTGGTTTGAATCGGGATCCATGCCCTACGCTCAAAACCATTTCCCTTTCGAAAATGAAGAAGAGACGCTTAACGCATTTCCAGCTGACTTTATCGCCGAAGGACTCGATCAAACACGCGGCTGGTTTTACACCCTCAATATTCTCTCCGTTGCACTATTTGACAAACCCGCCTTCCAAAATGTCATCGTCAACGGAATCATCCTCGCTGAAGATGGCACCAAAATGTCCAAAAGGCTCAAAAATTATCCCGAGCCTGGACTTGTGATCAACAAGTATGGAGCCGATGCCATCCGCCTCTTCCTGCTCCACAGTCCCGCTGTGTATGGCGAAGACATGCGCTTTACCGAAAGAGGTGTCGAACTTGTCCTAAGGCAGTTCCTCATCCCTTTCTGGAATGCCTACATCTTTTTAGCAACCTACGCCCGCATCTACGACTGGAAACCAACAAAGCACGCTCCCAAGCCCAAAGCCGACATCGATTGCTGGATCCTTTCCCGCTTACAAAAACTCATCCACACAGTCGAAGAAGAAATGGACAAATACGAACTCAGCAGCGCCATTGACCCCTTCCTAACCTTCATCGAAGAACTCACCAACTGGTACATCCGAAGAAGTCGCCCCAGATTTTGGGCAGATGAAGATACCCCCGACAGACGCGACGCCTTCCAGACACTCTACTACGTGCTTATTTCCCTCACAAAAATCGCAGCCCCCTTTATTCCCTTCCTCGCCGAAGAGATCTACCAAAACCTGCGCAGTGAAGATGCTCCCCTTTCTGTGCACCTTTGTGACTATCCCGAGTATAATTCCGAGATGCGTGACGAAAAACTCGAAGCAGAAATGACCTTTGTCCAACGCAGCGTCAGCATGGGACACGCCCTGCGAAAAGAAAATAAACTCAAAGTGCGTCAACCCCTTGGCAGAGCTCACCTCATTTCGGCCAACAAAGATGTGATCGCCCTTCTAAAACTCCAGCAGCAGCTCATCTGTGATGAACTCAACGTCAAAGAAATCGTTTTCCACGAAGACGAATCCAGCTTTGTCGAAATCCTCATCAAACCCAACTTCCGCGTGCTTGGAAAAAAAGTGGGTAAGCTGATGAAAGAAGTTAAAAAGAAAGTCGATGAGCTCCCCCCAGAAGCCATCAACGCCCTGCTCGAAAATCAAGACGTTACGCTGCAAATCAACGAAACACAAATCACACTCACAAGCGAAGATATCCAAGTGGAGCGTAAAGTAAAAGAAGGGCTCATTGCCGCCACAGATAAGGAAATCACCATCGCCCTGGATACCACGCTTGATGAAACCCTCCTCCTCGAAGGCCTAGCCCGCGAACTCGTCAACAAAGTCAACACAATGCGCCGCAACGAAGGATTTGAAGTGTCAGATCGCATCTCCCTCATCCTGCAAACCTCAGACCGCGTCAAAAAGAGCTTCGAACTCCACAAAGACTACATCTGTAATGAAATTCTCGCCACTGAAGTGGATTTTAAACCTTGCACCGGGACAGAATGGGACCTCAACGGAGAAAAGACCCACATCGAACTCATCAAATCTCACTCAACCTATTAATTGATAGTTATTTAAGAAAATGGAGTTGACAACTCCAAAAACAAGGAATAAATGGAGTTGACAACTCCAGAAATAATATTTATAATAATATTATGTACAAAAGAAGCTTAAAAGCTCCCCTCCGTTTCAAATCCAGCTTTTTTCTTTTTGGACCTAGAGGAACGGGCAAAACCTTCTGGACAAAGATCAACTTTCCAAATGCTCTTTTTTTTGATCTTTTATCAATGGATACCTATCTGGAATTTCTTCAGAATCCATCAAGTTTAGCAGAGAAGATCCCTAAAGGATTTGATGACTGGATTGTAATTGACGAAATTCAAAAAATCCCTGACCTCTTGAATGAAGTACACCGCCTTATCGAATCCCACGGCTATCGATTCATACTTACAGGGTCCAGCGCTCGATCCTTACGCCGAAAAGGTGTAAATTTATTAGCGGGCAGAGCCCACTCCTATAAAATGTTTCCACTTACAGCTTGTGAACTCGGTTCTGATTTCGATTTAAACAAATCCATTTTAATAGGAAATTTACCTGCCGTTCAGGAAAATAAAGACGCCGCGCTTGAGTATTTACGTTCGTATATAGGAACTTATCTGCGTGAAGAAGTTCTGCAAGAGGGTTTAACCCGTAATATCACCTCTTTTGCGCGGTTTTTAGAAGTGGCTTCTTTTTCTCAAGGAAGTATCTTGAATGTTTCAGAAGTTGCTAGAGAATGTAAAATAGAACGCAAAGTCGTAGAGAATTACTTCACGATTTTAGAAGATTTATTAATCGCCACCCGCCTCCCTGTTTTTACCAAGAAGGCAAAACGAAAAACCGTTGTTCACCCTAAATTTTATTATTTTGATGCAGGTGTTTATCAATCAATTCGACCTAAAGGTCCATTGGATACCCCCGAGTTAATTGGCGGCACAGCTGTGGAAACGCTCGTTTATCAAGAATTATGTGCTGTTAATGAATATGAACGTCTAGATTTTAAGATATATTTTTGGCGTACAGTCGACCAGCAAGAAGTTGATTTTATTTTGTACGGAGAAAGAGGCCTAATTGCCATAGAAGTGAAAAGTGGTAAAACGATCCATCCTTCCAACCTAACTAGTCTACGATTATTTAAAGAAGAATATCCCATAGCGAAGTTATTTGTATTTTATGGAGGAAAAGAGCCTATTTATCGAGATGATATTACGATTCTTCCCCTTGAGACTGTTCTACCCAATCTTCCAGCGTTTCTAAAAAAGCATTCAGTTAAATAAATTCCATGTTTGAAAACCTAGATTACGGCAGAATAAGACCTCAATGCAAAGCCAATATAACTAACTCTTGATGTCCCTATTGCAAAACTTATCAAAAAGGTTTTAAAGGAATCAAATCTCATTGAATCTGTGGAAGCGAAAGACATGTATACACTAACCTTAAAAATCATCTTTCAGAGCAGGTCGGCAGCGAGAGCAGCTAACTCGGAGCGCTCGGTCTTCTCAAAGAAGATATTCCCATAGATCGATTGTTTTTTGAACTTGCCTACAATGTAGGTGAGCGCATTGGAGTCCTTATCGAGGTAGGGATTATCGATCTGGGTTGGATCGCCAGTAAGGATCACCTTGGTTCCCTTTCCTGCACGCGAGATGATGGTTTTAACTTCATGGGGGGTGAGATTTTGAGCCTCATCGATAATGATATAGGTGCGAGTAAAAGAACGTCCACGGATATAGGTCACAGCTTCCATCTCGATTTTTTCACTGTCGAGGATCCACTTTTTCGTTTCTGTCCCCTCCCCGTTTTTGTTTCCATTGGTTTCTTCACAGAGATATTCGAGATTGTCGTAGATGGGTTGCATCCAGTGGTAGATCTTTTCCTCTTTGGTTCCCGGCAGGTATCCAATGTCTTTTCCAAGGGGCATAATGGGACGGCTGATGACGATTTTTTTATACACGTCATCATCGAAGATCTTTTTCAAGCCGCAAGTGAGAGCTAGAAGTGTCTTTCCGGTTCCTGCTTGTCCGATAAAGGTAATGAGTTTGATATCATCGCGTAGTAGCAGGTCGATAGCACAACGTTGTTCATCATTAAGCGGCCTAATCCCCCAGATGTCTTTTTTGAGTGAGATGAGGGGTTCGAGCTGCTTTGTTTTGGCGTTATACCTGCATGTGATCGAGCTTTTTTCTGGACACGACATAATGCAATATTCGTTGGGGAAAAAGTCTTCTTTATCCAGTTTAATCACCCCTTCTGTAAAAAAGCGGTCGATTTCAGATTTGGGAAGTGTGAGGCGCCTTAGTCCCTTATAAAGATGATCGTAGGATTCCTTAAGACTCTCATAATCTTGCGCGTTAATTCCAATGGATCCGGCTTTGACGCGAAGCACAAAATCCTTTGTAATGAGGATGGCCTGCTCCCCTTTTTCCTGAAGATGAAATGTTGCTAAAAGGACTTTATTTCGACTGCTATCGGCAGCGAGTGGAAAGTTTTTCTTCTCTCCATTTCTTAATTCCATGAGGACGCGAAATGTTCCCCCACTTTTGACTTCTACCCCTTTATGTAAATCCCCTCTTGATCCCAGTGTATCGATGAACCGGATCACATTGCGTGCGTTTTTTCCGAGCTCATCTGTATATCGCTTTAATTTGTCGAGCTCTTCAAGCACAATAAGTGGAATAACCACGTTATTTCCTTCGAATTTTTGAAGCGCATCTGGATCATGTAAAAGAACGTTCGTATCGAGAATAAAAGTCTTTTTTACCACTAAGAAACTCCGTTGCTTATTAAAAGAATATATTCTATACCCTTACCTTAAATCACACGCAAGAGGCAATAAAAAATTAAAAAAATTTCTTACATTTCCTTGAAAATCAAGCACTCGGGAGGGGTAAGTGCTAAATCTGTTGACTTCTCTTCCCAGATCGATTATAATAGGGGTTAGAAATTAGAGGTATTTTATGAAAATTAATCAAAAAGTCCTAAGTATCCCCCCATTTATCTCCACTTCATGGAAGAATATTTCTATGCTGCAGATCAATGAAAATGCGGGCACTAAAGATCTCTTGATCATCTTGAATAACGGATCTCGGATTCAGATCCCCAACCTCCCTGGTGTCGTAATCGAAGAGATCTTCGATGCCCACTCTAAATTCTTAGAACAAGATGAAGCTGTTCAGAAAAAGCCCGTCAAACAAACTTCAGAAAATCCTCCTGCAAACAGCAATTTTTCATTCGGGATTCCATTAAATTTTGGAAGTGGAAGCATTGAAAATATGGCAACAATCATGCAACATAATTCGGAACAAAAAAATGCGCCCGACCTTCCGCCAGAAGTAATCGATAAAATCACTTCAATCAGTAAGATGGTTGGAATCGATGGAGAACTTGAAAGCCTTCCAAAGGCTGAACCTCATTGCAATTGTTTCTACTGTCAAATCGCACGCTCTCTCAATCAAGGTGAAGAAGAATTCGAAGAGTCAGAAGAGGAAGAGGTTGTCTCAGATGAGGATCTCACTTTTAAAGATTGGGGCATCAAACAAACAGGCGATAAGCTTTATACCGTCACACATCCTCTAAATATAAATGAACAATATCAGGTCTATCTTGGAAATCCCATAGGTTGTACTTGTGGCGAAAAAAATTGTATCCATATTCGAACTGTTTTAAATAGTTAGCTTGCGAATAAAATTGCAAACTTCTAGAATGATAAATTACCCTGTATATTACCGGGTTTAGCGTCATTTAGGAGGAACGTCAATCATGTCAAAAGCTTTTTCTCGACTCTGTCCCATCCTTGCATTACTCCCTCTTTCACTTGTATTTGGAGATGTGGACAATCAAGCAAAATCAAAGAAAACTGTCAAACATACTCAGTCCTCTCTTAAGCCTTTCACTGGAAAGGTTAATGGGAAGAAAGTGCGCATGCGCACTTCAGCAGATTTAGATAGTCATATCGTCTGTGAACTGAGCAAGGATGATCTTATTGTAGTGACAGGAGAAAAAGGAGAATTCTATGCCGTAGAACCTCCACAAGAAGTGAAAGCTTATATCTTCCGCAGTTTCGTTCTCGACAATGTCGTTGAAGGAAATCGGGTTAATGTACGCCTTTCTCCTGATCGCGAAGCACCTGTTGTTTCACACTTTAATACTGGCGATCATATCAAAGGCGACATCTGTAAAGAGAACAACAAATGGCTTGAAATTTCACTGCCAAGAACTTGCAGTTTCTACATCGCTAAAGAATATCTTGAGTATGCTGGAACGCCTGACTTGAAACAAATCTATGATACTCGTAAATCTACTGTTACGAAGTTGATGGATTCTGCGCTTATTTTAACTCAAGCAGAAATGCGTAAGCCTTTTCATGAAATCGACATCGCAAGAATGACACAAAGTTTTGAAACGATCGTTCATGATTATTCTGATTTCCCCGTTTCAGTTCGAGATGCAAAAATAGCACTCTCTCAAGTGAAAGAAGAATATCTACATAAAAAAATCGCCTTTCTCGAAAAGAAAACATCTCAAATGGCACTTAATCGAGAAAAAAATCATTTAACCGAAGAAAGCGTTGAGTACATTTCATCCTCATTTGACCAGGGAGAACGCTCTCAATCTGAAAGAATGAAAATCTGGGAGCCGGTCGAAGAGTCTCTATATTTGAGCTGGTCTTCAATGCACCATGCAAAAACAATGGACGATTACTATCTCGATCAAAAACTTAAAGCAACTGTAAAAATGGGTATTCTCGAAGCTTTCGTAGAACCTATCAAACAGAAGCCAGGTGATTTCATCCTGAAAGATGAGAATGATCTACCCATTTGCTATCTATATAGCACACAAGTCAACCTTCAAGAATATGTTGGAAAAAAAGTGAATCTTTTGGTTTCTAAGAGATCAAAAAACAACTTCGCTTTCCCAGCTTACTACGTTCATGAAGTAGAATAATCTTATGATGGCCCATTCATGGAACTAAGAGAATGGGCCACTCGCATTTTAAGCGCATCTACGCTTGAAGAAAAACTTCTCGACAGGGAACAACTCACAGATCATGACCCAGGCCCTCCACTTCTTTGGAAAGAACCTGTGCGCCCTCCTGGGATGGGCTTCAAAAAGCGCACAAAGAAAGAAAAGCTCCCTCCTCTCCACGAACATCGCGAAGCTGACAAAAGAGCCATTTGCCTGCACCGATTTGCAGGTCATGAGCTCCTCGCCGTAGAGATCATGGCGTACGCCCTCTTGGCCTTTCCAAAGGCCCCTCCTCACCTCCGAAAAGGGATTGCCAATACCCTGAGGGAAGAACAGGGGCATGTGAAGCTATATATGGCACGCATGGAAGAAATGGGGCTTAAGTTTGGGGATCTTCCCCTCTACCGTCATTTCTGGTCACACGTTGAATTTCTCACATCTCCTATCAAATACATCAGCGTTATGAGCCTCACCTTCGAAATGGCAAATCTCGACTTCGCCCCATATTATGGAGCTTCCTTTGAGAAATATGGGGACACCAAGTCTTCAGCCTTGATGGCTCAAATCCTCAAAGATGAAATTGCTCACGTCTCTTTTGGATGGAACTGGCTTAAAAAATTGAAAGGGGAAACTGAAATGTGGGATGCTTGGAAAGGAAATTTAACCCCCCTCCTCATCCCCAAACGAGCCAAAGGTGCCATCTTTCAAGAAGACAATCGACAAAGAGCAGGAGTTTCAGAGGCTTTTATTGAAAAGCTCAAGGCTTACTAAGATCTTCTTCCTGCGGCTGATTCACAAGCTCTCTTGGAATACGTTCAATCATCTCAAGAGGGCTAATCTCCCCTTTTCCTGATCCACCAAGCGTCTCAAATTTACGGGCTGTCACAAGTACCCGTGATTCTAATGAACCCACAGCTTTATTGTATGATTCAACAGCGCTAGATAATGAACGGCCAACACGAGACCAATGGGAACTCACATCAGAAATACGCTTATAAAGCTCCTTCCCAAGATCTCTGATCTCTTCAGCATGACGGGTGAACTTCTCTTGCTTCCAGCCATAAGCAATGGCACGTAGTAGTCCGATAAGCGTGGTCGGTGTTGCGATAATCACACCATGGTCTACACCCAGTTCAATAAGTGCTGGATCATACTGCAGTGCAGCAGAAAAAAATGTTTCTGAAGGGATGAAAAGGACAACAAATTCAGGGGTCGGTTGAAAATTCTGCCAATACGACTTTTTTCCAAGTGTCATGATATGACGCCGTACATGCTTTGAATGAGCTCTCATCTTTTCCTCTTTTAAAACCTCATCGTCGATTTCAACAGCTTCAATGTAGGCTTCAAATGGGGTCTTCGCATCCACAATGACTTGCTTATTCCCAGGAAGACGCACAATCAAATCGGGCCGTTGCAGACCTTCGCTACCTCTTTCGCTCTTCTGCTCATAAAAATCACAATGGCTAAGCATTCCTGTCATTTCAACGACGCGTTTAAGCTGTAGTTCTCCCCAGCGCCCTCTCACAACAGGGCTCCTAAGAGCCTTAGCAAGATTAGAGGTCTCCTTTTTAAGCTCTCTTTCTCCATCTAACATCGATTTCATCTGTTGTTTTAGAGCTTCTTGCTCTCCCCTGCGTTCCTTTTCCAGGTTGCGCATATTTGTATCGAGAAAGGAGAGGGATTCCTTCACAGGTTTCAGTGCTTCTTGAATGGCTTGATGTTTTTGATCAAGATCTCCCTTCGCCTTTTCCTGGAAGGTTCCGAGCGATTCTTTTGCCAAATTCAGAAAGGAACGATTGCTTTGCTCCAAAGCCTCAGATGAGAGTGCTTTGAATGCCTCTCGAAGTGCCTCTTCTCCCGACGTCAAAGCTTCAGATTTGATTTCGAGTTCTTTTTTTTCAATTTTTAGTTTTGTGATGAGTTTAAGGAGATAGAAAATCCATCCTACAAGAAGACATGGTATTAGATAAAAAAGGCTATTCATGTTCATCATGGTTAATCTCAAACTCCTTTAAGCGTTTCGATTTTTTTCCTGCAATGAGCCGAATCAGCGATAATGCAAGCCCTGTGACAAAATAGCCCAGCGTTAAAATCATGAAAACAAGGGAAAAATAGTAGAGAATACCATAAAGGATAAAGATTGCTAGGATAACCGCAATAAAAACAAAGTGGAATGAGGGAACACGAATTTGAAACGTTTTGAAAGAAGGGAATTTCCACCTGCTGATCATAAAATAAGCGAGGCTGATCATGAGGCAAGTCAAAATAATCGTCTTTGAAAGAGAAGAAAACCCAAACCATCTTCGCGCATTGGGGGAATGAAGGAAAAGGTTGACGGCAATTGCCGATAAGGCCGCTGCAGGAATGGGAAGCCCTGTAAAACTCTTTTTTTGTAGCAGTTTTTCCTCTTCAGTTTGATTCACATCCTCCGACTTCACACTATATCTGACAAGCCTGAGCACCCCACATATGGAAAAGAGCATCGCTCCAATGATCGCGAAAAACGAAAGTGATGTCCCCTGCTCTAATGAAAGACTCTTTAACATCAAGACTGAAGGAGCCACACCAAAAGAAACCGCATCAGCCAAAGAATCGAACATCACACCAAATTTACTTTCGGCATGAATCACCCGAGCAATTGCTCCATCAAGCAAATCGGCAAACGCAGCCACCAGTAAAATAAGAACCGAGGCACGTAATAGCTCGTAAATCCCTGAACCAGGGTAGGTAAGGTTTACCTTGAAAATCACAAAGAGACCGCATGCCAGTCCAAACGCTGTGATTAAGTTGGGGATTAAGTTAACCTGTTTCATAATTGAAAATTTTATTTTACATCTTATCTTAGATGTAGCTGATTGATCGAAAAAAACCAAGCCAAAGGTATCATATCTCCATCAATTATCACATCAAAAAATTGTAAAATCCTAGCCTTCTTACGTTTGAAAATTTTTAGAATTTTTTTGTGGACTTTTACCCTCCATCTACAATATATAGTGGTTTATAAACACACAAAACACAATATATAGTATAAGAGAGCGTGGCCATGGTAGAACAAAAAGAGAATGAAAAATCAAACAAAATCTTATCTGCTGTCCAAGGGGAAGTAAAAAAAAGTAATATCAAACAAGGGGAAAAAGCCTTTACGGTTGTGAAGCGCGACGGACGGTTTGCGCCATTTCGGCAGGAAAGAATTTTTAAAGCCATTGAAGCCGCATTTCGTGATACCCGTGGCATCCCAAAAAAGAAATCTCTTCCCAATGAACTCTCTGAAATCATCCAAGAAATCACCAATAAGGTCACCGAGCAGGCCTTCTCTTTAGCTGAAAAAGAAGTGATCCTCACGGTAGAGGGAATTCAGGATCTTGTTGAAATCACACTGATGAAAAATGATCATCACGATGTTGCACGTGATTACATTATTTATCGTGATAAACATAAAGAACTTAGAACTGATTCTCCACGCCAACTTAAGATCATCAGAAAAGATGCTGAACCTCCCGTTCGTTTCAATCCCATGAAAATTGCACGGACAATTGAGAGGAATTTCAGACGCACCTATCAAATTGAAGGACAAGCACCTGAACACATCGTTGAAGCGGTCAATCTCCTCACACAAAATGTTGTCGGAGCTGCGGTGAGCCTTTCTAAAACCGACGAAGACCTTCATGTCAATCACATCCAAGATCTCATCGAAGAACAACTCATGAGAGAAGGATATTACGATGTAGCCAAAGAATATATCCTTTACCGCTCATCTCAAGGGAAACAAACACCCCCATCAGAAATTGGTCTCAAAAAGAGCCTAGCTGGAAAAAGCTATATTTTCATTGGCGCAGAAGAAAAAGAGATCAACATCACAGAGTCCCACATCAAAGCAAAAATCACCTACGCCTGCCGCGGATTCGAAAAGCTTGCCTCTGTTGAAGAACTGTATGAACAGGTTTTGATGAATTTTTATGAAGGGATGAAAATTAAAGAACTCGATATCGCAATGACGATGGCAGCTAAGGCAAATATCGAAAAAGATCCCATCTATTCTCAAATTGCAGCACGTCTCCTTCTTGATTCCCTTTACCGTGAAACTATGGGCGTTTCAGCAAATGATCCAACACTTGAAAAACAGCATCACAGCTATTTTAAAGCCTACTTTAAAAAGGGAATTGATGTTGATCGGATCTCACCACAACTCCTAGAATTTGATCTAGATAAACTTGCAGATGCCATTGAACTTGATCGAGATGATCAATTTCAATATCTAGGACTACAAACCCTTTATGATCGCTATTTCATCCATCATGAAGAAGTTCGCATGGAAACACCCCAAGTTTTTTGGATGCGCGTTGCCATGGGTCTTGCTATCAATGAAGAAAATAAAAATGAAAAAGCCATTGAGTTCTATCATACGCTTTCAGAATTCTATTTCACTTCAGCCACACCAACCCTTTTCAACTCAGGAACTGTTCATTCACAGCTCAGCTCTTGCTATCTCTCAACTGTTATGGATGATCTCTCTCACATCTTCAAGATCATCTCAGATGACGCTCAGCTCTCAAAATGGGCTGGTGGGCTAGGTAATGATTGGACTAATGTGCGTGCAACAGGCTCACTTATCAAGGGAACCAATGGCCAAAGCCAAGGAATTATCCCCTTCTTAAAAGTTGCCAATGATACAGCTGTAGCAGTAAATCAAGGAGGAAAGCGTAAAGGAGCCATGTGCGCCTATTTAGAAACGTGGCACCTCGATATTGAAGATTTCGTTGAACTCCGTAAAAACACAGGTGATGAGCGGCGACGTACCCACGATATGAATACCGCAAATTGGATTCCTGATCTATTCATGAAACGTGTTGCAGAAGAGAAAGAATGGACGCTATTTAGCCCCAATGATACGCCAGATCTGCATGATCTCTATGGAAGTGCCTTTACAAAGCGGTATGAAGAGTATGAAAAACTCGCACAAGATGGTGAAATCCGCAATTTCAAGCGCATTGAAGCCCTTCCCCTTTGGCGTAAAATGCTCAGCATGCTTTTTGAAACAGGACACCCTTGGATCACATTCAAAGACCCATCAAATATCCGTTCACCACAAGATCATATCGGTGTTGTGCATAGCTCAAACCTTTGCACTGAAATCCTTCTCAACACATCAGTTGATGAAACCGCTGTTTGCAACCTTGGTTCGATCAATCTTGTAAAACACATTTCAGATAAAGGAATCGACAAAAAGCAGCTCCAGAAATCTGTCAAAGCGGCCATTCGTATGCTTGATAATGTGATTGATATTAATTTTTACCCCATCCGGGAAGCAAAAAATGCCAATTTAAAACATCGCCCCATTGGACTGGGGATCATGGGATTCCAAGATGCCCTGCATATACTAGGCATCAGCTATTCTAGCCATGAAGCCGTAGAATTTGCCGATGAAGTGATGGAACTTATCTCATATTTTGCCATCCTCTCTTCAAGTGAACTTGCTAAAGAGCGTGGAACCTATACCAGTTATAAAGGTTCAAAATGGGATCGTGGGCTTCTCCCCATCGATACCATCGCTCTTCTTGAAAGTGAGCGTGGAGGCTACATGGAAATGGATACGAAACAACGTCTTGACTGGGATAAAGTGCGCCAATCTATCAAAAAACATGGCATGCGCAATAGCAATACCATGGCAATTGCACCGACAGCAACCATTGCGAACATTATCGGTGTCACCTCGTCCATCGAACCCATGTATAAACATCTCTACGCCAAATCCAATCTCTCAGGAGAATTCACCATCACAAATCCCTACCTCATCGAGAAATTAAAGGCACTCGACCTTTGGGATAGTGAGATGATCGATGACCTGAAATATTTCGACGGATCTATACAAGAAATCGAGCGTATTCCCGAAGATATTAAAAAGATCTTTCCAACAGCCTTTGAGATTGATCCTGAATGGCTCATCGAATGCGGCTCGCGCCGTCAAAAATGGATCGATATGGGACAATCACTTAACCTCTATTTCCCAGATGTTAGTGGTAAGAAATTGCATGATATGTACATGCTCTCATGGAGAAAAGGTTTAAAAACCAACTATTACCTCCGCACACTTGCCGCCACACAAATTGAAAAGTCAACAGTGGACATCAATAAGCGCGCCCTCCAGCCACGCTGGATGAAAAACGAATCTCCCTCTGCCCGAGTTAAAGTAGAAAGAGAAGAATCTAAAGAAAACTTAAAAGCACCCGCTTGCAACCTGGAAGAAGGTTGTGAGAGCTGTCAATAATCAAGAGGTAAAATAATGAATACTGGAACCTCACAACGCGTCAAAGTGACCGATAAGAGACTCATCAACTGTAATACCGTCGATGTGAATCAACTCATGCCTCTCAAATACAAATGGGCTTGGGAACATTATATCAACGGATGTGCCAACCATTGGATGCCGACAGAAGTACCCATGGGCAAAGATATTGAGCTGTGGAAATCCAATAATCTTTCGCAAGATGAAAGACACGTGATCATGCGCAATCTCGGCTTTTTTAGCACCGCGGAGAGCCTTGTAGCCAATAATATTACACTCGCCATCTACAAGCACATCACCAACCCAGAAGCGCGTCAGTACCTGCTCAGACAAGCTTTTGAAGAGGCCATTCACACCCATACATTCCATTACATCGTTGAATCCCTCTCCCTAGACCAAGGAGAAGTCTTCAACATGTATAACGAGATTAAAGCGATCCAAGCAAAAGACGACTTTGAGATGAAGCTCACAGGAGACATCCTCAAAGAAGACTTTTCAACCGCAACACAAGAAGGCGCGCAGAAATTCCTAGAAAATCTCATTGGGTTCTATATCATCATGGAGGGGATCTTTTTCTATAGCGGGTTTGCTATGATCCTCTCCTTTCATCGTCAAAATAAAATGACAGGGATCGGAGAGCAGTTTCAATATATATTGCGCGATGAAACCATCCATCTTAACTTTGGCATCGATCTGATTAACGGAATTAAAGAAGAAAACCCAGAACTTTGGTCACCTAAGTTCCAAGCGCATATCATCGACCTTATCAAAGAGGCGGTCGAATTAGAAATCGCCTACGCTCAAGATTGCCTTCCAAAAGGAATTCTCGGGCTGACAGCACCCATGTTTAAAGAGTACGCACAATATATCGCCGATCGGCGTCTAGAACGCATCGGCCTCAAAACACAATATGGCTCACGCAATCCATTTCCTTGGATGAGTGAGACCATAGATCTTGGAAAAGAGAAGAATTTCTTTGAGACCAGGGTGACAGAATATCAATCGTCATCCACCCTTACGTGGTAAGCTCACGCAACGATGGGGGCTTAAGTAGCCCCCATTATTTATTCACTATTATCGCCACCAGAAAACATCCCAGCAAGCATCAGCTCTGCTGCTTTCTCAAGGGCTGTAATCCTGGAAGGGGAGGCAGGAACGCGAGGCTGAACACTTAAAATGGGGACAGAAGGTCCTTTTCTTATAGGAGACTTAATGTTTGGATTAATTGCTACTGTATGACTCTCGCATTGTGAAGCGATGTCCTTCTCTGTTTCAGCCTTAAACCGTTGAGAATTAGATGAAGTGCAGACAGGGGACTTAATATCACTAATTGTAAACATAATTATTTCCTTCGTATTTTCTTGGTTTGCGGAATATTTCCAATCGAAATTAACTAATGAGAGCATTTTTGCCCCCATTATTTATTCACTCTCTTCACTGCTCAATTCATTAATAGTCAGCAGATCTAAGATTTTTTCAGTGCGTGTAATGACTTCATCAATTGTTGGACGCTCTTTCCCAAAAGTTCCAAGCATATCTGATATCAAAAGACAATTACTCTCGTAAGCTGGCAATGGCATTCCATAAGGTTTGTTTTGAGAAGATCTCAACACCTTTCCTAGAGCCTCAATATCTGCTTCCTTGGCTGAAGTGTGCTTACTTGAAACGACACCAAACTCAGAAAAACTTAATATCAGTCCATTTATGGTTCTTTGAACTGAAACTGATTCAGGAGTGATGCTTCGATGAACCATCCCTTGATCATGATTTATTTTCACGTATTTAGCACATTTCAGAAAAATATTTAAAACGATTGTTTCATAATCGGATTTATTGCCATATAAAATCTTATAGTGATTTAGATTTTCTACTTCAGGGATCTTTATTGCTTTTATAGGATCCGTGGCATAAGGATTGTTAGTGATTGCCATAATTATTACCTTTGTTATTAAACTTATAGTAACAATTATAACATAATAATTAATTTAATGCAAATTATTATTACAACACATTTACCTCGTACTAAGTAACTTACGAAGCGTTCCTGAGAGAAATAATGTTAGTTAGGCATTTGATAACGTATTCAATCGTGGGACGCCTCTCCCACTGAGTATCGCTCATCATCGAATACAGGGATAAAATTTCAGGATAATTCTGCAATTTCTTTTGATTTTCGGCATCAAAACAGAGAAGCTCATTTAAAACTGCTGCGAGCTGCAGAATATCAAGAGCACACCCTTCCTCTGTTTCATTTGCTAAATTAACATACTCATAATCTATCAATGTTGCGACTCCATTTCCATTACATTCGTCTAACATAATGTTTTTAGAATCAATATCATGATGAACCAGACCGCGATCATGAAATCTTTCTTTTAAATCCATGGCAACAGAAAGAACGTATTGTAAAGATTGCTTTTCATAACCTGACTGCTGAGAATAACTGTTTATGAAATCGTAAAGAGATCCACCTTCGAAATAAAGTTCTATATAAAATTGCTGATTACTTATTTTAAAATATGCTCTGTTATTCAGCAAATGGTTCGCTCTGATGCGAATAAGACGTTTTTTTTCCTCATGAACCTCAGAGTTTTTAAAATATCGATCTGATACTAATGCTACTGATTTCCATGTCCCATCAAAAAAATGAGCCTTGCGAGCACATTTAGACTCTCCCTGCTTATAAGGCCCTCCTTTCAAAGGCATCACAACCGTTCCTATATTATACAAATGAACTAGTTTTCGAGAGATACAGTCTGGATCAGGCATATAACTATTTTTATTATAATTGTAGAGTTCTTGAACTGTCGCTTTGGTTGCAAACGACAGAGGTTCTCGAAAAGCTAGAGGAGCTATTTGTATAAATTCTTGAGACGTTATATATTTACTAACTGCCAAAACCATTACCTATGTTATTAAAATTAAGCCCAGTATTTTAACATGATTAATTATACAACACAAACTGTAGAAATAATTTCAGCACTCTATCATACAACTCGGGTTTAAAATCGGTGGTGGAAGAAGGCCAGACCAACTCATCAGAATAGCTTCATCCATTGGTTGGTTGATATCCTTAGAGTTGATTTTGAGAAGGTTTATAAAATACAACTGACTTAAGATCTCTTCCATTCCTAAAATGACTTGATCAACCGACAATCGCGCTTGAGGATTATCACAAGTCATTGGTTCAACCAAGTGTGTTTTTATGCTCTCATAAAGTTCAGGATTGCTATGCTCAAATGCACCAATCAA
The DNA here is from genome assembly GCA_021772315.1 of Chlamydiota bacterium. GTDB lineage: Bacteria > Chlamydiota > Chlamydiia > Chlamydiales > Simkaniaceae > JAJFMF01. Next base: position 28,354 of record JAJFMF010000008.1, read on the forward strand.
TAGCTTCAAAGTGATTCCTAGGGCATAGATATCTGTTGCCTTGGAAGGTTTACCATAGCTTGAACTGTTAGGATTCCGAATATTTGGGTCCAGAAAACCCCGAGTTCCCGCAAAAGGGTGAAAAGAATAATCCCCCTCTCGAATAACAAAATCGAAATCATTTAAAGTTACAGTTTCTCCGCTCACTAAGATGTTAGCGAGTTTGATGTCACGATGAAGGAGACCGTGAGCGTGAAACCGTTGTTCCAAATCTTCTGCAACCTTCTTAAAGTATTCAAGAGCAGTCTCCAGATAGTTCACATCATGGTAGTGAGTCAAAACATAATCTTCAAACGTGCCCCCTTCATAAAAAGGTTCGACACTCCATTCAATTTCATCGAGACTTATAGTAATCACGTTTTTCAATAAATGATCGGCTTGGATTGCTCGAAGTCGCTCAGCTTCTCGCGTAAAAGATATAGAATTTGCACCATCTCGCGGCTTAGCTATTGCTACGCGCTGCAGTCTATCTTCAGCATTTAAAATCGCGCCCACATAGACTATTTTATATGAACCAGCACCTAGAGCCTGCTCATTTTCTGTGGGAAAAACGAGGGTGAATCTTTGATGATTTATAACTGATCGAGAAGCGTCTTCCTCTTCAAAAAAACCAATGAGTTCACGCGAGCGAACATCTTGTATCAACTGACTCGTATTAGGTGTCAGAAGGAAATCTGAGTTACTCCACTCTTGCATAGGAGAACTTGAAGGACCTGGAAAGCAACTTACTTGAGGTAAATCTAATGTTAAAAGAGTTGATCCTGAATACGCTGCCATAATTATTTCTCTAGGGGTGGGGATTCAAGTTCTGCTATGAGTTCTTCTGCATTTGAAATGACCTGTTCAATCGTTAGGCGATTTTGTACTCGACCTCTCATTCGAATAAAAAAATTGCAAATTTTACTAGCATTCTTCAATTTAAACTTCTGGGGTGTCTTATCTAAAGTATTTTCTAGAGTAGTCCCTAAAGCAAAAATATCAGATGCTTTGGAATATCTACGTGCAAAACATTCTGGAGCTAAATATTGCATGGTTCCACTGGTTCTTTTAACTTTGATTTCTGAAGGCGCTTGTATGACACAGTTATAATCAATCAACCTAGCTTCTTCGCCATTCAGAATAATATTTGAAGGTTTGATATCTCGATGAATCAAATCAAAATCGTGAAAACGCTCTTTTAAATCCTTTGCTACTAATAAAAAACGTTTTAAGACACGTTTTGGATAATCTTCGTCTGCTTGATATTTCATCTTAAAATCGCTAAGAGTCCCGTCTGGGTAGTAAGGTTCGAAATACCTTTCCTTTCCATTCGCTTTAAAAGTTGTTCTTTCTGTAAGAAGATGCTCTGCGCCAATTTTTTCGAGATGATTTTTTTCAGCAAAATACGAAAGCTGTTGAAAACGCGTTTGATCCTTCGTGCGAGGCGATGCAAGTGCGATTTTGTGTATTTGACCTTCAGCAATTAAAATTCCCTCTCGAATATTCGTAAACGTTCCAAACTTTGGAGGAAGAGCTTGGTTGGCAAAAATAACTGTTCCATACTCCGGATCATGTTGAAGATCTCTAGAACATTCACCAAATACGCCTCTTTTAATATTTTCTTTTTGGAGTTCCTCAGCCATTCCAAGTGTTCTTGGGGTCAAATCAGGATCACATTTATATAAAGCCGAAGTGAGATTATCTTCTTGAAACGAAATTGGAATGAGCCCTAAGGGAAGTCTATCTGTTATTGCCACTGTTATTGCCTTTATTATTACTGTTTAAGCTTAGGGTGTTTAAAGTATTGCATCCAATGCATCTAACTTCTCGAAGAGCTGGTCAATTGTTGGGGATTCAAGCTCTTTTACCAATGGATTGATTCGCCTAATAACCTCTTCAATTGAGGGACGATATCCAACCTTACGATCACACATGTCAGTTAATAAATTAAAAACCCCTGTGGGATTCGTTAGTTTATTGGCAATACCATCCACTTCTAAACAACGACATAAAGTCATTCCTAGAGCATAAATATCCGATGCTTTGGAATATTTCGACTCAAAGCACTCTGGAGCCATATAACTAGGTGTTCCAACCTTTCTCTTGGTTTTAATTGGTACGGGTGCCGCTGTGACAAAACCATAATCTACCAAGATCGCCCTATCCCCATTCAGCATGATATTTGCAGGTTTGACATCTCGATGAATTAAACCATGATCATGAAATCGCGTTTTTAAATCTTGAGCTGCTAAGCTAATAATTTTTAAGATCTGAGGTCCATAATTTACTGAGTTGCAATTATTTTTCTTAAATTCTGCAACATTCCCACCTGAAAGATAGGGTTCGTAATATCCTTCTTTTCCATTCACATCAAAAAAAACTCTATTCTCAAGCAGATGATCTGCCCCGATTGATCTAAGATGACCTTCTTCATTACGATAAGAGACTGTTTTGTTGTTAGCGCGCAGGCGAGGGGATGCCAGTGCCACGTTTTGTATTTCATTCCCATTAATTAACATCCCTTTACGAATATTTGAATAGGTCCCATATTTGGGTGAAAGCGCGTAATCACCAAGAACAAGAGTGCCCTGTCCAGGCATATGTTTGAGATTTCGAGAACATTCATTAAAAATCTCTCTCTCTCTATTTTCCTGTTGGAGTTCTTCAATATTTTGACGGGTCATTGGAGTTAAAAGGGGATGATTATCTACCGAAAAATCCACTTGAAGAGGTGACAAAGACGGTCTATCTGTTATTGCCATTACGATTGCCCTTTGGTTGTGGCTTCAAGTTCTGCCATGATTTCTTCTGTGCTTGAAATGACTTCTTCAATCGTTGGGCGATTTTCCGCTTTACCTTTCATTTCACAATATAAATCGTTAACTTTTGAAACATTTGGGAATTGTCGCCTTAATACAGTAAAGCGTAAAATGTCGGCTAATTGTGCGATGTCTTTTTTGAGAGAAGTGTCTGAACCAGCTTTTTTAACGGTAGAAAAGTCAATAAGTTGAGCGTTTTTTCCATCTAACATGACATTTGCTAAGGAAATATCTCCGTGACGCAACTCATGATCATGAAATCGGTATTTTAAATCTTTCGATGTGGCAAGGAAATACCTTAAAGCTCTTTCTATAAAATCTTCCGATCGATTCTCTTTTCTTTTAAACTCTAGAAAGGAACCATCTGGATAAAAGCGTTCTATATATCTTTCTTTTCCAAATGCTTCAAACACTTTTTTTTCAGCAAGATGAGGTGCATTTTCACATAAATATTCTTGTTCTTCAGAGAGTGATCTCAACATAAACCGATTATGTGGGGATGCAAGAGCAACCTCTTGCATCTCATCTCCTACAATTAAAACTGCTTTGTAAATACGTTTATCAGACCCTCTTTTGAAGGAAGCGCCTTCTTCAGGATAAACGATCGCTCCAAGCTCGGGTAAATATGATACTCGCCGAGAACTTTCACCTGATATATGTGTTGCTACGTTTTCTTTTTGAACCCTTTCTACAACTGCGTGCGTTCTTGGCGTCAAAGGTACATCAATTATATGATTTTGATTTAAATCCCTTAAAGGCGGTCTATCTGTTATTGCCATAGTTATTATCTCTGTTATTAAAATTATAAAAACTATTATAACTTAATAATAAATTTAATACAAATTATAATTATAATTTACCACGTTTAATGTAAGTGACTTACGTAAACTCTTGAAAAAAAAGGTATTAAGGCTCAAACTACTCTTTCAACGTTAATTCAAAACCGGCCGATAACATGACTCAATACACTGAAAACCAACACGTTGGCGATTTTATCGTCACTAAAGCTCTCCCGATTGACGAACTCCAAATGGAACTGGTTGAGCTCATCCATCGCCCTACAGGAGCTCAGGTGATGTATCTCGCCTGTGATGATGATGAAAATCTCTTCTCCCTCTCCTTTCGCACGCTTCCCTCGAATTCCAACGGCGTAGCCCATATCCTGGAACATACAGTCCTTTGCGGCTCGAAGAAATTCCCAGTCAAGGATCCTTTCTTTGCGATGAGCCGGCGTAGCCTTAATACCTTTATGAATGCGATGACAGGCTCCGATTTCACCTGTTATCCGGCTGCTTCTCAGGTAGACAAGGACTTTTACAATCTCTTAGAGGTCTATCTCGATGCGGTTTTCCATCCCGATTTGAAGGAGATGAGCTTTTTACAGGAGGGGCACCGCCTGGAGTATGAAACAGCAGATGATGTGACAAGCCCCTTGCAGTATAAGGGTGTTGTATTCAATGAGATGAAGGGAAACCTCGTCTCACCGGAACGCCGCCTATGGAATGGCTTAATGGAACATCTCGTTCCCGATCTCCCTTACGCGTTCAACTCAGGTGGTGACCCAAAAGAAATCCCTGACTTGACATATGATGGACTCAAAGCCTTCCATGAAGAATATTATCATCCAAGTCATTGCCTCTTTTTCTTTTATGGAAACATTCCACTGGAAAAGCATCTCGATTTCATTGAGAAAAATGCACTGAGTAATGTGAAACCCCTTCCCGCACTAGCTCCTTTAAAAGCGCAAAAACGCTTCACTAAACCGCGAAAATGTGAAATCGCCTATCCCACACATGAGAGTGATCTGACGAAGAAGAGCTACCTCTCCTATAGCTGGCTGACAGCTAAGGCAACAGAGCAAGAGGATGTACTGGCACTGACAGTTCTCGATGCGATCTTAATGGATACAGACGCCTCCCCTCTGAAATACGCTCTCTTGAATTCAAAATTGTGCCGTCAAGCTGAGAGCTATCTCGATAATGAGATGAGCGAAGTGCCTCTTGTGATCATTTGTCGCGGCTGCGATTCTGAAGATTTAGACCCGATTGCTAAAGTGATTTTTGATGTTTTTGAAACACTTGAAAAAGAAGGCATCCCGGATGAAATGATCGCATCAGCAATGCATCAGATCGAGCTGAGTCGCACAGAAATTTCTGGGGATTACGGCCCTTTTGGGCTCAATCTCTATATGCGAGCTGCACTGAGCCAGCAACAAGGCTGTGATGCTGAAAACGCTCTCCGAATCCATACGCTTTTTGATCATCTGCGAGAAAAAGCCAAAGACAAAGCCTATTTCCCATCCCTCATTCGAAAGTACATCTTGAATAACCCTCACTACCTCAAACTCATCATGCAACCCGACCCCGATCTCAATAAAAATGAGCTTTTAGCAGAAAGACAAGTGCTGGATGTGATTCAACAAAAATTGAGCGAGAGCGAGAAAAAAACTCTCGTAAAGCAAGCTCAAGCATTGGACGCGTTTCAAGAAAAAATGGAACATCAAACCATCGATTGCCTGCCTAAAATTGGACTAGAGGATATTCCAAAAGAGACAAAAAATTTCCCTCTTCATATGGAAAATTTTCAGGAACTGACAATCTATCACCATGCGTGCTTTACAAATCAGATGCTGTACGTCGATCTTCTCTATGACCTGCCCCATTTAACAGAGGAAGAGCTCCCTTATGCCTATTTGATGAGTACGCTTCTAACGCAACTTGGCAGCGGTGGCAGATCCTATCAAGAAAATTTACAAGAGATGCACGCAAGTGTTGGGGGGATCGGCGCTTACATCTCACTCTTTCCCCAACTGAATGAGCCCAATCACTTAAAACCCACGTTTGGATTTCGGGGCAGAGCACTCTTTCGCAATCGAGAAAAGCTATTTTCCCTGATAAAAGATTTTATTACGCAGCCGCGCCTTGATGAAAAAGAGAGAATCAAAGAGCTTCTCATGCAAATTTACACCTCCCTGCAAAACAAATTGCAGCGTAGTCCCCTTTCATTTGCCATTCAAAAAACGCTCAGTGGGAATTGCCAAAGTTCCTATATCAACGATGCCTGGCATGGCCTAAAATATTACCATTTTATCGAAAAACTTGTTCAAGAAGATGATATTGCAACTCTTATGCAAAAGTTTGAGAACCTCAAAGAAAAATTCTTCCACCTACAAAAGCCTCATCTCGTCATAAGTTGTGACCAGAATGAATATGCCACGATTAAAGCTGCCCAATTTTATGGAATCAATGCCTTTTCATCAAAAAATGTGGCCCCATGGCAAGATGAATTTTCACTTCCAAAAATTACATCTTCAGCGCACCTGATCTCTTCACCAGTTGCTTTTACATGTGTGGGATTTCAAATGCCACCACTCATTGGAGCGCTTAGCATCGCATCACAGCTTTTAGATCATATCTATCTGCATAAGTTGATTCGGGAAAAGGGAGGCGCATATGGCTCTGGAGCCAATTATGGTGTGATCACAGGTAATTTTTATTTCTATACTTATCGCGATCCACACATAGTACAATCCCTTGAAGCAATTCAAACAGCGATTGCGGAAATCGCCAAAGGGAATTTCACAGAACGTGATTTAGAAGAGGCAAAAATTAGCCTCATTCAACAGTTCGATACCCCTGTCTCTCCTGGATCTCGAGCAAGCATTGCCTATGCCTGGATGAGAGAAGGAAAGACACTTGAAACAAGACAAAAATTCCGCAATGAAATCCTTTCGCTGACATCCAAGGAAATTCAAGCAGCCGTTACAAAGCATCTCTTAAATAAAGAAGGAATCGTCACGACATTTTCAGGGAAAGAGCTCCTAGAAAAAGAGAATCCATCATTCCCGATTTTTCCTCTTTGAAAATATATAATCTCGCGTTATAGTGAGGTTTTTTCTTCTCATGATAATAAGGGGTTTTCTGAATGAAAAAATCGATGCTTTTTCTACTAACAGTATTTCTATTTTGTGGGAATTTAGAAGCTTCAACATGCCAATGCTCAGCAAAAGATCTCTCGCGAGCATTTACCGACGTTGCAAGAGAAGCTACACCCGCTGTCGTCTTTATTAAAGTTGAAAATATCCCCGAATATGGCAACCATCAAGGCAATGATCAATTCGATTTATTCAATGATGAGTTCTTCAACCGTTTCTTTGGAGGAGCCCCCCGCAACAGGCGCCAACCACCACCCCCACAACTCAGCCAAGGTTCCGGTTTTATCATTTCAAGCGATGGCTATGTCATCACAAATTATCACGTCGTAAAAGATGCAAAAACAATTACGATCTCTCTGCAAAATGGCATGCAGCGCGAGCTCCCCGCTACCCTCATTGGAGGAGATCCCCACACAGATGTAGCCCTAGTGAAAATCGATGATTCTGAAAATGGTGATTTTCCCTATTTAGAATTTGGAAATTCAGATGAGATGGAAGTTGGAGAATGGGTCATTGCCATTGGAAATCCCTTCCAGCTTGAAGCCTCTGTCACAGTCGGCGTCATTAGTGCTAAAGGCCGCCAAAATTTACAAATCACCGATCTTGAAGATTTTATCCAAACAGACGCAGCGATCAATCCCGGAAATTCCGGAGGCCCTCTCTTAAGTCTCGATGGCAAAGTGATCGGCATCAACACAGCCATAGCATCCCGATCTGGTGGCTATATGGGAATTGGTTTTGCCGTGCCAAGTATGATCGCAGAAAATATTAAAAATCAGCTCATGCAAAAAGGAGCTGTCACACGTGGTTTCCTCGGTGTTTCAATGCAACCGATTGATAAAGAGCTAGCAGAAGCATTTAAACTCAAAAATACTGAAGGTGCTCTTGTTGCGGAAGTCGTGAAAGACTCCCCTGCAGATAAGGCAGGACTTAAGCAAGGTGACATCATCACAAAAATCAATGGTACCAAAGTAAAATCACCTTCAAGCCTCCGAAATAAAGTCCTTCTCCTAGAGCCTGGAACAAAAATCACGCTTACTGTAAATCGTGACGGAAAAATGAAAAAAGTCGATGTCACCCTTGGAAGTCATTCCCAGATGTCAGGGGCAACCGCACCCATGGCCCAAGATATTGGATTCACCGTGGATAATCTCTCTCAGGAAAACATCTCTAAATATCGACTTAACCCCGAAGATCAAGGCGTTGTCATTACAGATGTCAAAGCCGGATCGATGGCAGCTAAAATGGGACTACGCTCTGGGTTTTTAATCCTGGCAGTCAATCATCAAAAGGTTGTGGATGTCACAGAGTTCAACAAAGTGATAAAGGAAGTAGGAAGTGGCCAAAGAGTACTCCTCTTAGTGAAACAAGGTGACGTCATGCGCTTCCATTCATTTAAAGCCCCATAATTATCATCACAGAGAAGAATGTATTTTTTCTCTGTGGTCTTAGAACCCGAGTTTAGAGATTATCAACGAATTTCTTAAAGGTAGGATCTTCGCGGATGGGATCAAATGTCTTATCCGACAAGATCTTCTGAAGATCCAGAGCGCCAGCTTTAAGTGCTGCTTGAAGCCAGCCGATAGACGCAGAAACTTTCTTTAGGGTGGCAGATGCCTCTGCACTGCGAAGCGCAACATCAGGTGTTGGCGCATACTGAAAACATACGCCAGACAGCTCATCAACAAGCATATAATCCTGCATCTGATAGGCAACCTGATGTAAAATCACCACCGAATCCGGAGAGAGGTGTTTACGGATGGGCAAAAGAAGATGATAAGCAGCTTCTGCCTCCCCTTTCCTCATTTTTAATCGGGCAAGATATTCAGTGGTAAAAATGTAAATCATTCCCCGCTTAGATCTATTTCGAATATCCTCAAGTCGGGGAATTGCTTCATCGATTTTTCCCTGATCGATGAGAGCTTCTGTCTGCTTCAGTTCACCTTTGATATCTTCATTTCGATCCACTTCCGTAATATGTTTTGTCCGCCGCAAGGTATCGATGTTTTGGAAAGCAAAAAGAAAGAAAAAAGCTGCAATGAAAAATTGCTGATAAATAACTGCTATGATGCTGATAACAATTGCAACTAAGATACTTCCATAAAGAGCGTATTTCCACCCTTTGATCCCAAAAACTGCCTCAAAAATAATACGTAACAATTGTCCACCATCAAGAGGCAGCACGGGCAGCAGGTTGACTATTGTCCAAAAGAGGTTGATCATAGTGAGCGTTTGCAGAAAATAGAGGGCAAATGGACTTGTAAAAACATTTGCTCTGAGCAAAACAAACCCAGCTAAAAACAACATAAATCCAAAAATTGGACCATCTAAAACAACGATGAATTCTTTCCAAAGTGGCAGCTTTGGTCCTTCTGGATAAGTGAGTCCTCCAAAAGCAATGAGTTCAATGCGTGGACTTTGCCCAAAAAAGCGGGATGTAAGTGCATGACCAAGCTCATGAAATAAAATTGAAAAGAAAATGATCGCAATCCAAACGAGGGTACCCATAAAGGTAAGGCTGTTGATCCAACCAATGATTGCTGCTGTGACCCAAAAAAATGGGGAAATTTTCAGGGGAATTTTTCTTGAACTTGTCATATGTGCATCGCTTTTTCCATGGCCACACCCATTTCAGCTGGAGTCGCAGCAACTTGCGCACCAACGGCTTTGAGTGCTTCTATTTTGCCTGCAGCTGTTCCCTTTCCGCCTGAAACAATCGCGCCTGCGTGCCCCATCCGTCTTCCAGGAGGAGCTGTCACACCAGCAATAAAGGCAGCCACAGGTTTACTGCAATTGTGTTTGATCCATTCTGCTGCAAGCTCTTCCGCATTGCCTCCAATCTCACCGATCATCAAAATCCCTTCTGTTTGAGGATCCTCTTCAAAGAGCTTTAACACATCGATAAAGTTGGTTCCATTGAGCGGATCCCCTCCAATCCCAACACATGTTGACTGACCCAGTCCATTTTGCGTCGTTTGCCAAACCGCTTCATATGTCAATGTACCTGATTTTGAAACGATCCCGATCTTTCCTTTTTTATGAATGTAACCTGGCATGATCCCAATTTTACACTCTTCAGGGGTGATGATCCCAGGACAATTGGGACCAATTAAGCGAGATGTTGTCGACCGCTTCATTACTCTCGATACTTCAAGCATATCCCGAATGGGAATTCCCTCGGTGATACACACAATGAGAGGGATGCCTGCATCCTCAGCTTCCAATATCGAATCCGCAGCAAAAGGTGGCGGCACAAAAACCAAAGAACAGTCGGGATCTACTTCCCGTTTTGCTTCTAAAACCGAATCAAAAACAGGCAAATTTAAAATCTTCATTCCCCCTTTACCAGGAGTGACACCGCCCACATAATTGGAGCCGTAAAGAATCCCCTGTTCGGTATGAAAAAGCCCTGATTTTCCCGAGATTCCCTGCGTAATAATTTTTGTCTTTTTTCCTACAAGAATGCCCATTTTTACCCCTTGATTGCCTTCACTGCTTTCTCCGCAGCATCAGCCATGCTATCGGCACCAATGATCTTTAAACCTGATTCACTAATAAGCCGCTTTCCCTCTTCCACATTTGTCCCTTCAAGTCGTACAATAAGTGGAATATTTAAAGACATCTCACTAGCTGCTGAAATGACCCCTTCAGCAAGCGTCGCACAATTCATGATTCCCCCAAAAATGTTGACCAGAATCGCCTTAACACCTGGGTCAGAAAGGATGATTTTAAATCCCGCTGCAACCTTTTCTTTACTAGCGCCTCCCCCTACATCGAGAAAGTTCGCAGGCTCAGCTCCATAATGATTAATGATATCCATTGTCGACATAGCAAGCCCAGCCCCATTCACCATACATCCGATATTGCCTTCGAGTGAAACATAGGCAAGATCATACTCTTTTGCAGCAACTTCATTTTCTGAAACTTGCGTGGGATCAAAAAACTTTGCGATCTCTTTTTGTCGATATAAAGCATTGTCATCTACACCGAGCTTTGCATCAACAACCCATAACTTTCCTTCTGGATCGATAACAAGAGGGTTGATTTCTAAAAGCGACGCATCGACATCAATGAAAGCCTTGGCAACAGCGGCGGCTATTTTCATGCCACTTTTTGCCGTATCCCCCTTCCAACCCATAAATTTTGCAAGGTGCCGGAGACGAAAAGGAAATACAGAACCGTCGAGATTGATCGGCACTTTCAAAATTTTCTCAGGCGTCTTCTCAGCAATCTCTTCGATCTCCATCCCCCCCTCGGGAGAGGCAATCAAAATCGGTACAGCGTTTTCCCGATCGATAATCGCACCGAGATAATATTCCTTATGGATGTCGACTGGGCTAGACAGCATCACCTGATGCGCAACCACGCCCTCAGGTCCCGTCTGATTGTTAACCATCTTCATGCCAAGCATTTTTTTTGCCTGCTCAAGAATCTCATCACGACTTTTAGCAAATTTCACCCCGCCAGCCTTTCCCCGGCCGCCCGCATGAACTTGAATTTTGACAATCGCCTCATCGAGATGAAGCTCTTGAATGAGAGATTCCACCTCTTTCATCGTCGACGCAACGCCGAACTCAGGAATCGGTAAATTATATTTTTGTAAAATTTCTTTAGCTTGATATTCGTGTGTGTTCACACATCCTCCCCAACCATCGCGTGCCTAAATTGTAGTTATGTGCTATTATACCACTTTCATTCAACGAAAAAGGTAATATGCTTAGGCTGTTTAAATCGTTTAAAAAGGTTCTAAAAAAAACCCGATCCCTTCTTGGCGGTAAAATTCGCGGGCTTTTTTCTAAACCCCTCGATGAAGAAACTTTTGATGATCTAGAGCGTATTCTCTACGAAGGCGATCTCGGTTCCACCTGTGCTATTGAATTCACAGGACATATTGAAAAACTCGCCAAAAAAAAGAAAGATATTACCCCCGATGAAATTTTGACGGCACTCAGCGATTTTGCCACACAAATTTTAAAATCTCCGCCCAAGACTTCCCCAAAAGAAGCCACCCCCAACGCTCCCTATGTGATTCTTATCGTAGGTGTCAACGGCAGCGGCAAAACGACAAGCTGCGCAAAACTCGCCCACCTCTACAAGCAAGAGGGCAAAAAAGTTCTTCTCGCCGCAGCAGATACGTTTCGCGCCGCAGCGATTGAGCAACTTGAAGTATGGTCGAAGCGTGCTGGAGTAGAGTTTGTCAAAGGACAACCCAAAAGTGACCCATCAGCCGTTATTTTCGATGCCCTCACCCGCGCCAAAGCACGCGGTGATGAAATTGTGATCGCTGATACCGCAGGCCGCCTCCAATCCAAAACCGACCTGATGGAAGAGCTCTCAAAAATCAAACGGGTCTGCGAAAAAATCATTCCAGGTGCGCCACATGAAACCCTTCTCGTCCTCGATGCGACAACTGGGCAAAATGCTGTCGATCAAGCACAGACATTCAACACCTTTACCCCATTAACTGGACTCATCCTAACCAAACTCGACGGCTCAGCAAAGGGAGGCGTTATTCTATCCATCTATCGCCAGCTCGGCATCCCCGTGGAATTCATCGGAACAGGTGAAAAAATGGAAGATCTCGCCCCATTTGATATTCCCTCTTATGTTGATGCCCTTTTTAGTTCCGAATAATTAGCCATTTAATTACCCTAAATCTATGGAAAAAATAGAAAAAAAGAATTCCTCACGTGCTTATTTAATCTGGATCATTTGCGCCGTTTTTGTTTTTTACAAATACATGCTTGAAGTTTCGCCAAGCGTTTTGATGCACGATCTCATGATCTCCTTCAAAGCAACAGGCCCCACACTTGGCATCCTTGCGGCCAGCTATTATTACGCTTATACCATCATGCAAATCCCCGTGGGATTGATCATTGACCGCTTTGGCTCAAGGCGCACAACAGCCCTAGCCATCATCCTTTGCGCCCTTGGAACCATGCTATTTTCCCTGACAGAATCCCTATTTATGGCAAACATCGGCCGTTTCATAATGGGACTGGGCGCAGCATTTGCTTTCGTAAATACCCTCAAAGTCTCAGCAGCTTGGTTTTCAGAAAAGCGTTTTGCCTTCCTTGCTGGACTTACCATGACAGTTGGAATGATCGGCGCTGTTGGTGGCTCAGGCCCCCTCTCGCTCCTAATGAAAAGCTTTGGGTGGCGCAGATCCATGTTTGATCTCGCAATCATTGGACTGATTATCGCCGTCATCTACTATTTTATTGTCAGAGATCGAAAAGCCATCGAGACCAGCACAGAAAAGGTGCATTTTCTCTCAGCTTGTAAACATCTATTTTCCAGTACGCAGACATGGATTCTCTGCCTTTATAGCGGATTTTGCTTTGCACCCATTATTTTTATTGAAGGACTTTGGGGCGTACCTTTCATTATGAAAGCACATGATGTTTCCAAACCCCTGGCAGCCGCCGCCGCCTCCTTTGTATTTATTGGATTTGCCGTAGGAGCTCCCATTTATGGAATGATCTCTACAAAAATTGGTAAACGCAAAAAACCCATGACATTTGGAACAGCGCTCTCCCTCCTCTTTCTGCTCATCATCCTCTACGTTCCCGGTCTGCGACTGAGCCTACTCATCCCCATTATTTTCCTTTTTGGATTCAACCTCAGTTGCTTTATGCTCAGCTTTTCAGTCATCCATGAAATTCATCTATCGATGATTGTGGCAACAGCCGTTGGACTGATGAACACCTTCAACTCGATTTTTGGAGCCATTAATGATCCTTTAATCGGCAAGATTTTACAATTCACCTCTGAAACTGCCGGACAATACAGCCTTCTGAGTTACCATAAAGCCTTGACCATCGTACCGATTTATCTCACCTGCGCCCTAATCCTTCTCGTCTTTATCAAAGAGACCTATTGCCAGCAGAAGCATCGGTAATTATACTCAAAAATATGATCAACGAATATCATTTTCTCAGGAATGTTCATGGTATGTTCCTGCCAGTTTATCTCATCTGCGCTCTCCTTCTTCTCGTCTTTATCAAAACCCAGGTTGTGTGATAGAGATATTCCAGATAAAATTGTATTTTTTAACAGAATCTTCTGCCTAAATTTTCGATATACTTGATAAAGTAGGCAAAATTTAGGCAGAAGATTCTGATGAAAAAGACTTTTTAGATGGGATGTCTATATCACATAATCCGGGTTTAAAAAGACCTATTGCCAGCAGAAGCATCGATAGTTATACTAAAGTGATGATCAGTGAATATCAAAAACTTGTTAGAGATACCCTTCTATTTTTAAAACAAGGAAAGCCCCTTCCTAAAAAGAAACTGATTCAAGAACTCCTGCCTCCACCAAAACCACAACCAGTAAAAGTAGAAGCACCCCCGCCTCCTGAACCTAAAATCATTCCGAAACCCGAAAAAAAAGAAGTTAAATCCTCCGCCATCCCCCTCAACAAACCAAATCCGCCAACCTACTTCCCAAATCCAAAAATGAAAGAGCTTTTCGAATCTCTCTCATGCCCCTACCTAGAACAAATACCCAAAGATACCATTGCAAAACGGATCAAAGAAAGCTGGAAACAAACACAATTTACACCTGATATTCCCATCCTCTACAGTGGCAAACAATATCGTCCTTTCCTAGAAAATATCGCCAAAGCGATCACCGTGCGATTTGCACCATCTCATGTTGTTGATATAGGTCCACTAGAACAGCAGCAGAAATGGGATCTCTTCTTAAAAGCCAAAAATTTAAAGCTCATCATCGCTCCCGACTTTATTTTATGGGGAGCAAAGCACCTCATGCCCTATTACAAAGAGTATCCCCAAGAGAAAAAGCGTTTCATCGGACACGTGCCCCTCCTTCTCCTGCCCGATCCATCCCTCTACCTCAAAGACCCCTCCCTCAAACGTTCCCTCTGGAACGTCATCTGCAACTCATTGTAGTTTTTATGCCTACAGAGCATAAATTTACAGAAATTTAATGCCTATAAAGCATAAAATCGGAGAATGAAGCAGCTCACATTAGGCTTTGTATCCGTAGTCTTAGACGATGCGATCGATAAGGCTCTCGATTATGCCATTCCGGAAGAATTCTCAGAGCGTATTGCACTCGGAATGCGTGTTCTCGTTCCTGTTAGAAATCAGCTTAGAAAAGGCACCATCATTGCTCTAAAAGAGCAGAGTGAAATCCCAAAAGTACTTCCGATTAAAGAGCTCCTCTCTGAAGACCGCTTTCTACCCGATGATCTACTGCAGCTTGCGAGATGGATGGAGCGATATTATTGCGCTTCTTTCCGCCGTATCTATAAATTTTTTCTTCCTAAGAGCGTGCGCTCTGAGATCAAACCCAAAGTGCAGTACCACATCAAACGCGCTCTTTCGAATGAAAAACTCACCAAACTCTGTTTAGAGTTGCGTAGTAAATTTCCAGCGCAAGCTAAAATCATCGAAGTGATGCTGAAATGGCCTAAAGGCATTCTTCTCAGCGAACTGTTGGAAATTTCTCAAGTTTCAAAAAGCCCTGTCGATACGCTCGTGCAAAAAAAAGTGCTTGTCGCTAATAAAATTGAGCAGGGCCGTTCAATCCTTGAAAAACACGAATTTTTCTTAAGCAAACCAAAAATTCTCAACGAAGAGCAGCAGAAGACTTTCGATAGCATTCAACCCCGATTCGATGCGCATCTCATCCATGGGGTGACAGGAAGTGGCAAGACAGAGATTTATCTTCGCGCCATCGAGCAGGTGCGTGCAATGGGGAAGAGCGTCATCATGCTTGTCCCTGAAATTTCTCTTACGACACAGACAATCGAGCGCCTGCGTTTTAGGTTCGAAGAAAAAATCGGCATCCTGCATCACCGTTTAAGTGATGGGGAGCGTTTTGCCATGTGGCACGCAATTAGGCGAGGTGAAATGCAAATCATCATCGGTGCCCGCTCTGCCATTTTCTGCCCCACCCCTAATCTTGGACTCGTCATTGTCGATGAAGAACATGATCAATCCTACAAACAAAGCGATGAATCGCCTTGCTATAATGCACGCGACCTCGCAATTTTGCGGGCTAAGTTTAATGACGCACCAGTATTGCTCGGAAGTGCAACGCCTTCCCTCGAGAGTTATAAAAATGCGCTAAGTGGCAAATACAAACTCCACCGCATGACAAAACGCCCCAATCAAGCCCAGCTACCTAAAGTCACCATCGTCGATATGAAACAGGCTTATCAGCGTGCTGGCGGTTACACTCTTTTTTCTGATCAACTGCTGAATAAGATCAAAGAAAAATTCAGTGTTGGCGAGCAGATTCTCCTTTTTTTGAACAAGCGAGGCTATCATTCCGTGCAAATGTGTACAGCATGCGGAGAGGCGATCAAGTGCACCTCGTGTGATGTCACCCTAACCTATCATCGCAGCGCAGCGTATCTTGCCTGTCACCTATGCGGGTATACGCTCTCCCCTCCGCCCCGCAAATGCCCAAGTTGTAACTGTGAATCGCAGCTAAAATTCAAAGGAACCGGAACAGAGCAGGTGGAACGCGCACTTCACGCCATCTTCCCCGAAATTAGAAGCATTAGAATGGATGCCGATACAACCCGGCACAAAGGGAGCCATGACAAACTCTTCAAACAATTTCGCGCTGGGAAAGCTGACATTCTCATCGGAACTCAGATGATAGCAAAAGGGCTGCACTTTCCCTCAGTCACACTTGTTGGGATTCTCAATGCCGATTCAGCCATCAATATTCCCGATTTTCGCGCTTCGGAAAATGTCTTTCAACTCATCACGCAAGTCGCTGGCCGCGCTGGAAGAGGCGCACTCGAAGGAGAGGTGATCATTCAAACCCTCAACCCCGAGTCATCTCTCATTGAGGCCGCTTCAAAAGAAGATTTCCCCACATTCTACAACGAAGAAATTGTCGCCCGAGAGCATTTCACCTTCCCCCCTTTTAGCCATCTTGCCAAACTTACCTTCAGCGGCACCTCCCAAGAGTTCACTTTTCGCGAGGCGACTAGGTTTCATCAAGACCTTGTCAAATCTTTGCCCCAAAACTTTACTCTTTTTCCCGTTGTTCCATCCGGACACGCCAAAGTCAAAGACAAATACCGATTTAAAATCCTTATTAAAGGGGAAAACATGTTTGTCCTAAGCGACCTTCTAAAAAAGATTTTACGCCCGCCCAAACAGGTGCGTCTCCTCATTGATATCGATCCAACCTCGACATTTTTTTAAGCATCCAGTATCATTGGGAACATGAACAAACCAGATTATCATGACTTTGAAGAGTACCAAACCCGGTGCACAAAACTCGAGGAAATCAAAGCCCTCGGCATAGACCCCTATCCCCATAAATTTACACCGACACATACAACACATAACCTCCAAAGCAAATATGAAAATCAAGAACTGGGACACAGTGAAGCTGCAGCAGAGGGAAAAACCGACGAAGCCACCATCGCAGGACGCCTCGTTCTTTTCCGAGCCATGGGGAAAAATGCCTTTGGCCAAGTCCAAGATGACACAGGGCGCCTCCAAATCATGTTCAACCGGGATCTCACATGCGTTGCTTCCTTATCCGAAGGAAGTGAAATTAAACCCCTCAAATTCATCGAAAAAAAACTTGATCTCGGAGATATTATCGGCATCAAAGGCCACCTCTTCCGCACACAAAAGGGAGAACTCACCCTTTTTGCCAAAGAAGTCACCCTCCTTTGTAAAACCCTTCTTCCCCTCCCCGACAAACATAGCGGACTTGCTGACAAGGGCGTTCGCTATCGCAAGCGTTGGCTCGATCTCATCACAAATAAAGAAGTCATGGATGATTTCAAACAGCGTAGTCGCATCCTCTCCCTCATCAGACAGTACTACGCCAAAGCCGACTTTTTAGAAGTCGAAACCCCCATTTTGCAAAACATCTATGGTGGTGCTGAAGCGCGCCCATTCATTACAGAACTCAACGCACTGCATCAAACCATGTATATGCGTATTGCCATTGAAATTTCCCTAAAAAAACTCATCGTCGGAGGCATGCCCCGCATCTTTGAAATTGGCAAAGTCTTCCGCAATGAAGGGATCGATCGCACGCACAATCCCGAATTTACCATGATCGAATCGTACGCTGCCTACCAAGATTACAACGATTTGATGGTATTTATTGAAAATCTTTTTGCTTTCATCGCCGTTGAGCTTTTTGGCTCAACAGAAATTGGAAAACGGTTCGATAAAAATGGCGATGAACATGAAATCAGCCTTAAAACTCCTTGGAAGCGTATCTCCATGAAAGAGAGTATCAAAACCTATGCCAACATCGACGCCGACACACTCTCTGATGACGAGATGAAAACGCTGCTCATTGAAAAAGCCAAACTCAAAAAAGAAGATATCACAAAACTTCCACGAGGAAAACTCATCGCCTCCCTTTTCGAAGAGCTCGTTGAACATCAACTCATCCAACCCCACCACATTACCGACCATCCCATCGAAACCACCCCACTGTGTAAACTCCACCGCAATGAAAAAGAACGGGAAGAAAATATTGTCGAAAGATTTGAAAGCTTTATTCTTGGATTTGAATTTTGCAACGCCTATACCGAGCTGAATGATCCTATCTTGCAACGCAAGCTCCTCGAAGACCAAGCTTTAATGCGTAAAGAAGGTGATGAAGAAGCCCATCCGATGGATGAAGAATTCATCGAAGCCATCTGCCAGGGCATGCCACCAACTGGAGGGCTCGGCATCGGTATCGATCGTCTGACCATGCTCTTCAACAATTCCCGCACCATCCGCGATGTGATCTATTTCCCCATCATGCGACCTGAAGAAAAAGCCACGCCGTGTTCAACTAGTTGATGATTTTAATCGGGGGCCACTTGGGGTATCTTCGATCAAATAACCTTTGGAATGGATGAAATCGCGCATCGCATCAGCCTCTTGCCAGTTTTTGTCCACGCGCGCCTGCTGCCGCCGATCAAACGCATCCTGCACTTCCTGCGGAACATCCAACGCTTTTTCCTCAAACGGTAAGACAGCAAGCACCTGATCGCACTCTTTCAGAAAATCAAGAATAAGATGCGATTCAGCCTGAGAAACCTTCTCTCCATCGAGCAAAAGATTCACCTCACGCACCAGATCAAAGAGAGCCGCAAGAGCTACAGAAATATTGAGATCATCTCCAAGAGCACTTTTGAATCTCTCTTTCGTCTGCGTGATAAGGGCGGCTGCAATATTTTTACCCGTAGTCGTTTCATTGTGTTTCAACCGATAGATAAAATCCTCAAACCGCATCAAAGCCTGACGCGCTCCATCAAGCCCCTCAAGCGTAAAGTTGAGCTGCGTGCGATAATGCGTTTGCAAGAGAAGATAGCGTATCTCCGTGCCAGAATACCCCTTCTCCAGCAGATCGCGCAGCGTATAAAAGTTGCCGAGGCTTTTCGACATCTTTTTCCCATTGACAATCAGGTGCTCGGCATGCATCCAATGCTTTGCGAAATGCACCTCTGTACAAGCCTCAGATTGCGCAATCTCATTCTCATGGTGAGGGAAAATATTGTCTACACCCCCTACATGGAGATCGACAGTCGGCCCAAGATGTTTCATAGCCATAGCTGAGCATTCGATATGCCAACCCGGTCTCCCCTTGCCAAAAGGACTCTCCCAATACACCTCTCCATCCCGCTCTTTATCATATGCCTTCCATAAAACAAAATCCGAGACAGCATCCTTTTCGTATTCATCCATAGATACCCGGTCCGATGCTCCCACCTTCAGATCATCAATATTTAGATGAGATAGGCGCCCATAAGACGGAAAATGGCGGATGCTAAAATAGACATTCCCCTCTTTACTCTGGTAAGCAGCCCCTTTTTCCATGAGAGTTTCAATGATTGCAATCATCTCAGGGACATGCTCTGTTGCGCGAGGGTAGATGTCAGCAGGCTCGACCTTCAACGTTTTTAAATCTTCAAAAAAAGCATCGATATATGTTTTGGTATAAGCATTTAAAGAGAGCTTTTTTTCAATCGCCCCTTTGATTGTCTTATCCTCGACATCCGTCAAGTTCATCACATGTTTCAGTGACATCCCAAAATATTTGATAGTGCGTCTTAAAAGATCCTCAAAGACATAAGTGCGAAAATTTCCAATATGCGCGTAGTTATATACCGTCGGGCCGCATGTATACATCCGGACTGGTTGCCCCTTTTCAGGCATTAGAGGCTTTTTGATCCGTTTTTCTGTATCATAAAGCTCTAGCATATTAACTCCATTCATCCAGGCGGCGGTAATGCACCTTACCCGTCCCAGTTATAGGAATTTCCTTAATTTGCTTCACCTCTGAAATTTTGACGATACGTGCAAATCCCGCATCCTTTAACGCCTTATTTGCGAGCTCACGACTGAGCTTGAACGTCGTATAAAGAATAAAATGGGGCCTCTCACTTTCACGATCTTTTACACTGATTGCTAGAATTGCCTTATCCTCTTCCTCATCATTCCACCCGAGATTTCTAGAAGCTGATAGAAGCTCTTCCTCAAGAGCAATCAGACTCACCATTTCACCCCCAATTTTCACAAATCGCTTTAAACGACCTGAAAAAATCAGATTATTTTGATCATCAAGCATCCCAAGATCAGAACTGCGGTACCACCTTTCTCCATTGATCTCAATGAAAGGGTTAGGCGCATTTTTTCCCAAATACCCCTTAAACACACCCGGACCTTTGATACAAACCTCGCCAAGTTCATTTTTGCCAAGCAGCTTTTCAGTTTCAGGGTGAATGATACACAACTCAACCTCTGGAAGTGGCGATCCAACCCCAATCCGAGGTTGATGTTGACGGCATAGCGTAACCACAGGAGAACATTCCGTAATTCCATATCCCTCTATCATGTCACATTCATGACCTAAGTCTTCCACATAATCAAATAGATCATCTGAAGCCTTCTCTGCACCCGATAGAAAGAGTCTAACACTCCCAAGCTGCTTTTTTTCCGCAACCTTAAAGAGATTTTTATAAAAACTAGGTGCATAGCAAAGCAAAGTGATTTTCATTTTCTCAATATCACGAGCCATCGAAGCCGCATCGGTTGGATCAGGCGCATAGAACACCTTCAAACCATGAAGCAGAGGTAAAATCCCCGTGACAGATAGCCCAAAAGAATGAAATGGAGGTAATACACCATAAAGTACATCATCAGGCGTTGTATCAATACAAGACAGAGCTGCTCTTTGATTGGAAATCAGATTGTTATGCGAAAGAGGAACAGCTTTAGGATACGCCTCCGTCCCACTTGTGAACAAGATGACCGCCGTATCCTCTTTTTTCATCCCATCAATCCCGAAGCGTTTCAATAAAGCCTTAGTTCCCTTAAAGCTTTCCTTTTTTCCCAGCAGTTTATCCGCAAAAGAGATCGTCTTGCGTAAATCCTCCATAAGAATCATCCGATCCTCTAAAATACCCAGTTCAATTGCTGACATCCGATCGAGAAATTTCCGCGAACTAATCACCGTTTGAATGCCGAGATACTCAGCAGAAAAATTCAGCGTCCGCACCCCTGCAGTCCAGTTCAGAACAACCGGCGTTTTTTTCGCAAGAAGTGTCGCCATAACAACCAAATACGCAGCCACTGATGACGGCAACAAGATGCCAATTTCATCACCCGGGAGATCCCGAATCTTTTTTGCAAGAATGATCACTCCCAGCTTCAATTTCTTATAACTCAAAATCCCCGAGACCATATCAGCGCAAGCAATCGCATGACCCATCCGTTCACATGAATTTAAAAACACCTCAGGGAGCGTCTCCCCATCAGCCATCTTTATCTCTGGGCGATCTTCTTCCTCAGGCCAACCCTGAATCGGCGTTTCAAGTTTCGCTACAAACCCACTACTTTTGCGCTTACCAGCAGCGATCTCGAACAGATCATAAACCGTTTTCATCTCCTGCGGTGGAGCCGGAGGAACATCATACATTTCAGTTAAAAACGCGCCGATACCTGCAACATCAAGAGAATCAAGACCCAAGTCAATCGCTAAATCAGAATCTTCATGAAACTTTTCTCTCCTCTGACCTGAAACTTCCTCAAGTTTATGGAAAATTTCATCCTTCCGCTTGTCCTCTAAACCAAGATGCTGCTTTTCCTTTTGTTTTCTTTCAACGCGAGTGATTGCAGGAAAAACTTCCTTAAAACAACTTGAAGAAACAAAACTTAGAGGTTCGCTCGTGACAATGTTTCCCTTCTTATCCTGATACTGGTTATACCATTTTTCCAGATATTGATTGAAAGCGATACGGGATCCCTTCCTGGGGAAATCATCAGGAGCTAAACTACAGGAAATTGTCACCTTGCGCCTTGGAGAGAAGAAAATACCATTTTTTAGAATCGCTTTGATACCAAACCGAAGCATTGCCCAAAAATCGGGCAAATCACCCGTAATTGCACGAGAAAAACGACTGCCCCACAGACCCGTTGTACGAACCAAGACAATCTGAGTTTCAGGACATTCACGAATCACACGATGCGCAACAGAACTTCCCCCAACCCCTTCATGAGCTTCCCGTTTCAGCTGCCCCGAAGGATAGATTAAAAAATTCTTACCCATGCGAATCTTTTCCATGACCTCGTTAATGACCTTATCGACCTTCTTCAACTT
Organism: Chlamydiota bacterium; assembly: GCA_021772315.1. Lineage (GTDB taxonomy): Bacteria > Chlamydiota > Chlamydiia > Chlamydiales > Simkaniaceae > JAJFMF01. The sequence goes on from JAJFMF010000008.1 coordinate 50,740, forward strand.
CCACTGATTAACAGTCACATCAAAATCGGGAATCGGGATCGCCCCCGTTAGCTTCATAAAAAAGCTCACACCCGGCAGATAATAGAAATGTTCCACGACGAGAGGACAAGGAGAAAAATTGTCATGTAGATTAGAAAAGAGGATGACCGGATCGATTTCAGCAGGATGATTGGGCAAAAAGAGAATTCCCTGCCCCTTCTTCAAATTTTTCTTTATTTCATCGAGCCCCTCCACCACAACCCGATAGCGGAGTGATAAAATAGCGCGCAGAAGAGCTGACATCAATCGAGTAAACAATCGCATAAGCCCTCAGTTTACCAAGAATGATCAATAATTGACTAGCTAGATCCGTCAAGCGCGCCCATAAAGCGATTTTCGATGATATATTTCTGACAATCTATTCTTATAAACGGATTTTTTATATGCCGACTCTTATCCCGGGCTCTCTTTATCTCCCCTGTTTCCAGAAGGCCTTTACACCCTTCAAACCGATCAGTTTTTTTATCTCGGCCTCTTTTTTTATTAATGAAATTCAAGAAGTCATGGTAAGTTGTTTTCTCTATAGATTTAACTATTATATCTTTTCTTCTGCCAATTTGCTCAAGTTGTAAATCTGAAGAAAAGTTCAATATAAAATATAATTCCTTATATTTTTTAAGACAGTCTTCGCCTGAGCTGTATAAAGTCTCAATTTCAGTTAATTGATTTTTAAACTCATGATAATTTTCTAAAAATTTCTCTCCTAAGATTATAGCTAAATCTTCTCGCTCTATGTTAAGTAAATCTTCATAGATTTTCTCTAACTTATTTTCAGCATACAGATGGAAAGTATGGTGTAACTCAAATGAATTCATAAGCTCTTCGAGCTTATCTTCTCTTCGATTTGTAATACACATCTCAAGCATTGAGATAAAGGGATCAACCCTTCCTCGAACATGCTCACATGCGTAATAAGCTTGTAAAGCTTCTTCAACCATTCCCTCTTCCATATATACATCATAAATTTCTGTTTCAAAATAGTGTCCATCTGCATCAGACATCGGTCGATTTTGGCGTCTTTCATTGATTCTATCCAGAGTTTGCAATGCAAGCTCTCTATTGTCAGTCTTAAAACACAATCTAGCAAACTGGAAGGACGAGTCAAAACCTTCACTAAGATGATCTATTACATCAAAGGATTTATTTAGAATTTTGCTGGCTAGATCCAAGCGATTTTGCCCAATAAAGAATTCAGCCATACCGACTAAATCCCTTGCAATAACTTCTGGATCTATTGAAGTTTCTATCCAATCTTCAACAATAGGAAAAAGTTTCTGAGATAAATTATCTACAAAAGAATTAGAGAGTTGGATGGCACTTAAATCCTGCAAACGTAAAGGATCAACAACCTCTAAAGGATCAGTGTTTTTTAGAAATGTTTCAGTGAGATTTTTATCATATTTGTGAAGTTTGCAAATAATTGGTAATTGAATTTGAAAAGCTTTCTCTCCAAGACATGTCTTCAGTAAACATTCAGCGTTTTTAAATTCACCTAAGCTTTCATAAACTTCCACTAGCTTCAGATATTGGGGTAATCTTTGACATTCAGGCAAAGATGCGATTGTAGCCTTCATTCCCTCAACAATGCTTGAAACCTGAAAATATCGATCTGCTGTGAGATCATCGCAAGCTCGACATACTAAGCTGGTACATTTCTGATCTTGAGCATTCAGGTATAAAAAAGTCTCTTGCAGAAACTCTGGTGGAAGATCACTGAAATGGAACTCTCCTTGGTTAAGCGGTATTGCGGGTTGTATGGTGCGTGAATTGTCTACAGGGGCGGCCATTTTTTCTCCAAAACAGGTCTATTAATATTAATTTGTATAATTATAACATATTTTTTATTACGGTTTAAGTTCTTTTTTGTATTTAATAAGTGCTTTATTGATAGCTAGTTGCAAATATAAATAGATAATTATAAGTAAAGATGAGATAATTATTAATAAGGTAATAAGGAGTTATAATAATGGAACGAGTTAATTCAAATAATTATTATACATGCGGCATGCCCGTCCCCAAAGAAGATTCCCCTTCAGTAAGTAAAATCGTCAAAGAAGTTGCTAAACGCATTCATGCTGAAGCGGCTCGTCAAGAACCTGCACAAAAATTAAGCCCGAGAAGAGTTTCTTCTTTTAATAAAAAGAAGTAAATCGGTTATAAGGAAAGTTTTCATTAGACTTCATAAAATATATTCATTAAGAATATGTTAATAAAGTCAACTTATAGGAGGCAATATGGTTGGTATTGGTGGTATAGGAGGTCATAGACCTCCAGATAATATGCGGGGTGCCGCAGATGAAGTAAGTCATCTTGCAGATGACAATCAGTTAGGAAAAAAAGTTCAAGGGCATGGAAAGCAATTAGCTCAACGAATGAAACAACGAAGTTTCACACCCTTTGGGAAAAATATAATACCAGGGTATAAATTACCATTTCCAAAAATCCCTCCTACTAGATAGGATTTTCCTATGACCAACATTGATCCAAGGAGCTGTAGATAATAGTTATCACAGCTCCTTTTCCTTTTCTAAAAGTTGCTTAGCGAGCTTTTTCCCTTCTTCAAATGTCATTAGATTTTCAAGATCAGATAATGGACACCATTTCGCATCGAGAACTTCTCCTTCCTGGAGATGAAGGTCTCTACTAACTTCTGCGATAAAATAGGTCACACTTTTATGGATGTTTTGGCCATCGCGCACGAAGGTGTAATCTTCGTGAAGAGGCGGGTAGTTGAGGAAATTGAGAACTATTAGGCCTGTTTCTTCGTGGAGTTCACGCTTGGCTGTTTGCTGAGGCGATTCATCGGGCTCTTCATGACCTTTTGGAAAGGACCAGTAAGCTCCCTTTGCATGCTGGATAATCAGGACTTCTGTGTGATTTTTTGAAAGAGGGATGATCCCGTAGGCTATTTCCTCTTTCATCGGCATGAATTATCCCTTATAGGGTGCAAAGGCAACAGTTGCGTTATGTCCCCCAAATCCAAAGGAATTGGAAAGGCCAACATTGACATCGAAATCTTGTGCTGTATTCGGAACGACATCGATTCCTGCGATCTCTTCTTCGGGTGTTACAAGGTTGATTGTTGGGTGCAGCTTGGAGGTTTCAATAGCTTTGATGGTTGCGATGGCTTCAATAGCTCCGGCAGCTCCAAGACAATGACCTGTCATCGATTTTGTCGCGTTGACTTTGATGTTTGAGCTGTGATCTCCAAAGGCTTGTCGGATGCCTCGAATTTCGCAGAGGTCGCCAACGGGTGTCGATGTGGCGTGTGCGTTAATGTAATTGACTTGAGAAGCGTCGATTCTAGCATCAGCCAGGGCTTTTTCAATGCAAAAGGCAACTCCTGAGCCATCGGGGCGAGGATCGGTCATGTGATAGGCATCAGAGGTCATGGCACCGCCGAGATATTCTGCATAGATGGGCGCGCCCCGTTTCAGTGCGTGTTCGAGAGTTTCCAGGACAATGGCTCCGCCACCTTCTCCCATAACAAATCCATCGCGCGTTTTATCCCAGGGGCGTGAAGCTGTTTGAGGTGTGTCATTTCTCTGCGAGAGTGCCTTAATGGCAATAAATCCGGCAACTCCAATAGGATTAATGGGTGCTTCAGCTCCACCGCAAACGATAAGATCTGCATCCCCTTTGCGAAGGTGGTTTGCTGCAGCAACAATGGTGCAGGTTGAGGTCGCACAGGCTGTTGAAATGGAATAGTTAGGACCTTCAAAACCAAGATCGATTGAGAGAAGTGCTCCTCCCATATTAGTAATAATATAAGGAACAAAGAAGGGTGTGATGCGACGATAGCCTTTTGTAGAGAGGGTATTGACGCCATCGTGAAAGACACTCATACCGCCCATTCCAGAACCAAGAAGAACGCCACACCGTTTTTTATCGAGCTTATTTAAGGCATCATCTGTAACGGCTGCATTTTCTAAGGCTTTTTTCCCTGCAACGATAGAATATCGAATGAATGGATCAACGCGTCTTGCTTGCTTTTTGTCGAGGTAATCTTCTACATCCAGGTCTTGAACAACGCCTGCAAAACGGGTTGGAAAATCATCACATGGAAACGAGGTGATCGGAACAATGCCGCTTTTTCCTAAAAGAAGCTGATCATAAAAATGATCGACATCACTGCCAAAGCAGGAAACAACTCCCATGCCGGTGACAACAAGACGCTTGTTTTTATTCATACTGATTACCCATGTGATTTTGAAGGAGTGACATCGAGTTGTAGATCGACCAATGTCCCTGTCGCCCAAAGCTTTTCAAGTTGATACTTTTCACGTATTGAGGGGAGAAAAATATGAATGATAAAATGGGTGTAATCTAAGACAACCCAATTACCGCTTTGTTTTCCTTCAACGTGCGTTGACATTTCGCCTTCTTGTTTTAAGACATACTCAAGTTCATTTGCAAGTGCAATAATATGCCGGTCAACATTACCCTCTGCAATTAAAATGTAGTCGGTAATAGAAGATACGTCTCGAATATCGAGGGCGACCAAATTAAAACCTTTTTTGTCAAAAATGGTCTGCGCAGAAAGATTTAGAAGGGCTAGTGAATCCTTTTTCATGACTTAAAGTATAATTGATGATGGTAAATGTAGTCTAGCACTTTTGCAGGAAGCATATGACCGCAATAAAGCTTGTTTTTGAGCCTTTTCCTAATCTCTGTAGCACTGATCTCCATCATAGGGATGGTATGGATATTCTCGCTTAAAATCGAAGGAACTTTGTTAAGAGATTCTTTGAATCGATTACCCACAATTGGGGTTGCCAATTCGACTAAAGTTTCCACATCCTTCCATTTCATAAATTCATCGGTAATATCTTCTCCAAGAATAAGAGAAATCGAGGTATGCCCCCCTCTTTTCTTGGAATCCTTAATTAAATATTTAATTGTATCGATGGTGTAATGAGGCCCCCGAGTTGTGGCTTCATAATCGAAAAGGAGAAAACCTGGAATATGTTCAATGGCAAGTTCAACCATCCTAAGACGGTGCTTAATTGGAATGGGATGTTCTTTTTTTAGAGGGGATATCGGTGTAGGACAAAAAAGCACTTCATCGAAACCGCAGACTTCTTTGAGGGCAAGAGCAAGGTTTATATGTCCAAAATGAATTGGGTCAAATGTGCCGCCAATAAAACCGATAGACCGTCTTTCGATGGATTCATACTCTCCCATTTAGATAATCTCCCAGTTATGAATTTTTGCATATTTTTTCAGCCTTTTATCGGGCTGAACAGCGACGGGATGGCTAGCTTCTTCTAAAAAAAGCAGATCATGGTAACTATCAGAATAGGCTGTTACATCACTTTTCTCAAGATTAAATTCCTCTCTCACCTTCTTGATGACCTCTGCTTTTTTCTTTGCCATCATGAGTTCTGATATAGCCTCCAATTTCCCAGAAGGAGTGATGTCATACGTTGTTCCACCACAATGTTTGACCCCTAATTTATTGGCGATTGGTTGAACCAGAAATTCAGGTGAATTGGAAAGAATGAGAGTATAATGCCCTTTTTGTTGAGCCTCTTTTAACCGGCGGTAGGCCGGTTGATAGAGGTGGGGAAAGAGATCGTCGGAAAGGAATGTCTCGGCATGAGCTTTTAGGGACTGAAGGGACTTATGATATAGATGATTTTTAAAAACAGTATGGTGTAATTTATCGATCGAAAGTCCAAAAAAATGGTGTCGGATATAGTTATAAATCGCAGGGAAAAAATGTAATTTTGAATAAAAGCGCTTTTTTACCAAATGGCTAAAAAAGGAAAAGCTCGTGTTCACCCGAAACAGGGTATGATCGAGATCAAAAGCACTAATGTGAGTGGGTTTATTCTTCAATCTCTTCGAGTTGCTGTTCAAGGGTATCAATAGAAGTTTCAAGCCGCTCAAGGTGCTCTCTGCAGTCATCAACTAAATCGCGATAGACCATCGCTTGAGTGAAATCAAGACCAGATTTTCCACTTTCTTTTCGAAAGGTCTTGAACTCTGCCTTAACTCTCTCTCGCATTGCCTCTTTATCATGCAAGAATTCGTGGATCAGAGGGCCTTTTTCTATGCGCTTATCCAAAATAAGATCATCTACTTCAGTAAATAATCGCTCAAAAGTAAGGGCCTCAAGGGATGAAAAAGAAAGAGCTTCAAATTGCCGCATAAGCTCATTTTTGGTCTCTTCCATTTTTTCCAGCTCAAATGTCTCTGCACGCGTTTTTAATTCGGTTAGCATTTCTCCAAACCGCTGAAGCTCACCTTCTTCTTTTTCTTGCTCAGCTTTTTTCTTGCCCTTGATTTTTGAGACAATCTCTTTTCGAATTTGCTGAACTTCACTTTTTAATTGACGCTCTTTGTCCCTTAATAGCTCAGTTGATGAGATCTCTTTGAGGAGTTCCTCCCCTTTTTGCAGCAGCATCTCGGAATTTTGGTCTGCTTTTTGGCTCAGTTCCGCATAGCTTTTGATATCTTCGCTTACTTTTTGAAAATTTTCATCAAAGAGACCTTTTTTGGATTCAAAGTCGGCTCTTTTTTCTTTTTCTTGTTCTTGAAGTGCATCCCAGAATAGGTTGAGACGCTTTCGGGATTGAGCAAAAATCTTTGTCGTAAGGGTAAGTTGTTTTCCCAAGCTTTGAAGGATTTTGATCTCGCTTCGAAGGATATGTGACGGGACATCATCTGCAACTTTTTCGTTTGGAAAACGTTCTTCTAATAAACGCATCACGTCAGAATAAAACGCGTCGCTGATCTGTGCAACAAGCTCCTTACGACGTGGGAATAGACAATCTCCGAGATTTGACATCTCACTGAGCAAGCGGTTTTTATGCCGAATGCGCATATCGGTCTCAATAGTCCCTTTACGAAGGGCGTTTAATCGGGTGATGAGAGTATTAAGAAAATGGATTTCCCTTTGAAGGGTGTCATAACTTTGCTTATTGGAAATGACTGTATGAGAATGACTGGAAAATTCTAAAGAAGGAATCTTTTTAACATGCTCTTCAAAATCATTTTGGTCCCCTTCGATTGCCTTAAGGGCAATTTCAATCTGCTCAATAGCAAATAGAGACTGTTCGTCTAAGATTTCCTTTAATCTGGATGCTTCAGAGGTGAGCTCTTTATAATCTTTCCAAAGAGCTTTGCGTTTGATCGGGTTCACTTTTTCTTTAAAAAGTTCCATGCAGAAATTTTTTGCATCCCAAAATTCTTTGAGCATGGGCTTTTGATCTTGGGACAAGACAGAGCGCATGTAATCGATGATAAATCTTAATTTATCTTCAATTGCATCGATCTTCTCAACATCCTTTTTGAGAGTTTTGAGAGCCGAGGAGACTTTTCTTTCTTTTTGTACTGGTACTTCTTCCATAAAGACAACACTCAGGATTTTACATCCTGGCTATGATATTAAACCAATAGGACATTTATGCACACCCTTTCCCGTATTTCAACGCCCGTTCGCGGTGCTTACTCAAGGTGCAGCGCCTTGGATCCCTTGTTCAAAAGCCTTTTTCGTAGTCTTCAATAATAAAGTCAATTACCTCTTCGGAAGGATAGATTTCTAGATCTACCCAGCGGAAAAGTGGCTCTTTTCGAAACCAAGTAAATTGCCGTTTTGCATAACGCCGCGATGCCTGCTTGAATTCCCAGACAAATTGTTCCCAATCCTTTTCAGATTGTGGTGTATTGAGATAATCAAGATATTGCCGATATCCAATAGCTCTTGAAGCTGTTGGATTTTCTCTGAATCCTATATTTTCTAAGGCTTCTACTTCCTGGCAAAATCCTTTAGCTATCATCTCATCACAACGCATTTCTATGCGAGAGTAGAGGATTTCTCTTGGATAATATAAAAACCAACAGCGAAAATCTAGTTCTTGTGGATTTTCAGGGGTGGAAAATGTTGGAAAATCACTTACCTTTTTGCCCGTGATTTCGATGATCTCTAAACCTCTGATGATCTTCTGCCGATCTCGGGGACTAATTTGTTCGGCATAGCCTGGATCTTTTTCTTTTAAATGCCCATAAAGCGTTTCGACCCCTAGCTTATCTGCACGCTCTTCAAGCGATGCACGAATTTCTGGAGCAGAGGGAGGACCCTGGGGTGGACCATAGATAAGTGCATGATGATAAAAGCCTGTGCCTCCAACAACTACGGGAACTTTCCCCCGCTGCTGGATATCTTTTATTTTTTCAATGGCGAGTTGATAGTAATCAAAAACATTGAACTTCTCGTTGAGATTGCGAATATCGATGAGATGGTGGGGAATGCCCTCTTTTTCTTCCTCGAATACTTTTGCTGTCCCGATATCCATTCCCCGATACGCTTGCATTGAATCAGCAGAAATGACCTCACCGCCTAAAATCTTTGAGATCTTTATGGCAAGGCTTGATTTTCCTGAAGCTGTTGGGCCAGCAATGAGAATGGCCCTTTTTTTGAGAATAAAAGGGGGAAGCTTTTGTTTCTGAGTAAGGGGCTCATAAACCCCCTGCTCATTAGAAAATGTGCTTCTCTGATTCACTTAAACCCCTTATTGCCACCTATTTTTTACTTTAGCGGCATAGAAATAGGTGAGGTTTATTAAAACGAAGTAAAGAGCAACTCTAACTGAGTTGTTCAAGCTTCGATTAAAAAAAAGTCGCCTATTTCTATGAATGATAAAGTAAATGAACATCTTATCTCCAAAAATAACACACTATCCATCTTCCGAAATAGGTAGCAATCAGGGATTAAAACTCTCTAAAGCTTCCTTTTCAGTGAGATATATTTCCAAAATCCTTTCAAATCCAGCCATTTTGATGATCTCCATTACTTCTTCGTTAATCCCACAAAACTTTAAGCTTCCCTCAATTGATTTGAGCTTCTTTGTCATCGAAAGAAGAAGACGCATCCCCGCACTACTTAAATAATCCAATTTTGAAAAGTCGATCAGAATCTGCGTGTGTTTCGCATCGATAAGTTCATTTAGCCTCACTTCCAAAATGGGAGCAGAGCTGGCATCTAAGCGGCCTTCTACACGTAAGATTTGTTTGTTTGTCTTTACTTCCGATTGAATTTTAATACTCATTGTCATCGATTTCACCTAGGGTTGTATAAGTTCTAAACGCACTTTTCTATTGGGACTTGCTCCTACTGTCATGACGATATTTCTAAGTGCTCGAATCGTACGCCCTTGTTTTCCAATAAGCTTTCCTACATCATCCTGTGCAACACGAACTTCGATAACGGTATTTTTCTCGCCTTCAAAAATTTCAATAATTACATCCTCTGGTTTATCGACCAAGTTTTTAATCAAATATGCAATAAATTCCTTCATAATCTCTCGTGTTTAGTATTTTTTCACTAGAAGTTATCATCCTCGCTTATATTTTGCAAAAATTTACACGGATGTAGTGATGGTTTCAGATAGATAATTGAGATAGGAATGATTGCCATCTGCAATTTCAAATTTTAAAATCGCTGGAACCTGATAACTGCAACCTGCTTCGATGTATGTCTTGATCGTTTCAAAGAGCTCTGCTGTGGTTTTCATGAGCACAATCACTTCCTGAGAGGTTTTAATTTCTCCTTCCCACAAGTAGTGTGATTCCACTTTTGGAATGATGTTTGCACAGGCGATTAGATTCTCTTTTAAGAGTTCTTGAACAATTTTACGCGCTTCTTTGAGATCACCACTAATCCATTCGGTTTGTATCCAATTCATCAATTTTTTCCTCCACTTCACTGATGAAGGCGAGATCAGAGATTCTAAGATCAATCACTTTTTGGGGCATCTTTAGAAAACTCCCCTCTCTCATTTCCATCATCATTTGTTGTTGTTCTTGCATATCGAGCTCTTTTTTCAAATTGAGATAGTTCCCAAGCTCTTTTGAATACTTAAGACTACTCAATCTTAAGATATGAGAAAAAGAAAAAACTGTCTGTTTATTCGGGAGGTGTTTTTCTTCTTCTAAAATCACGACAATTTGTCGTTTTCCATACGTGGTTGCCATCACATTTGATACATCAATCCATTTAACATGAAGAGATCTCTCTTGTTTAATCATGGATAAGATCGATAAAAGATCAAACGCAATGGAAGATTGTTTACCTTGTAATTTTACAGGCATTTTAGAGGCGATTAATCCAAAATAAATTTTGGGAATACGCTTTGGTGCATAAAAGGGGAAATTCGGGAAAAGATACCCCTCTTCGTCGAGCGCTGTATTTTTATAATCAGCCAAATAAGCTATAGGTTGTCGACTTGTATAATCTATATAAAGTGTATGCGGCATAAGGCGTTTTAGCTCCGCCTTTTTGATTAAGGGGCACGCTTCTAAGAGCTTTTTTCCCTCTTCAAGATTAAGATCTCTGAGGTCTGTAGGTTGATCCACCGAGAGATGGAGTAGTTCTGCTAAAAATGCGGTTTTCAGAGCTTCTTTTTCTGGACCTGATTGAATGATCTGTTTGATGCTTTGGTCGGTACTACGCCATTTTGAGATGCTATAGGTAATCCCAAAACCCAGCGAAAGAGAAACCACCGTTCCAAGAATCAGTTTGACTTTCATAGTTCTAGCTCATGAATATCACCGGCTCCCATCAGAACAACAAGATCTCCTTTTTTACGTGTTGCTTTAAGATAGGATGAGATATGCGATGTGCGTAGGTAGGATGCATTTTTTAGGGTCATTTGTTTGAGTAATTGTTCAGATGATATGTCTTGTAGTGGCGTTTCTCCTGCGGCGAAAACTTCGGTGATCATGACTTCATCCGCGCTATCAAAGCATGTGCAAAATCCGGAAAAGTAATCTTTAAGCCGGCTATAGCGGTGAGGTTGGAAGACGATAAGGAGACGTCTTTGCTTGAAGGCACCTTTCAGTGCCTGAATTGTGGCTTGAATCTCAGTGGGATGGTGCGCATAATCATCTAGATAAGTGATATTATCTTTTTCCAGTTTCAATGAAAGACGCCGTTTGATTCCGGGATAGGATAAAAAGGCTTCCCGAATCGTCTGAGCGTCAATGCCCAAACGGAGTGAAAGCCCAAAAACGGCCATAGAGTTAAGCGCTTGATGTCGCCCTATTTGAGGAAGGGTAATATCGGTGTAGGTCTGCCCTTCGAAAGTCATATCATATGAGAGCGTAAACTCCTTTTGCTGAAAGTTTGTGCCGAGTAGCTTCGCTCCTTTGGAAAATCCATAGCTCACTCCTCCAGGTTTAAGAGCGTTTAAGAAGGGATCTTCATGACACCAAAAAAATATACGTCTATTTCTTACCTGTGAAATAAATGTGCGATAGGCTTCTTTAAGAAGTGCTTCACTTTTCCAATAACTTAAATGTTCACTCTCATAATTGGTCAAAATCGCACCAAAAGCAGCTGTTTTTAAAAATGAGCCATCACTCTCATCTGCCTCCGCAACGAAATACTTCCCATTTCCATCCTGCGCATTTTGATTGATTTCGTTGAGATAACCTCCAATAGCAAAAGAAGGGTCAAGTCCCGCTTTTAATAGAACCCAAGAGAGAAGGCCTGAAGTGGATGTCTTGCCATGTGCGCCTGTGACAAGCAAGGAAGTATACCCTTGCATCAATTCATGTAAAAGATCCGAACGATGCAAAATCTCTAATTTTTGCTGCAGGGCTTTTGTATATTCCGGATTGTCTGTTTGAATCGCACTTCCGATAATCACCCGCGTTGCCGATCCTAAATGCTTTGGGTCATGCCCCTCGAAGATCTCTGCTCCTGTAATATCACATTTTTTTAGATCGCTACCTGTGACTGCACTGCCACGTTCGAGCAGAATATGAGCTAAAGCACTCATGCCAATACCACCGATTCCAATAAAATGCGTTTTTAAGCACATGTAAGGGCCTCCTCAATAAGAGAAAACAACTCAAATCTCTTTTCTAGTTCAAGATGAGATTCTAGCTGTTTTTTCATTGTTGGATATGCGCTGAGCATGTGATTGAGATGCTCTGCTTTTAATTGGTCTTGGAAAATCATCTGCCCCCCCCGAAGGTTTTCAGTAAAAAAACGGGCATTGGCTGTTTGATGGTCATCAGGTGACCAAGGATGCGGCACCAAAATTGCGGGGAGCGTATGCGTGATGAGTTCAGCTAGGGTCACAGCTCCTGAACGGCAGAGTGCAAAATCAGTTGCTGCATAGACGCGTTCCATCTGAGATTCGAAAGCATTAACATATGCAGGTATCTGACGCTTAGCATATGCTTGTTTTAAAGCCTCTTCTCTTTTTCCTTTCCCAGTCAAATGTATCACCTGAAAAGAGGGATCCAGAGATGGGATAAAAGATTCAATACGTTCATTCAGAGTAAGAGCCCCTTGCGACCCCCCAACAATAAGCATTGTAGAGCGGTGCGGATCCAATCCTAGATCGGTACGTGCTTTCCCCTTCTCAATTTTTTCAAATTGAGAAAATGGCATATTGACTGGTTTGATTTTCCCCTTGAGCGGCTGTGAAAACGGGAGATAATATCCCACTTGATGCGCATTTTTTGAAAAAAGCCTTGTGACTTTCCCGGGAATTGCATTGGATTCAAAGAGAATATAGGGCAATTTTTTCAATCTAGCAGCACTTAAAATGGGAAACGAGTGATAGCTTCCAAAGCCTACAACTAGATCTGGTCTTACCTTGTGAATCGTTTTATAGCTCTCTGCGATGCCTTTTGATAGAGATAGGGCGGCTCTAATCGGATTGCTTCCAAAGAATGTCGCGCTCGAGATGTCACAAAATTCAAAATTCTCCCGATCGAAATAGGGGTTTTTTGTTAAACCATGACTGACAAAAAGCACCCGGTACGAAGACGTTTCGATCAGCTGTTTTGCAAGTGCTTGAGCCGGATAAAGATGTCCTCCGGTTCCCCCAGCAGCAATAACAATTGTCTTTTTTTTCATATTGCTACTCTACGTATTCTTTGACGTGCAACATTCAAAATTAAACTCAACGCAAACATATTTGCTAAGAGTGAAGATCCCCCCTGACTAAAAAAAGGTAAATTCGTCCCTTTACTTGGCAATAATCCTGAAACAACGCCCAAATTGATAAATCCTTGAAAGCATACCAAAAAAGTTAAAATTGCGGCTAAATAAAACCCTTCCCTATCAATAGCACAACTTGCGATCCTAAATCCAAAATACCCTACTGACATATATAGTAAAATTAAAAAAAGCATACCTAGAAAACCAAACTCTTCTGCATAGATCGCTGCGATGTAATCACTGCGTGCTTCCGGGAGATAATTGAGCTTCTGCAGGCTTTCTCCAACACCGCGGCCAAAAAGTTTTCCCGATCCGGCAGCAATTTTCGCCTGATAGGGCTGATGTCCTTTTCCCAAAAGATCTTGTTCTGGATGAAGATAGACCCGAATTCGGTCATGCACGTGGGCCATCTGAGAACCAATGGAAACTCCGGTTATTGTTAAAAGCATCAATGGAAGAGCCCAATATTGCCATTTTATGCGTGATAGAAAAAAAAGTACCACATAAGAGACGAGGATGATGCCTGCTGTCCCGTTATCTGGTTCCAATAGGATCAAAAAGAGTGGGACAATTAAAAAAGCAAGAAGGGATAAAAAACTTTTAAATGTAAGATGCCACCTATGCTTCTTTAAATAATAAAGATAAAACGCAGGAATAAAAACCTTCATAAATTCCGAAGGTTGAAAGGAATAATTTCGAAATCCCAGCCAACGGCGTGCTCCATTGATCTCTTGTCCTACGCCAGGAATAAACACAAGAATGAGCATAAATATAAAGAAAAAATAGAATACCGGACTGAGTTTAATGAAATCCTGATAGGGGAAAAATGAGATCAATATCGAAAGACAAAGCCCGACTGCCGCATAAGTAAGCTGCTTAATGAGTGCATGGTGCGTATTTAAAGACAGGACACGGTCGAGAACTTCTGCTGAAGTGGTATTAAATACCATGAGGAGGCCCATGGCAAACAGCAAGATGACACTAATAAGGAGCAAGGAAGCGTGTCTTGTCATTTAATCTTTAATCTATCACCTGGACGTATCCGTTTTGCTTTTTCTTCATCCATTTGATTTAATTCTAAGAGATCTTCCACTTTCATATTATTTTTTCGTGCGATTGTCCACGGATTATCTCCACCCTTGACGGTATAATACTTTCCTTCGGTAATCGGTTCAGCAAGTTCCATTTTTCTCGCCTCTGGAAGTTTTAAAACCTGTCCAATATCCAAACGGGAAGATGATAAATTGTTTAATTGCATAATCTGACCAACAGTCACGTGGTGCCGTTTTGCAATTTTTTCTAAGACATCCCCTTTTTGCACGGTGACAGTGCGTAAAGTAGGCTTTTTTACCTCAGGAACTTTGGCAACTAACGCTTCTGTATTTTTCTTTTTAGGAAGCGTTACCTTTTGCTTTTCTTTTTTTGCAACTTTTTCAGAAGCCACCGGTTGAACTTGAGCTTTTTTCTTCGACTTCGTTTTAACTGGAGGGGTATATACCCTTTCCGGTTGTTTCGTCGTTTCAACTGTTGCCAGGACTTCGTGCGAATCAGTTTTTAATGCGCTCATGAATAAAACGATCAATAATAAGGCATTGATCGTGACGGCAATGATAATGGTATCTCTTCGTGTCATAGGGCTCCTCCCAAAGCAAGCACTAATCGTTTAAATTCTTCTCCCCGATGCTGATAGTTTTGAAATTGATCAAAACTCGCACACCCCGGTGAAAGAAGAATAGCCTCCCCTTCTTTTGCTTCCTGCGAAGCTGTTACGAATGCCTGCTCTAAGGTTTGAGCAAGCGTAACAGGGAAGCGACCCCCAAGCTCTGCTTTTAATAATTGGGCAGTCTCTCCAATTGCATATATTTTTACGACCCTATTTTTAAACGCTTCGATCCATTTTTGATAAGAAAGCCCTTTATCTTCCCCTCCTGCAATAAGATGGATCGGCTGAGTCACTTGCCGAACCGCATAAATCACAGACTCGAGATTCGTTCCCTTGCTATCATTATAAAATGAAATCCCATTTTGCACGCCTAAATATTCCATGCGATGGGGCTCTTTCTTATACTTGGCAAGGGCGTGATAAAAGTCTGAATCAGAAACTCCAAAATCACGGCACACCATATATGCTGCAATCACATTTTCATAGCTTGATTCCGAAAAGAATTCAATCTTTTTATCACAATTTATTTCCTTTCTGAAGCATGTGTGAACCTCTTTTGTCAAATATAGCTTTCCCTCCTCTTTAACACAATGTGTAATACGACATTTTGCCTGGCAATAAGCTTCATAGGAGGGGTAACGATCGAGATGATCTGGTGAAAGATTTATAATAAGTGCCGCATCCAAAAAAGGTGTTTTCATCGTTTCAAGTTGATAAGAACTAAGCTCAAAGACTAAAATGTCATTCTCATTGGGGTCTAAGAGGTATTCACAAATACTATTTCCAATATTTCCCACAGCTTTTGCCCCAAGCACATGCGCGATCATCGATGTCACAGTCGTTTTTCCATTGGTACCTGTCACTCCAATGCAGCGCTGTTTTATATGTCGAGCTGCAAGCTCAACATCACAAATCACTTCCACATGATGCTTCCTAGCACATTCACAAAGAGGATGTGTGAGTGGGATTCCAGGGGATAAAATGACAAGATCAAAAGGGAAATCATCGAAAATATGCGTATCAAGATAATCCCCAGCTCCATTTCTATCAGCAGTTGTAACCTCCCATCCCATCTTTTGCAAAAAAGATGCGGCTCCCTTTCCACTAATTCCTAAACCAAGTATTAACGCATTCATTGAAATTTAAACGAAACGATTCCGATAAGAGCCAGAACCAAACCCACGATCCAAAAACGGACCACAACTTTTGTTTCAGGCCACCCTTTATATTCAAAATGGTGGTGCAAAGGCGCACATAAAAAAATACGCTTTTTACTCCGATATCTATAACTAAGGACCTGTAAAATTACAGAAAGTGCCTCCATTACAAATATCCCACCGACAAGTGCCAATAAGATCTCTCGCCTAAGTAATACGCTACAAAGCCCCAAGATCCCACCTAAAGCAAGCGATCCAGTATCTCCCATGAAAACTTGCGCAGGGTGACCATTATACCATAAAAACCCAAGACAAGCACCAAAAAGGGCACTTAAATAAATCGCAATCTCTCCACTCCCCTCAATGTAGATAATATTCAGGTACTGTGCGATCTCTTGATTGTTCGACAAAAAGGCGATAAGAGCAAAAACGACCGAGGCAAAAAGCAAACATCCAGAGGCAAGACCATCTAAACCATCAGTTAAATTTACCGCATTTGAAGATCCCGTGATGACAAACATCGAAATTAACACCCCAAAAATCGTCCAAACGCCTGTCAGCGTAACAAGAGGATGTTTCATGAAAGGGAGAAAATAGGTCGTATAGACTGCCTCTTCACCAAATGGTGACCAAATTAAATACGCTCCAATAATCCCGCTCACCACAACTTGAAGCAAAAACTTATACCTTGCGCGGAGCCCCTTAGCATTTTTGTGTTTCATTTTCAAATAGTCATCAAACACACCAATCAGCCCAAAAATAAGCGTCACACCGAACAACAAATAAGTAAATATGCTTGTAAGATCCATCCAAAGTGCAAGAGCCACAAACATTGAGAGCAGAATCAGAATCCCTCCCATTGTGGGTGTTTCTTTCTTCTTTTCATGAAGCTCTGCTAAGACAGGACAATCACCAACACGTATCGATTGCCCCGTTTTTAAGGCATAAAGCTTATTGATGACATAGGGACCTAAGAAAATCGTAATAAGAAGCGTTGTAAGTGCCGCTAGAATCATACGCGTTGAAGTATAAGAAAAAACCTTAGGGAGAGATAAAAAGAGAATCATAACTCCTCATCGAAAAGACGCCAGAGCTCATTCGGATTGGAACCTTTGATAAGCACAACATCTCCGGAGCTTGCCATCTCATGCAATTTTGTCTTTAGCTCAAGAAGGCTGGAACATAGTTCTGCCGCAGTCTGTTTTTTTTCAAAAACAGGTAGCATCACCTGACATTTGCTTCCAAATAAAAGAGCTTGATCCACGTGAGAAGCAGCATATTCTGCCACTTCTAAATGCCCCTCTTGACACTCCTTCCCAAGTCCAACCATTTCCCCAAATACAACAATCGTTTTCCCCGTCGTTTTAGGTTTTGGAATATTTGCAAGAGCCGCCTTTGTCGATTCAGGATTCGCATTATAAGAATCATCGATAAAACAAATCCCCTCGTGCCATCGCGTTTCAAAACGATGTTTATACGGCTTTAATTTTTCTGCACCCTTAGCAATTTCATCCCAACTCAATCCTAAATTTCTTGCAATACATGCAGCAAGAAGAAAGTTATCTCTAAGGTGCGTAGCCTCAAAAGGCAAAGCGATCTCAGGACTATGCTCTGTATTATCGAAGATACGATTTTCTCGCAGTTGATAATCACCCCCCTCACCACACGTCGTTTTTCCACTTTTACCCTGTGAAATGATCTCTAAAAATTGAGCCGCTTGCGTGCTGAGAATGCCAAGTCGGGTGCGAGGCGATGAAAAAATCTCACCTTTCGCCCGAGCAATCCCCCCCAAGTCACCAAAATTATCAAAATGGGAAGCACTCACACGCGTGACGACAGCCAAATCAGGTGGAGCGATGTTGATAAGCCGTTTTAACTGCCCCTGTTCTGACATAGCCATCTCCAAAATGAGGATATCCTCCTCTTCATCCCGATTGAGAATCGTCATGGGGAGCCCAATCTGACTATTTTGATTCCCCTCAGAACAATTCACACGAAAACGCTCTCGCAGCAATGTTGTCGTAAATTCCTTTGTCGTTGTTTTACCAAGCGATCCAGTAATGCCAATGATGTAGGGATGTGTTTGATCTAAAACAACCTTAGCAATCTCTTGCAGGCTTCTGATCACATTTTCGACCCGCAAGAGCTGCAGACCAAAATTAGGACCGGAATAGGTCTTTGAAACAACCGCTCCAATAGCCCCCTTAGAAGATGCTTCTTCTAGAAAATCATGCCCATCAAATCGCTTCCCTTTATGGGCAAAAAAGAGAGTCCCCGGACCCGCCTTTTTGCTATCTACCTGAACATGAGTTACTTGACCCTCAAACTGACCCGATAAACCGAGACAGAGAGCTAATTGGGCTAATTTACGAGGCTTCATAGCCCCGAAATGTAGCATGTTTTCTCAAATAACGGAATATAATTTTAAACCGCTTATACACAATATATTATAACTTAATATAATCTTGACATTTCAAATTATTTATTGTATAATATTAGTTATGGCAAGTTTTACAGCAGAGATTAGTTCGCAAGAACAAAGATATTACACCAAACCGACTGGGCATAAAAATATGCCTCAACAAACCACAACGATTAGATGGGGCAAGAAGAAGTATCGCGTCTGTTTCTATCAAAATGGGAAGAGAGTATCCTTTACCCCAAAAGGATGGTCAGAGATCACTCCTAAGATTCAATCTGTTGTAACTGCCCATGATGCACTTGAAGACAAAGATACAAAATTCACTACAGATAAAGTGAACGTTTTCCGCCTTGATTTTGATCAGAAAAAACTCCAATTCCATACAGGAGATGAGAAGCATTTCTTGGATCAAAAAGCTCTAAATTCCCTTCAGCCTCGATTTGATACGATCTTAAACGCTGTATCAGGCGAAAGACTCTATGTTTCAAAAGCAAATCGTTGGCCCCTATATGATGGAACCATCTCAAAACCTCAAGCAATGCAAGCAAGAGATAAAATCCGTCAAAATAAATCACTTAACGTTTCAACGATAGATACTGCAATGCATCTTGTCCAAGCAAAAGAAGCCCGTGCCTATGACAATTTCTTCTACTATCAATCCCTTGAGGATAAAAACATCAAAATTGAGAATGTCAAAATCGATCACCCAGATCTAGACCACGTGCCTGAGATCCCAACCACTGGACAGTATTTCTTAACCCTTAAAGTGACAAAACACGTTGTCGGACTCGTACTTGACTTTGATGATGATCGCATGATGTTCTACGACTCTAACGGAAATGGTCTTGAGCATTATCCTGAAGTCAAGACGCTCTATGATGATCTTAAAGCAAAGTACTTTAATGACAAAACAATTGAAGAAAAAGACAATAAAGGCAAAGGGCATCAAACAGATAATCACAACTGTGGACGTTATCTCATGGAATTCTTCATGAAGATGGCTGAGCATCGTGATTACGAAAGATTTACCAGTAAGAAAATTACAGCAGAAGAGATCGAAAAAACAGGTGAGGCAATCGCCGATATGATCATGATCGAAGCAAAAGGCCCTACATCCCCTTCTATCCCCACAAAGACTTGAAAATAATATCATAAAAATCTTAAGCTCTTTTCCATGAAGAAAAAGATCTTACTATTTCTAATCGTGGTTTGTCCGATATGGGCAAAAAGTCCGCAAACTCCTGCACAAATCCGACAAAAGCTATCCTCAGCGCAACAGCAGCTCAACGTTGCTAAGGAGATGTTCAATCCCCACTATGCCGGTCCCCTTCTTACAGGTTCAGCAAACAATACGCCCGTTGGAGAATACATCGTTCAAGGCTACGTTTTTTCGACACTAACCTATGCGGTCTTTAACAACTCAAGACACTCGAAATCCATCAAGAATATCTTCACACTGAATCCTCAGTTTCTTTTCATGACAGGAATTACCGATTGGTTAGATTTTGAAATTGCCCCGCAACTCATCTCTAATTTCCGAGGGAATGAATCCTCAACAAATATTGGAGATCTCCCTGTCGAATTTGGGATTCAAGTTCAAGATGAAACACCTCATCTCCCTGCCATCCGTATTGCACTCACAGAAACATTTCCCCTTGGAAAATATCAAAAACTCAATCCAGACAAGAATGGAACTGACATCAGCGGATCAGGCTTTTATGAGACGACCCTTAGTCTAAACTTCTCTAAAATATTCTGGTATTTTAACTTGCACCCGATTGATCTTAGAGCCTCCTTTAACTACACCTATCAAATACCTTCACATATAGAAGGATTTACCACCTATGGAGGTGGTTTTGGAACAAGTGGTAAGGTTTATTCTGGAGGGAACTTCACGGCCTTTGGCGCCATTGAATATAGTCTCACTCAGGATTGGGTATTTGCCTTAGATGCTGTCTATGAATTTCAAGCCGCAATCCGTTTTAGTGGAAAGAAGGGAACGTTAAAGGATGGAATCCCAGCACCAGTTGGATTGCCCTCACGGGACCTTTTCAGTCTTGCTCCAGCGATTGAGTACAATCCCAAAGCAAATATGAATTTTCTTGCAGGATTCTGGTTTCCGGTTACCGGGCGCAATTCCCTCAACTTCATTTCCCTCGTCGTCTCAATGGCCTACTCGTGGTAAAAAACACCTCTGAAGAAAAATATTTTCTCTCAGGGATAATGAATTTCTGGATCTGGATCTTGGATGAGATTGGCCCTGCTACCGAGCAGGGTCAATCTCATCCAAGATCCAGATCCAGAAAGAGTGCCAGAATTTTCGTGGGTATTTTGAAAAAAGGCCGCCAACGGTAGTACAAATAGTACAGCGTTGGCGGCCTTTTTCAAAAGAACCCGAAAAGATGGCGCTCCCCCTACTCCCCGCGGTGTTCGCTGGAGTAGATTCGGCGCAGGTTTGCTAGTTCGTCTTGTACTTTATCAAATCCCTGTGCATTTCCCTCTTTTGCAAACTGCTGATAGTCTCCGGAAAGCTTCTGTTCCATATCTTGGCCCTCCTTATCTAAGACAGTGTTGGAAAGCTCATCCATCACTCCCATCGTCTTATTCATCACATCCTTGAACATCTCTTTTTGCTTATCAATCGTCGACTTGTGATAACCCGATAGGGCTTCTTGGAACATATGCATACTTTTATCAAATTCTTTGTGATATTGCTGCATCTCTTCTGGGCTAAAACTTGTCATAAAAATCCTTACTGAGTTTTTTTTTTAACGTAACGTTTTACTCGACAAATTTCAACCCATCTCCCATAATCTCTTGTAAAAATCGGTGGCATGGCCAAGTGGTAAGGCGGGAGCCTGCAAAGCTTCTATCCCCAGTTCGATCCTGGGTGCCACCTTATGTTATATCTCATCGCAACTCCCATTGGGAACCTTAAAGACCTTACTTTCCGGGCCTTAGAGACGCTGAAGTCTGTCGACTATATCTTGTGTGAAGATACGCGGACAAGTGGCATCCTTTTGAAACATTATGAAATTCAAAAACCTCTTATTAGTTTTCATAAATTTAATGAAAAAAAACGAGAGGAACAGGTAATTTCGGATTTAAGGGAAGGAAAAGAAATTGCCCTCATTAGCGATGCCGGAACACCTGGAATTTGTGATCCTGGGGCTGATCTCATTCAGAAATGCCGCAGTGAAAATCTACCGATAACAGCTCTGCCAGGTCCCTGTGCTCTGATAACTACTCTGAGTCTTTTTGGTGAAAAAGAGGGTCCTGTCCAATTTCTCGGCTTTTCTCCAAAAAAAGAGGGAAAGTTAAGAGAGATACTCCTTCAAGCTCTTTTCTATCCGGGCATTTCCATTTGGTATGAATCTCCCCGTCGTCTTCTCTCAGTATTAAAAGCTCTTGAAAAGTTTCCTCATCAATTATTTATCGCGCGAGAACTTACAAAACTATATGAAGAGCACCTATCAGGAACTGCCCAAGAATTACTCAAGCATTTTGAAGAAAACCCTCCACGCGGTGAGCTCGTCTGCCTTCTCAAGGGAGAAAAGCCAGAAGTCAATCTATCAGATCTGAAAGGTGAAGTCGAAAATCTAATCCTTCAGTTTGACCTAAGTCAAAAAGAGGCCATCAAGATCGTAGCTGAAATCCATAACCACCCTAAACGGGAACTGTACAACTCGATGCTAGATTGAGGAGATACTTTCCGTAAGGGCTCGGGCTGAGCACGAGTGCCCGCTTCTTTAACTGCGTTAAGGTGATATACCCCTTCTTAAAGGCAATTTCTTCTAAGCAGGCAATCTGAAGTCCCTGACGCTCCTGAATTGTCTGTACGTAGGACGAGGCTTGATGTAGCGCCTCATGTGTTCCCGTATCAAGCCACGCAAATCCACGATCAAATAGATGCACTTTAAGTTCACCTGCTTCTAGATATATTTTATTCAAATCGGTGATTTCTAATTCCCCTCGCGCCGAAGGTTTAAGGGATTTTGCTCTCTCTACAACTTGATGATCATAAAAATACAGACCTGTCACGGCATAAGATGAAGGGGGCTCGACCGGTTTTTCAACAAGATCGATGACTTGATGATTCTCATCGAAGGATACGACGCCGTAGCGACTAGGATCTTTTACTTCATAGCCAAAAACAATGCCTCCACACTCTAGATGATGACAGTCAGATAAGAGCGTGCTCAAGTGATGACCATAAAAGATATTATCTCCCAAAATTAAGGCGACGGGATTGCCTGCGATAAATTCTTCACCAATCAGAAAGGCCTGTGCAATTCCCTCTGGTTTTTTCTGCTCGGCATATTCGATGCGGATTCCAAAATGACTTCCATCACCGAGTAGGGCTTTAAAAAGGGGAAGATCTTGAGGTGTAGAGATGAGAAGAATATCACGAATTCCAGCCTCCATCAAAACAGAGATGGGATAGTAGATCATGGGTTTATCATAGATGGGGAGAAGTTGCTTACTTGTAACAAAGGTTAGAGGATAGAGGCGACTTCCTGATCCACCAGCTAAGACAATCCCTTTCATGTTTTCCCTATGTTGCTATGGCATAAATAGCGGGTAACCCGCGATAATACTCTTTGTAATCGAGCCCATATCCAATAACAAAACGATCTTCAATCTCAAATAAAACGTGATCTGGCAAATAATCTGCTTGATGAGGTACATTTTTTGAAAGAAGAACGAGTGACTTTAAGGAGACGGGTTTTTTTTCCTTAAGTTCAGCGTATGCTCGTGAGAGCGTATTCCCCGAGTCATAGATGTCATCGATAAGAAGAACTTCTTTCTCTTTAAGATCCAGGGAGTCTAATCCCGTAATTTTCAGATCTCCAGGTGATGTTCCTCTCATCCCATAGCTTTGACATTGGATAAATTCAACGGAATGGGGCATCTGGAGCCTCCGAATGAGATCAGCTGCGAGACAAATTGCCCCTTTCATGATCATGACTAGCGTGAGTTCTTTCCCTTTATATTCTCGATTCAATATCTCTCCAATTTCCTCAAGACGTGTCGTGATTTCATCGGCGGAAATTAGGAGGTCGAGTTGCGTTAGATCAACTTGGCTCAAATTTGCATCCTTCATCGATCAGACGATCGATATAATCTAATGAATAGTCGGTCCCTTTTCGGAATATCTCTTGCTCAAGCATATAGAGATGGAAAGGAATCGTAGAATCAATTCCCCCAATATGGAATTCTTTTAAAGCTCTTTTAGCAAAGGCCATCGCTTCTTCGCGTGTTTTCCCTTTCACGATAAGTTTTGCGATCATTGAATCATAATAGGGTGGGATTTTATAACCAGTATAACAGGCACTATCGACGCGGATATGAGGCCCACCTGGTGGGGTATAATATTCCAGACAGCCTGGGGAAGGAGAAAAGTTTTTAGCAGGGTTTTCAGCATTGATTCGAAATTGGATCACATGCCCATTAAACTGGATATTTTCTTGTTTGAGTTGTAATTTCTCTCCACGAGCAACGTTGATTTGTTCGATAATTAGATCGGTATTTGTGAGCTCTTCAGATACAGTATGCTCAACTTGAATACGCGTGTTCACTTCCATAAAATAAAACGCACGTTGTTCATCCACAAGAAATTCGATGGTTCCAACAGAATGGTAATTTGCTTCTTTCGCAATGCGTAGTGCTGCATCACCCATTTCTTTTCTAAGTTCTGGTGTGATAATGGGGCTTGGCGTCTCTTCGATAAGTTTTTGTCGTCTGCGCTGAATCGTACAATCTCTTTCACCTAAATGAACGCAATTTCCATGCTTGTCGCATAAAATCTGAATTTCAACATGGCGTGGATTGACAATCATTTTTTCGAGATAAACATCAGGATTGTTAAATGAAACTTCTGCCTCAGTGCGCGCAGCTACAAATTTCTTCTTAAAATCCTTTTCATTTTCCGCAACACGAATTCCTTTTCCTCCACCACCTGCTGAAGCTTTGATAAAGATAGGAAAGCCCAATTTTTGCGCTTCTTTTAACCCTTCTTCAACGGTTTCAACGATGCCATCAGAGCCGGGAATGATTGGGCAGTTTGCTTGTTTTGCAATTGATTTGGCTTTAGCTTTATCTCCTAGAAGGGAAATTGTATGGGGTGAGGGACCAATAAAATTAATACCACAACTTTCACAAATCGATGCAAAATTAGCATTTTCACTTAAAAAACCAAAACCTGGATGCAATGCATCCGCTCCAGTGACTTCACATGCTGAGAGGATATTTGAAATTTTTAAATAGGATTCTAGTGCAGGAGGCTTTCCAATACAGATCGCTTCATCTGCATGGAGCACATGCAAAGCCTGCGCGTCAGCTTCTGAATAAACGGCAACCGTTTTGATCCCTAGATCGTGACACGCTCGGATGATTCTTACGGCAATTTCGCCTCGATTGGCTATGAGAACTTTTTTCATTGGATTCTAAAGAGTTTTGTTCCAAATTCTATAGGGTGACCATTGTCAGCATAAACCTCTGCGATGACCCCTTTTCTTCCTGCTTTCACTTCATTCATTACTTTCATCGCTTCTATAATACAAAGAACTGTGTCTTCGTCAACCTGGTCACCCACTTTTACAAAAAATGGCTCTTCAGGCGAGGGTGCAGCATAAAAGATTCCAACCATAGGAGATGTTAGGATATGCCCTTTTTCTTTTTCTTTAGGCGCAGCTTCTGTTGGATGCACTGTCTGATGATGGGCTTGCGGCATTGGTGCAACATGTTGGTGTGCGGGAGGCGGAGGAGCTTTTTCAATCTCAATCTCAACCCCTTCTTTATCTTTGACACGAAGTCGATGGATCTTTGAGTTCTCGACCTCTTTCATTAACTCTTTAATCTGCTTTAAATCCACAAATCTTCCCTTTTTTATATCCGTTGAACATATTCGTTGAGTTGCGTATCAACCTTGATAATATCTCCTGCCTCGATAAAAAGCGGAACCTCAACTTTTGCGCCAGTCTCAAGAATAGCGATTTTATTGGCGTGGGAAACAGCAACTTTTGCCTCTTCAGCTTCCGTTTTTGCAACTATGAGCTCTAAATACTGAGGAAGTTCAACAGAAAAAATTGTTTCTCCATAAAACATCGCATTAAGTTCTGTTCCTTCTTTGAGATAGTTGATTTTATCCCCAATGACACTCGTAGCAACAAGTTCTTCTCTGAGCTCGTTGATATCGATAAAAAGATAATCTTTTCCTTCACGATAAAGATACTCAAGTTTTCTTTCAGACAAAGAAACATCCTCAACTTCTTGTTCGAGTTTAAAATTCTTTTCTACAGTTTCATCTGTCATTAAATTTTTTAATGTCGTTTTGATAAAAGGAACCCCTTTTGCCACGGTTACCTTTACACTCGACTCTACCCGAAATATTTTCCCATCAATTGATAGGGTCATTCCAGGATTGATTTGGTCACTCTTTATCATTCTCCCTCATTATAATGGTCTTTAGTTCCCTTAGATGTAAAATGGTATAGTCGACGTCCCTTTTTAATCCAGTATTACCTAACCCTCTTCCCCATTTAAAATGGACTGTTTTACACCCAAGATCCTTAGCAGGAGCAAGATCAATAGAAATTCGATCCCCACAAACAATTACTTGCCCAGCTGTGAATCCTAGTTCTTCAATAAGTTTTTTATAATAGGGTTTTTTATCCCTTTTCGAACAGACAAATATCTGACTAAATATTTGACTATCAATTCCAGCTAGCATGAGTTTTTTTCTTTGAACAATCTCTTGTCCGATTGTAACAAGGGCAAGTTGATGATTTCTTGCACAATAAGAAAGAATCTCTTTTGCCCCTTCGACAGGTTGAATTCCCCCTTCAAAGGGAGGACGCTCGTAAATCACTTCAAGACCCACATCGAGGAAGGATTGATCCGCTCCTCTAATTTCCAGAAATTCTTTCAAGCCATGACGTGAAGTTAAAGAGCTTCGATTAATCCTAAGCATCATTTCATAGGTTTTCTCGAAATCCGAAACTTCTAATCCTTTAGCACACATTTTCTCGAGAGCAATTTTTAGAAGATGGGGCAGAAGTGTATTGGATGTATCGACAAGTGTGTCGTCTAAATCAAAGATGATTAACAATGTTGATGAGCTCTTGAGTTATTTGCTTTGTATTATGACGAATAAGATTACGCTTGAGTAAATCCCCACTTTCTTGTGGTTTAAGTTCTCCTAGAAATGCAGTAGAGATGACTCTCTCTTCATCGAGGTCATTTTCAACGATCTCCCCTTCTTCAGCATAAATCTCTATGAGTTCTTGCGGTGGATTTTGATTATTCACAAGAATATAGTCAAAAATATCTTCGCCAATATATTTGACAACTTCGCGGTGATAGTCACTCACTTTATATCCCGTTGTCTGTCCTTTTCGATTCATTAAATTTGCGATAAAGACCGTAGTAGCATGCGTTTTCCTAAGAGCCTCGCTAATACCTTTGACTAAAAGATTTGGAATAATAGATGTGTGCAAACCACCAGGGCCAATGATGATAAGATCGGCATTCATGATTTCGGAGATAGCATGAGGGTTTGCTTTAGGATAAGGCTCTAGATAAATACTCTGGTAGCCCCGGTCAATTGCTTGAGAGAGATAGATCTCTTTCTCCCCTTCAAGAACGCTCCGATCCTTGAGGATCATTTTAAGTCGCACCTGATGCGTGGTCACGGGAATAACTTTACCCTTAATAAAGAGAATGCGGCCCATTTCTTCCACAGCTTTTTCAAAACTTCCCGTCACTTTTTCAAGCGCTGACAGGAGAAGATTTCCAAAGCTATGCCCCCCAAGTCCGCCGTTTTCAAAACGATAGTTCATCAAACTGCGCATTAATCGGGAAGAATTTGAAAGAGCGACAAGACATTGACGCACATCACCGGGAGGCAAAACCCCCAATTCATCGCGCAAAATGCCCGTACTTCCTCCATCATCAGCCATAGAAACAATTGCAGTGAGGTCTAAATCATAATTTTTTAGTCCTCGTAGAACTGTAAAGTTTCCCGTTCCACCGCCAATAACGACGACTTTTTTCATAAATCTCTCAATTTTTGAATCTTCTCAGGCATCTGATCGCTTGCAAAAAGATATGTTCCAGCAATCAAAACATTTGCACCGGCATCAACACATAATTTCGCCGTTTTTTCATTAATACCCCCATCTACTTGGATATCAAACGGAGGAAGAGAGTCAATATCTTGATTTTCTTCAAGTGAAACACCACCTTTTCGAATACGCAATTTATCGCATATCCCTCGCGTAAATTTAATTTTTTCTAGGACATCTGGGATGAATTTCTGACCACCAAATCCAGGATGAACCGTCATTAGAAGAATATGGTCACATTTATTGAGATATTTTGGGATCATTGATTCAGAGGTCTCTGGACAAAAAGCAAGCCCAGCTTTGACTCCACATTTACGGATATAGTCGAGCGTTTCTCCGATTTCTTCAGTGGATTCAAAATGAAATGTGATGGCATCTGCCCCCATTTCAACGAGGCGTTCGATATAACTAAAAGGGTTGTAAACCATAATGTGAACATCTAGAAAAATGTCGGTTGTCCGATTCACTGCAGCTAGAGCTGTGGGACTAAGGCTTAAATTGGGAACAAAATGGCCATCCATTATATCGAAATGGATCGCATCAGCCCCGGCCTGTTCGGCGCGTTTTGCTTCTTCGCCAAGATTGGCAAAATCTGCGGCAAAAATAGAGGGTTCTATAATATTAGGATATTTTTTTGACATCATGCCCTTTAATTTAGCATATGACGTTTATATAGACAATGCACAAAAAAGGCGCCCATTGGGCGCCTTTTCAATAAAATCGATTTTGATAAAAATCTTTAGAAGTCAAATCGCGCTCTAAAGACAACACCTGTCATAGATAGCTGTCCATACAAACGACCTTCATAATCTAAAGCTACCAAACCATTATTAAACTTGGTAAGCTGATTATGATCGAGCCATACGTGATTTTCCCATCCTAAATCAAAACGCAGTCTATACTCATCATCAGAAAAATACATCTGCCAACGCAATCCTAGCGCTAAATCAATAACTGTCTGGAATTGATTAAAATCATCTTTAAATCTTTCTTTCAGATCAAAAGTTGTGAGTGTAGTCACTGGGTCTGCAGAAACGGTAGTCTGAGTCCGTGTGATATCGAATTCACCCCACAAGAGAGCGATAGCTAAATCAGCATAAATTCCAAAATTTTTGATAATATACCATGTAGGCTGGATTCCTCCTAGAAGACCAACTCCCCACCAGTCTCTATCAAAGTGAGTACGCATATTCGTCGTAACATCACCAGATCTTGTTCGCATTTTAACTGTGAAATCTGTCTCTTCCCAAGCTCCTCGCAAACCAGCATAAGGACGCAGTGAGAAATGATCACTTAGCCAATAACCTCTTCCAAGCTGAAGATCGATTTGGTTCATATGTAAATCCCAGCGCGCTGATGCTCTTGATCCACCTAATGTGGTTACACCTATTGTGTTTCCGGGTCGTCCAAAAGGGAAATCAAGAATTCTTGCCCCAGTGGTCCCAATAGCTGTTGCTAAATCAAAATCCGGAATGGAGGTTGTATCAGTATTTTCATTATGAAACCATGTCCATACTGCATATAGATCCCAGCCATCATGTGGGAGATTTATCCCTAAGCCTACACGAAATCCTGGATCCCAGCTACTATCCATACTATTTGCTTTAGTAAAAGAAAATTGCTGTTGCGCAGGGTTTATTGGGTTAGGCGCAACTACTAATTCGTTCACAGCATAGACTAAGTTTGTTTCTTTTCCATACCAGTATAAAAATTCTGCATCGACAAAGACATCGACACCATTTTGGACAACAGGTGCCGTTGGAGGTGTGATCTCCGGACAATGCTGTTGTTGTTTCTTCATTGTTTGCTTCTGTGCTTCATATTCAGCTGCATTTACAGAAAGCGTTGCTGCGGCAAAAGCTAAAAGCGGTATCATTTGTTTCTTCATTTTTCTTCCTACATTACTAAAGAGCCTAAAAAAATCATTCATAGCATGTCTCATAATTATTTCCAAGCAAGTCTTCGATTTTTTTTTGAAAAAAACACTGATCTTTTTCATTTTTAGAAAGATAGAGGTATCCGAGAAAAAAATGATCGTCGAGATACATTTGCAGGGACAATACTTCTCGCATCGGAATCTCCCAATTTTTCACTTCAGAATGAACTTTTTCTCCCTTCTTACGATCCTCAAATGTCATCATGGCGAAAAGACCTTCATCATTGTTTTGTGTTTTTAACGCGCCATGCATTCCCTCTTTGATCATATCTAAAAGCATGTGAAAAAGCGTTTTAAGATGCGTGGGATGGACGATACTTCTCTGTTCAATTGGATAAAGTGCATGAAAAAAGTTTTCGAGCAGAAAATGGTGGGAAAACGCGGCATCGCCCAGAAGATCTTTTAAGCTCAGAAAAAGTTCGTTTTGCTTAATGATCATCCCCCCATTGTAATCTCTAACTTCACCTACAATGCGTTGAATCTCATTCTTCAAAGCCTCTCTCCCCTTGTATAGATCTACGGAATGATCTTCTCGAATAAAAGGGTCAATGGGAATACCAAGCTTAAAAACCGTCGCCTCCTTCGGGTACTTTTTACGAAGGATGCCAACAACACGAATCCGATCGATTTCATAAAGCAAACGACTCTCTTCAAAATGGTCCGCAATGGGTTTTGAAGAGGATTTAATAAGACGTACGAGAATCACGGTAAATAAGAGATGTGTTTCTGTCTGATGATCAAATGTGATCACCATCTGAGGTAGATCATTAACATAACGCAATTGCTGCCCAAGTGTAATAACATTACGCATTACCTCTTCCTCATTTCTCGGCATGAATAAGGAGCGTTGTAGATGTTCAATGCGTCTTTTCAAGTGAATGGGAAGCCGTTTCTCTAAAAGCACCATTTCTAATGTGCTAAAAGCCTCTCCATGCTCTTTTTCAAACTCGAGATAGATTAGATGAACCTTTTCCTCTTCTGATTCATAAGAATAATATGTTTTGTCTAATGCAAAAGTTTCTGGAATAAATGTCTGCACAACTTTGATAAGATGCCGTTTTGCAAGAATTTCATGTTCTCGCAAAAAGTTTATGCCAATACAGATTCCCAATATTTTTTTTACGCCAAAAGGGTGTTGCAGTTTCCCCGGCATAAGTTTTAGAAAGAAATGACGCTTTTGAGGAGCCATTACAATCGCGCCACATAGCTGTTTTTTTAAAAGATAAAGCGTTGTGACCAGCTTCTTCAAATATTGCACTTCATGCGTATGCAAAAAATTCTCATCAAAATTGATCAGAATATGCTGCATCGTTGAAAAAATGTCATAGTCATAAAGAGAAGGAAAACGCTGGACTAAACGGCCTATTCCCTCCTGAAGATACCCTCTTTTTTCGCTTCCTGAAAGCCCCTTCATCTCTAAGATTTGATTCGCCTGATACGAAGACAACGCACCGATTTCTACTTCATGTTTAAATGCAGCCCAATTATTAAAAAATTTTTCACGATCCCAAACATCAGAAAGTTCCATATCCACTTGAATGAGCAGAGATTCTTCCACTTCCCTAAGAAAAAACAAGGGGATTTTGATTTTTTTTCCGGGAAAAAGCCATTTGTGAATCATTTCAAGAAAAAATTTATGAAGATGGGATCGGAAGGGGGTAATGAGCTTTAAAGAAAGAAGATCTTCCTTTATTTCATATGTCAACTCAGCTCTGGAAAGCTCTGGTGTCTGCCATTTCATATTCTGGCTCATGAAAATCGCGAGTCTCCCTTGTTCCTATTCGGGTCCCTCTATAGCAACCAAATTTTTCCTTGTCAAACGGCAAGACATGAAGAGGTAAAATATTTTTTAAAGCCATGTAAATTGCACGTTTATGAAGAACTTTGACATCAAGCTTCAAGGCCTCATCAAAGGTCATGGCGGGGAAGTAACGCGCCTGCGGGTCTTTTTTGGGATCAGTTGAAAAAACACCTGGGACATCCTTATAAAATTCTACGCATTCGGCACCTAGAGCAGCCCCTAATGCCACAGCAGTCGTATCTGACCCTCCCCTTCCTAGAGTTGTGATCTCACGCTCTAAGCTTACACCCTGAAACCCCGCAACAATAACAACTTTTTTTTGAGCTAAATATGAGCGTATCCGATCGGGTTTAACATCGATGATTTTTGCATCTGAATGCTCATTTGAGGTGATGATTCCCGACTGGCTTCCTGTCAAACTAACAGCACTAATGCCGATACGGTCTAAAGCCATTGCCAATAGAGACATGCTAATACGCTCCCCAACTGAAATAAGCATGTCCTGCTCCCTTTTGGGTGGAGATGGATGGACCTGAGACGCAAGTGAAATCAACTCATCGGTCATTTCCCCCATTGCACTTACGACAACCACAAGAGATGTATCATCATTTTTTTTCTTGATAATTTGAGCAACCATTCCAAACGCCTGTGGATCGGCCAAAGCTGCCCCACCAAATTTCATAATTAAAGTCATAATTCTCTCAAATATTTTACCTTACTTACACCAATGTCAGTGCGCACAGCTGATACATAACTTGCTTTTATTGTTAAATCTTTGCTACCCTTTTTCTTGAAGCATTTTAAATGTACCTTTGATAAGGTGTTTCAAGCAAAGACTATATAAATTTATATATGTTTTTTTGGGAACTAAAGCCCAGGTTGGATAACAGAGATATTACACAGCCTAGGGGTAAAACAATTCAGGAGAAACCTTTAACATGTCCAAGCAATTAGATTACGACTGGAGTGACAACAACATAATCGATGATGTCGACTATCATGAAGATGACGCAAAACAATTCCAAAATCTACTAAATCAAAAAGAAAAATCCGCTGGAGAAGGCTCTATAGCTTCGATGGAAGTAGGCCAAATTTTACAAGGTTCCATCGTAGAAATTACACCCGATTTTGTCGTTATTGATGTTGGACTAAAATCTGAAGGACTGATTCCTACAAATGAATTTTCAGGAGAAAGCAATCAACTCACTCTTGGCACAGACATTGAAGTATACCTTGACAGAGCTGAAGGTGAAGATGGACAAATCGTCCTCTCGCGTGAAAAAGCTCGTCGCCAAAGACAATGGGAGCATATCCTCAACAACTGTAAAGAAGGCTCTATTGTTCAAGGAAAAGTCATCCGAAAGGTCAAAGGCGGCTTGATGGTCGATATTGGAATGGAAGCATTCCTTCCAGGTTCCCAAATCGATAACAAACGCATCAAAAACATCGATGAATTCCTAGACAAGACCTATGATTTCAAAATTCTGAAAATTAATATTGAGAGAAAAAATATTGTCATATCTCGTCGTGAGCTTCTTGAACAAGAACGTTCCTCGAAAAAAGCTGAAATGTTAGAGCAAATCCACGAAGGCGAAATCCACAAAGGTGTGGTGAAAAACATCACAGACTTTGGAGTTTTCCTAGATCTCGACGGAATTGATGGTCTCCTCCATATCACTGATATGACTTGGAAGCGTATCAAACACCCATCTGAAATCGTTCAGCTTGGTGATGAACTCGAAGTGATGATCCTAAGTATCGACAGAGAAAAAGGGCGCGTTGCACTTGGACTAAAACAGAAAGAGTCAAATCCTTGGGAAGAGATCGAAAACAAATATCCTACTGGAACACGCATCAAAGGGAAGATCGTTAACTTGGTCCCTTATGGCGCGTTCATTGAAATCGAACCAGGCATTGAAGGGCTAATACATATCTCTGAAATGTCATGGGTAAAAAACATCACTGACCCAACAGAGATTGTTAAGAAAGGTGATGAAGTTGAAGCGATTGTTCTTTCAATCCAGAAAGACGAAGGAAAAATCTCACTTGGGATTAAGCAAACTGAAAAAAATCCATGGGAAAATGTTGAGTCAAAATATCCTGTTGGAAAAACAGTTAAGGCTGAAATACGCAATTTAACAAACTATGGAGCCTTTGTTGAACTCGAGCCCGGCATTGATGGTTTGATTCACATTTCCGATCTCAGTTGGATTAAAAAGCTTTCTCACCCTTCAGAAATGCTTAAAAAAGGCGATGTCGTCGAAGCTGTCATCCTCTCTGTTGACATTGATAGTAAGAAGATTACTCTCGGTATCAAACAACTAACGACTAATCCGTGGGAAGACATCGAAAGAACGATGCCTGTTGGAAGCCTTGTAAAAGGTACCGTGATCAAGATTACAGCGTTTGGTGCATTTATCGAACTTGAAAATGGAATTGAAGGGCTTGTACATGTAACCGAGCTTTCTGATCAATCCTTTGGAAAGGTTGAGGATGTCGTCACCGAAGGAGCACAGGTAACTGCAAAAGTCATTAAATTAGATCCTGAGCATAAGAAAATTGCCCTTTCCATTAAGGATTATCTTGTCGAACACAACAAGGTTAATCGGGATGATATTGTGATTGATGGATCAAACGAAGAAAACAAATAACAATTACTAAAAACAGATAAAGCATGAATAAAGACTTAATAGCTATCTTTGAATATTTAGAACGAGAAAAAGGTATCAAGAGGGATATTATTATCTCGGCGATCGAGGAATCTCTGCGCATTGCAGCTCGAAAGAGTCTCAAAGAAGCCGAAAACATTTCAGTTAATGTCGATCCTAAAACTGGTTCGATCGAGGTTTATGCCCCAAAACAAATTGTCGAAGAGGTTTCAGATCCTTCGACTGAAGTTTCTATGGAGCAACTTGCGGAAATGGATCTTGAAGGGGATCTCGGCGATGTCGTGGAAGTTCCCATTACGCCCGAGAATTTCGGAAGAATTGCAGCTCAAACGGCAAAGCAAGTCATCTCGCAAAAATTACGCTTCGCTGAACGAGACGTCATCTACGAAGAATATCGTCATCGTATTCATGAAATTGTTTCTGGAACTGTTAAGAGAGTTATTCGTGGTGCCACGCTCATTGTCGATTTAGGAAAAGTCGAAGCGATTCTACCAGATCGCTTCTACCCTAAAACTGAAAAATACCATGTTGGCGAACGCATCCAAGCTTTACTCTGGGAAGTGCGTGATACAGATAATGGTGGAGCGGAAGTAATCCTCTCTCGCAGTCACCCTGAAATGGTTGCAGAACTCTTCAAACAAGAAGTTCCCGAACTCCATGATGGGATCATTGAAATCAAGAAGATCGTCCGCGAAGCTGGATATCGCACAAAGATTGCAGTATCTTCAAATGACTCCAAAGTCGATCCATTAGGTGCTTGTGTGGGTGTAAGAGGAACGCGTGTAAAAAACGTCATACGTGAATTGAATAACGAAAAAATAGACATTATTGTCTATTCTCCAGACCCTATTCAACTATTACAAAGTCTTCTCGATCCTATTGAAATTAAGAAAATCAGCGTCGATGATGAAAATTATGAAATTTCAATCGTGGTTGAGGATGATGACTATCCTATTGTGATTGGAAAACGGGGAATGAATGCCCGTTTAAATGGGCGACTCATTGGATTCGATCTCGATGTGAAGAAGATGAGCCAATATCAAGAAGAGGTTTCAGAGCATAGCCAAAAATTGGTTCTTGGTGATGATCCACGTCTTGATGAAAGTTTGCAGATCGAAGGGGTCAATCAGTTTATTGTGGATACACTGATCGATGCAGGTTTTGATACACGTAGAAAATTATTAGAAGTGACTTCAAAAGAGCTCTCTAAAAATGCAGGAATCAGTCTCGAGATGGCTGATGATATTATGGAAAAACTAAGGAAAAGTTAAGCTCAAGCTTTAAACTCAAGGTCTTACTTTTGGCAAAAAATTTAAAACTCAATATCAAAAACACACAACTCGCAAAAGCCTTGCAACTAAAACAGGCTAAAGCGGAGAAACCTCCTGCTGCCCCAAAAAGCAAAAAGGTCGCAACTAAAAAAGTTCAGCCAAAACAAGATGACCAAGCTCCTAAACCAAAAAGAGCCAAGGTAATCAAAAAAGCCGCTACAAATAAAGAGACACCTGAACAAACTTCTCCCTCTATAGTACCTGAGGAAAAAACCAAGCCAATCAAAGAGGAACCCAAAGCTGCTCCTGCAAAAAAAGAAGAAGCTGCAGAAAAGGCAAAGCCTCAAAAAAAGCTCACAGAATTTTCCGCTTTTGTTAAAAATACAAAGAAAGAACCACAAAAAGCAGCTCGAGATCTAAAGCCGAAAAAAACAGATGGACATAGACCGTTTGATTCTCGATTCAGACAAGGTCTTATGACAGAAGAAGACCGCCCCTTCAGGAGACGTAGACCCTATAAATACAAGTCTTCTGGAAGACAAGCTAAAATCGAAGTAGTCCGCCCTAAACACCTCACAATCCGACTTCCTATCACCGTCAAAGACCTCGCTCAAGAAATGAAACTCAAAGCCTCCGAAATCATTTCTAAACTCTTTTTACAAGGAGCTGTTCTCACAATCAACGATTATCTCGAAGATGAAACAGTTGTCGAACTCATCGGACACGAGTTTGGATGTGCAATCAAAATCGATACAAGTCAAGAAGAAAGACTCCGCATTACTGACAGTTCTATCAATGAAGAAATCCTCGAGTCTCCAAAAGAACATTTAAAATCACGCGCTCCTATCGTCACATTTATGGGGCATGTCGATCACGGGAAAACAAGTTTAATCGATGCCGCCCGTAAGAGTAATCTCGTCTCAGGTGAATCAGGAGCTATCACTCAACATATCGGAGCCTTTACATGCCATCGAAAAGAAGGTAATTTAACAATCATCGACACCCCTGGTCACGAAGCATTTTCTCTCATGAGAGAGCGCGGCGTAACAATCACAGATATTGTCGTACTAGTCATTGCTGGTGATGAAGGAATTAAGCCTCAAACCGTGGAAGCCATTGAAAAAGCAAAAGAAGCTGATATTCCCATTCTTGTTGCCCTTAACAAATGTGATAAAGAAGGGTTTAATCCAGATAATGTCTATAGGCAGCTTGCTGATCATCAATTAATCCCCGAAGCATGGGGTGGATCTACCATCACCGTTAACACTTCAGCTACATCCGGAGAAGGGATTGAAAATCTCTTAGAGATGTTAGCCCTTCAATCTGAAATTCTCGAGCTCAAGGCCGATCCATCAGCCCGTGCCCGTGGATCTGTAATCGAATCAGAATTACATAAAGGACTTGGTCTCGTCGCAACAATCCTCGTCCAAAATGGAACATTACATCTTGGAGATGCCATTGTAATCGATCAGATTTATGGACGAGTCAAAACAATGCATGACGAAACTG
This sequence comes from Chlamydiota bacterium, assembly GCA_021772315.1. Classification (GTDB taxonomy): domain Bacteria; phylum Chlamydiota; class Chlamydiia; order Chlamydiales; family Simkaniaceae; genus JAJFMF01. Next base: position 87,293 of record JAJFMF010000008.1, read on the forward strand.
GCAAATCTATTGAAACCGCCGGCCCCTCTTCACCCGTAAAAATTACCGGCCTTTCTGGACTTCCAGAAGCGGGATGTGAATTTATTAAAGTTGAAAACGAAAAAGAAGCTCGCAAGCTCTGCGAAGAAAGAGCCTCAGGTGAAAAACGTGCTCAAATGAGACAGACAAAAATCGAAGGCATTGAAAGTCTCCTGCAACGAAAATCAGAGCTGTCCGAGAAAAAAGTCCTTAACATGATCCTACGAGCCGATGTTCAAGGCTCGATCGAAGCGATAAAAGCCTCTCTATTTAAAATCCCGAATAAAAAAATTGAACTCAATATCATTTCATCTGATGTTGGTGAAATTTCAGAGTCTGATATCGAACTCGCACATGCTTCAAACGCCATTATCGTTGGTTTTCACACGAAAGTAGAAAGCCATGCAGAAAATCTCATTAAACAGACTAAAGTCATCGTAAAACAACACGAGATCATCTATCACCTCATCGATGATATCACAGAAGTCATGGTGTCAAAGCTCGATAAAATTCGAGAAGAGCATGAGTCTGGCTCAGCAATCGTGAAGCAAACCTTCAAGGTCTCTAATCTCGGTGTCATTGCGGGTTGTCAGGTTGTAGATGGAATCCTCAAAAGAAACCAAAAAGCAAAAGTTTTCAGAAAAGAAGAGTGTGTCTGGGAAGGAGATTTTTCATCCTTAAAACGAGTAAAAGAGGATGTCAGAGAAGTTAGCAAAGGTTTAGAATGTGGTATTCTGCTCAATCACTATAATGATCTGCAAGAAGATGATCTTATTAAATCGTATGAAATAACTTATAAAACTCAAGAGCTTGAATAACACGCATGTCTGATAAACGCGTCAAAAGATTAAATTCACTTCTCAAAGAAGTTATTTCCGAAGTTGTTCGAGAAGATGTGAGAAACCCTCTCGTTTCCCCATTGCTCACCATCACCTCTGTAGATATTACAAAGGATCTACACCATGCAAAGGTGTATATCAGTATCATTGGAACGGAAGAAGAACGCAAAGCTACGATAAAAGCGCTTCAATCTGCTGCAGGTTATATTTCAGTACTTGCCTCTAAAAAAGTTGTTCTACGCCATTTCCCTTCGCTCACATTCAAACTCGATAGTACCGTTGATGATCACATGAAGATTGATAAGATATTAAAAGAAATCCAAGAAAGGGATCAACAGCGGAAAAATTCATCTGAAACCAATGACTCAAGTATCTGAACAAAAACAAAGAGAAGGCCTTCTTCTCATCGACAAACCCCCTTCGTGGACCTCTTTTTATCTCGTAAAGCGTCTTCGAGCTCTCTCCAACATCCAAAAAATCGGCCATGCAGGAACACTCGATCCCTTTGCTACAGGTGTCATGGTCCTTTTAGTCGGAAAAAAATACACCAGACTTTCCGACCAATTTTTATCACATGACAAAGAATACGCTGCGACCATTGAACTTGGAAAATCCACCTCCACCTATGATCCTGAAGGTGAAATTCTCTCAACATCCGATACCATCCCATCACTCGAAGATATCGAAAAAGCCTTACTCTCTTTTCAAGGGACAATCCTCCAAGTCCCCCCCATGTATAGTGCAAAAAAAGTAGGCGGAAAAAAACTCTATGAGCTTGCTCGCAAAGGGATTGAAATTGAGAGAAAACCCTGCACTATTGAGATCTCATGCAATCTCCTTTCCTATGACTATCCCAACCTCAAACTTTCCGTCCAGTGCTCTAAAGGAACGTACATTCGAAGCTTAGCACACGATCTAGGCCAAAAACTTACCTGTGGCGGCTTTTTAAAAGAGCTAACCCGCACCCGATCAGGCCCCTTTACACTAAATGAGTGTCTCGATGGCAACCAACTCCAAGAGCCAACATTTGATTTCTTTCCATACCTAAGAGAGGTCACATGTTAATCACACATTCAATGGAAAATCTCCCTCCATTTCCCGCACCGATTTCGCTTTCTATTGGATCCTTTGATGGCGTCCACCTAGGCCATTGCAAACTCTTATCCCATTTTCAAGATACGCGCGTTATTCTTACATTTAGCAATCACCCTTTAGAAATTCTTGCCCCCACGAAATGTCCTCCTCCGATTATCTCCCTGACTGAAAGGCTAGACATTTTAAAGTCACACAATATCGACCTCGTCATCTTACTCCCCTTTACAGAAGAATTTGCCAAACAAAGCTACGATCACTTTATTCAAATGCTCCATCACGCCCTCCCATTTACCTCACTAATCCTTGGCAAAGGAGCAACCTTCGGAAAAAATCAAGAAGGAACAAGTGAGACAGTAACAGCCCTTGGCCAAACCTTAGGTTTTGAAACAACATATCTCGAAAAAAAATGCCTTGAAGGACTTCCTATTTCATCACGTCGCATCCGAAAATTACTCCAAAATGGCGAGATAAAAAAAGCGAATGAGCTGCTAGGTTATACATATGCTCTATCAGGCATGCTCACTGAAAACCGATTTTTCCCTTCCATTCCACCCTTACTTCCACCAGGAAACTATCAAGCCACTTTTCAATCCAAGCCAGTCCAATTTAATCTCAGCGAAGAAAAAAGTATTACGCTTTCTAGCTCCCATCAAACGACAAAAGGAAAACTTTTCTTGACATCTTAGCTTTTTTCTTTAAAGTCCCTTAACAAAAAAGTTAAGGACCAAAAATGGCTACAGCTGTCGCTCGGAAGCATATTCAATGCTTAGTAGAAGAAGATTCTCTCTATGCTCCTCTCCAAAAAGTCCTTCTTACACATACAATTCCCACAGATACAGAAATCCCCAAGAGTTGTTTAAAAGACACTACGATTCAAACACTCCTTGATGATGTGAACATAGAAGGTGATATCTCTATCCCCAGAGATCACCTTCCTGGATTGATATGTGCAATTCTCCATAGATCGCTACCACAGATGGAACTTTATAAAAACTGTGATCTCGAAACGCTTTATCAAATAGGCATCGGCGCTGATTATTTTGGTTATGAAAAGCTGGGAGAAAGTCTCACTCCTTTGATCATCAATAAATTAACACGCCCTATTTTTGATTCAAACACGGAAAAAAATGAAAATGCTTTTGTAAAAGAGCCGCAAACAATCCCTTTAGGGATTCATTATGAACTTCAAAAGTACGTTGAAGCCCTCGAGATTTACCAAGAAAGCTTAGAAATCATTCCTCAAACAGTTTATAAGAAAGTTGCACTGCTCAAAGCTTTGCCAAAGCAACAAGAAATCACATTTTATTATGAGTTGCGGGAACAGTCAGAAGAAAAAACTGTGTGCCTATCCGATGAAATCAATCCAAATCTAGCTCTCTTATTTACCAAAACAAATCTTTATGATGTAACAACCTCTAAAACATTTCTCGATCTATTACATAATCAACAAACTCCTATATTTTATTCTATTAATAGAAGTTATATCTCTAAAAAATTTGGCTATTTATTCTACCCACCTTTCGTAAATTTAAAGGGGTTAGAAGTTCTCAAAGCATTTGAAGAAAATCGAGAAACCTCTTTTTGTAAAAATAAAATTGAAGACGCTCTAAATGATGCGGTAGTATCATTAATTTCAAATGAATATAATTATGTCCGAGCTCCGATGTATTACAATGTAATCCTTAACAATATGATCAAGCAGAAAGTCATCAAAGAAATTGAAACAGATGAAAATTATCCCTATCCCAATCTCCCATTAAAAACTATCTTTGCACATTTTCGCTCCGCACGAGAGCTCCCCTTTGCCAAAATTTTTACATCTGAATTTGTCAAAATGTGTGAATGCCTTAATTTTGCCCTCTCTGATGGAAGATTATCTGATGAAATCACCTACATCTACGCTCTTCCATTTTATCATCATTCTCAGTAGAATGAATGATCTAAAAGGTGAGGAAAAATGTCAGGATTATCATGTGGTTTTGTCGGTCTGCCAAATGTCGGAAAATCGACACTGCTCAATGCACTTCTTAAAAAAAAACAAGCCGATGCTTCAAATTATCCCTTTTGCACTATCGATCCCAATATTGGCATTGTGAACGTCGAAGATGAGCGATTAGAAAAGCTATCAGCCCTCTCTAACAGCAAAAAAATCATCCCTGCAACTATGACCTTTGTGGATATCGCCGGAATCGTTAAGGGAGCGGCACAAGGTGAAGGCCTAGGGAATAAATTCCTCGCCAATATCCGCGAAACCGACATGATTGTTCATGTTGTGCGTTGTTTTGAGAGTGAAGAAGTGATCCATGTCGAAGGAAAAGTCTCTCCCCTTGATGATATCGAAGTGATCAATCTAGAACTGATTTTAGCCGACCTTCAGATGATCGATAACGTCATCCAAAAACTTGAAAAGCAAGCGCGTGGAAAAAAAGAACTTCTCTCTGTCATCGTAACCCTCAATAAACTACGCGATCACCTCAATGAGAATCTACCACTGCGTTCCTTTGAACTCACAGACGAAGAAAAAGAAGAGATCAAACAATATAGCTTTTTAACAGCAAAAAAAGTCATCTACGCAGCAAATGTCTCTGAAGAATCACTCCCCTCAATGGAAAATGACTTAGTCAAGCAAGTACGTGATTACGCTGATAAAGAAGGGAGCTTAGTCATTCCAATTTGTGCAAAGTTAGAAGAAGAACTCTCTCAACTCTCCGATGAAGAGATAGCAGAGTATCTCAATTCTGTAGGACTCAAAGAGAGCGGCTTAAATCGCCTCATCAAAGTGAGTTTTAAATCTCTCGGACTCATCACCTACTTGACGACAGGCGAAGTAGAAACGCGCGCCTGGACCATTCGCGAAGGAATGAGAGCACCTGAGGCTGCTGGAAAAATTCACTCAGACATCCAAAAAGGATTTATTCGAGCGGAAGTTATTTCCTATGATGATATGATCACACTTGGACGCCAAGGAGCACGTGATGCGGGAAAAGCCCGAGCAGAAGGGAAAGAGTATCTCGTGCGCGATGGTGATGTTATTTTATTTTTCCATAATTAGAAGAGTCTGTGCATGAAAGTTATTTTTTCTAGTTTACTTCTATTTATTTGCACCTCCCTAAATGCACTTCATTTGCTTGAGATCTCTCCCGATATCAGCATAGAAAAGAAACAACAAGCTTATCATCAAGTACTAATGAAATGGGATTATCCCATGTGCCTTATCCAAGAGGACGCCCCTGACTATGAAAATAAATTACAAACTGAACTCTCAAAAATTGATCCCCGGCTTAAACCCCGCTACGTGCCAACGACCCTCTGGCAACTATTTGTCTTAAAATTCTACTTTCACGATGCGTCTTTTCGCAATTATGTCAAAGAACTCGGCTATAGCTGCCGAATGTATAACGCTTCGAATCTGAAAGAAACCGAAAAATTTACGTCCTATCGAAAGCAACATGGCCTGAAGTGGCTTCCAAATATCGATGAAAAGGTCGTCGAAATTCTCAATAAGCAAGGCAGCAGCCTCAATGAAATTTATCAGCTCTACCATGAAATGAACCACCGAAACTTAGTCTGTCATTTTTTTCTCAAAATCAATGACGCCTTTTTAAACGCGTGTCAAAACCGCTCTTACGATGACCCTAAATTCATCGAAGAAATCATTGAATCGATCCCCTTAAGTTTTGAAACATGGGTAGATGAAGGACATCCCTTTAGTTGCCTTTCTTTTGGCAAAGAAGATACAGAAAGACTTATTTCTGTTCTCAAAGACTCCAAAGGCCTCATTCGAAATATCATTCAGGAAGAGATCAAAGCACATCAATCTAAGTCAATTCTACTCTTTCGAGGAGGAGAACTCTTTAATAATTCTCTTCTCTTCTATCCCATTCATAGCGAAAAGACAGATGAATCCTATAGCTTTTCTTACGGAAACTCCTTTTTCGGAGGAGCCTTTATCTCTATCGATGCATGTGCAGCCAACTACACCGTTTCACAAGCTAAACATTACGCTTTTCACGCCCTGAAGGTTCCCCTTCAAGACTTATATGATTCCACGTCCTCTTATTTTACCATTCCACCTATTTCTCCTATGGCAGAAATGCTCGCAGATGGTGAATGGTTTCATGCACACACCAAATTGGGGTGTACACATAAACAAGGAGGTAAGCACGGAGGCTTTTTTGCCCAAATTAATGCCAACTTTAAAGATGAACTTGGCTTCATCGTCCATCCCTCCCTTTCCCCAAAAAAACTCAGTGAAAAACTGATGGCATTCACAGCAGATCATGGGATCATTTTCAAAATCAATCATCGCGTTCTAAATAAAAATAGTAAAGACGCATTAAAGATATTAAGAAACCATAAAGACAGCAATTGATTGATTAATTTAACCCTTGCTACGATAGCTTTAATGCGATAATCTTCACGTTCTATGGCTGAAAAAACCGAAAAAGCAACCCCTAAAAAACTGCGTGATGCGCGTAAAAAAGGGCAGGTCGCCAAATCAAAAGATTTCCCGGCCGCTTTTACGTTCATTGTCTCCATTGGTACAGTTCTAGCATCTTCAAAATTCATTTATGAATCTTTAGCCACATTTATGGTCACCTCCTTTCGCGCCTCTGGAATGAAAGATCTCGACATGCAAGCTCGTGCAGGCGGATACATTACAACAGCCATACATGTGATATTCAACACATCACTTCCCATCGTCGTCTTAACAGCGCTTGTTGGCGTTCTCGTTAATTTCCTCATTGTAGGTCCTCTTTTTTCAATGCAAGCAATGAAACCCGACCTTAAAAAACTCAACCCCGTCACGAATCTCAAAAACCTTTTTAAGGTAAAAACCTTCGTTGAACTTTTAAAATCCATTGCAAAAATCGCCGGAGCCCTGATCTTAATTGTCAGTGTGATTTGGGGAAGCCTTCCTGCGATTATCAGTACAGCCGCATTGCCCCCTTTTGGAAGTGCGCTCGTTTTTTCAAGCTTCCTCGGCAAAGTCATCATCCGCGTCGGTATTTTCTTTCTTGTCGTCGCCGTAATAGATCTCGTCTTTCAAAAGAAGAACTTTGCCAAAGAGATGAAAATGGAAAAGTTTGAGATCAAACAAGAGATGAAAGACACAGAAGGAAATCCCGAAATCAAAGGAAAACGACGCCAAGCAGCCCAAGAAATTGCTTACCAAGAAGGCCCATCATCTGCCAGACGAGCAAAAGCGATCGTGACAAATCCCGTCCACATTGCCGTGGCGCTTGAATATGAAGCTGAATCCGACCCAGCCCCAAAAATTATCACGATGGGAAAAGGGCCAATAGCGGACAAAATTATCCAAGTTGCTGTACAATACGATATTCCCATTATGCGAAATGTTGCATTAGCACAAGAATTATGGGATAAAGGAAAAATTAGTAATTACGTACCAGAAGAAACTTATGAAGCCATTGCAGAAATATTAAAATGGCTTGCACAACTTGAAAAAGCAGAAGTAACGACGGAAATATTTAAATGAAAAAAAATCTATTCGGTAATCTCGGAAGCACCCGCATCCTCTCACTTATCAGCCGCTCTAGCGATATCGTTCTAGCCTTTTTCGTGATCGCCATTATTATGATGATCATCATTCCGGTGACACCACCTGTGATTGATACCTTCATTGCGATTAATTTGACCGTGTCTGTGGGTGTTCTCATGGTCGCTCTTTACATCTCAAGAGCAACTGAGCTCTCCATCTTCCCCTCTCTCCTCCTCATCACAACCCTCTTCCGACTCGGGATTGAGATTGCAGCAACAAGGCAAATTCTCCTACACGCCAATGCCGGTGAAATCATCCATGCCTTTGGAGAATTTGTCGTCGGAGGAAACTTCGTTGTCGGGGGTGTGATCTTCTTAATCATCACCATCGTTCAGTTCATCGTCGTGACAAAAGGTGCTGAGCGTGTGGCCGAAGTTGCAGCCCGTTTTACCCTCGATGCGATGCCTGGTAAACAGATGAGTATCGATGCTGACATGCGTAGTGGTGTGATCGATGCCAACAAAGCACGTGAGCTGCGCCTTGCGCTTGCCAAAGAGAGTCAGCTCTATGGAGCGATGGATGGTGCGATGAAATTCGTTAAAGGGGATGTTATCGCCGGAATTATCATCGCTGTAATAAACATTGTTGGTGGACTCATCATCGGGATCTTAATGCACAACATGTCAGCCATGCAAGCGGCCAAAACCTATACCCTTCTCTCCATCGGGGGTGGCCTCATCTCCCAAATCCCTTCCCTTCTCATTGCACTCAGTGCGGGTATCGTTACAACACGCGTATCGACCGAAAAAAAAGGCACAAACCTAGGTCGAGATCTTTCCTCACAAATCCTTGCCCAACCCAAAGCCCTTCTTCTCGCATCGATTGTTCTTTTGGGAATTGGGTTTCTCAAAGGTTTTCCAACCCTTCTTTTCGTTGCACTCTCTGTCGGTTTAGGATCACTTAGTATCTATCAATGGCGCAAACAGAGCAAAGGACTCACGCGAGCTGCCGCTGCAGAAGGCTTTGGCCCTGCCATGATGGAAACCGATGTTGAAGGACACTCGATGGTACGCGGCGGTGCCGATGAATACGCACTTACCCTTCCCGTTATTTTAGAAACAGGAAAATATCTCTCTGAACTCATCAAAAAAGAGAAGGGAGGCATGGCTCTTATCGAGCAGATGATTCCCAAAATGAGGCACGCGCTCTACCAAGACTTGGGTGTACGCTTTCCAGGTGTCCATGTACGCACAGACGGTGTGACACTTGGACAAGATGAATACGCCATTTCCCTCAATGAAGTCCCCATTAAGCGTGGAAAAATCATCGAAAACGCCCTCCTTACCAATGAAACAGAAGATACCCTAAGACGATATAACCTCCCCTTTACCACCTCAAAAAATGTCATTGGACAAGCCTCTCTTTGGGTCGATTTGCAATATAAAGAAGTGCTTGAAAAAGCAAGTATTAAGTACTGGCCACCACTTGAAGTCGTTGTGCTGCACCTCTCCTATTTTTACAAACAGCATGGAAGCGATTTTATCGGTATCCAAGAAGTGCGTGCCATCATCGAATTTGTTGAAAAATCCTATCCTGACCTCGTCAAAGAAGTGACGCGACTTGTTCCATTGCAGAAACTCACTGAAATCTTCAGACGTCTTGTCCAAGAACAGATTTCCATTAAAGATCTGCGAACAATTCTAGAAGCTCTAAGTGAGTGGGCACAAACAGAAAAAGATACCGTGCTTTTAACCGAGTACGTACGCTCCTCACTCAAGCGGTATATCAGTTACAAATATTCCCTTGGACAGACCGTACTTTCCGTCTATCTTCTCGATCCAGAAATCGAAGACATGATACGCGGTGCCATCAAGCAAACATCCGCCGGATCCTATCTTGCTCTCGATCCAGATTCCGTCCAGCTCATCCTGCATTCCATGCGCACACTTATCGTCCCAACCCCTCCCGGAGGACAGCCGCCTGTGCTTCTAACAGCCATCGACGTGCGTCGCTTTGCCCGCAAGCTCATTGAAGGTGAATTCCCAGATCTACCCGTTGTTTCTTATCAAGAGATTGTCCCAGAGATCCGGATCCAACCGCTCGGCCGCGTCCAACTCAGCTAAGACCATCTATAACTCGAGTTTCAAGAGTATCGATTGTCAGAAACTCAAAAAAAGATATGATAGGCTATACGAGGGGACATTATGTCAGCTGATGATGCAGTAAATCCAATTCAAAGCACATCAATCGATGCGCAAGAGCTTGCCAAGCAACAAGCAACGCAAAAGCAATTGATGCGTGGACTTGAGGTGCGCCAAGAAGCTTCAAAATCCGATTTTACCGAGTGGACGCAGCTTGCAGGATTCAATCCCATGGCTATGTCGAAAAAATTCGAAACAATGGAAAAACATTTTGCAAAACCCACAGCGACAACTGAAGCTGAAGAGGAGGGTGAAGTTGCCGATTCTGATCTCGTCGAAGAGTTGGCAAAAAAATATCATAAGCAAAATTCTGAACTGTTAACACGCACGCTACTCATTCTAAAAAGCAGAATCCAGCCGGATGACACCATTGAAGACATTATGCGGAAATTGCTCGAAACGTATCCCGATCATTCTCTCGCAGATGACGCTCTTGACTTTTTAAAAGAGGCAAGCAGTAGGGAAAAAGGTCTCTCCACAAAACTTGCTCGTGCAAAAGAAGCATTCAACAATGCCTATGGCAGAGAGATTCGTTCCGGGAAAAACATCAATGCACAGGCAAAAGAATTCTCCAGCAAAGGGCTTGGATCTCCGACAGGACTTCGAGATCTCTACCGCGATATTACTGGAAATCCCCGCGAAGCTCTTACTCTATTTGATGAGCTCATCCATGCCTTTAATTACAGTCAGATGAAAAATGTGATCGATTTCATTCTCCACTCTCTTGGAGCTGATATGAAGGCGAAGGGACCTTCGATTTCAAAGGCTGAGCTACAAAGAATGTTTACAGAGACGCGGACAATGCAGGCCTTCTTAGGACTTTTCCGCTTCTTTCAAAAGCGGATGAAACTTATCGATCAAATGTTCGACGATGAAGATCTGAGGCGTCCCAATCGGGTCACATTTGAACTACTTGCCAAAATCCTAATGCAACTTTTAAGGGAGCGCTACCCTTCTGTCGACAAGGTACTTCGCCTAGCGTATTCCCTTGGTATTTCAGAAGAAGTCATAGCGCAAATCATTGTCTTTTCTCAGTATCGGGATGCCCTCCGCGAACTTTCTCCAAAACTATTTAAATCAGAAAGGCACCGTCAAGATCTGATGGCAGCTCTCCTAGAAGCTTTGAGCGATCTTGAAGACACGCTCGAGGAAGAGGAAGAAGAAGAGGAGAAAGAATCCTAGATGGAACCATTTACGCGACTTCTTTACGATCTTGGAGAGCTTCTAGCCCTCCCACTACATAGCGATGAAAACAATGCTTGCGTGCTTGTGATCGATGAACTCTTGCGCATTCAAATGCAGTTGGATACCACACAGGAAAGACTCTTACTTGGAAGCATGCTCATTGAATTGCCTCCAGGAAAATTTCGCGAAAATATTTTAAAAGAAGCTTTAAAAGTGAATGATTTTTTCACACCCCATTTAGGTTACTTATCCTATGTGAAAAAGGAAAATAAACTCGTTTTATACAACTATTTGATGATGAAAGGACTCACCGCTGAAAAATTGGGAGAGCATCTTACTTTTTTTGTCGAAAATGCAAATGCTTGGATACAAGCTCTTGAAAGAAACCTCCCCATGCCTGCTGAATTCCTGAGAAAAGAAAAAACTGCAATTCCTCCCAAGATTATACCATGAAAACTCTCCTAGATGCCGAGTGGAAGCGAATTGGAAAATATGCACATCACGGAATCAATATTCCTTTGGCCTCTATCCACAGCCAAAACAGCTGCGGTATCGGAGAATTTTCTGATCTCCCCTTAATGATCGATTTCTGCCATGCAACTTCGATGGACACCCTTCAACTTTTGCCCGTAAATGATACGGGATGGGATCCAAGCCCCTATAACATGCTTTCCTCGTGTGCACTCAATCCGGTATATTTGGGATTGAACGCTCTCCCCTACCACTCGATGTCCACTGAATCCTTTAAAGAATTCAATAAAACAAAGCGGATAAGTTATCAGGAAGTTCTTACAAAAAAATTGGAATTTTTACGGGAATATCATAGCCGTTATTTTTCATATTTTGAAAAAGAAGAGAGCTATCAAAAGTTCCTCTTAACGTTTCAATGGCTTAAATCTTATGCCAGTTTTAAGGTCTTAAAAGAAAAAAATTGGATGAAACCATGGAAAGAATGGGATCCGAAAATCAAAGCTGAAGAAGATGAGCTCTCCTTTTATTTATTCTTGCAATATCTTTGCTACGATCAACTCAAAAAAGCGCGGACGTACGCAGAAGAGAAGAATATTTTTCTCAAAGGAGACCTGCCCATTCTCATCAGCTTAGATAGTGTCGATGTGTGGGAAGCGCCATATCGCTTTAATCTAAAACTTTCAGCAGGGGCTCCGCCTGACATGTTCAATAGCAAAGGGCAATATTGGGGATTTCCAATTTATGAGTGGGCAATTCATGAAAAAGAGGGATTTCAATGGTGGAAAGAGAGGCTCAAATTTGCTGCAAATTTTTATCACATCTACCGCATCGATCACGTGGTAGGTTTTTTTAGAATCTGGGCGATCCCACGAGGAAACAAACCAACTAAGGGAATGTTTATTCCTCCTGAAAATGGCCTTATGGAGGCGCATGGCCGAAATCTTCTCGAAGTGGTCATCAAGCATTCTCATATGCTCCCAATTGGAGAAGATCTTGGGAGCATTCCTGAGAAAGCTCATGAAATTCTTCGTGAATTCGAAGTTCCTGGAACAAAAGTTTTCAGGTGGCAAACAATTCCCTATGATCAATATGATCCCATCAGTCTAACTACCGTTTCAACACATGATTCTGAAACCCTAGCGATGTGGTGGGAAGATACGCACGATGAGAAACTGAGCCATGAAAAACGGCTTGAAATTCTTAAAGAGAATCACGCAACTCCCAGCTATTTTCACATCAACCTCTTAAATGAATACCTAGCACTTTTTCCTGATCTTATTCATCACCCAGATGCAGAGGAACGTATCAATGTCCCTGGTTATCTACTCGATACCAATTGGACGTATCGGTATATCCCCTCTTTAGAAGACTTAAACCAGCATGAAGATCTCAAAAAAATGTTGCGATCCATCATCCAACCTGTATGATTTATATATGTTTAAACTTATTCTTATCCTATTTCCACTGTTGATATTTGCAAAATCGGAGCGTAAACTCGATGCAATCTTTCATAGCTTAGATCCCTATTCGATCTCAGAGCAATTTGCATTTTACCACCTCTACCCTCAAGTAGAAAGGGGGCAAGAAGCACTAGGGCGTGCGTGGGATTTGCTTAACTTTCATCGAGATGTCCCCTTTCATGGAGACCTGATTTTACCAACGATGGATCTTACAGCTATTGTCTCACTTGTGAATAGACGTCCCTACGAACCCACTGTAGTCCTAAATGAAGACCAACTTGAAGTGATCGAAGAGACTGCAAGTCATCTCGGAAATCGAAAACTCAAAGGGTATCAGGTTTGGACCGAAGAAGAGTTGATAAAACTATCCTCTGAGGAAACCGATTTAGGACGGGGCCTCCTGATCTATCAGTACAAGGATGCAGATGATGCGAAATTGCAAATTAGGCAGTATGAAGCAAGTCTTGATCTCATGGCGCTCCAGATTCTTGCACGCTTGCCACGCGATGCACCCCATCTAGAAAAAATTGCAGCAATTAATGAATTTATTTTTCACGAGATGCGTTTCCGTTTCCCCCCTCACTCTCTATATGCAAAAGATATCGACCTCTACACCTTTCTCCCCTCCGTTTTGGATAGTCGTCAAGGGGTTTGTCTCGGTGTGTCCATTATCTATCTTTGCTTAGCGCAGCGTTTAGATCTGCCGCTTGAGATCATCACACCTCCAGGACATATTTACCTTCGTTACGGAGATGTCAATATTGAAACCACAGCGCGTGGCATTTCCCTTCCCTCAAAAACTTATCTTGGAATTAATACCCGCAAACTCAAAGAGAGAACCCTCAAAGAGGTCATTGGCCTAGCCTTTTTCAACCAAGCCTCCGTTGCCTGGCATCGCGAAGATCCCGAAACAGCCATCAAACTCTATACACAAGCCATGCCCTTTTTAGGCGATGATCCCCTTTTGAAAATGTTTTTGGGGTACAACTATCTCTTCGTCGGAAAAATCAAAGAAGGTAAGAAGCTTCTCAGTCAGATTAGCGGCCTTACATTCGAAGAATCTGTCTATAAAGAGACCATTGCTGAGGATTTTCTCCAGAAAAATGTCGATACCGAAGGGATCCAAAATATTTTTCTTTCAGTTGATGAAAAACGGGAATCGATTGAAAGCAAGCTAGAAAAGATCAAAAAAACGCTTAAAAAATATCCAAAATTTCGAGAAGGGCACTTTCATCTCGCCATTGCCTTTTTGCAACTGAGTCGTCACGGAGAAGCCTTAGAGGCTCTAAAAGAATATCATAAGTTAGATCCCAACAACCCAACGGTGGAATACTATCTCACCATTCTGAGCATGGATCGGATCAAATATAAAGAGGCCTGGAATCATTTAAAGTGCGCAAAACAGATCACTGCTGCAAGAAATCATCATCCTGATTGCTTAAAAAGTCTCCACCATTCTCTCCGCTGCGTTTATCCGCGGCCGTAGAGAAGGCCTATATAAAATGCATAAAAGAAAAGTAGATAAAATGGCTGCCACTTTTCCATCCTACGGATCATCAAAAAGAGCCAAATTAAAAAAGTGATTCCGAGAAGCATTGGAAAATCATACACGATAAAGTGCTTTGAAAAACCAATCGGACGTATCCACGCGGCAATGGGAAGGATGAAAAGCGTATTAAAAAGATTACTCCCCACAATATTACCATAGAGAAGCTCCCCCTTTCTTCGGCAAGCTGCGATGACATTTGTCATCAATTCAGGCAAGGATGTCCCAATAGCAATCAAACTTAAGCTAATGATTCTTTCTGAAATCCCCATCCTATGCGCGATTTCAAGAGCTCCCATATAAGTCCAGCGTGCTCCAAAAATCAAGAAGGGAAATGAAACAAGGATCACAAGAATAACTAAATAGAGTGGACGCGTCGGCTTAGGAAGTGGTGGAAGACGTTCTTTATTCCAGAAAAGATATACGAGATAAATGACAAAACATAGGAACAGAAAGCCTGCTTCAACTCGCCCTATCACCCCATTGTAGGATAATAAATAAACGAGGAGTGTGACGCCAAAAAATAGTGGAAGCTCAATTTTTTTTAAATGACGCGGTATCACTGGGCTAAAAATCAAGAGAGAAATCGGCAGAACAAGCCCGAAGTTCGCCAGGTTTGATCCAACGACATTCCCAAGAGCAATGTCCCCACTCCCATGAATTTGAGCAAAAATCGATACAAGAGCTTCAGGAAGAGATGTCGCAAAAGCGACAAGTGTTAGCCCTAAAGTGAATGAGGAAATATTGATCCGTTTGGAAAGAGCCGTTGTACCAAATACAATGCTTTCAGCCCCCAAATAAAGTAAGAATAACCCAACAACAAACAAAAACATAAAACCCTCTTGAACCTATCTCTATTTGAACTATAATAGAAACCTGGGTTAGAAATCAAAAAGAGGTCAAAATGAGAAAAATACTGTTTTTAGGAATCACTAGTATTGGAATGTCACTTTATGGCGCGCAAGACCTCGATAAAGTCATGCCAACCCATATACAAAAACAAACAGGTGTCGATCAATTAACTCCAAAGCAAAAAAAAGCTCTCTCAAATTGGCTCCATAACAATATGCCTGTGACACAAGAATCGAAATATGTCTCCCTTTCAGAAAACATTCAAAATGGCAAAATATTAAAGCTAAGCGACGGTACCTATTGGGAAGTGGCTCCAACTGACCAGAACATCTCTTCGGCATGGCTTTTCCCATTTCCTGTGGAGATTGTCCCAAGCAAACTACCCGGGTTCCCTTATAAGTTGATCAATAAAAATACTGGATCATCTATCTTTGTACAAAAGTTAGAATCAAATCTCACCAAAGAAAAACCGTAAAGATTTAATCGTTCATGAACTCTTTGAATTGATCGCGCAGAATGGCGGGGACAACCTCTTCAATTCCCGCCTTATCATACATCAAAAAGTAAGTGCAGGCGAACATGATGCCAAGCGCAGGACTAAAAAGGGTCACAAAAAGGGCGAGTGCGCAGACAAGCGACCGTTTAAAGTTGAGATAAGACTTTTGTAGAAATTTCGTCGATCTAAACAAAGTCAAAGAAGAGAAGAGAAGCGCTGGAATAAGACGCAAGGTTGAAAAAACGGCCCATAAAAGATCGATAACCAAAAGAAAAAGAAAGAAAAAACGGGCAGCAAAAGAAGAAAACAAACGGTCTTTTCCTTTAGACGGCTCATCAAATATCCTTTCAGATAGGTCCTGCTTTTTCTGTTCTTCTGAGATGTTATAAATCGCCATCTTTTCCTTTTCTCCCTATTTTATTATATCCATTTAACGCTGCAATTCGATACCCCTCTGCATACGTCGGATAGTTGAAAATTTGATCGATAAAATAATCGATCCTCGCATGAAATGTCATGGCAACTTGTCCAATGTGAATTACCTCTGTTGCCTCTCTACCAATAATGTGAATTCCGAGGATTTCTAGAGTGTCGCTTGAGAACAGAATTTTAAACATACCTATATCATTTCCGACAATTTGATTACGAGCAATTTCATAATAATACGCGCGGCCCACCTCATAACGAACCCCTTTTTTCTTGAGCTCTTCTTCTGTAGCACCGCATGAAGAAATTTCAGGAATCGTATAAATTCCAATCGGAAAAAAAGTTGGAAAATCACGCGCTTTTCCACCAAAAGCTGAAAGCGCTGCAAGTCGACCTTGTTCCATACTTGTCGATGCAAGACAAGGGGCACCAATCACATCACCCACTGCATAAATATGGGGAAGCTCCGTCTGAAACTGACCATTTACAGGAATATAACCATACGAATTTACGGCAAGTCCCACCTTTTTAACCTGAAGATGATCCACATTTGCAACGCGACCGAGTGCATAAAGTACCATCTCCGCTTTTGCAGACGTACCATCTTGGAATGTTACTTCCACTTCATCCTGCTTCTTTTCAATCGTATTAAGTTCCTTTCCCGCTAAAAATTGAAGACCAATACCGGTAAGAGCATTTTGAAGGTGCATCGAGATTTCCCGATCAAGATAAGGAAGAATACGCTCCCGTTTATCCGCAACCATCACCTTTGTTCCAAGAGCCGCAAAAAAACTTGCATATTCCGAGCCAATCACCCCGCCCCCTAAAACAAGCATAGTCTCAGGAAGATGGTCGATTTCCAAAAGACGCGTGGAATCTAGCACACGCTCTTTATCAAAGGGGATGTTCTTAGGATTTCGAGGCTTAGATCCCACAGCAATAATAATCTTATCACCACTCACCTCATATTTCATATTGCCAGCAGCGTCACTCACACCCAATTGATGCTCATTGATAAAATAAGCTGTTCCCCCAAGAAGACGAATCTGATTCCGATTAAATTGACGCATCAGGAGTTCCCTTTGCATTTCCAATACCCGATTAAGACGAAAGTTCAGATCATTAATCGAGACCTCTTCTTTCGGTTTAATTTTCCCATAAAAACTACGCTCATAAAAATCAGTAAGATCTAAGATAGCCGCACGCAAGGATTTTGACGGAATCGTTCCCGAATTAAGAGACGCCCCCCCTGGATGAGGATCTTTGTCAATCACGATCACCGACTTCCCAAGCTTAGCAGCTTGCATCGCTGCTTTTTGCCCAGCAGGTCCAGAACCAATAATCACTAAATCAGCATAGTATTTTTCTAAAGACATAAATATTTTTTTTACACCTTTAGAACGTATTAATCAACAATTCTACTTGTAAGATATCTACTCAGTTGCTAATATGTATGACAAATTCTTTAGGGAAATATTATGTCTAGAAGATGTCAAGTTACTGGAAAAAAGCCAGGTAGAGGAAAAAGTTACTCAGTCCGAGGAATCGCGAAAAAGAAAAAAGGGATTGGACTAAATATTACAGGAACGGTGAAACGTCGTTTTCTGCCAAATCTCATGAAAAAACGATTCTATTTTGCTGAGGAAAATCGATTTATCACACTTCGCCTCTCTGCTCATGCAATGCGCACAATTGACAAGCTCGGCCTAGCAGCCGTGATCAAGCAAATGCGCTCACGTGGCGAAAAAGTATAAGTTTTTATACCTTTTCATTCCGATCGCCTTTGTACTGCTAATAAGGCATGCAACAGTTTTTCCCATTCCACATGAGAAAAACCCCGTATGTTTCTATTCAGGACAAAGGCGTAATGACCTAAAGCTCACCACCCTCTCGGCCCTCAAAAAAGCAAAAAAATCTCTTGTCATCCTCACTTATGAGCTTACAGATCCCGCTGTCATTAAAACGCTTAATACAAAAGCTGCAAAAGGGATCAAAATCACCCTAATCTGTGATCAAAAACGGGGGAAACCTCTCAAAAAAAAACTACATCCCTCCATCATTCTAAATCTAAAAAAGTGCAAAGGGTTGATGCATGAAAAAATTATTTTAATTGATGAAGAGCTCTCACTGATAGGCACTGCAAATCTCACCCCTTCCTCCCTTAAAATGCATCACAATTTCATCCTTGGCATCCATAATCACACATTTGCAAAACTTCTCCTCGAAGAAGCCCCCTATTCATCCTGCACCATTCAAGGACAAACTCTCGAACTCTACCGCCTTCCAGCAAGTGGTGAAAGTGCCCTAAATCGCCTCACTGACCTCATCCATCAGGCCCAAAAAGAAATCTACATCTCAATGTTCACATTCACCCATCAAATCATTGCAAAGGCACTCATTGAGGCAAACAAGCGAGGTATCAAAGTCACAGTGGCCCTCGATAATTACACATCGCGGGGCGCCTCAAATAAAATCTATGCCCTTCTTCAAAAAGAAGGCGTTTCAATAAAAACGAATGCTGGATTAGAACTGCTCCACAATAAGTGGGCACTTATCGATCAA
This sequence comes from Chlamydiota bacterium, assembly GCA_021772315.1. Lineage (GTDB taxonomy): Bacteria > Chlamydiota > Chlamydiia > Chlamydiales > Simkaniaceae > JAJFMF01. Next base: position 105,947 of record JAJFMF010000008.1, read on the forward strand.
AATATTTTTGTACTTGGTTCTGCCAATTGGACCAAAGCAGCCTTTGCAAAAAACCAAGACTTTCTTTTAATTTTCTCCCCTCTAAACTCTTCGCAGTCCACTTTTATAAATAAACTTAAGTAATAAAAACTTAATTATTCATAGTTTATTATATAGTTGATCACCATTAGTTAATTAACTATAATAATAGTGCACAACAATTAATTATGGTTGATTTATGGTAACACCAAGTTCAAATCAAGATTTAAAAAGTGTTGAAAACACGCCAGTTTCCTATGTTACAGGCTACTTTTATGACAAGCCTGGAAAGCTCTTAGATGCGCTTGCCCTCATTAAAAATTGGACCGTCACATTCTTTTCCTTCAGCGAGCAGCACCGAGCAAATCTGGATAAGTTTGAACTTGGGTTAAAACACCTCTCCTTTTTCGATAAGGCGATCAAACTTCCTAAATCATTCTGGAAATATCTTGGACAAGTTGAAAGATTCCGTGAAAAAACAGTGAATTATCTGCTTGGGCGCAATCACAGCTATAAAAGTGACAATGCAACAGGAGAATTTATTGAGGGAACAGCTGACACCGTCTATGCTGTCGCAGAACTTGGGGAAGGTTTTGTTAAACTTTTCTATAGAACAATGTTATATTCCGTTCCATACATCCACGGTATCGGATCTGTGATGTGCTTGGGAACAAGCATGAAACATTTTATAACAGGTCTTGATAAAGCGGTTCAGCTTCAAAAAGAAGATTATGCAAATCCTGAAATGAAAGTTCGCAAAGATGACCGCCTCTTTCTTGAAATCGTAAAGAGGACAGCTTCTATAGGACTATCCGTTATGGGAATCGCAGGAGTCTTCACACCTGCACCATTCATGGGAATCCTTGTCTGTTGGACAACATGCTCTATCATGAACGCCCTTATTTCTATGCATGATAAAGCCTACGGCACCCTGAATGAAAATTATGGACGCCTGGATCCGAATCGAGTTAGTATTCTAGCATCTAGTGCATAATTAATTCCATTTTGATATTCTAATGGGAGATAACTAAAGGATCTCCCATGCAGCAAACCGCACTCATATTTTCTCTCGGTTTTTCCCTCTTTATTTTGATGGATCCGATAGGTAATGTCCCCATCTACGCAGCGCTTGTTAAAGAATTACCCCCAAAACGGCAGCAAGTCATTATTATACGCGAACTTTTGATCGCTCTAGGGGTGATCATTGCCTTTCATTTTCTAGGAGAAGCCCTACTTGCTCTCCTAGGAATCAGTACAACCACCGTAAGACTCGCCGGGGGCATCATCCTCTTTATCATCGCACTCAAGCTCATCTTCCCAAAAACTAAGGACACAAGCCTTGAATTTTCAGATGGCGGTGAGCCATTTATCGTCCCTCTAGCCATACCACTCGTCGCAGGTCCATCTGTTCTTGCAGCCGTAATGATCTATTCGGGTGGAGATTTCAGCTCTTGGATCGTTATTGGAGCAATTGCCGTAGCTTGGATCGCCTCCACAATCATCCTCATCGCATCTCCATTTCTTCAAAAAGTTCTTGGAAAACGCACCATTACAGCCGGTGAAAAACTAATGGGTCTCATCCTTGCCCTTATTGCCGTTCAAATGTTCCTTGAAGGGGTTCAGCAGTTTATCTCCCAATGAAAAATAATCTTAAACTCATTCTTTCTTATGATGGCACGAACTATTTTGGCTGGCAAAAAGTCAAAGAAGGGCCGAGCATCGAAGAAATTCTCGAGAAAAATCTCAAACAAGTCTTATCTGAAGACATCACACTGCAAGCCGCCTCAAGAACCGATCGCGGCGTGCATGCTGAAGGGCAGGTTGCCAATTTTTTCACTGCAAAAAAGCCAGATCTAAGGCGTCTACACTGGAGTCTTAACTGCATGCTCCCTAAAGATATCCGCCTTCTCTCCATCGAATCTGTAGACAGCAATTTCCATCCCACTCTTGATGCGGTCGGAAAAGAATACCACTATCTCCTATCAAATAGCCCATCCCAACTCCCCTTTCATCGCAAAACCCATTGGCATTACCCCTATCATGAGCTCAATCTCGAAAAGATGAAAAAGCATGCCCAGGAATTTGTAGGCGTCCATGACTTTGCTCCCTATGCTAATCTTAGTCCCTCATCCCCATCTAATACCATCCGAGAGATCAGACGATTTGATATCGTTCAGCTTCCAGAAAATAATTTTCGTTTTGAGATCGAAGGCAAATCATTTCTTTACAACATGGTACGCAATCTTGTTGGCAGTGTTGTTATTCTGAGTTCAGGAAAACCCCCTCGAAAACTCACAGCACCCTCACATGGCCTCCTTCTTAAAAAGGTGATTTTCATCTAGGAATGAGAATAGTCTCAAAGTCAAGTTCTGTTCTATCCTTCGCTTTCCAACTCCTTTTCAAGCTCCGCAATTGTGGGCAAAGACCCTTTCAGATTTTCGGGAAGAGATTCTATGATTTTCGTTTGGTATTCGGAAATCCCGATCGGTTTATTTATGTCTCTTAAGGCATATTCAGCAATTACCTTGTCTTTTGTTTTACATAAAAGCAATCCGATAGTTGGATTGTCACCTGGTTGTCGGAGTAGATCATCTATAGTAGACAGATAGAAATTCATTTGTCCTGCATCACGTGGTGTAAATTCTTTCGCCTTGAGTTCCACTACAACAAAACATCGAAGCTTTAGATGATAAAATAGCAAATCAATGAAAAAATCTTTACTACTTATAGAAAGTTGATACTGGCGCCCAACAAAAGCAAAACCCGCGCCAAGTTCCAGAAGGAATTTTTGGATATGCTCAATAAGTCCATCTTCTAACTCTTTTTCATCAAATTTTTTTCTTAGCATTAAAAAATCAAAACAATATGGATCCTTGATGGTTTGCTCTGCTAGGTCAGATTGTGGGGCTGAGAGTGTTTTTTTGAAATTGGTTACTGCCTTTCCTTGACGTTGATATAAATTAGATTCTATCCATGTCTCTAAAACACTTCTGCTCCACCCATTTTCAATCGTTTGACTTACATACCACAGCTTCTCATCTTTGTTGTTTACCCGCTGCATTATCAATATGTTATGACCCCATGGAATTTGTCCAACAAGCTGTTGGACAAATTCATGATCGGGATATTCTTTGGCAAATTGAACCATATAACAAATGTTTGTTCTCGAAAATCCTTTCATTCTTGGAAAAGTGAATTTTAGGTCCTTAGCTAATTTTTCAATGGTTTTACTTCCCCAACCCTCGCTTTTTTGCTTTTGATATACGGTACTTCCTATCTCCCAATATAGCCTAATAAGTTCTCTATTGACTGCTACAGCAGCTTTAAGCTGAGAGGAAAGAACCTTTGCTTTAATTTCCTTAAGAAGTCTCTTGTATTCCTTTGAGAGAAAAAAATCTGGTTGTGTTGATAGCTTTATCATTTACCTCCGACAATCTGATAGTTGACAAAGTAAATTACCAATTAAAAATATAATTAGCAGTAAAAAAATTTCATGTCTTTCATCTCCATGTATCCACGGATTAGTCTATAAATCATTGATAGAAATTAATTCATAATTCTTTTATAATAAGCAGTATGATTTCTAGGAATGACCCATGTTGGTGTGGAAGTGGCAAAAAATGGAAAAAATGTCATTTCCCCCATAAAGCTGATCTCGATTTTGAACGCTTGAAGGAAAAATACTTCAAGCAATACAAAATCCTGCTAAAAACACCCGATGAAATTGCTGGCATTCGCCTCGCCTCTTCACTAGCTGCATCTATGCTTAAAAAGCTTTGTAACGCAGCAAAAGCAGGCGTTTCAACCAATGAATTACATAAATATGCCATGCAATTGCATCAAGAAGCTGGTGCAACTCCTGCCCCACTAGGTTACGGACATCCCCCTTTTCCCAAAGCCATCTGCACTTCACTCAATGAGGTGATTTGCCATGGTATTCCAAGCGATAACAGAATCCTTCAAGATGGAGACATCATGAATATTGATGTTTCACCAATTCTCAACGGTTTTTATGGTGATTGTAGCGCCATGGTAATGATCGGAGAAGTCGATCCTGATAAAAAAAAGGTGGTGGAAGTTTCAAAAGAATGCCTCATGAGATCCATTGCGATTTTAAAGCCAGGCGTACTTCTTCATGAAATAGGCAATGTGATTGAAGATTACGCAACGTCTCAAGGATGTTCAGTCGTTGATGAGTTTGTTGGTCATGGTGTAGGCCGTTACTTTCACGAACCTCCACAAGTCCCTCACCATTACAATGAGCTTAGAATCCCACTCGTCGAAGGGATGACATTTACCATCGAGCCTATGATCAATGCTGGTGTAAGAGAGGCTAAACTTCTAGATGATGGATGGACAGCCGTCACAGCGGATGGCAAACCAAGTGCTCAATGGGAACATCTCATTCTCATCACTAAAGATGGCCATGAGGTTTTAACCCAGGTTGCGTGATAGAGATATTCGAGATAAAATTGTATTTTTTAACAGAATTTTTAGATGGGATGTCTATATCACACGATCTGGGTTTTTAATTCAGTGAATGGGGATTCCCTTTTCTTGCATCTCTTTTTTCAGAACATAGAGTTCCCGTTCGAGATTCACAAGCTGTGTTTTAGCGAGATTGAGCGCTTTTTTCTTTGCAGCAAGCTCTTTATCTAAAGCATCAAAGTAGCTTTTCACTTTTTCTGAATTCTGTTCTTCTTTTGTAAGCTTGTCACGTCTTGCGCTATAGAGCTCATATTTTTTCTTCAGCTCATGATATTCGGTCGTTAGAGTATTGTATTGCTCTTTGATATCACTTTTCTCTTGTTCCATCTTTTCAAGTTCCTGCGACTCTTCATGAAGTTTGGGAGCTGGTTCTTGTTTGATGTTTTTTGCTACTGTGACGAGTTCTTGCAGTTTCTCGACATGATGAGCTTTGAGTTCCTTTTCAGCTTTTTCTTGAAGCAAGCGCCGTTGAAAAGCATCCGTACGGAAATAATTGAGCTCTTTGACGAGTTTGGAGTTTTCCTGATAATAGAGGCGCATTTTAGTCAGTTCTCGATGGTTTTTTAGAGATTCTTCTAAAAGGGATTCATGTTGATAAAGGATTTTCTCTGATTCAATCTGAGATGCTTCTATTAATTGGTTCAAAGAAGAAATTTCCTCTTTTGACTTATGGAGGTGTTGCTCAAGTTCAGCACATTTCTCAATTAGTCCCTTTTTTTCTGCCTGATTTTCTTGATCCCGGTTTTTAAGCGTCTTATGAAAATTTTCACTTTCATTTTCAAACCATTTTGCTCGCACCGCTAAAATGCTTTTAATTTCCTCGAATGAGAGCAAATAAATTGTAAGTGTCAACAAAGATGAAAGGAAAAAGGTCCAAAGCCAGAGTGAGGAAAAATCATTTTTTGCTGTCAGATTGAGAATTAAAACCAAAAGAAGCGTAGATAATGTCGCAAACATCCCCTTTTGCTGCAGTTTCCAAACGAAAAGAATGCCAGCAAGTGTTGCAAACCCAAAAAGAGATAGAAGGGGAGAAAATTTATAAATGACAAGTGTCAGTGATGTAATTAAGAGGGTTGGCGCCAGCATGAGAACAAGAGGAAGCTTCTCATCTTCACTCTCACCAATTAATTTTTTCCATATCGAAGAAAGTAGGCTCATTTCACGTTCCCTAAGATTTCAAAAATGCGTGTCATGACCGAAAATCCCTTTTCAAAGCGATCCATTCCTAAATGCTCATTCGGTGCATGAATGCAATCTCCCATCAATCCCATTCCGATAATAAGTGGATCCGCTCCACTTGCTTCCGCTAAAGGCCCTATAATGGGAATCGTCCCTCCTCCCAGAATCTTTTTACAAGGCGTATCAAATACTTCTGAAAAACTCTGTGCTGCAATTTTTGCAATCTCTGATGAGGGAGAGGTTCGGAAGGCTGCACCACCATGGCCCAACTCTACCTTGAGCTCAATCCCCGATGCAACATTTTTTTTAAGAAAATCGACGACAAGTTTTCCAATTTTATCAGGATTTTGATTTGGAACAAGCCGACATGAGAGTTTAACAAGAGATTTAGCGGGAATTACGGTTTTAAATCCTTCTCCAATATAGCCGCCTCCAATTCCATTAACTTCAAGGGTCGGATATAACCAATTGGCTTCAAGAAAAGAAATGCCTTTGGTCGGAGAAAAAGCGTGAACTCCAAATTCCCGCGAGGCAGCTACAGGGTCAGAATCGAGATCTAACTCTTCTCTCTCTTTTTCTGTTGGCAAATTCAGATCATCATAAAAATGGGGAATCGCAACCATTCCATCTTTATCCCAGCATTTTGCTAAGAGCTCAATAAGTGCCCGATTAGGGTTGAGCGCAATCCCTCCATGCATCCCAGAGTGTAAATCAATCGAGGAGGCTTTGCATTCAATTTCGAAAGTGATAATTCCGCGGCATCCCACTTCAATAGCGGGTTCATTTTTTCCAAGAATCCCACCGTCGACAATCAAAAGATGATCTGCTTTCAGTCTATCTTTTTTTTGTGGCAGAATCTGATCGAGAGAAGGACTACCAATCTCTTCCTCTCCTTCTATACAATATTTAATATTAAACTTTGGCTCAGGAACAGATTTCAAAAAAGCCTTGAGAGCTGTTAGAGAATAAAAGCATTGTCCCTTATTATCTTGAGCACCTCTTGCATAAATATTTCCATTACGAATTTCAGGCTCAAAGGGGGGAGAGTTCCACTCATCGATGGGATCAATCGGCTGCACGTCATAGTGATGATAAATAAGAAGCGTCGGAAGTCCCTCTTTTGGAGGCGTCTCAGCATAAATGATGGGATGACCCGGGGTGTCCCAAGTTTCGACTGTCAAGCCACATTCTTTGAGATATGTTACAATGTAGTTACAACACTTTAAAACATCTTGTTGATATGCAGAATCTGTGCTGATACTCGGGAAGCTGAGAAAGGTAAAAAATTCTCTATAAATTTCATCACGATTGTCATGAAAGTATCGATGAAACTCTTCTTGAAGTTTTGAATCCATATGGCATTGTATAACATAATATTCCCTTTTATGCTATCATGGAAAAAAATGAGGTTTTCCTATGCGATTTATGAAACGAATTTTTTTATTCTTAGCGGTTAATTTTTTAGTCGTTTTAGCAATATCGACGATCTGCAGTTTGCTAGGAATTCGGCCTTATTTAACTGCTCGAGGGCTCGATATTCAATCTCTTATGATCTTCTGTATGATCTGGGGAATGGTAGGCGCGCTCATTTCACTTTCAATCTCCCGAATCATCGCCAAATCTCTCATGGGTGTAAAACTTGTCAACAGGCAAGCCGATGATCCCAAAGTCCAACTACTCTATAAACTTATTGAAAGCCTTTCAAAAAGTGCGGGACTGCCCTGCACACCACAAGTGGGAATTTTCGCCTCAAATACGATGAATGCTTTCGCAACAGGTCCAACCAAGAGACGCTCCCTAGTAGCCGTGTCAACTGGTTTACTCCAGCGCATGCAACCTCATGAGCTCGAAGCAGTTTTAGCCCATGAAATCAGTCACATTGCAAATGGAGATATGGTCACAATGACGCTGCTACAAGGTGTTGTAAATGCTTTTGTTATGTTCTTAGCTCGCATACTTGCATACGCTGTTTCAGGACTTGGTAATCGTGGGCGCAGTCGAGGTGGCTCATTTATGAGCTTTTATCTCCTCACGTTTTTCTTTGAAATGGTCTTTATGGTTTTTGGATCAATGGTCGTCGCGTTTTTCTCTCGCATCCGGGAATACCGTGCAGATCGTGGAGGTGCCATGCTTTCTGGAAAAGAAAACATGATCGCTGCTCTTGAAACACTTGGATCTCAAAGGGGCAATAGCAAAGTACCTCGAGAGCAAAAAGCACTTAACGCGATGATGATTTCCCCGCGCGCAGGTTCCTTTGTTCGGCTCTTTGCAACGCATCCACCCATAAAAAAGAGAATTGAAGCGCTAAATGCGTTGAGTATGCGAGAGCAAGTCTTCCAATAATTTAAGTGGAACCGTCTCTTTGCCTTCATGCAAATAGATATCTGTTGGCTTGAGTTTCAAACGCGTTGTATGAAGAACAATAAAATCAACTCCCTCAAATGAACTGAGCATGGAAAGATATTCTTCTGGAGGATTCTGATCGATAAAATACAGCATCAAAGGTAAATCTTCTCGATCACGTTTAAGTTTTTGAATCGACATCAAAAGAGACACATCGAAGACATCAGAAGCTTTAGCCCCTAAAATCATAAATTCTTTATTTTCCAAAAATTGTTGAAGAGAAAAGAGATGATTTTCATCAAAGATCTTGTTTTCCACCTGATCATCAATCATTCTTTTTGCCAATTCCGGAAAAGTTACACTTACGCACCCGAGGCGCTCTATTACAAGGCTCGCTGCGTAGTTCGAAAGTTCGATGGCTCGCTCAATTTCAAACCCACTTCCTAAAGCAACTGTCATCGTAGCTAAAACCGTATCTCCCGCACCCGTTACATCAACGACTTCTTTCCGTATCACAGGGAAATCACAGTGCGTCTCCCCTTTTCTGAAAAGAGAGATCCCCTTATCTGATCGTGTGATCATAAGATATTTACACGATGTAACTTCAAGAAGTTTTTGGCCGATCTGTTCAAGTGTTGCCTCTTTAGAAAGTTTTGCAGCAGTGAGTGCTTCGAGCATGTTAGGCTTGATAAGAGTTGCACCCTGATATTTAGAAAAATCATTTCCTTTAGGATCAATGATCACTGGAATCTGATACTTATTTCCTAGTTGAATCACATGTGAAAGAAGTTTATCTGACAAAAAGCCCTTCGCATAATCCGAAATAGCAATGACATCAAATGTTTCCACTTGATCGTTAAGATGCTCTAGAATTTGTGCTTCAAGAGGGCTAGAAAGAGATATCACTTCCTCGTGGTCGATCCGGACAAGTTGTTGCGCATCAGCGATGAGACGTTGTTTAATTGGTGTTTGATATTGATCCTGAACCCAAAGACAGCTTGTATCTGCGCCTTTTGCTGTAAGCAATTCAGAAAGATACTTCCCTTCCATATCATTGCCAATTCTACCAATGATTGAAACAGCTGCCCCAAAAGCTAAAAGATTGAGCACAACATTTCCGCTCATTCCTGGCAGATCTTCTTGATTCAGCACATGAAGAACAGGAACGGGTGCTTCGGGTGAAATACGATCCACCTTTCCCTTTGTGTACCTGTCGAGAACAAAATCCCCAATGACAAGTGCTTTTATTGGTTTGAGTTCATTAAAAACATCGAGGATCGTTACCATGTCTCATCCTTTATCAGATAATTGCATACATAATCTCTAACAGCTTCATCAAGAGTATGAACTTTTGGTTTGATAAGTTCCTTTTCCTGAAGATGACGGTCGAACTTTTCCATGTTAGCACATGTGTAATTTTGATACTTGCCGATAAGATCCTTGGGCATGGGGCGATATTCGATCTCTTTTTTTAAATTTAAAGCAGAAAATGTGGCACTCGCAAGTTCATTCCATGTTTTTGCCCCGCCCCTTCCGACGTTATAAATTCCAGAAAGTGGCCAATCCAAAAACTGACAGGTAATGGCAACGGCATCTTTGACATAAAAGAAATCACGGCATTGATCTCCGTCAGCAAAACGGTTTGGTTCAGAGGATTTGAAAAGGGAAATCTTTCCCTCAGTGATGATTTTGGGGGTCATATGATAGACTAAAGAAGCCATCCGTTTTTTATGATCCTCATTGGGTCCAAAAATATTGAAATATTTCAGCCCAACAACCTGGTTCAAAACACCCCGCTCTTTTAGCCACATATCGAAGAGTTGTTTGGAAAATCCATAGAGATTGAGCGGCTTAAGTTCGTCAATAACATCATGATCATCGTTAAATCCAAGAGAGCCATCCCCATAGGTTGCAGCAGATGATGCATAGATAAAACGGTGTCCATGAGTGAGTGCGTATTCAGCAAGACGAACAGAGTAGCGATAATTATTTTCCATCACATAATCGCCATTCGTGACTGTCGTATCAGAACACGCTCCTAAATGGATAAAGGCTTGAATATCCTTTTCTCTTCCTTCTAAAAAAGAGAAAAGATCATGTTTTGAAATGATATCGAAGAACTTCTTGCGACGCAGATTTTTCCACTTTTCTGTTTCTTGAATATCATCAACAAGCAAAAGATTGGTATAACCTTGATCGTTTAAGTAACGGACAACTCCAGATCCAATGAAGCCTGCAGCTCCTGTAACGACAATAAGTGGTTGATCGAAGGATTTTTTATGCATTTTTCATACCATGTTTCTTTGGTTTTTGAAATCGAGCGAGAAGGAAAAAATGTGATATCTTGCAGCTCAGGTTCTGAGATAGGTCCAATGCACATAAAGGCACTTCCGCTACCAGTCATGGCAACATACGTGAACCCAAGTCCAAGAAGTCTTTGTTTTATATTTTCTAATTGAGGATAGAGCTTCAAAGCAACAGTTTCAAGATCATTTACAAAAAATTGCTCTTTAGGAGTGGTACGATCACACTCATTAAGATCGACATGCTTGAAAATATGGGGCGTTTCGCAGCCAAAAGAAGGTTTTGCAATCCAAAAAAACGCTTCTTTAGCTAATGAGGCGTTTTCTAAAACTTCACCTCTTCCCGTGCACCTTGCCGTCCCATTTGAGAAAAAAAAGGGAACATCTGATCCAAGTTCTGCTCCCCATGAGACAAGCTCCCGAAGCGAAACTTTGCGATTGTGGAGCTCATTTAAAGCCCAGAGCATCGTTGCAGCATTGCTACTTCCCCCTCCAAGACCCGCTTGAGGTGGAATCCGCTTTTTTAACACCGCGGCAGCACAAAACTGTAAATTCGTTTTGTTGCGGTAAAGTTGCAAAGCTTTTATGACAAGATTGTGATGATCACAAGGAATGGTGGGATCATCACAAGTGAGCTTATCTTCACTAGACAAACTCACTGTGAGGTCATCACCCAAGTCAATTGCCTGCATGAGGGAGATGATTTCGTGATACCCATCAGTGCGTTTACGTAAAATGCGAAAAAAGAGGTTGAGTTTTGCAGGTGAAAAGAAGGTGAGTTCTTTCACGTTATGAAGGATTCTCTTCTTCTTTTTCTACTTCTTCAACAATTTCTTCAACTTTAGCAATCTGGCCTTCGCCAATAACATTCAAAGTAAACGAACCTACGACACCTTCTTTCAACTTAAGAGAAATGTCATAATTTCCTGACTTTTTAATTGCATGGGCAAGTTGTATAGAACGTTTGTCAACTGAAAATCCTTCTGTTTCGAGAAGAGATGCAATATCTCCCGTTGAAACTGAACCATACAAGTGTCCCGCTGTATCTACTTTGACAGTGATTGACAACACCTTTTCTGCAAGCACCTTAGCAAGTTCTTCGGATTCTTTTTTATCTATAACGCTTTGTTTTGCACGCTCTTCTTGAAGACGCTCCCGCATACGCAATGTTCTTTTATCAACGATAACAGCTTTCTTCTTAGGAAGGAGATAATTTCTCACAAAACCAGGTTTCGCCTTTACGAGGTCCCCTTTTCGTCCTAAATTGCTGACATCTTCTAGAAGTAGTAATTGATTTTGCATCGTAAAATCCCTTCTCGATTAATCTTCTGCGACAAAAGGAAGAAGCGACATGTATCGCGCTCTTTTGATCGCATTAGCTAGTTTTTTTTGAAAATAATATGAAACCCCAGTAATACGTCTAGGAAGAATTTTACCCCTTTCAGTAATGAATTGAGTTAGTGTGTCGATATCTTTGTAATCAATATCTTTAAATCCTGCTGAAACAAATGGACAGCGTTTCCGATGTTTAAATTTCATCATCTTCTTTTATCCTTGGCTTAACGATTTAAAGTCTAATTTCTCAAGAACCTTTTCAGTTTTGAGAGTCATAAAGCGAATTAAATCCTCATTGAGTTGGTATTCATCCCACAATTCTTTAATTTTATTGCTAAAAGATGAAAAGAAAATAAGTAAATAATAGCCTTGACGGTGTCCATTGATCTCATAAGCGAGTTTACGCTTCCCTTGATCATGGATTTTTTGGATCTCTCCTCCATGAGCTTCAATAGCTGAAGTGATGCGTTCAATAGCCTTTTTGATCGCCTCTTCACTCAGCGCAGCATTGAGAATGTACATCCCTTCATAGAGTTGTTTTTGATTCTTCATAAGTTCCTTTTTTTGTAACCCAGGTTTCTATCTCAGAAACCCCTTCATCAATAATTTTTGGAAGTTCATCCTTTTCACTTGAGGTGAACTCTGCCAGGACATAGTCAGCTAAATCCCCATCACTCTGATCGCCAATTCCAAGACGAAGCCTCGAATAATGCTGGGACTGGAGATGCTGCTCTACACTTTTCAGTCCATTATGCCCACCTGCACTTCCCTTTGGTCTCAATCTCAACTTCCCAAATGGAAGAGAGATATCATCTGTAACGATCAAAATATGATCCAGAGCAATTCCATAAAAATCTACAGCTTTTCTTACTGCTTGCCCTGAGAGATTCATGTAGGTCATTGGAAGCAAGAGATGAACCTTCTGCTCTAGGACCACGCCATGAGCTAATTCTCCCATAAACTTCGACTGCTTCTTTAAGCGAAGTCCATATTTTTCAGCAAAAGCTTGAAGCACGATAAATCCGAGATTATGGCGCGTGCCCCTGTAACTCTTTCCAGGATTTCCAAGTCCTACAATTAAAATATCTCAGCCCTTTTTTAACGTTTTGAAATCACAGCAACAGCTTCATTCATTGGAAAAAGACATCTAACTCCAGCAGCAATCGGTAAATCTTTCACTCGACGCGATTGATTCAATGCAAGTCCGGAAACATCAACGCTAACCTCGGTTGGTAGATCTTTTGGTAAACAGCGCACCTTCAAGTGACGTCTTACCATACGTAAAAACCCCCCGAGCTTAATCCCAGCACATGCTTCTAATCCCTTGAAATTGAGCGGGACATTCACTGTGATAGGGCGATCTTCAACAAGTTCCATAAAATCGATATGAAGCGTTTTATACGTCGTTTTGTGATACTGAATTTCTTTAACAAGTACGCGATGGTTCTTTCCATCTAATTCAAACTCAAACACCGTTGTCGACAAATATCCCATAGCTATTTTACGCATATGAGCTGCAAATTCATCCCCTTTAATACGAATTGGAATCCCTTCTCCACCCTTTTGATAGAGAACCGCTGGAATATCACCTTCAACACGTATAGAAGTGAGTTCTTCTTTTTTTTCCTTTGATCGTTTTGAAACATTCAGTTTCATAAATTCTCCAAAATATAAATTTACTAATAATTCCAAAAACTTCTGTCTTAACGCGCTCTAAAAAGAGAACTGATAGACTTAGCTTCAATGATGGATCGAATTGCCTCAGCAAAAAGAGAAGCAACTGATACGACGTGAATACGAGAATGCTCAATGGAATCGGGAAGAGGAATTGTATTTGTAACCAATAACTTATCGATCACACTTTCCTCAAAGGCTTTTCCGCAAAATAGCCCATGAGTTACCGCAGCCAAAATCTGTTTTGCTCCATGAGCTCTGCAAATTTTTGCCGCTTCCTTTAATGTCGAAGCCGTCGATAAAATATCATCGACGAGAACAACGTTTCTTCCTTTCACATCACCAATGACCGCATTGACTTCAACCTCTTCGGAATTAATGCGCCGCTTATCAATAATCGCGATCTCTGCCTTCAAATCTTCAGCAAGAGTGCGACCAAGCTTCACACTTCCCATATCAGGAGAGACGACAACTAAGTCTTCCATCCCAAGCTCTTTAAATTCCTTAACGAAAACCGGTCTTGCATAAAGGTTATCGACAGGAACGTCGAAAAAACCCTGAACTTGTTCAGCATGCAAATCCATCGTTACAACCCGCGTTACCCCTGCCTTTTCGAGCAGATTTGCGACGAGTTTTGCTGTGATCGGGACCCGACCTTTATCTTTACGATCTTGTCGAGAATACCCATAATAGGGAATCACAGCGGAAATACTTCGAGCAGAAGCACGTTTCAATGCGTCAATCATGATGAGCAATTCCATGAGATAGAGATTGGGATTGCGTGCCACACTTTGTATGACAAACACATCCCGACCGCGGACATTCTCTAATATTTGAACGCCTATCTCACCATCTGGAAATGTTTCAATGAGAACCTCACCAAGATCGACCCCTAAACAACGTGCGATTTCCTTCGCAAGTTTCGGATGCGACGTCCCTGAAAAAAGTTTAAAAGGAGTCTTATCAATCATTCTTAGCTTGTCTCTCATCGAAAGCCCAAAATAAAGACTTTCTGTTATGAGATTATTAAAAAAATAATCTCAAATTTTGGGGCGGTAGGGATCGAACCTACGCATGGCGGTACCAAAAACCGCTGCCTTACCACTTGGCCACGCCCCAATGTTAAGGTCAGGTGAAATCGTACAAAGATTCAGAATTATTTTCAACCCCCTTCTACTCCTCTCCGTACCCAATCCCATACTAGAAAAAAAAAGATTGAATTAATAAATTAAGATGCGTTAAAGAATTACCCATCAATCATTCCAGAATATGGAGGTAATGTATGTGTGAAAAGTGTTGGGATGCAGACAAAAAAGCAGAGCTGATCCGTCAAAATACCGCGTGTACAGGAGAAATCTCTCCAATGATGACTCTTGATCAATTAAAAACTTCAATTACAGATGAGTGGAAAGAAACAGATAAAATAAATTATAAAATTTACGAGGCTGTTCTTTTTGATCCACCCCACAAAGACATCTCGTGGGAAGCCATTAACAATATTGGCAAAAAGGCCAATCTTTCCGTGAAATTCATCTAAATCAAAGGCCTCTTCACAAAGAGGCCTTTTAAAATCCGCTATAAACAAACACTTTGTTTTGAAGATACAGATACAATTGTATCTTTTTCAGGGTTTTCCGATTAAATTTTTGACATGCGTAAGTAAAGTAGGCTAAATATAAACCTGGGTTACTACTTAGTCAGGGCTTATGCATATCATCCATGTCGCGACAGAATTTGCACCTTTCGCCAAAGTTGGCGGACTGGGAGATGTCCTGGGAAGCCTAAGCAAAGAACAAGCAAAACTTGGACATCATGTCGAGGTCTTTCTCCCAAAATATTCCTCTGTCAAATTTCCAGAATATGAAATCGCTCTCGACAACCTCGAGACTTATGAAAGCGATAACGTCTATCACAACCTGGTCTATCACGCGAAATATCAAGGTGTCTCCCTTTACTTATTTGAAGATCAGCACCCAAAGGAATACTTCAGTCGAAAGGAAATCTATGGAGAAAAGGACGACAATGACCGTTTTCATTATTTTTCAAGGATGGTGTGTGACTTTCTTTTAAGAAGGGACCAAGAAGTAGACGTTTTAAATTTACATGACTGGCAACCAGCTGCTATTTTTCCTCTCTATCGTGATCTCTACCATCAACTTGGACTGCGGATAAGAAAATCCGTTTTTACCATCCATAATCTCTATTATCAGGGGAAATGTAGCAGGCATAATCTCGAAAAAATTGGCCTCGACAAAAAGATCTACGCCCACGACCCACAATATGAAGATCCCGAGCATCATCGAGTAGTCAATTTAGTCAAAGGAGCGTGTTATTCCGCTGATAAAATCACAACCGTTTCCCCAACATACGCTAAAGAAATTCTCCAAAAAAAAACCGGGTTTGGACTGCATAAAGCGCTTTTAGAAAATCAATCCAAATTGGTAGGAATCTTAAATGGAATCGATGAGGAGTATTGGAATCCCAGAACGGACTCCCTCATCTCTTCTAATTATTCTCTTGAGTCGGTTCATTCAGCAAAAGCTGAAAACAAATCCAAGCTCTTAGAAATGCTTCATCTTCAACCAAGCAATAAGATCCTCGTATGTTCTATCTCACGTCTCGTCCCTCAGAAAGGGCCCGAACTCATCCAGGAAGCGATTTCAACAACACTGGATGCTGGTGGGAGTTTTGTTCTAATAGGAAGTTTTTCCAACAAGAAGGTTGAGAAGGAATTTTTATCCCTCGAGAAAAAGTATCGCGGCCATCCAAATTTGTACTTTTGTTTTAAATTTAATGAAACTCTAGCGCATCAAGTCTTTGCTGCTGCAGATCTTTTAGTGATTCCTTCTCAATTTGAACCCTGCGGTTTGACGCAGCTAATTGCCATGCATTATGGAACAGTTCCACTCGCCTACAATACGGGAGGACTTGCTGACTCAATCCATGATGGTAAAAATGGTTTTCTCTTCAGAGAACATTCCAAAGAGAGCTTAAATAGTGCGCTCTACGAGGCATTTAATATGTATGGAAGCGAAATATGGAAAAAGATCGTCTTGAATTGCATCCAATCTAATCATAGTTGGAGACGCTCAGCCCAAGAGTATATTGATGTCTATTGTTAGTCTTTTTGCCAGGATGATTTGATATAGTTCCAGTTCGCCTTGAGGTACTCAAAGCCTGAAAAGAGCGTATAGGCTGCCGCTGCAGAAACGATGTATAAACTAATCGATTGCAATTGCTGCAAGGTGATCATTCCAAAGCTATAAGGGATCATGAGCAGGATGATCATAATGATCGCAATCGCCTGCACAACAGCTTTGATTTTTCCACTAATGCGCGCAGCTAAGGTCATCCCTTTCATCGCACAGACAGTGCGTAGCGTACTAATCATAATATCGCGATAAATGAAGGGAAAAATAAGAAGTAGAGGCAGATCGACAAGGCCTTGAGTAAAGGTAAGTAGCATTGTAAGTCGTGTGATGCTGTCCGCCATCGGATCGAGAATTTTCCCAAGCCGGGTGACATGGTTCCAACGTCTGGCCAAAAACCCATCTAAAAAGTCGGTAAGTTCCGAAACAAGTAAAAGTCCGAGAAGTATAAAAGGAACCACCGTGAGTGAGATCCCCATCTGCGCATACTTTAAATAAAAGATGAAAAAAATTGGGCTAATGAATATGCGCCCTATCGTCAGAAAGAGAGGGAGCTTAAGAGGAATCTTGAAAATAGATTGTAGAGTTATAGATTTCATCTTTTTTGCTAAACTACGCACCTTACTTTACCCTGTATATACTTTCTTTGCCCTAAATTAGAAAGTTTTTTTTAAGGCGAGCTGTCCACAGGCCGCCGCAATATCTTTGCCCTTGGTATAACGCCAAGTCGTTTTGACCCCTAAATTGCAGAGCGTTTCGCGAAATCGTTCGATATCAGATGGCTCAGGTCGCTTTAATTTTAACCCTTCAACAGGGTTATATGGGATTAAATTTACACTGCACTGCTTTTGGCTTAACAGCTTAGCTAGTTCTTTAGCGTGCTCTTCTTGATCATTAATCCCTGCGATCAAGATATATTCATAAGTGATGTCTCGTCCTGTTTCTTTCGAATAACTTTGCATTGCATCTAGCACGTCTTCCAGAGGATATTTTCTGGCATAAGGTATAATTTTTTTTCGAACATGCTGATTCGGCGCATGCAACGACAAAACAAAATTTACTTTTAACCCTTCACTTTTAAATTTTTCAATCCCCTCTACAACTCCAACTGTGGAGACCGTAATACGCCGCTGTGAGAGGTGAAAACGCTTGGGATCAATAAGTCCCCGAATCGCTCCAATCACTGCATCATAATTCTCTAGAGGCTCCCCCATTCCCATAAAAACAACATTTGTCAGTTTTTCCCCATTCTTTTGGAGGTATCGGTTCATGTGGAGCGCCTGCTCCAAAATTTCACCCTGATCTAAATTCCGTTTGAGCCCCTCTTTGCCCGAAGCGCAAAAGGCGCACCTGGCATTACATCCCACCTGAGAAGAGACGCAGGCTGTGCGCCGCTCTCCGCTACAAATAAGAACGGATTCAACAAGCATCCCATCCGGGAGCTTCCATAAAAATTTTATCGTCTCCTGGTCCTTAGAATCCTCTATCTTCGCTAAAGTGAGCGCAGGAAATAAAAAATTTTCTTGCAGCTTTATACGAAGCGCTTTCGGAAGATTTGTCATCTCCTCAAAAGAGCAACTTTTTTTTTGAAAAACCCATTCCAGAAGCTGGGAGGCTCTAAAAAGAGGCTCATTCTCTCCTGCTAGCCAATTTTTCAATTCAAGTTCATTTATACCACTAAAAAGACGCATACTGGTACTATGATCGCATATATGATTGTTTTGACGCCAGTATCTTGTTTCTTATTCTCTATAGGGGTATGGTAATTTTATCATGACGACGTTTCAAGAAATTATTCACCAACTCTCTTCTTTTTGGGGGAAAAATGGCTGCGCTATCCAACAAGGGCATGATCTCGAAGTAGGGGCCGGAACATTTAATCCTGCAACGTTTTTGCGAAGTTTGGGCCCAGAGCCTTACAACACAGCCTACGTCGAGCCCTCTAGGCGTCCGCAAGATGGTCGCTATGGAGAAAATCCCAACCGCACCTCCCAGTTCCATCAAATGCAAGTTGTGATGAAGCCTTCGCCTGAAAACATCCAGCAAATCTACCTCAATTCCCTCGAAGCCATTGGATTTGATCTCAAACAGCATGATATACGATTTGTTCACGATGATTGGGAAAGCCCAACCTTGGGAGCGTGGGGTCTTGGCTGGGAAGTGTGGATGGATGGCATGGAAGTCACACAATTCACCTATTTCCAAGCCGTAGCAGGCTATACACTCAATCCCATCAGCGTAGAAATCACCTACGGCTTAGAGCGCCTCTGCATGGCACTTCAAGGTGTAAAAAGTTTTTTTGATATGCAGTGGAATGACACACTCACCTATGGCGATATTTTCCATCGCAGCGAAGTAGAGTGGAGTCATTATCATTTCACAAGAGCCTCAACAGAGATGTGGCTGCGACATTTTGATGACTTTGAAAACGAGGCAAAAACGCTCTCTAGCCTCCACCTTCCAATCCCCGCCTATGATTTTGTAATGAAAGCCTCTCATGCCTTCAATATTCTTGAAGCACGCGGCGTGCTTTCAACGACAGAACGGACAGGTTACATCTCACGCATACGCAATCTCGCACAAGCCGTGGCAACAAGCTACCTCAAAGAGAGAGAAAAACAAAATTACCCCCTTATCGACAGAGAAAAAGAACACATCTCACACGAACAAACGCCATTCACTCCCCCATCTTTCAATCCAAAAGTCAAACATACGCTTTTACTTGAAATCGGCTCAGAAGAATTACCTGCAACCTTTGTACCAATCGGCTGCCGCAACCTTGAAAGAGCCATCAAAGAGCTCTTCAAAAAGCAACATCTCAGCTACCAATCGCTCAAAGTGATGGGCAGTCCAAGACGTCTTTCCATACTCCTAGAAGATGTTCCAGAGGGCACAGAGGATGAGAAAGTTGAGAAACGTGGCCCGCTTACATCCATCGCTTTCGATGAAAATGGAATCCTGACAAAACAAGGCGCAGGCTTTTTTAATTCCCTCCAACTCCCTCATTGCACTTTCAAAGAAATCGAAGCAGGAAAAACCCCTCAGCTTGAAGTCCGAAACGGCTATCTTTTTGCAAAAATAGAAAAACAAGGGAAATCCACCCTTGAAATTTTGCATAAGCACCTCCCCGAGCTCATCTTAAATCTCCATTTCCCAAAAAAGATGCGCTGGGGCGCTCTCAACCTCACATACGCAAGGCCTCTAAGATGGATTGTGTGCCTCCTAGGGAATCAACTTGTCCCCTTTAACCTCGGCCCCATCGCCACTTCTACCACCTCTTACGGCCACATGCAACGCGATCCATCCCCATTTGAAATTCCAGAAGCAGATGGTTATCTTTCCCTGTTAGAAAAGCATTTCGTGCAACTTGATATTGAGAAGCGGAAAAATGTCATCCTTAAGCAACTTTCCGAAATAGAAAAAAAAGAAAAGGGATCCGCCCTGGAAAAAGAGCGCGTCCTCTCTGAAGTCCTTTACCTTTCGGAATGGCCCGAACTTGTCGTGGGGAACTTTGACCCCAACTTTTTAAACGCTCCCTCAGAAGTGCTCATCTCAGAAATGGTGGAACATCAACGTTACTTCCCCTTTGCTGATAAAAAAGGAACTCTCCTTCCAAAATTCATCATCACAGCAGATAACACACCCCAGAAAACCATCATTGAAGGAAACCAAAGCGTATTATCAGCACGCCTATCCGACGGTGTTTTCCTCTATGAACATGATTTAGAAGTGCCCCTTGATGGATTCAACGAAAAGCTCCAGAGCATCATCTTCCAAAAAGAACTGGGAAGTTACACAGAAAAAGTAGAGCGCATCAAAACCTATGCCCAGTTTCTACACCAAGAACTCAACATCGGTGATGAAACAACCGTCATCCGCGCAGCCAGACTCTGTAAGGCCGATCTCGCATCTGAACTTGTATACGAATTTCCACATTTGCAAGGAACTGCCGGTAAATACTACGCACTGCATCACGGAGAAAATAAAGAAGTCGCAAATGCCATAGAAGAGCATTGGATGCCAAAATCTGAAAACGGCACGCTCCCCCAAACACCTACAGGCATTCTCCTTAGCCTTGCCGATAAATTCGACAACCTTACAAGCTATTTCCGCATTGGCCTAAAGCCCACCTCATCAAGCGACCCATATGCACTCAGACGTCAAACCCTTGGCATTCTAAAGATCCTAATTGAAAACAAACTCAGCCTCGATCTTGAAAAAACATTAAAACACGGCACCTCTGACACCTCCGAACTCCTCACCTACATTACCACGCGCGCCAAAACTATTTTTGAAGAATATGGCTTTAAAAAAGATGAAATTGAAGCCTCACTACAAGGGCAATGCCTCGATCCTTACGACCAATACTGCAAAGTCAAAGCCCTCCATGCCTTCCGAGAATCGGGAGACCATTTCAACAAGCTCTTCGAAGTCTTTAAGCGCGCAAAAGGGCAGCTCGAAAAAGGCACCCCATCTCAGCTCGATCCTAAACTCTTCGATCAAGATGAGGAGAAAAAACTGTTCGATGTCCTAGAAGCCATTAAAACGCCCTGGACACACTCCTTAAAAAAGCGAGACTATGAATCTGTCTTCAAGCTTCTAGCCTCACTGCAAGACCCCTTAGCAGCGCTCTTTGATCATGTCAAAATCCTAGCCGACGATCCCAAAGTCCAACAAAATCGCCTAGCCCTCTTGAAAGAAGTTTTTACACTTTTTGCTACTTTATTAGATTTTAATAAAATCCAAGCATAAACTAATGATTTCGTTTCCCGTTCGAGTTGATTTTATTTATTAGATAACTTAAAATTAATAGCTCTAATAATTAATTTATAAGTTATTTAATATGGCAGCAATAAACAATGCAAAGCAGTATCATTTTGACTGCGAATTTGTTGGAAATCATAGACGTTTTAAAGTCGATGGGGACACCGAATTAGTTTATATACAACCAAAAAACCCCACCAATATTAATTTTGAAAGATTATATGATGAGTATGAAGTAAATGGTTATTTTCATTCCCCATATGTCTTAAGGTACGAAGAATGTGGTAATGACCACATAACAGCACCTCTTTGTGATGGAAATCTGAGTCAAAACATAACTCAAGTTATGATGCAACGACAGAAAATAGCTGAAAAGGAGAATTTTAAAACTGGAACTAGGCAGATAGTTCAATTTAGACCACAAAATTTTTTACAATATCTTGAACTTTTCAAACAAATTTTATCGGGTTTGCAGGAAATCCATAATAGTGGTTATTCATATAACAATCTTTCATATGATCATGTTCTCTATAAGGAAAATGAGGGAAATTTTCAAATATGTCTTTCTAATTTCAGAAAGGTTCGACTGATTACCAGCAATCGATCTACTTATAAGGACCTAAATACATTTGGAAAGATGATGATAGATTGCCGTTTAAATTATCCTACGCACTGGGCTCTCTGTAATTCATTACTCCAACCTTACTCAGATGAGTATCCTACATCAGATCAAATTATGGACCAACTTGATTTTATAAGTAAAACAGTCTTTGAGCCCATTCGAGAAGACGATCTACCTCTATATCATACTACTAAACCTCTCCGCGTTTAAACCCGACTGGCAAATGATTATTTATCTTTAGATTTAGCCAGTAACGAGTATGACGGAGATCTCCCGTTTTGATCAAAACTTCTTTCTCAACGAGATTAGTTAAATCACGCGTAGCAGTAGCTCTGGAGGTCTTTGTAATAGCGATATAATTTTTTGCACTCAGACCCCCTCTAAAACCACCTGACCCTTCTGAAAACATCCAAAGTAACACCTTTGTTTGCCGCGCATTAATTTGCCCTGAAAGGGCTTGCATCATTTTTAATTTTTCTATTAAAAAATATAAGAAGTCTGTAGATTCTTCATGCGCTTGCGAGATAATCTGAACAAAAAAGTCGACCCAGTGTTCCACTTTTAATGTCCGATTACATTTTTCAAGTTCGGAGTAGTATTTTTTTTTCTGTTTTTCTAATAACTTGGAAATAGCGATCAATACTGGTTGCCCTACACCTTGAGAAAGTGTTTTTTCTACTAAAACACGTCCTATCCTTCCATTTCCATCTTCAAATGGATGAATACTTTCAAAGTAAACATGCGCAATAGCGGCCTTTCCCAGAATTGATTCAGATGCATTTGAAGAATTATACCAATTAATAAATACTGTCATTTCATCGAATACTGCTGCTGAAGGAGGCGCTTCAAAAAATACCCTTGAAGAATCAAGGCGGCCAGAAACAATTTGCATAGGTTCTGAATGCATGCGATATCTTCCATAATCATCTAAACTAGACGTGTTCTTAAATAGCATAGAATGCCACCTCCAAAGCATCTCATGCGTCAATGCTTTATCAAATGATTCATATACACTGCAAAGAAGTTCAGCCATACCAGATTCCTTATCGGCCTTTTTCTTTGGATCATAATCGAGTCCAAAATGTTTTTTGATCGACGATTGCAAGCTCATTCTATCCAGAGCTTCACCTTCAATCCTAGAACTTTCAGCCCCCTCCAAACTCAGGATTTCAACGATAAAGCGATGATGTTCTTTTTCCCCCTATAGCTTTTAGGTAGGCAAAAGTGCTCCCCGCACCTACAAGAAATTGTCTTTCTAATTTAGAGATTCGGTCTGAATCATAAAAAAACTGTGGCCAATCAGGTAATTCCCAATTCCAAGTCATGAGTTATACGTCCTTTTTCTATAACTCATTTGATATATATGACTCATTTACAGATGCTTGTAAGCGTAGATCTGGGTTCTATAGGCATCTTCAACCTCTATTATGCGAGCTGGTTGACGACTGGGAAACGCGAACGTATGACTAATCACAGTGCCCTCCAGCTTTTGTTCTAGTTTCTGCATCGCTTTTGGAAAGAGATAGCAAACAAATAGCCCTTTGTCTTGGAATGACACTTTATAGAAATTTTCTCGACGAATACTGAGATTTTTCACAGAGAGACTCAGGATATGTGAAAACAGATAGGGAAGGGGTGAGAGCTCATAGGCTACGACTTGATTTTGCGGGTATTTTTTCGCGAGAGCCAGGGCAAGATGCCCCCAACCCGAACCGAGTTCATAGATCGTTCCCTCAATTTGCTCTGGCAAAGCCGCAAGAAGAGCCCGTTTTACTTTCGGAGAGGTAGGCATGGGAGAAATGCCCAACTTCCAAGTATAGTAGAAGATCGTAATATAGAGAAAAATAAGAAATGGAATGATTAGCATCACTTACATCCGCGTAGATAGGCGATGAGGCGGTAGGGAGGATCAATCAGCCATGAAGGAAGATGATACATCCAACTGATCCATTTCCATTTCCCTCCAATAAGATCTAAAATACGAAAGACCGCTTGAGAACGATTCCACCTCTTCTCACCTTCAACGAGGATGAGCGTATTCCCTTTTTCAGGGAGCGGCTGATATTCAAAGAGATTTTGAGAAGCATTTTTCCGAACGAAATTGACACACATGATGCAAAAAGAGCACTGATCATCGTAATAAATCGTATGCGTCATAAAACGGGCTCAGGTTTTTCCCTTTTCAGTTCATCAAATCTTCGTGCAAGCTCCATCACTTCTTCCTCTGAGCAGTATCCGCTTTGAATTTTAATCCGGATTTTTTCTCTCTCATCAAGCCAGTGGTGCTCGAGAATTTTCGTAATGGTATTAAGCGCTCCCTCTTCTGATTTTTCAAGGTTAATCCGTTTTTGCAGAATCTCGGATAAGAGAAGTTGCTCTTCAGCATCTTTCAGGGAGGGCGCAAGAGAGAGGGGATCATTCGCTTCATTTTCCATATACAATGAAAAAAGGCGTCGACAAACAGGGGTATGCAAATGTTCCGGGCGAATATTCTTTTCTACAAGTTCCTTAATTTTTGGATCGTGTCCCGCTAAAAAGAGCCATCGAAGCAGGTCTGTTTCCAAAACCCGATCTGGGTTGACTTCGATATTGCTAATGCTTCCTGATTTTTTGATGAAGAATTCAGGCGTATGTGAATCTCCAACACCGATGAGTTTTTCAGGCACGTGGGTTAACGCGGCAAGCTTACGCAGGCTTTCGTGAACCATAAGCGGATGTTCCCACTCTCGAATGCGGGCTGCAATAGATTGGATCAGTTGGTTTTTCTGCGATGGAGAGTTCATATCCACGTTGGTAGACAGGTGCCTGACGAGAAAAGAGAGGTAATCATCCCCAGTTTTCAGCAGATGTAAAAACGCTTCCGGCCCTTTTTCTCGTAAAAAGGTATCAGGATCACTTCCTTGAGGCATCCTAATCACGGTGACATCAATTCCCTCTTTTTGAAAAAGACCCCCAATTTTACAGCTTGCTTCACGCCCAGCTAAGTCTCCATCGAGTGCAAGGAATACGCGCTGCACTCCCAGTTTCACAAGTTGTTTGACATGCCCCTGCCCAAAAGCGGTTCCTTGTCCAGCGACTGTAAAATCAAAACCTTCTTGGATGAGCCGGAGAGCATCGATCTGCCCTTCGACAATCATCACCCTTTGTTCTTTTGCAATGCGACGGCGACATTCTGAAAGACCGTAGAGCGTTTCAGATTTTTTAAAGAGGCTCGTTTCGGGTGTATTGAGATATTTTGGCCCAAAGGTCGTCTCTTTAATCTTACGTGCGGAAAAACCAATGGGGTGCCCATTTGGATCCTTAATAGGAAAAATAACCCGCTCAAAAAAGAAAGGGCGTCTCACACCACTCTTTGCAAGAAGGCCTACTTCGAGCAAAATCTTCTCATCAAATTTTTTCATCGCTCTAAGAAAAAAGTCCTGATTCTTAGGGGCAAACCCGATGTGATATAGATTGATGAAATCTAAATCGAGCCCCCGTTCATAGAGATAGTTTAAGGCGTGCTGCCCCTCATCTGTATGAAGAAGATAGGAGTGATAAAACTCCGTTGCATGCGTGAGTGCTTCGCGGAGTTGCTTTTTATTCGTCTCATTTTTTTTACCTTTAAAATCCTCCTCCTCTAGAGGGATTTGGAATTTATCAGCCAAAACTTCGACGGCCTCAGCAAAATTCATCTGAAGGTGTCCCATCAAAAACGCGATCGCATCCCCATGGGCCCCGCATCCAAAACAGTGATAATGGGAATCCCCTCTTTGCACGACAAAAGAGGGTGTTTTCTCCTCATGAAAAGGGCATAGCGCCTTGTACGCCGCGCCGGCTCGCTTCAAATCGAGATAAGAAGAGAGGACTTCAATCAAGTCCACCTTATCACGGAGCATCTCTAAACTTTTCTTGGCAAACATATCCCTCATCATACAGGTTTTTCGTTTTGAGGAAAAAGCTTTTGTTAAAGCGCATCGCGCTGTATAATCGACAGTGGATTAATCGCTCTAGCCGTCGGAGGAAAAAATGAGTACTGAAGCAGAAGGAAAATCCGCCTCGCCTTCAGGCTTCAATAAAAAGGTGTATCGGAAGCTTGATAGCTCCCCTATTTCCAAAAACACCGTTTCAGATTCCCTTTCATCTCTCAAGCAAAGCTCCAGCAAAAAAATTATTTCGACTTCGTCAAGAAATGGACTCCGCGAGGATTTCAAAAAGATGTTCTTGCCCCTTCTCATTGATATTTTCGAACTCAGGCAAATGATCGAAAATTACAAAGTACAATCTGAAAATCCTTCTTTCACCTCATTTTCTAAAGTAACAAAAACTCCGCGGGAGATCTTGACACGTCTCGAGCAACTCCAACAAGAAATTGAAGAGTCTCAAAGATGGTGTGAAGGCGTCATTTTACAAATCGCAAAAGGGATCAAAGAAGCAAAAGAAGCTCTCGATGAAGAACTCTGCAAAGAAGATCAAGCTTCCCATTCTTCAGAAAAAAAGGTAAAACGAAAAAAGAAATTCTCATTTTGGAAAAAAATACTTAAAAAATGACCGTTAAAACCTCTCCCATGATGCAGCAGTGGCAAGCTTGCAAAAAAAAAGCCCCTAATGCTCTCCTTCTTTTTCGCCTCGGCGATTTCTATGAGGCCTTCTATGAAGATGCTGAGATTTTATCCCGCGTGCTTAATCTAACGCTCACAAAGCGCCAAGAAATCCCAATGAGCGGCGTGCCAGCACACACCTGCGAAGCTTATCTTGAAAAACTCATCGCCAAAGGCCTGGTTGTTGCCATCGCAGAGCAGATGGAAAATCCAAAAGATGTCAAAGGGATCGTCAAGCGCGATATCGTCAAAGTCCTCTCCCCTGGAACCTATACAAGCGCCAGCTACCTTTCTGAAAAAGCTAACAATTTCATCATCTGTATGACGCAGATCAACTCTATCTACGCTCTAGCAATTCTCGATCTGTCTACAAGTGAATTTAAAGTCTCAGAATTCTCGGACGAGAAGGAGCTCTATCATGAACTCTATCGTAGACGCCCAGCAGAAATCCTTATCTCAGATAAAATCTTCTCCCATCACAAACATGCTCTCGATCAGCTGAAACAAGATTTCCCCTTTAGACTCAATCTCAAAGAGAATTTCTATTTTGACCATCGAACCTGTTATGATTTTTTAACGCGCCATTTTAGACTGCATACACTCGATGGACTTGGGTTAAAAGGGATGCCAACTGCAATCAATGCCGCAGCCGTTCTACTTATGTATATTCAAGAGGATATGCATCTGCCCATCGACCAAATCAAAAAATTACAACTCGATCATCTTGAATCATATATGCGTATCGATGCATCGACGCAGCGTCACCTTGAACTCACTGAGCCCCTGCATCAAAAAACAAGTAGCCACACCCTTCTTAGCATACTCGACAAAACCCTCACACCTATGGGCGGGCGTCTTTTTAAAAATCATCTCGTGCACCCCCTTCTTTCTCCAGAAAAAATTCATATGCGACAAGATGTCATTCAGGCCTTCTTAGAAAATTATGGCACCAGCCTCAAACTCAGCTCACATTTAAGAAATGTACGCGATCTCGAACGCCTTATCACACGCATCACAGGAGGAAACAGCTCGCCGCGTGACCTCATCGCACTTAATAATTCTCTAAAAGAAATCCCCCCCATCTCAGAACTCCTTACGCCATTTTCCACTCCGCTTCTCATTTCAATTTGCTCTCATCTCATCGACACCACGCAATTAACTGATAAAATCGCTTCTACACTCAATGAAGATCTCCCCTTACGTCTCTCAGATGGAAACGTGATTAAAGAAGGACATTCAGCTGAACTTGATACCCTCAGAAATCTCAAACGGGATAACCAGTCGTGGATTGCAAACTATCAAGAGCATCTCAGAAACACCCTTGGAATCAAAACTCTAAAAATCAATTACACGAAAGCCTTTGGATATTATATCGAAGTGAGCCGCACGCAAGGTGCTAATGTTCCCGCAACCTTTGAAAAAAGGCAAACGCTTGTTAACTCTCACCGTTTCATCTCACCCGAACTCAAAGACTACGAAGAAAAAATCCTGAGTGCAGAAGATCAGATTTCAATTCTAGAACAAAAACTCTATCATGAGCTCAAAGAAGCAGTCTCTGCCTATGCCGAAGACATCCGAAAAATCGCACGAGGCATTGCCAATTTAGACGTCCATCTCTCCCTCTGTCACGTTGCCAAAGAACACCACTATACACGCCCCTTAATCGATGCAAGTAACCGTTTAGAAATCTCACACGGCAGACACCCCGTCATCGAATGCTCCATGAACGATCAAACATTCATCCCAAATGACACCCATCTCAATGGATCAGATCGCCTCCTCTACCTCATCACCGGACCAAACATGGCTGGAAAATCGACATATATTCGCCAAGTCGCTCTGATCACGATCATGGCACAAATGGGATCGTTCGTTCCTGCGAAATCAGCCCACATTGGAATTATCGACAAAGTCTTCTCCCGAATTGGCGCAAGCGATGATCTCTCACGCGGACAATCCACCTTTATGGTCGAAATGTCTGAAACGGCGAACATCCTCAATAATGCCACCTCAAAATCGCTGATCATCCTCGATGAAATCGGAAGAGGTACCAGCACATATGATGGCATCTCAATTGCCTATGCCGTTGCAGAATATCTTCTCAAAGAAAAACAAACGAAAACCCTTTTTGCCACCCATTACTGGGAGCTCACACAACTCGAAGAAAAGATCCCCGGTGCTCTCAACTACAACGTGGCTGTCAAAGAGACGAGTGAAGGCATCGTCTTCATGCGAAAAATCATCCGCGGCGGGACAGATAAAAGTTATGGAATCCATGTCGCACGTTTAGCGGGACTTCCCCAACCCGTCCTGAAAAGAGCGGAAGCCCTTCTTCAAATTCTCGAAAATAAACCCCATGACACACCCAAAAAAAAATCCAAATCAGATAAGCAACTTCTGCTCTTTTCATTAGAATCATGAAAAAATACGATCTTGAAAAACTAGAACTTCTCCCCAAAGAGCCTGGCGTATATTTGATGAAAAATGAAGACGGGACAATTCTCTATGTTGGAAAAGCAAAAGAAGTGCGATCGCGCGTGAAACAATACTTTGTCCCTGGACGCGATGGACGACTTATGGTCCCCTATCTCACCATACAAATAGCCCATATCGATACCATCATCACCCCCTCAGAAAAAGAAGCCCTTCTTTTAGAAAACACCCTCATCAAAAAACACCAACCCAAATATAACGTCCTGCTCAAAGATGATAAGACCTTTATCAGCCTCATGATCAACCACCGGCATCAATACCCTATGATACGCCTCGTTCGCTTCAAAGGGAAACCCAACCCCGATGGGCTCTATTTTGGTCCCTATACAAGCGCCCTAGCCGCCAGAGAAACCCTCGACGTCATGGCCCATGTCTTCCCTCTAAGACAATGCTCAGATAGTGAACTCAAATCCCGCACGCGCCCCTGTCTACTCTATTCCATCAAACGGTGCATCGCACCCTGCGTGCAAAAATGCACCCAAGAAGAATACAACGATCATACCAAACGAGCCATCAAGTTTCTCAAAGGACAAGATAAAGAGATCATTCAAGAGCTTGAAAATGAAATGGCCAAAGCCTCAGAAAATCTCCAATATGAAAAATGTGCCTCCCTGCTTAAAACCATCAAACAAATCCGAGAAATCACCCAAAACAGCCGTACTCTCGTCCATTCACTCATCAAAGACTGTGACGTCTTTAACCTCTTTCGTAAAGAAGATCAATTTATCATCATGCAGCTCCTTTTTCGCGAAGGAAAAATGATTGGTGCAGAACACTACGTTTTCAATCAAATTGCCGCCACGCAAGATGAAATCTGGGAAAGTTTTCTCATTCAGCATTATAAAACATCCGAAGACATCCCCCCAGAAATCCTCCTTCCGACCACGCTCGAGAATCAAGCCGCCCTCGAAGAGATTTTTACCGATCTCAAAAAGAAAAAAGTGATCCTCCACAAACCAGAACGGGGAGAAAAGCTCTCCCTATTAAAGCTTGCCCGCAAAAATGCCATGATCCAATTCTATCAAGAGAAAAAAGAGCAATCTCTCTCCGAAGAAATCCTCATGGATCTCCAAGAAACACTCCAGCTTACACGCTGCCCAGTCACCATTGAATGCTTTGACACCTCAAACATCTCAGGCAGCGATCTTGTCGCCTCGATGATCACCTATACCGATGGCGCCTATGACAAGAAACGTCATCGACTTTTCAAAGTCAAAGGGATCACCAAACCCGATGATTATGGCGCCCTTGAAGAAGTGCTGACACGCCACTATACCAAAGCCAAAGAAGCCGACCAGCTGCCCGACCTCCTAATGGTCGACGGAGGAAAAGGGCAACTTAACATCGCCCTATCCGTCTTCAAAGAACTTGAAATTGCCTCTGTTGACATCATCTCACTTGCAAAAGAAGAAGGAAGGCATGACAAAGGGTTGACTAAAGAGCGTATCTTTGTTCCCCATAAAAAAGAGCCCATCAGCCTTAGTATCCACTCACCCCTCATTCAGTTTCTGCAAAAAGTACGAGACGAAGCCCACCGCGTTGCAATCAACTTTCATCGCAAACGGCGCACAAAAAGAGTCATTAAATCTTCACTTGATGCTATCCCCGGCATTGGGCCCAAAAAGCGCATGCTTCTTCTCACCCACTTTGGATCCGTAAAAAATCTCAAGAAAGCGACCCAAGAAGATCTCCAGCAGGTCAAAGGGCTCACGAAGAGAGACATCACCACCCTTCTTCAATTCATCCAAAGTTAGTGATCGAGGACAATTCCATCCTTTAGCAAATCACCACAGGTTGCTGGAGCTGCAATAGATCCCCTAGGAAAGGCATAAGGTCCAGGATCTTTATAATTGTCCGTTTTTTCTCTAACCCTCAATATATTAGCCATTCCACCAAAGACCGTCTGACCGAAAGGTCCATCATATCCAAGCATAGGAATGCTATTTTCAGGAATTGGCATACCAGATTTTGTCATGTCACGCATCCCTGTTGTTCCAAGTGTTTTATATCCAGGAATAAGTTGACGCATCTTTTCATCAAAGTCCCCAATTTTCATCCCTATCATATTCGGAAATTCGTTATTCATCTGATTCATTGTATGATGTGTCATGTGACAATGAAAGATCCAATCCCCTGGATTATCTGCCAAAAACTCAATCACCTTTATTGCTCCTACTGGGACTAAAACTGTCGTCACTGGAAGGAGGACTGATTTATCTTTTGCCCAGCCTCCCCCACTTCCAATGATTTTAAATGAATAGCCATGTAAATGGATGGGATGATGATCCATTGCGCTCAAATTACCATAACGAATCCACACCGTATCTCCTAGATTTGCAACAAGAGGCTCTGTTGCAGGCATTACTTTTCCATTCATTGTCAAGATGTTGAAGTCCATTTTCATGACATTTGGCCTAGAAGTACCAACTTTGATATTCCATTCATGAAGCATGATCGCAAAATCGCGAGTCGGTCGTTTACTAGGATCAGTCTCCCTTTTGTGAACAAGAATCATACCTGTTAATCCCATCCCCTCTTGCGTCATAGAATCAAAATGGGGATGATACATAAAGGTACCGCTATCCGGAAAAATAAATTCATACAAAAAAGTTTCTCCAGGTGGAATAGCTACTTGCGTTACTCCAGCGACACCGTCCATACCACATGGGAGCAAAACCCCATGCCAATGTACAGACGTAGGAGCTGGAAGCTTATTGGTCACATAAATTCTAACTCTGTCCCCTTCTGAGACTTCAATCATAGGACCCGGGACCGAGCCATTATATCCCCAAGTCTGTATCTTTAACCCCTCCGCAACTTCCCATTCGATAGGTTCAGCCATTAAATGAAATACCTTTACACCATCGACTACTTTGAATTCAGCAGTTGTTCCATTTGGAACTACAGCAGGTGTATAATCTATATGTGGTAATCCCGGAGGAAGATTTTCTTGTTCGGCTTTTGCCCAAGGTCTCGGAGGAATGGAATGACTAGACTCTACGCCTCCATAAGCGTTACCAAGTACTAATAAAAACAGGAAAAACTTATTCATAGTATTTTCTCACACGCATTTCAAAAGCATTTTCTCCCAAAATATGGCCATCCAGAAGAGTTTGAAGTTCAATTTTAGCTATCCAATAATCTTTTTGCTTCTGAACCTGCTGGATTTTCTTTTCTATCTCCATTTGTTTTGTTTGCAGTAATTGAAAAACACCTATTTGCATTGCATTATGCTGAAGGGTTGTGTAAAACATGATTTGTTCAGACAATGGGACTATTATTTTATCTAAATATTGACTCTGTCTAAATGCATTTAACAAAGAAAACCTCGACGAACGAGCCTTTGAACGAATCTCTATCGCAAGAGCTGTGTATCGATTCCATTTTTGCAAAATTGCAGCCCTTGCTTTAGCTGAATTTGCCTTTCCAAAATCAAATAGAGGAATCGCTAAATTAAAAGCTGGCCCCACATACCAAACACCTTCATCACGCTCAGTGCCAACTCCTACATCTAGTTTAGGAAACACCAGTTTGGATGTATCAATCCCAAAACCAGCGGCTACTGATTCCAAATCTTTGTATGCCATCTGCAGATCAACACTATTGATAATTGCGTCATTTTCAATATTATCGAAATCTCCTTCTTGTATAGGAATTTCAGGAAGAGCTGAAGAAAACTTCCAATCGATTTGACATCCCCAAAGTCCCATAAGAACATTAAGCTTTTCTCTCGCTTCCAAAATAGCAATTTCCCAGGAGGCAACTTCAAGCTTTGATTGCTCATATAACGAACGTTGTATTGACACATCTAAGTCTTTAACATTTCCAGCTTCAAATAACCTTTGAGCAGCTTCATAAGATAGTTCTGATGCTAAAAGAATTTGTTTTTTTAAATCCCATATCTTCTTTGTAGCTTGCAAAGTATAAAAGGCAATTCTAGTTTCGGCTATCACATCTAAAATCTGTGCAACGATCATCGATTTTGTAGCTTCTAATTCAGCCTGTGCCATTCTCTTTTTCAATGGAATTAATAATATTTCTAAAAAATTCTGAATTAAGCTCCCAGTAATTAAGTCAGTTACGCTTGATTGAAGAGAAAACTGATATGAAAATGAGAAAATAGGATTTTTCAACAATCCTGCTTGAGTTAGTTGAGCCTTTGCAATCCCGAGATTTTCATATACGGCTTGAAGATTCCGATTATTTAAAAGAGCAATTTTTACAACACGCTCTACAGTCAACTCTTGTTCGATCATTTCTTCAAAAGATATTGGAACGATCACATTCTCTAAAGAAGAGTCCCAATATACTTCTTCGCCCGTAAGTTTTGAAACATCATTGCGAATTTGATGAAAAACAGGACTGGGATTTGTATCTACCCTTGTGCATCCGCACATAAATATTATCAAAATCAGCAGAAAGCCGAGTGCTGTTTTTTTAATGACATGCATGACTTTCATCACCTTCTACTTCAATAATATTCGTTTCATTAATTTCTAATATTGATGACAGCTCTATCTGGGAAGTCGCTGCGCCAGGAGTAGCTGGATGATCTGTTGTTTGAATTGGAATTTTATAACTCGCACATCCAATTAAGAAAGGTAATATAAATAAAGTCATTTTTTTCAAAACAAAGTCCCATAAATAATTAATGGTTCCATATGTTTTCTTTTAAAGAAATTATCTTTAATGTACAAATTTTCTACCTATACACATTCCAATTCAAGAATTGGAATGTGTATATAAGCGACATTTGATTTTTTGCTATAAGAAATCAAGATAATGCCTTAAACTGGGGTCATATGAGTACGATGCTATTATTTATTGTTTGGTTGCTATTTGGATATCTTGGATCTCGGATGGCAAGGCGGAAAAACCGAAATCCGATGATTTGGTTTTTTCTTTGCACATTTTTTGGACTAGTAGCGCTGACAATACTTTTCTTTTTACGACCGATCAAAGTGGAAGCACCCGTTCCACCACCAGCCAAGCCAAAGCCAGCTCCATTAATTAGCTTTTGGTATTATCTTGACGCTGAGGAGCAGCAATACGGCCCCCTATCGACTTCTTTACTTAAAGAAGCGCTTTCAGAAGACAAGGTAAAATATATTTGGAATGAAACGCTAGATAACTGGAAGAACCCCGCCGAAATCACCCTCAACTAACCCCACTCTACTTTTCTCTATTTCCCAGAAAGGAGGGTGTAGGAGATGCTTTCTTTTGGGGTGAGCTAAATTTTTTCCATGATTGGATTTGTAGTGACGAAGCCTACCCTAAAAGGGTAGGTAAGAAACAAAAATTCGATCAGGGGAAAAAGAAGCTCTCCTCAAAGAAATGATCTTCTCCACCCCCTTTCTAATCCTACCAGGAGGCTTTGAAGATCCCTGGAATCAGCCCATTATTCGCTCTTTCGCGAAAGCAAAGTCGAGACATTTGGAATTTTCTGAGATAACCTCTTGATCGACCGGTGAATTGGCATCGGTTACGAAGACGAGTATACGAGGTATTAGGAGACATTTTGTTAAGTTTCATTTGAGCATCGAAACGGTCTTCATCGCTCACATTAAGATCCTTAACAATTTTTTTAAGCGCCTGTCTTTTCTCATAATTGAGCTTAGCAGAACGCTCGCGTCTCTTTTCTTTTTCAATTAAAGCTTTTCTTGCCATTATTTCTTCCTTGCTGGGCCTTTTTGCCGTTGTTTCCTGTTTGGATCCTTTTTATTGATGACATAGAGTCGACCTCTACGGCGGACAATTTTATCACCTTTTAACGGATCTGCTTTTATGGAGGATTTCGTTTTCATATAAGAAACCTTTTAATAACTAGATAGAAAGACGATCATACCTTGTTTTGGAATTCTTAGCAATATCATAAATGCCTTGTGGGATATTGGAATTTTAGCTATTATTGCCTCAGTAATTTCTAAGGGGTTCATCATGAAACGAACATATCAACCAAGTAAAAAACGTCGCAAAACAACTCATGGATTTTTATCACGTATGAAGACTGTTGGCGGCCGTAAGATCATCCAAAGACAACGACGCAAAGGGCGTAAAAATCTTTGTGTGTGAGCCATTGCTACCCTAAATCAGATCGTCTCCGCAAACGAAGAGAATTTCAAAAAATTTCTAAAGTTGGCCAACGCAGTGCAGGTGATCTGATCGCTCTCCAGTATCATTTTGATAATGGAATAAGACCGAAACTTGGGATCACTGTGACGCGAAAATTTGGAAAAGCACACCAAAGAAACCGTTTTAAGCGATTAGTTCGTGAATCTTTCAGACTCATATCAGATCAACTACCTCATAATCTCATATTGAATG
Source organism: Chlamydiota bacterium (assembly GCA_021772315.1). Lineage (GTDB taxonomy): Bacteria > Chlamydiota > Chlamydiia > Chlamydiales > Simkaniaceae > JAJFMF01. Next base: position 141,219 of record JAJFMF010000008.1, read on the forward strand.
TGCGTCCACGCCTCGGATCTGGAAATCCCTCTATGCAGGATATTCTCAATGAACTCAAAAAGCTGACGCAAAATGCGACTCGATAACCTCAATCCACATCAAAAAAAAGCAGTTCAAGCGACAAAGGGGCGCGTGCTAGTTTTAGCAGGTGCTGGCAGCGGGAAAACAAGTGTCCTCATCCATCGTATCGCCTATCTAATCAAAAATGAAGGTGTCTCTCCTGAATCTATCTTAGGCCTTACTTTCACAAATAAAGCTGCTGAAGAGATGCGTGAACGCATCGCAAAGATGATCCCGAAAGAGGTCGCAAAAAAAATTACGTTGTCGACGTTTCATAGTTTTTGTATGCGTATCTTAAGAAAAGAGATCGAGCGTATAGGCTATACGAAAAAATTCAGCCTCTATGATGAAAAGGATATCAAACGCCTTTTAATGCAGCTTGCGAGAGATGAGTTAGAACACGAGGGTGAGCTCCCATCGATAGAAGGGATCTATCAGGACATCTCTATCCTTAGAAATGATGGCACTTGCAAAGATGCTTTCACAATGAAGCTTTATGAACAACTGCAACTCTCCATGCGCGCCTATAATGCTTTGGATTTTGATAGCTTGATATCTCTTACAGTAAAACTGTTTGAAGAGCACCCCGATGTTTTGGAAAAGTATCAGAATCAATTCACCCATTTCATGATCGATGAGTACCAGGACACAAACCCGATGCAATATCGTCTATCTGATCTTCTTGCATCCAAATCACAAAATTTGTGTGTGGTTGGTGATGACGATCAATCGATTTACGCATGGAGAGGTGCGGACATTAAGCACATTTTGAGTTTTAAAGCCGACACGACAATTAAATTGGAACAAAATTATCGATCAACGCCTATGATCTTAAATGCCGCGAATGCATTGATTAAAAATAATGTAGAGAGGCATGCAAAAGAACTGCATAGTGCAAATCGTGAAGAGAAAAAAATCACTGTTTTCCACGCCCCCACTGAAAAGGATGAGGCAGAATCGGTCATGCAGCGGCTAATTCATTTAAAGCAGGAGCATGGTTTGAAGTGGAATGATATGGCGATCCTCTACCGCTCAAATATCCTTTCTCGCTCTTTTGAGATGGCTCTGATCGAAACATCTTGGCAAAGGGAAGATAAAGTCTGGGTTCGGGGAATCCCCTATCAGATTTTCGGTGGCACGGAACTTTTTGAACGGACGGAAGTGAAAGACCTCATGGCCTATTTAAGGGTGATTCATAATCCTCAAGATCAAGAAGCTCTTCTGAGGGTCATCAATTTTCCACGTCGAGGCATTTCTGAACAAACATTAGATTTGATCACACAATTTAATCGAACGAAAAAATTACCACTGATTACAGTCTTAGAGGATCTAGATAAGTACCCTGAACTGATATCCGAAATCACAAAAAAAGGGATTCAAGGGATCGAAAAATTCATTACTTTAATGAACCAGGCTACTGATCTAATGGAGTCCGAGGGATTACGCAAGGGGCTAGAATGGCTAGTGAATGAGATTGATTATGCTGGAGCGATCGCTAAAGAGGTGAAGAGTGAAAAGATGCGTACGTTTAAGTGGGAGAATGTTTTGGAGTGTTTCAATGCGCTTTCTCATTATGAGGATGAGGTTCAAAATCCAACACTGAGCGATTTTCTTTCAAACAGCCTCTTAAATCAACGTTCTCGGTTTAAAGCAAAAAAAGGAAGCGAAGATAAGGTCAATTTAATGACCTTCCATAGTGCCAAGGGGCTTGAATTTTCAGCGTGCTTTTTGGTTGGGATCGAGGATCATATTATCCCTCATGAAAAAAGTTTAAAAGAAGGTGGTCTTGAAGAGGAGCGTAGACTTCTTTACGTCGCCATCACGCGTGCAAAGCGCTTTTTGACTCTTAGCATGGCCCGCAAAAGAAATCGAAGGGGCAAAGAGGAAAATAGCAATCCCTCTCGATTTTTATTCGAAATTCCAGACAACCTTCTTCAAGTTACGTCATGGAAGTTTTTTTAATCTGATTGATAAATTGTGAAATTTTGCCCTTTTGAATCACGGGTGCGCTTTGATATGAATCTTTGGCGTGCTGGAGCGCTTCGTGGAACTTCTCTTCATTATAAAAGTGCTCTGAGAGGATGAGATGAACATGCCAGAGGTGTTTCGAGTCTTGCTCACCAAATTCTTTGATATAGTCGGTTAGAACAGTTATAGAGTTATCCTGCATCTGATAATCAAGCATTGCAATGCGTCGTCTGATGCCTTTTCGATTATGGGGGTCTTTCTCGATGAGTTTTTTACGAAGCTCTGTGGCTTTTTCTCCACTACTGACTAAATGTGTGTAGTTTTCCATCATTAGAAATAGGCTATTTTCAGATTCCGCACTGAGGGTCAGAATCTTCGTCATCATCTCATTTTGTCCCAGATCGCGGGCTTTCACATATAAAGCTTCAAGTTCTTTCGGTTTGAGATGCTCTTGTTTCTCTTCCAAGGCTACATTCAGATTCTCATAATCGATAAACATCTCTTTGAGGTGCTGAGCAAATTGTTGGTTTTCAAGTGTGAGAAATCCAAGGCGAGTCACCTCTTTTTGATCGGGGTTAAGTAAGATAAGCGTGGGGAAATCTCCAACGTTAAAAATTTCTTTTAAAGAATGGTTAAGACAGATCTCCTGGGTGTTTTGCGTATTGATTTCTGGAAAGTCGAGTTTTACAAAAATGAGATCTTTCTTCACTTCGTTTGCAAATTCAGGACTTGTTAAAACATAATTTAAGAGCTTTTCACTCTTTTTATTCCAATCTGACCCCACAAATAGAAGGACAAGAGGACGCTGATAGGCAATAGACAACTCTTTTGCCTTCTGATAATCAGAGGTCATGGGAACTTCAGCTGCCTTGAGCAAGAGAGGTACTAAGAGGGAAAAAAGAACTCCTTTCATTTTTGCCTTATATGGTATGATATTTGTAGAAAATGAATCCTACCATAATCATCAGACACCGCAAAGAAAATTTAAAAAAATGTAGCCTTCGTGGCTTAGAAACACGTGAGGACTGCATTTTTTACTCTTATCCCATGCCTAAATACCCCTCTTTAAGTGGGTATATTTATTTGACACTGGATGCCCCTCCCCTATCTACTCTCGATCGAGATCGAGGTCTTTTTTTAATCGATGGCACATGGCGCTATGCTAAAAAAATGGAACAGGCCATTCTGCCTCACCAGGAAGGGGTGGTTTTTCGCAGTATTCCTTCCCATTTCCGCACGGGATATCCTCGGAAACAGACCGATTGCAGTGATCCAGAGCGGGGCTTAGCTTCTGTCGAAGCTCTATATCTCGCCTACCAACTCATGGGAAGAGATACAAAGGGACTTCTTGATTTGTATTATTGGAGAGATGCGTTTCTCAAGCAAGCCGGGTTTAAGCAAACTGGAACAAGTGTTGCCCTGCTAGAACAATAAGATGTTAAATTTGCGATATAGGTCGCAGCTTCTTCAATGGTATTGAATTTTCTATAGGCAGCATTGTAATTGGCATTGACCGATCCGTGAGAATCAAAAAAGACCACTTCTTGAACCTGCCCGAGCACGTCTTTTCGTATAGAAAGTGCATACGTATTGGGAGGAGAAACGAATAGAGCCGCCTGAACGCTATCGGGAAGACGTATTAGATTGTTCATCATTCTCACATATTCTGATTGTCTGTTATTCGCGGTCAACTCTTCTACTTCTAAGCGATTTCCACTAATAAATGTTTCCTCATAATATCTTTCATCGAGTGTGAGTTCAGGGATATGGGGACTGATATCTTCCCAATCCCTAAATTGAAAGGTTGGAACATTAAATTCCTCCCCTTTGCAATCTCTTTGATTCATCACTTCTTGAAGCGCAACTCTAAGTTCTATTGGATCTTCCATCTGCTGCATACGAGGGGGAAGCGTGCACCCATAAAATGCCATCATATTCCCAACCCCACGGATTACAGCAAGATCGATATCGCTTGAACTCTTTAACTGTCCTGTTAAGAGGAGCAATGCGGCTTGCGCTGCTGCAAAACCACAAGCATAACTTCCAGGTGGCCTTCCGCATAAACTACTGCGATAAATCGCATTAAATTGTGAATAATTTCCACAGATGAATTGTAAAGGAGGAGGAAGTTTTACAGTCAGACAGGGGCAAAAGAGTGAAAAAACCCATTTTATATAGCGAATAATGGTTGCATAGATCTTTCCACAGGTTCTTGTAAATCCATGCCAAAGTCTAAGAAACCCATGCGAAATATTGCAACAGGTACGGCTTGGAGTCTGGAACTCTATTGTAGAATTTGATTGAACAACGGGGCTCGGAGGCAGAGATGACTGCAAGGTTTGATGATAAGTCTTAAGCGAGTGTCCTTCTACTTTCATGATTTCACCCTATGTGAATTCCGCCAACATAAAACCATGCTTCATTGATTTTTTGAAAGCTGCTTTTTTCACAAAGATGAAAGATTTTTCCCCCGACTTCATAGGTTGCGACAAATTCAACCATTCCATGCACCTCATCCATCTCAGATTGGAGCACTTCAAGCCCTTTCCAAGTAACACTTTTCGCCCATTTCATCGCTTCGATGGGATCAAAATTGACAAGAGGTTTGCCCTGCATTGTTTTTTGAATATAATCGATGTTTGCTTTTACATAGGCTGAGTAGCGACTTCGCATCAGCTCTTCTGGCGTTAAGGGAAGCGAGTTTTTTTCAATAAAACGTCCGCAACAATTGAGATATTCTTTTTCTTTTCCACATGGACACATTACATAATCTCCTGCATAAGCTCTACGATGAGTTCAAAAACCACAAATCCTGCGAGGATTAATAGAAGAAGTTTCCCTCCAGGAAGTTGGGTATGAACGGCCGAATATTTTCTCGTATATCTCCCCGCCCAAACCATCATAACTGGGAAAAGTCCAAGAAGCAGAGCACATCCAATGCCTCCGGCATATCCTAAAGCTTTTAAAAAGATCGTAGGGTCGATCGATGCAACGACGATGGGAGGAATATAAATGATCATAAAAATTGCAACCTTCTTCCACCCCTCTTTTTTGACTTTTAAACCATCTGCTAAAAAGTCGGAGAGCCCAAGAGTGACTCCTAAAAATGAGGTTGTCAAAGCAAAGGCTCCAAAAAATTGGCCAATAAGAAAAATAGGGGATGCTGGAAAAAAATAACCAAGGGGTTCAACCGCAGTTAACCCCTTTTGATGCGCTTCTAAGAGTCCATGCGCGCCTCTTAATGGGACGATCCCTAAAATCAAAAATTCCCAAACGATATAGGCAAGAAATGGGAGCGCTGTGCCAATAAGAATAGCGTACCGCATCTTTTTGGGATCTCGATCAAGGTACGTATTAAGACTTGGAATCACTCCCTGATAACTAAATGAGGTGAAGATCACAGGCAGGGCTAAAACCGCATGTCCCCAATGCATTTGAGACAAAAAAGATATTTTAACCTTTCCAAAACCTACAATAATAAACAGAACAAACGCGATGATAAGTCCGATCATCAAGAGAAAGTTAATTCGATCAACCGCTTTCGTTCCCATATAAACGACTGCTGCAAAAACCACAGTGAAAAGAATAATTCCGATGGAGTGATGAATTTCATGCCCAAATAACGAAACAATAAATCCTCCACCCCCTGCCACATAAGCGATTGTAAGCGTATAAAAAAGGTAGAGATAGAGAAGCCAAGCAAAAAATTTGCCAATAGGACCAAGAAGATGGTGCGCCATAGAAACGATATTGGCGTTTTGAGGCATCCACATGCAAATTTCTAGAAATAAAAGCCCTGTACACGCGCTAAATAGCCAACAAATGAGATAAACAAAACAAGCTGGTATGAATCCGCCAAGCGCTGAAACGACTGGGAGTGCCAACATCCCCGCTCCGATTGCGGTTCCACCAACAATCAGTGCCCCACCGACGGTCTTCGGAAGTGTATATGATTTTTTCATAGGGACAGATAATATACGAAAAGTCATTAATTTACCCGTAAAAAGAAATTTTTGAATTTGAGCTTTGAATCGATATATGTTATAAACAGAGGTTCATGAAAACTTACGCAAAAGAAGAACATGGGATTGAGATCGAACAAATCGATCGGCATGCCCTTTATATCCTTGATAAACTCAGAGTAGCAGGTCACGAGGCATATCTTGTCGGCGGGAGCGTACGAGATCTCCTTTTGAATCATAAGCCAAAAGATTTTGACATCTCGACATCCGCTAAACCTGAGGAAATCAAACCCCTTTTCCGTAATTGTTTTTTGATCGGGAAACGATTTCGACTCGCCCATATTCGATTTGGACGCAAAGTGATCGAAGTTGCAACATTTCGGGCAGGGGATAACGAAGATGACACCCTGATAACAGAAGACAACATTTGGGGATCTGCAGAGCAAGATGTGATGAGGCGAGATTTTACAATCAATGGCCTTTTATATGACTCTGAAACGGAAACGATTATTGACTATGTAGGCGGTTATCCTGAGATAAAAAAAAGACAGCTCAAGGCAATTGGACTGCCCTATGTGCGTTTTAAACAAGATCCTGTAAGAATGCTCCGCATGCTTAAATTCCAAGCACGTTTTGGCTTAGAAGTTGAGAAAAAAGCTCAAATTGCCCTGATCGAATGTAAAGATGAAATTATCAAAAGTTCACAGGCGCGCATTTTTGAAGAACTCCTACGCATGTTAGAGTCAGGGGCTTCGAAATCCTTTTTCCACCTTATGACGGGGCATGGCCTATTACAGTTTCTTTTGCCTGCGATTGCCAGTTTTCTCGAAAAACCTGAAGGAGATGAAATCTATAATTTCTTAGATGAGATCGACGCTTCTGTAAAGGAACCCCACGCCCCAATCTATGAAAGGCCTGTACTCCTCTCTTGCCTCCTTTTCCCCCTACTAGAGCACCATATAAAAACCCATTTCCTTGATCGTGAAAGAGTACCCCATCTGGGTGAGATCCAAACCGAAGTGTCAAATGTCATCGATGAGGTATTTAAAACCTTCTTTAAACTCCCCCGTCGCATTAAAGCGTGCATGATCTCACTTTTAACGACGCAATATCGATTGACCCCTTTTGACAAGAAAAAACGACGTCGGATAAGAGTCCCTAAAATCCCAGATTTTGCCTACGCTATCCATTTTCTTGAAATACGTAGCCGCATTGAACCCGGCCTTCAAGAGATCGTCAAAGAGTGGCATTGCGCAATCGAAAAGGTGGGAATGCCCGAAAAGAAAACGGTAAGAAAACGCAGACGCAGCCCAAAACGAGATCATGGAAAAACCAAAAAAGATAACAGTCAGCAGTGATATATCTCTTCTGTATATCGGTCCTGACATCCAAGAAGGCCCCCTTCCAGCTGTGTTCTATTTCGCCCTATCAGCTGAAGACAGCCTATGTCTAGATCCCTTCAATCAATTTGTCACAGCTCTTCACGATCTACCTTTGCGCGTCTTTTCAATGACACTTCCCGGCCATGAAGAGGGACGTAAAAAAGAAATGGCCATTGAATATTGGGCACAAGAGATGAGAAAGGGAAATGACATTTTCAAAACCTTCATAAATCAAGGAATAAAAGCCGTTGAGTATTGCCTGAAAAAGCAATTCTTCGATAAAGACAAACTCGCCTTTGCAGGACTTTCTCGAGGAGCGTTCATTGCATCACATCTCGCAGCAAAACTGTCCTATGTGAATTGGATCCTAGGTTTTGCTCCCCTGACTACGCTCTCGAGTGCACTGGAATTTCAAGAGATGCAAGTCACAGATTATGATTTAGAAAAAAAAGCATCTCAACTTGCAAAAAGACAAATGCGCTTCTACATCGGCAACGCAGATACACGCGTGCACACTTCCCTTTGTTTTTCATTTGTAGAAAAGCTTGTACATGAGGCCAAAACGCAAAAAGTACGCATCGTGCCCATAGAGCTCATTATTGGCCCATCAATCGGTTTTAAAGGCCATGGAACATCTCCTGCAACCTTTCAAAGTGGTGCCATGTGGCTAAAAAAGGAATTACTCAATGAGCAATGAAATTTTCATCTTTGCCGGAGAAGTCAGTGGCGATTTACATGGCGCACATCTCATGGAATCTCTTTATCAGCTCAATCCCGATGTTAAAATTGTAGGCGTGGGTGGCCCTAGAATGAGAGCCAAAGGACTTGAATGTCTAATCCCCATGGAAAATTTTCAAGTGATGGGGTTTATTGACATCATTTTCGCCTTTCCAAGGCTTTTTCGCCTTTTTAAAAAAGTGAAAAATTTGATCCTGAAAAGATGTCCGCAAAGTGTAATTTTTATCGACTATCCAGGTTTCAACCTGAGAATGGCGCGTGCCATCAAAAAAAGCAAATCCACTTCAAAGCTCATCCATTATATCTGCCCCTCGGTTTGGGCATGGGGAAAAAAGCGTATTCCCCTGATGGAAAAAAATCTCGATCTTCTACTGACTATCCTCCCTTTCGAAAAAAAATATTTCAATCAAGGTAAACTTGAAACCCACTACGTAGGAAACCCTTTAATTACGCAAAAAAGACCCCCAACCTCAGGGAAATACCTCTCGATCTTCCCTGGGAGCCGCTTTAAAGAAATTAAACGCAACTTTCCACTGCAACTCGAAGTCGCCCTTAAAATGAGAGAGAAATGCCCTCATTTGAAATGTGCGATCTCATGTGTAAAAAAAGAATTTCTCCCGCTTATAAAAAAACATTTAAATGGAGAAGACATCCCCATTTTTTCCTCATCCGAGACACTAATGCAAAAAACTAAAATGGCCATCGCCACATCTGGCACAGTTACACTGGAACTTGCACTGCATCAAATTCCAACTGTGGTGACTTACGCCATTACAAAACTCGATTTATTTCTCGCTCAAAAAATCTTTCGCATCAACCTCCCCTATTATTCTCTTCCCAATATCATTGCCGACAGAGAAGTTTTTAAAGAATTGTTTGGTCCCTACCTCACAAAGGACAATTTAACAAGCGCTGTAGCCTCACTACGCGATCAAGAACACATCAAAAAAGGGTGCGCAGAAATAAAAAATTTATTAGGTGATAAAAACGCCTCACACGAAGCCGCAAACCTCATCTTGAAATGAATGACTCCATTATCTATAATTTACCGATAAATGATGGATCGATTTAAAATATATCTCGACAGACTTGCAAATGATCAAGTCGAAAAAATTTCTGAGACCCTTTCTTCTGATTTTTTAAAAATTGAAGAAAGCGATCTTAGTTTCGTTAACCCTGTTGAGATCAAAGGAGAAGCTTATCTCGCAAATGATCATTTAATCATTCACCTAGTGGTGAAAACACAAGCGAACATGCCTTGTAGTATTTGCAATGAGATGATCCCTTACTCTGTTAATATCGACAATTTTTATCATGCTGAGGAAATGACAAAGTCAAAAACGACAATTTTTGATTTTTCTGACGTTTTACGGGAGGGTATTCTTATAGATATTCCCCCATTCCTCGAATGTAATGGAAAATGTCCTAAACGAAAAGAAGTCGATCATTATTTTAAAAAAGAAAACAAACTTTCCTCATCAAGTGAAGAAATTCACTACCCCTTCAAGGGACTTGATGAGCAATTGAATCAAAATCAGGAGTAAACAATGGCTGTCCCACGAAATCGACACTCAAATTCTCGCAAGAATAAGCGAAGAGCACATGATGCCAAAAAACCAATCAACGCAACAAGTTGCCCAAATTGCAGCAAAATGCGTTTATCCCATCGGATGTGCGCCAGTTGTGGTCACTATAGAGGACGCTCTGTGATCCAAGAAGAGCAGATAACCTAATTGTTATCAATCCATGACTTCTAATGGCCCTCTTATTGGAATCGATTTAATGGGTGGTGTCTCACACCACCAAGATTTCATCGAACCTCTATTTCAAATTCTCTCCATGCTGAGCGCTCCCTGCCGTCTATTATTTTTTGGAACAGCAGATGTGATTCGGATCATAGAGGGATATCAAAAAGAGACACTCCCCTTTGAAATCATCACCTATGAGGTCGATGAAGTCATTGGTATGGACGAAGACCCCCTAAGCGCCATTCGAAAGAAAAAAAATGCATCCATGTGTGTGGCAATGCGCATGCTTGAATCGGGAGAGATTGATGCACTGGTTTCGACAGGTAACACTGGGGCACTTTTAGCCAGTGCTAAAATGCATCTCAACATGCTAGATGATTTTATGCGCCCTGCCTTGCTTGCCCTGCTTCCAACAATGACTACACAACTTGCAATACTTGATGTGGGTGCAAACGTCACCTGTAAAAGCAAACATCTTTTGCAATTTGCAAAAATGGGACTTGCTTATCAAAAAACGCAAGGGCATAACGCTCCTAAAATAGGTCTTTTAAATATTGGGAGTGAAAAAGGCAAAGGTCGTCTAGAATTTCAAGAGGCCCATCATACACTTCAAAACAACCCCGCTTTTATTGGAAATGTGGAAGGAACCGAAGTATTTGAAGGGAAAATTGATGTCCTCGTAACTGACGGATTTGCTGGAAATATTTTATTAAAAACATCAGAAGGGCTTTCATCGTTTATCTTTAACAAATTAAAAGAACATCTCTCAGATTCAAATCCATTAATGCAACAACTCAATACTGCCGACTATCCAGGAGCCCTGCTCATTGGACTTGATAAACTCATTATAAAATGTCATGGAAATGCTTCTCCGCGCGCTCTTTTTCACGGGATAAATCAAGCCCTAAGACTAGCCTCAGAAGAATTTATTCAAAAATTCAGATCTGAATTGAAATCGTTATGCTGATGAGGTAAACTGGAGAGATTATGAAAGAAATTCTACTCAACATTGAGACGAAAGAGAAGCGATATGCCATTTTAAAATATGGCAGATTGCTCGATCTAGTCATTGAACGGGAGAAAAACCTTCCCCTCACTGGAAATATCTATCGAGGGCAAGTCACAAATATCCTCCATAATATTCAATCGGCATTTATCGATCTTAAAGAAAGTGAAAATGGATTTATCCACATCAGCGATATTCTTGAAAACACTCAAAAGTTTAAAGAGATGTTCGATATGGATTTCGATTTTGAAAGTTCAAAGAAGCCGTCTAAAACAGAAACCGATATTTCTAAGATATTAAGCATCGATAGCCCCGTACTTGTACAAGTTGTTAAAGAGCCAATTGGATCAAAAGGAGCTCGCCTTACTTCGAATATTTCCATTCCTGGTCGTCATCTCGTTCTCCTTCCCAATACTCCCCATCGCGGCGTCTCTAGGAAAATTCAAGATCGTGCACAACGTGATCGCCTCAAAAAAATCATCCGCGCATTTGAAATGCCAAAAGAGATGGGTCTTATCTGTCGTACAGCTAGTATTGATGCCAGCCAAGAAAGCCTTGTTGAAGAAGCGCATGAGCTGTTAGAGACTTGGGAAAAAATCATCGAAAATTTCAACAAACATTCAAAGCCCACTTGTCTTTATCGTGAATCTGACCTGATAAAAAGAGCGTTGATGATAGCTGTGAATAAAAAATTCGAGCGTATACTCATCGACCATTATAAAACCTATCAGCAGTGCAAAAAGCTATATGAAAAGTTACAGTTGAAAGACGAAAACCCTTTAAAAATCGAATATTATCGAGATAAGACACCGATGTTCGAGAGATTCGGAGTCGAAGGGGAAATTGAAAAAGCATTGCGCCGTAAAATTTGGCTGCCAAGCGGTGGTTATCTCTACTTCGATCGAACAGAGGCAATGCACACTGTCGATGTCAATTCAGGCAGAAGTAACTCAAATGATTTGAACACAAATCTCGAAGAATCATTGGTCCAAATCAACATGGAAGCAGCCGACGAGATTGCTAGGCAATTGCGCCTACGCAATATTGGGGGGTTGATTATCTGTGATTTCATCGATATGCGCTCACGAAAAAATCAAAGGCGCGTTCTCGATTGCCTAAAAGAAGCAATGAAAGATGATGGCGCAAAATGTACGATTCTTGGAATGAGTGAATTTGGCCTGGTTGAAATGACGCGTCAAAGAAATCGAGAATCACTACATCAAACGCTCTACACAGATTGTCCCTATTGTAATGGAAGAGGCATGATCAAAAACAATGAAAGTGTTGCCATAGAAATCGAGCGTACATTGACAAAGCTCATCACAAAAAACCAACAATACGCCTTAGAACTTGTCTATCATCCCGAATTTGAATCCTACCTCTCCAAAACAGAGAAAAATCATTACATCAAACTTGCTGATAAACTCAATGCCCATCTCAATTTCAAAGTAAACGATAATCTCCATCTCAATGCATTTGAATTTTACTCAACAACAAGTGGAAAAAAACTAGAGCATTAAGCCATGTCTATTCAAACACTTCTCAATGATTATGCAAAAAAAGGAGTGATTCCGAAAAGATTGTTACAGATTTTCGAAGACTTCTACCATTCTTACGAGAATGTCGTCATTGAAAATCAGGGTGATTTAGCCAAAACTCAAGATCTCTTCCGAACATTTCTCAAACTTCTCACCGAACAAATCCAATCCCCCTACCAATTTGAACCCTACCATGAACATATTACAGCCCCATTTGACTATTACCGATTTGGAATCAATTTTTTAACCCCTCTAATCGATCTAAAACACTCAACCCTTATCGGCGAAGCAAATCTACAAAAAATCACAAAACAAATCGAAAACAAAGAAAATGTCATTTTTTTCGCGAATCATCAAATTGAAGGCGATCCCCAAGCGATTAGCCTGCTAACTGAAGATAAATATCCAAAACTAGCACAAGAATTGATTATGGTAGCCGGTGAGCGCGTCTTAACCGACCCCCTGGCGATTCCCTTCAGCATGGGCTGTAACCTTCTTTGTATTTATTCTAAAAAATACATTGACAGTCCCCCAGAAGATAAACTAAAAAAGCAACTTCACAATAAGAACACCATGCACCGAATGAGGCAGCTCCTAAGTGAAGGAGGTCACGCCATTTATGTTGCACCAAGTGGTGGGCGAGATCGAAAAAATAAAAAAGGGGAAATTGAAATTGCCCCCTTTGATCCACGAAGTATTGAAATGTTTTATCTTATGACAAAAAAAGCCTCAGTAAAAACGCACTTTTACCCCCTTACCCTTCACACCTATTCAATTCTTCCCCCTCCGCAAACAGTTCAGGTAGAATTAGGTGAAAAACGGATCACAAAGGGTGGCCCCATTCACATCTGTTTTGGACCAGAAATCGATATGGAATCCTTTCCAGGCTCAGATGAAAAAGACAAACATCACAAACGTAAATTACGTGCAGATTATATCTGGAATCAAGTTAATGACGCATACGCTAAATTTTAGGAGAGCTTCTTATGAAATTATTAATGCTTCTGATGACATCTGCTCTTCTTGCAGGGAAACCCTACCAAGAAGTTGAAGATCAAAATACGCTCACCATTCTCAATCCAGCCCTTTCCCAAAGAGAAACAGCAAAATTACGACTTGATAATGGGATAGAAGCCTATCTTATCTCTGATCCTGACATCGATATTTCAGCAGCTGCCGTTTCCATCGAAACAGGTCAATGGTCAGATCCCAAAGAATATCCAGGTATGGCACACTTTCTCGAGCATATGCTCTTTTTAGGCACAGAAAAATACCCCGAAGAGAAAGGTTTTTTTACCTACGTAGCCGACCATGGAGGTTCTTTTAACGCCTATACATCCACAGATCGCACTGTCTACATGTTTACTGTGACAAATGATGCTCTTGACGAGGGATTAGATCGCTTTGCACACTTTTTTATCGACCCCCTATTTTCACCATCAGGAATTGGCAGAGAACTCCTTGCTGTAGATCAAGAAAATGATAAAAACATTGAAAATGATGGATGGCGTAATTGGATGATTTTTAAAGAGACAGGGAATCAAGCCCATCCTAATGCGAGTTTTTCTACAGGAAACGCCGATACACTTGGAGGCATTCCTCAAAAAGCCCTCAAAAAATGGTTCCAGCAGCATTATAGCGCTGAGAATATGCATCTCGTCATCTATACGTCCGTTCCCATGGCAGAATTAAAAAAGCTTGTTGTCACCTCCTTTGCTGAAACCCCAGCCCGCGATGTCCATACTGAAAAACCACATTTTTCTCTTACATCAGAACAGCAAAAAGGACATATGACCTATGTCAAACCAATCAAAGACCTCAGAAGTCTCTCCCTTTCTTGGGAGTTACCCGAATATTTTGCGACAGATGCAGATGGAAAATCAGCAGAACTCGTAGCGTACGCGCTGAGTTCTCAACATGAAAATAGCCTTGCCTCCCAATTAAAAAAAGAGGGGCTAGCTGAAGCTCAGACAGCTTCAACTGATCGTTTTTCAAAAGAAACGCTTCTACTCTCAATCAACATCCAACTTACTGAAGAAGGTGTCAAAAAACATGACCAAGTGATTGATAGATGTTTTCAAATGATCGCCACACTAAAAGAAAATGGCGTTCCCAAATATCTTTTTGATGAAATGCAGACAATGGTAAAAATTCACTATGAATATCAATCCAAAGGAGATGCCTTTCAAACCGTTGCAAAGCATGCCCACGCCCTAATCGATGAGGACCTTGAAACTTATCCGAAAAAAACACTCCTACCGATCAAATATCAACCTCAAGCCATCCAAGAGCTAATCTCTGATCTCACACCAGGTGCCTGCCTATACTCACTTAACGCCTCTCCCGAGCTTACGGGGGTACCGGTAGAAAACACAGAAAAATGGCTTGGTGGAGAATACACCATCAAACGGATCTCATCTGACAAATTACAACGCTGGAAGACTATAAAAAGTCATTCTCAAATGACCCTTCAACCACAAAATCCCTTCCTTCCTCAAAATCTCACACTATTACGCAACCAAAAAACATTCGAAGGCGTTCCCACACCACTGCGCATCTCAGATGATGAAAATGGCATCGCCTATTTTTCCCAAGATGAACAATATCTCGTTCCGGAAATCGATTGGACATTCATGATCAAATCCCCCCTTCTCGATGGCTCGGCAAAAAGTCACGCTTTTACAACGATGACAATGTATACCATCGAAGAAAAACTCATGCCATATCTCTCTTTTGCACAAGATGCAGGACTCTCAGGACATCTAGTCAGCAGTGATTTTAGGCTGGGATTACATCTTCAAGGATTGAATGAAAAAGCACCAACACTCCTTCAGGTTATGTTACATGGACTTAAAACCTCCACTCCAACAAGAGAACAATTTAAAATCTATAAAGCGTCTCTACTAAGTTATTTCCAAAGCCAAAACAAAGCCCCCCCATACGCGCAAGCAAATGAATTTCTTTCAAACATCCTATATAACAATGCACCTCTAAGCAGTGAAATTGCACAAGAGCTAGATGACATGCACTATGAAGAATTTATCACCTTTCAAAATAATCTATTTAAAGAAGCTTATGTTGAAGGGATGATGATTGGAAATATGACCGAACACGATGCAAAAGCAACCTGGTTTAACCTCATTGAAAGTCTCGGCGCCAAACCTTATCCAAAAGAAGAGCAATTCCAAAAAGAAATCCTACTTCTTCCAAAAGCAGAAGGTCCCTTTATGGTGACTGAGCACTCCAAAATGCAAGGGAATGCAGCCATTCTTTTCATTGAAGAAGGCACCTTTACATTTGAGAAGAAGGCCGCACAAAGTCTACTTGCAGCCGTACTTTCCCAAGAATTTTTCACCGAATTGCGCACCAAGCAACAAACAGCTTACATCGCCAAAACATGGGCAGATGAAGAAGCCTTAGAGCTCTCACAATTCTTCCTCGTTCAGTCGACAACACACTCAGCAGAAGAGCTCCTTCCTCGTTTTGAACTTTTTATCGAAGATTTCCTCAAGAATTTTGAAACACGATTTCCACAAGAACGATTTGAAAACGTCAAACAATCCCTTATTACAAAGCTCTCAACGCCTCAACCAAACCTCAATGACCTAGCTGCCCTCTTGAATAAATTGGCATTTAAATATGACGATCTAAAGCGCATTAATAAACTCATCGCAGCATTCGAAAAGATCACCTATGATGAACTCAAACAAAATGCCATTACCTTTTTATCGAGAAAGAACAGCCGCAGGCTTGCACTGCTCCTTGAAGGGGTCTCACCTGAGGATAAGAACTTCCGCTATGCGAAGATCACAGCAGAGAACCTGCGAAGCCTCACTACACATCAATAATTTCGCAACCTTATAAATTAATTGTAAGAGGTTTTCTGGATCTGTATCTTGGATGAGATTGGCCCTGCCTTCGGGCAGGGTTAAGGTCACCAAGAGACAAGCCAGAAAGAGTGCCAGAGTTTTTGGTTCCTTTGGAAAAAGCCGCCCGATGATAGTACAAATGGTACAGCAAGGGCGGCTTTTTTAAAAGAAACCGAAAAGATGGCACTCAACTATCAACCCTTCTCGCTATAACCATGTTCACCGAGTTGCTTGATGAGCTTGCTTATAAGTCCCGTCCAACCCGTTTGATGACTCGCCCCAAGCCCCTTACCTGTATCACCATGAAAATATTCGTGGAATAAGAGATGATCTTTCCAATAGGGATCATTTTGGAAACGCTCATTCTCACCATAGAAAACGCGGCGCCCCCCATCTTCTTTAAAAAGACTCAGAAGACGAGAAGATAGTTTGCATGAAATATCCCAAAGATTGAACATCTGCCCACTTCCAGTAGGAAATTCCACTTTAAAATCCTCTCCATAGTAATGGTGGTACTTTTGAAGCGATTCAATGATAAGCATATTAATGGGAAACCAAACAGGGCCCCTCCAATTTGAATTCCCACCAAAAAGATTTAAAGTAGATTCCCCCGGTTCATAATCGACAGAATAATGATGCCCATCGAGATCAAGGTGGTAAGGATTGGCTTCATGATGTTTCGAGAGCGAGCGAATCCCATGAGGGCTTAAAAATTCATTCTCATCTAACATCACCGTTAAAAGGCTTTTCAAACGCTCCGGATTTAAAATCGTCAAGATTTTACGTCCATCTTGTCCTGGCTTTTCCATGCATGCCATACGCTCGCAAAGATCGGATCGATGGTTAATAAACCAATCCATCCGTTTTTTGAACCCTTGCAACTTATCTAAGATATCAGGCTCTATCGTCATGACAGATAAGAGGGGCATTAAACCAACTAGAGAGCGTACTTTCAGAGGAAAATTATCCCCATTTGGCATATGGAGAACATCATAGTAAAATCCATCCTCTTTATTCCAAAGTGGATGCGTATCCTCACTGTCATAATTAATGGCATCCGATATGTAGAGGAAATGTTCATAAAACTTACTTGCCATATCTTCATAGGATGGATTGACCTTAGCAAGCTCCAAAGCAATGGTAAGCATATTCAGACAGTACATCCCCATCCAACTCGTTGCGTCGGACTGATAAAGCGTAGCCCCTGGAGGTAGATCTTCACTCCGATTGAAGATACTAATATTATCGAGGCCTAAAAAGCCCCCTTGGAAGATGTTTTTGCCTTTCGTGTCCTTGCGATTCACCCACCAGGTAAAATTCATGATGAGTTTTTGGAACACCTTCTCTAAAAAAAGCACATCTCCAAGCTTGTGATGTTTTTGCTCAATTTTATACACGCGCCAAGTGGCCCAAGAATGAACCGGAGGGTTCACATCACCAAAATTCCACTCATAAGCTGGGATCTGCCCATTTGGATTCATATACCATTCTCGTGTCAGTAACATGAGTTGTTTTTTAGCAAATTCAGGGTCGAGGATAGCCAGCGGAAGGGTGTGAAAAGCTAAATCCCAAGAATAATAGGCGGGATATTCCCATTTATCAGGTGTTGAAAGGATATCCTCATTATAAAGATGCACCCATTCTTCATTGCGCCCATGCCTTCTTTCAGGCATTGGAGGACATGAAGTGGTCTCTCCTTCCAGCCATTTTTCAACGACATAATGAAAAAATTGCTTATTCCAAAGCATCCCTGCAAATGCTTGTCTTTGTATTTTCTTAAAATCGTCACATATGTTCTGTGGAATATGCTCCTCATAGAAAAGGTCGGCTTCTTTTTTTCGTTTCTCGAATATCTTGTCCAAATCTTGTAGTGGATTTGAAACTGAGTGGTTTACAAGGCGCAATTTAAAGGTTTTTTTTCCTTTTGCTGGGATGCTTTCCTGATAATAGAATGCGGCTTTCGTCCCCTCCATCGCAGGATTGATTGCTGTTGCATCTTTTTCGATCACATATGTATGAAATCCATCTTTGGCATACCCTTCTTCCTGACTTCCACACAGTTTTTGTTCATTTGTCTCATTTTCGGTAAACAAGAGTTCTAAAGGCTTTTCTCCATAAAGATAATAAGTTCCCATCTCTGGAATAAATGCTTCAAATGCTGTATCTGATATTTTTTTGATCAGTGGCTTTTGTGCATCTTTTTTCCACTTCCATGTGTTGCGGTTCCATAGAGTAGGAAGGAGGTGGAACTCAGCCTCTTCATCCCCTCGATTGTGCACCTCAATACGTATGAATAGGTCATCAGGACCACCTTTTGCATATTCAATAAACACATCAAAATAACGATCCTGATCAAAGATCCCTGTATCAATCAGCTCGTATTCACTGTCATTAAATCCCCGTTTCTTATTCTCATCTCGAAGGTTTTGATAGGGGAATGCTTCTTGTGGGTATTTATAGAGACATTTCATATAGGAATGCGTCGGGGTGTTGTCGAGATAGAAAAGATATTCTTTTATATCTTCAGCATGATTCCCTTCTATATTCGTTAGGCCAAAGAGCCTCTCTTTTAAGACAGTATCTTTTCCATTCCAAAATGTAGGTGCAAAACAAAGACGCTGGTGGTTATCACAAATTCCTCCGATTCCATCTTCCCCCCAACGATACACGCGTGAGATAGCCTCCTCATAGGAAAATGACTGCCAAACTTCTTCATTCTTACTGTAATCTTCTCGAACGGTCGCCCATTCCCTCTCACTTAAGTATGAACCAAAGCGGCGCCAATATGCTTTTTTTTGTTTGTCTTCTTTGAGGCGTTTTGTTTCTTTATCCATAATTTTTCTTATAGCATGCAAATATTTAATTGACATTTCTCTTTAGTATATGCTGAATTAGAAAGCATGCATGATATTATTGTTATTGGAGCTGGAGCCGGAGGACTTGTTGTGGCAATCGGTGCTGCAAAAGCCGGAAAAAAAGTCCTTTTAGTAGAGAAAGGACACTACGGTGGAGATTGTACCAACTTTGGGTGCATCCCGAGTAAATCACTGATCGCTTCTGCAGAAGTAGCGCATCATATCAAGACTGCGCGTGATTTCGGAGTTGAACTCACCTCTTCAGAATTTAACGCTGATAAAAGTTTAGAGCGTGTTAGAAAGATCGTAAATGGGGTGCGTAGCGGTGAAGACCAAGATGCTCTCAAGAAGCATGGTGTTGAAACACTCTCTGGACATGCTCAATTCATCAATCCTAAAACTATTGAAGTCACGCTAAGTGATAGAAAAGAAACCTTAAGTGCAAAAAAGTTCGTCATCGCAGCCGGCTCATCTCCCATTATTCCTCCAGTAGAAGGTCTCGATCAAATCTCCTACCTAACAAATGAAACGATTTTTGATTTGCAGCAGATTCCCAAATCGATTCTCTTCATCGGAGCAGGACCCATCAGTTGTGAACTTGCCCAAGCCTTCTGCCGCTTAGGATCAGAGGTGACATTGATTGCCTCTAGGGCGCACCTAATGCCCCATGAATTTATAAAAGCTCAGGAAGTGATTGAAAAGCAGTTTCAAAAAGAGGGAATCACAGTTTACACCGAAAAACGGCTGACAAAAGTTGAAAAAGAAGGAGATCGCATCTGTGTGACTATCGGGGATAAAAAACTTACCGCAGAGCATCTTTTTATCGGAACCGGAAGAAAACCCAATGTAGAACTGCTCAATTTAGACGCAGCAAAAGTGAAATGGTCACCAGACGGGATTGAAGTGGACGCCTATGGCCGTACTATCACAAAACATATCTGGGCAATCGGTGACATCACCGGTGCCCCATTTTTTACGCACAATGCCGAACATCAAGGCCGCACCTGTTTATCAAACCTCCTACTTCCTTTCAAAACGAAAAAAAGCTGCCTGCCCATTCCGCGCGTTACCTTTACCGACCCCGAAGTGGCAAGTGTTGGAATCAATCCAGCAGAAGCGACAAAAAAACATGCCGTATATACAATCCCATTTGATGAACTCGACCGCGCCATCACCGCTGGAAGAACAGAAGGCTTTATCACAATTGTTACAAAGAAATGGAGCAGCAAAATTGTCGGAGCAACCATTGTCTCCCCTAGAGCTGGAGAGATGCTCTCAGAACTGCTCGTTGCCATGTTTCAAAATATCCCACTTAAACATTTGGCAAAAGTCATCCATCCTTATCCCACATGGAGTTTAGGAATTCGAAAAGCAGCAGACAAATACCTTATTCAAACCATTCTTCCCCTATTTAAAACCCGGATTGTGTGATATAGACATCTCATCTAAAAAGTCTTTTTCTCCAGGATCTTCTCCCCAAATTCTGCCTACTTTATCAAGTATGTCCAAAATTTGGGGAGAAGATCCTGAAAAAAAATACAGTTTTATCTGAAATACCTCTACCGCACAACCCGGGTTTAAAAAATCATGAAAAAGTACATCCCCATTCTTATCATCGTCCTGCTCATGATCGTCGCCTATTTCAGTGGTATTACAAAAGAGCTCACCTATGAAAATCTCAAAGCCCATCGAGAAACACTTAAACACTTCGTCGGACAATACCCGCTGATTGCCCCATTTATTTTCATTGTGATTTATATCATTTCGACCGCACTTTCCCTTCCTGGAGGATCAATTCTTTCCCTGATTGCAGGCTTTATCTTCCCCCTCCCTTTAAGCACCCTCTATGTCGTTGTAGGCGCAACAATTGGAGCAATGGGCATTTTTTTAGCCGCAAAAACTGCCTTTGGCGAATATCTCAAAAAAAAGGCCGGCCCCTTTTTATCGAAAATGGAAAAAGGATTTAGAAAAAATGCGTGGAGTTATCTCTTATTTCTCCGTTTCATCCCCCTTTTTCCCTTTTGGCTTGTCAACATTGCCCCAGCATTTTTCAATGTCAAGTGGCGTACCTATCTATGGACAACATTTGTGGGTATTATCCCCGGCTCCTATGTCTATACACAAGCAGGTTCAGGTCTTGGAGCTATTTTCGACTCAGGTGAAGCATTTAACCTCGATACGATCTTCAATACACAAATTCAAATCACCCTCGTTCTCCTCGCTCTTTTTTCCTTATTTCCAATTGTTGTAAAACGGTTTATGAAAAAATGATTGATTCAAGTATGCGCTCTCTCTATCAAAAGTTGATTATTAACCCTCTACTCAAACTCAAGTGGCTTCAAAAACTTCATCCCAATTTTCTCACCCTCTTAGCAACGCTGACAGGGCTATGCATTCCCCTACTACTTTTGAATCACCATGCCTATGCAGCTTTTTTAGCCCTTACCCTCTCAGGTTTTTTTGATACACTCGATGGGTCTATGGCCCGATTTAAAAATAAGGCCACCCCACAAGGAGCTGCATTTGACATCACCTCTGATCGTCTCGTCGAATTCGCCATCCTTTTAGGCTTCTATCTTTTCATGCCAAACGAGCGGGGTCTCGCCGTTATTTGTATGCTCGGGAGCATTCTCTTATGCATTACAACATTTCTAGTAGTAGGAATTTTTACAGAAAATGGATCCGAAAAGAGCTTTCATTACAGCAGCGGACTTATTGAACGGGGGGAAGCATTTTTTTTCTTCGGAATGATGATTCTCATTCCAGAATTGTTTATCTATTTGGCCTATGTTTTCACGTGCCTCGTCCTTATCACAGCTCTTGTGCGACTAGCCCAGTTTCGATCAGCTGGGATCAAGCAGACGCGTGCAATAGGAGACAATTCCAAAAGTGACATAACAGCCCCCTAGAATAGCCCCTGGAATAAATGGAATAAAATCAAACATGATCGCTAAGGCAATAAGCCCACCCAGAAATATGGAGCAAAAAAGGACGCATACCTTTTCAATTGTAGTAAAAATACTTTCTGTTTTTACTTCTTTTGTAGGAATATTGCGGATAGGAGTAGGTTGATAGCGTGGAAGCTCGCTTGATGGTAAAGCTGCAGAAGACATAATCCCTCCTTTATCTATGACAAAGGAGGGATTATAAGCATTAATAAGATTTAGTCTCTAATGATATCTTCTAGTTTTCATTTCGGGCGTTCCAAATCGAAGTACTTTTTTAACTCTAGATGGTTGCACTCTAATCGATGTCCTACGTTGCGGAGCGGGTCTTACAGTCACACGTCTTCTCATACGTGTAGATGGCACGCGAGATCCATCAGAAAAGTAAAAAACACCGGCAATTGTAAAAAATGCTACGCCAATCACGAGCGAAGTAAGAGATTGAGCTACAATAGCTGCGGAAACAAATAACATTCCCACAAAAGCCGTCAATGAAACGACGATTACCTTCTCAACAATATCAAAAAAACTACATTTTCTTTGATCTGCTCTTGGATCTTCTACTTGTAGTCTTTGTTGATCTGGAGTAGCGCCTGTATTAATTTGAACACTTGTTGCCATATATATTATTTCCTCTTTTAAATTTTGCTTGCGCGAACGTAACATTTTTGTTCTGAATCGATGAGAATACTGTTAGTACCAGAGAACCATTCCCAATCTTTTCCTACAATGATACCCTCTAAAAGGTTCCAATGTTGCAGATGATGACAGTCATCAGCATGTACTTGCCAAACCGACTCTTCTCCCAGACCATTCATAAGACAGACGTTTCCTCTGATCTCATCAATTACCATAATTTCATAAGTATCAACCCCACCAACCTCAGGACCTCTTATAAGATCAGCACCAGCCCATTGACTCGTAGATTTGTTTTGGATGCAAAATTGACCCTCATAAAAGATGGAATTATTTTGAGTAATTTCAAGCTGCGTTCCTGCCGCCCAATATTTGACAGCCCCTTGTTGCCAGAATGAAACTTCCCATTTGGAACCATCTTGCATAACAATTGAGCTGCCATCATAAGCAACAGATTCAACCGCATGATAATGTGGTGTTGTGTGGTGGATAATTTCTTCGTAATACACAGGGAAATCGATGATTACTTCGTCTTCATAATAAATAAAAGGATCGATATCGATAATTATATCAGCAATGATATTTGCAACTGTTGTATTTAAAAAATCTGTAGGATTATAATCTTGATTAGGAATTCCAATCCCTGAATCCTCAACTACATTAAAATTTGCACTTTGTAAAGCCATTATCACACCCTAATTATTAAACAATTACGGAAATAATATAACTAAACAAGCATAAAAGCAATCATTAAAAAGTAATTATAGATCAGACATTCATATTATGAAAAACAGCATCTACATCATCAAGATCTTCAAGCCATTCGATAAGAGCCTCATTGGCTTTTTGAGTTTCTTCATCACAGTCAACAGAATTTTTGGGAATCATCTCAAGATTAGATTCACCACACGTGACCCCTTTTTCCTCTAGGAGTTCCTTAACAGAGTAGAGCTTATCTGGTGGAGTAACGATGATAAATTGCTCGTCTGAACTATCAAAGTCATCAGCTCCAGCATCGGTTGCTAAAAGAAAGAGTTCATCCTCATCCATATTTTCTTTTGAAACTTGAATGACCCCTTTTCTATCAAAATTAAATGCTACAGACCCAGGAGCTGCAACAGAACCGCCCCTTTTGTTGGTCGCGATACGCATCTCAGAAGCTATCCGATTTTTATTATCGGTCATCACCTCAACAAAAATCCCCACGCCTCCATGTCCATAAAGTTCATAAGACATTTCGATATAATCGGCCTGATCACTACTTGTAGCTTTTTTAATATTTCTTTGAATATTATCATTTGGAAGATTGGCAGCTTTTGCTTTTTGAAGAGCGAGTCGTAATTTTGGATTTGATTTCGGATCCGTGCCACCTTGTTTTACAGCACTAATAATTTCTTTAGTGATACGGGAGAAAACCTTGCCCTTAGCTGCATCGGCTCTTCCTTTTCGGTGTTTAATATTCGCCCATTTACTATGACCGGCCATAGTTATAATTCCTTTTGCATGACAATTTTTGAAAGATATTCACCTGAAGGCTCTTTGAGAAAACGTCGATGACACCCATATTCAACAAACCCAAGCCGATCATAAAGCCGCTTAGCTGGATTTCCCTTATAAACTTCTAGATGAAGAGTTTCTATTTTAAATTTTTCTTTAGCAACCTTCATGAGGTAGTGCATCATCTTGGTCCCAATCCCTAGGCCGCGCATTTTCCGATCGATAATGATTGCAAAAAGTGCCTGGTGAGCGAGTTTTTTTACCACCTGAACATAAATTACAGCTGTTCCACAGACCACGCCGTCAAGTTCTGCTGTAAAAGAAGCTTCTATTCTCGCAAAACTGAGCCATATTTTTGCAGCATGCTCTGATTCTTGATCATTAACCATGGGGAAATAGCGAAGCACGCCTGGTTCTTTAAACCATTCCAGCATGTATTGTCCATCATCAGGTGTAGAAATTCTTATCTCAATTTCGCTCAAAGTTTATCCTTCGTTTCTAGAATCAGACGGGAAAGATAGCCATCCTTTTCTTTGACATATTTTTCCTGCTCAAAAACAGTATAAAATCCCATTTTTTCTAAAAGAGGGATTGCGTGACATCCAGAAAAAAGTTCAGCATGAATCCGTTCCAATCGAAAGCTATTTTTCGCCAAATTCTTCAAATTTTTAATCAAAGATGTCCCCACCTTTTTTCTCCTGTACCTTTCCTCAACCACAAAATAAAACATCGAGAGATGCGCCGTTTTTTTATAAGGGAATAAGAAAAGCGTAGCAATACCAATGGGTTTATTTTTATAAACCGCAGTAATGCTTGCGCGATATTTTGCAAAACCGATCCAATTTTTCGCCATATTTTCCACTTCGAGCTCAGTTTCAACTGGCAAATATCGCACAACATCTGGCAATTGCATGCAGCGCAAAAGAAAAGGATGATCCTCTTTAGTTGTATAGCGAATGTCATATTCTTTATCACCTGTGATATCCATTACCCAAATTCCTTTAAATATGCATTCACAAAAGGGTCAAGATCGCCATCCATTACGCTTTGAATATTTCCCGTTTCATGATTTGTACGCGTATCTTTGACAAGTGAATAAGGTTGAAAAACGTAATTGCGTATTTGAGACCCCCAAGCGATGTCTTTTTTCTCACCACCCATTTGCTTCAGTTCCTTTTCACGCTCTTCTAGCTGCTTCTCATAAAGCTTCGCTTTTAACATTTTCATACAAGTTTCACGATTTTGAATCTGACTACGCTCCCCTTGGCAACTCACAACAATCCCAGTCGGAATATGGGTAATACGCACTGCAGAATCAGTCGTATTAATATGCTGTCCACCCGCTCCAGAAGCACGAAATGTATCAACCCGTAAATCTTCAGACCTTATATCTACCTCGATCTCTTCATCAATTTCAGGCGTCACATCAACAGAAGCAAAACTGGTATGACGTTTTGCATTACTATCGAAAGGTGAAATACGCACTAAACGATGCACCCCTTTTTCAGCTTTACAATAACCAAAAGCAAAGGAGCCTGTCAATTTGTAGGTGATACTTTTGATTCCAGCGACATCGCCTTGTACCTGATCGACAACTTCAATTTTCCATCCTCGCTTAGTTGCCCATCTCTGATACATTCTAGAAAGCATATCCGCCCAATCACAGGATTCAGTGCCACCTGCCCCAGAATTAATACTTAAATAGCAATCATTCGCATCGAGCTTGCCCGAAAGCATCTTTCGAATTTCTAAATCTTCAAGCTTTGAAACAATTGCATCGAGTTCGTCTAGTAGCTCACGATACATTTGAGGATCATCCTCCTCTTCAAGCTCACTTAGAAATGCGTTAACATCTTCAAATCGCTTGCTAAGCTCTTTATAAGGGACAACCCATCCTTTGAGTTCATTTGCCTCTGAAATAACCTTTTGAGCTTTGTCATTATCTGACCAAAACTCAGAAGCCTCCATCTCTTTTTCAAGTGCGCCGATCTTTTCTTCTTTGACAGCTAAGTCAAAGATACCTCCACATATGAAGGAGGCGTGTTTGAATGTTTTTTAGCTGGAATTTTACATCTTCTTTCATGAATTTCTCTTAGTTTAATGTGCAAAAACAGTCTAACGCATTTCATTTTTTTTTGCACCCTCTCATAGAGGGAGCTCAATTTTTTTTTAATATTTTTAATGATCCCTTAATCGTCTCTTTACAATAAATCTTTGTAAGATATAATTGGCGAGAATCAAAAACAAGTAAGGGGTCTGAACCTAAACTCTAGATAGGTTCATAGCTCTTGATCAGAATTAAGCTTAATTTAGGAGGAAAATATGTCTCAAGGTGTTGAAGCTAGCTCAATTGCTAGTACTGGAATGTGGGATACAATCACAACAAATGTATCATATGCTGGGGAAAAAGTTGTAGAGTGGGGCAAGTATCTTGTCGCAAAAATTGGTGAAGGTTTTTCATGGATTGCTGATCTTTGTGCTAAAGCGTGGGCAAACATCCAACCAATGCTCGAACAAGCATGGACATTCGTTTCTAACAACCCATCAACGATGCTTATCGGCCTTGGAGTTGTTGGAGTTGGTGTTCTAGCAGTTTGGGGTGGTAAAAAGCTATGGAATTACTGCCGCCCAGTAGCACAACAACCTGCAGTAACGCCACCTGCACAACCTGCAAACGGATTACAAAGAGTATAAATTAAGACGTGGCTTTTAGCTCCCTGCATGCAGGGGGCTAAATTCCTTCTCCAAGTAAATCTCTGCACTCTCACTTACTTTATAATTCCAAAAACCTTCTCTACTTTTATATGAAATCGTTTTGCCTTCTTGAGAAGCAATCATATGCGTATTTGGAGGAACCTCAATAAGATGATCCCCTTTAAAAACCACATTTTCTGCTTCAAACAAGGAATTTTCATGGAGAATAAGATGAAAAGAACCATTTCTTTTAATTTCATGTTCAAAGAATTGATCTTGCTTAAAGCTTTCATTTACAACGGTCACATTTCGCATGAGACAGCGCCCTGTTTTTTCTGAATACTTTAAGCATCCCTTCTCAAGATGCCCCATCACATTTGACGTTTCAATAATTAAGGAACCATGTAAGTGAAGATTTTCTAAAAACAAATCTGCGATTTCAAGAGTAAGCTCAGAACCATCACCGATTTTCCCCCCTTTGATCTTTTGCGCAATGATTTCAAAAAGAGGACCTAAAGCAGGATGATAATTGAAGAGAAAGGGGGGCCCCTCTTTTAAGAAAACTTCCGCATCTGGAATATTTGGCACTTCCATCCCACAATACTCCGTTAAAAGTTCACGCCCATTTCTCAAAAAATCATAAAAACACCCCTGAGGCGTCTCTAGCATAGGATCACCTGGAACATATTCTCGTTTTGTAGTTGAGATCGTTTTATTTCGCGTATGAAAGGTCAAATAAGTTGGCAACGTCTCGATCGATTCAGACTGAAGGTGATCACCGATATTTTGCATCATCGTTTCAAGACGCGCCTGCCCATTTCTGAAATTTAAAAGTTTACCTGGAAAAGGATAGCGTTCTATGATCGGTGCGAGCTTTTCAAGATGCGCAAAGAGAAGATTTGTATTGGAAGGATAAGAGCTCCGCTCCTTTTCATTTATCTGGCAATATTCGACATTTGAGAGCGCATATTTCCCATCAATTTGCTTGATGACATTCATCCCTTCTTTTGCCTGAATATCCGAAGGACAGCTTGCAAACCCAAAACTCATCTCCTTTATATGACCCATCCCCATAAATGCCAGTAAGCCATAATCGACACCCGCAATCGGATTATTAATCTGCCGAATTAACGCTTTGTTCCGATTCAATTGAAATAAATTATCAAAAACACCCGCATCCAAAGCGAGCTTCCATATCATTCCATGTCCACCCGGTTTTAAAAGAAGTCTATTTTCTTCATCTAAACACCATTGCCCCTCGCGATCAACGACAGGGACTGAAGGTTGGATAATAAACGTAAAAGAATCCTTTGGACGCTCATACCAATTTCTTTTTTGGCACAAGTCCAAGATATGGTCATGATTCCCCTTAATATGTGATGTCATCATCACAATGGGAGTAGTCAGCTGTTTTCCAAAAAGTTTGTAGTGAAGGTATTCTCTGGCCTGCAGATCACGTATAAGGCCTTCCAATAAATCCTTTCCAAAAAAGATCAATTTAGCCGCGGGCAAAGATTGCTGACTCTTCTTGTCAATAAGGTGCAAACGCTCTGCCGCGCCACCCAAAGGATAAAATTCGGCCATTTCACCGAGTTTTTCAATCCCAGCTAAAATAGCCCTTCTTATCGTGGGAGTAAGCACGGAAATATCTTCTTTTACAGGAGGTAAATAAGAACATGATTCTTTTTTTTCTTTTAAACACTCGATTACAGCGTCTTGATATCCACGAACCCCTCCAAGAGGCGCATAGACCTCTTCGAGTACATGCAAAGCGTCTCGATTAATGTCATCATATTCAGAGAGAAATTTTGCCATTGGCATACTCTGCCACGCTCAGAGAAAAAAAACAAGAAAATGAATTTTTTAACAAAATTAACGAATTTTTTTGACTAATAATCCATAAGAGAGCTACAAAAGGTTTCATCTGAGTCAATAAACCCGGATTGTGTGATAGGGATATTCTAGATAAAATTGTATTTTTTTTCAGGATCTTCTGTCTAAATTTTTGACATACTTGAAAAAGTAGGAAAAATGCAGGCAGAAGACCCTGGAGAAAAAGACTTTTTAGATAGGATGTCGATATCACACAACCCGGGTAATAGGGAGCGAGGCTCCAGATATCCAAACATAGAGAAGGAGAAAAAAAATATGCCACCAAAAAAACAAAGTAAGTTCATGCAACCTATGAAAATTAGTGATGAACTTGCAGCTGTTGTCGGGAAAGGACCCATGCCAAGAACGGAAGTAACAAAAAAAATCTGGGCATATATCAAACGACATAAAAGGCAAGATCCGGATAATCTCCGTGATATTATCGCCGATGAAAAACTAGCAAAAGTTTTTGGGCCAAGGAAAAAAAAGGTTAACATGTTTGAGATGACCAAACTCATCAACAAACACCTCTCATAAACACCCTGTTTATAAAACTAGATTTATGCTATCCTCATTCCCATGAATGAGGATTTTTTTTCCCTAATTTTGCTCGCAGGGGGCAAGGGGCATAGATTTGGCGCTAAAGTGCCAAAACAATTTTTGATATTTAATGGCAAGGCACTAGCCAGGCATAGCTTTGATCTCTTCGTTACGATCAAGGAAATCCGTGAAATCATCATTGTCTGCCCAACAGCCTACCGCTCATATTTCCCCACATCCCCAAATATCAAGTTTGCTACTCCAGGAAAAGAGCGGCAAGACTCCCTAGAAAATGGCTTTCATCAGCTATCTTCAAAAACAAATTTTATTCTTACTCATGACGCTGCTAGACCTCTTATTCGCAAGGCTGAAGTACTTGCCCTCATGCAAGAGGGAATTAAAACAGGGGCCGCAACGCTCGGCACAAAAGTCACCTCAACGATCAAATCAACGTGTCCAGAAGGCACCGTTACAAAAACACTCGAGCGAAGCTCCCTGTGGAATATTCAGACACCTCAACTCCTAAAATACTCCCTGCTCAAGGAAGGATTGCAACTTCTTAAAACAAAACCCCACACGCTAACTGACGATGTCTCAATTGCTGAACTT
Organism: Chlamydiota bacterium; assembly: GCA_021772315.1. Classification (GTDB taxonomy): domain Bacteria; phylum Chlamydiota; class Chlamydiia; order Chlamydiales; family Simkaniaceae; genus JAJFMF01. The sequence goes on from JAJFMF010000008.1 coordinate 171,138, forward strand.
TTAAATCATCCCGTTCAGATTATTGAAGGGAGAGATGATAATCTTAAAGTCACCACTCCAGCTGATCTCACCTTGCTAAAAATGTATCATGACACACAAAGTTAAATGCACCATCGCTTATGATGGCACCCATTATAGTGGATGGCAAATCCAACCAAACCACCTCACAATCCAAGAAGTTCTAGAGAAATATCTCTCACAGATCCTCCAAGAAAAAATCAAAGTAATCGGTTCAGGACGCACAGATGCCGGTGTGCATGCTCTTGGACAAATAGCGCATTTCACCACATCCAAAGACTTTGATCCTAAAAAACTTACCGCCTCACTCAATCGACTCCTTCCACCCGATATTCGTATCCAGACCCTTGAAGTAACATCCCCCTCCTTCCACGCCCGTTTTTCAGCCAAACAAAAAACCTACTTTTACCACCTGTATCTCAATCCAATCCTTCCCCCTTTCAAGCGAAACTACGCCCTTCACGTTCATCAAACCCTCGATATCAACCTACTAAAAAAAGCAGCACAAGAATTCATTGGGCGCCATGATTTCACATCTTTTGCCAATCACGCACATGAGGGCGCTGCCGCAAATAAGCCCATCAAGAACCTTTACAGACTCGATATCATCGAAGAAGAAGGGGGCCTAAGACTTGAGTTTGAAGGAGATGGGTTTTTATATAAAATGGTTCGCAACATCGTCGGTACACTCATTGAAATCGCATCAGGCAAAAGAGATCTCACAGACATCCCCACAATTTTTGCAGCAAAAAACCGCCAGCTCTCTGGAAAAGCCGCACCACCCCATGGTCTATTCCTCATCAAAGTCGACTACTCTTAAATTCTTCCACCTGATAAGGTGAGATTAAAGTAAAGAATATATATTTGAGCGGATCATGCCTGATAAAAAATGTTGGTTTTATACGATCGGAAGTCGAAAAGAAGGACCGGTCACCCATCAAGAACTTAGAGAAATGTATCAAAAGGGAATAATTGACGATAATACCTACGTTTGGAATGAAGGGCTTCGAGATTGGGAAAGAATCTCAGAAGTAGCATCCTTTAATCTAACAAATGTCGATGAACCCGCTCCTGTCCCTCGCGAAACAATGGCTGCAAAAGAGAAGTTTACAGAGCAACATCCAAAACCCCGTATTTGGGTCCGTTTCTGGGCAAGAATCTTCGATTACCTACTCTTTGCATTTGTTATTGGTGTGATTACAGCACTTATGCGCATCCCAGTTTATAATTTGGCATATCTCTATCTCCCCGTTATTTTCATCTGGGCAATTATCGAATCGATTCTACTCTCCACCTGGGGAACAACACCTGGAAAGTGGCTCCTGAAAGTTCACGTACGCTCCCAAGATGGACACAAACTCACCTTTAGAGATTCCCTATCACGCGCCTTTTCCGTCTGGTTTATCGGAGTTGGAGCAGGACTACCCATTGTTTTTCTCATTACAATGATCGTTGCATCTGTGAAACTATCAAACACAGGTCACACAACGTGGGATAGGCAACAAAGTCTCAGCGTTTCACACGGCCACATTGGGGTCATACGTTCACTTATCGCCATTGTGATCATAGCCTTTTTCATTCTTCTACCAATGTATGGACAATATCAAAATCCATGATTGATTTAGTCAAGACCTACCTAGAAAATGACCGCGTTCAGCTCTTTCAAATCCCCTCACTCGGAGATAATTACATCTATCTCATCGCAGAGGATCAAAAAGGCATCGCCATTGATGCAGGCGACTCAGAAGAAATCCTTCCCATTCTCATCCGTGAAAATATCACACTACAAGTCATCCTCTCAACACACCACCATATGGATCATACAGCAGGAAATTGCCTCCTCAAAGAAAAAACAGGATGTCAAGTCTATGGACCGGATGATCAACGCATCCCATGCCTTGGTAAAAAGCTCAAAGAAGGGCCGCAGCAAGTCGGACCTTACCAGGTTGAAGTGATTTCAACACCCGGGCATACATGTCCACATTATGTATACTATGTGCCAAAATGGAAAATCCTCTTTTCCGGGGATACGCTCTTTAGTGGAGGGTGTGGACGTCTTTTTGAAGGAAGTCCGGAAGAAATGGTCACCTCTCTAGATAAAATCACAAAACTCCCCAAAGAAACAAAAATTTATTGTGGGCATGAATATAGCATTAAGAATGTAGAATTTGCCCTCTCACTCGAACCCTCAAATATCGCCATTCAAATCCGACTTCAAAAACTACTTAATTTGCGATCTAACGACAAACCCGGGACCCCAAGCCTTCTCTCAGAAGAACTTGAAACCAATCCCTTCCTACGCCTCAATTCTCCAGAGCTTTTAAAAGCTTTAAACCTAGAGGGAGCTACACCCCTAGAAGTCTTCATTTGTCTAAGGAAGATGAAAGATATTTTTTAAGCTTATTTCTTAAGGTTCTTACACTGACACCCAAAGCTTCCGCCGTTTTCGTGCGATTATTATTACACGTCTTAAGCGTCTCTAAAATGTGCCTTTTTTTCACCTCTTCAAGTGATAAACCAGCCGTCGGCAAGCCCACTTCCATTTCAACACAAAAATTAAGGTCTTTTTCCTCAATCACAAGTTTTCTAGAAAGCACAACAGCGTGCTCAATGACATTCGACAGTTCCCGAATATTTCCAGGCCAAGAGTAACTGAGCAGTTTTTTCATAGCCCCTTCACTTAGAGATTTGATCTTTTGTTGATTATCCTCACAAGATTTCTGCAAAAAATACTCTGCTAAAGGGATGATATCCCCTTTTCTCTCCCGAAGTGGTGGAAGATATAATGGAACCACATTCAGGCGATAATAAAGATCCTCTCGAAACACCTTCTCTTGAATTGCTTCTTTCATATTGCGGTTAGATGTAGAAATAAATCGTACATTCACCTTAATTGATTGCGTTCCACCAAGCCTTTCAAACTCCTGCTCTTGCACCGCCCTTAAGAGCTTTGCCTGAAGGGAAAGAGGAATTTCAGTCACTTCATCCAAAAGCAGTGTCCCATTATCCGCTAATTCAAAACGTCCAATTCTTCGGATTGAAGCTCCAGTATACGCCCCCTTTTCATGCCCAAAAAATTCAGATTCAATCAGTGCCTCAGGAAGAGCTGCACAATTCACTTTGATAAAAGGAGATTCTTTGCGTTTCGAATGCAGATGAATAAACGAGGCGATCACCTCTTTTCCAGTGCCTGATTCACCAAAAATGAACACATTTGCTTGGCTTTTTGCCACCTTTTCAGCCATTTCGAGAACCCTTTTCATTTCAGGGCTTTCTGAGATAATTTTTTCAGGGTTTATTGCTTTAAGAATTCGTTCAAGCTCAAACGGATCAATCGGAGTAGGTAGCATCTCAATCGCACCCATCTCCACCGCCTCAAGTCGATTAGAACCCAAGCAAATCAGCTTCGATTTTGCAGCGTGCACTTTAAGTCTTGGATTGCTCTTTGAAAAGATCAGATCATATGTCCCCTTTTCCAATTCCTTAAGAGCACCTTCACAACTCTCAAGAGCCGTAATCTTTGCCTTTGTCTTTTTAAGTAATTGAATAAGAAGAGATCTGGCCCTCTTTTCAGGCTCGATGATCAAAATATTTCGCACAACACACCCCATAACTAGTGAATATACCTCTCGAAATTTTTTTTCAATATCCGTTATGATGTCCACATGCGTATTCACTACCTCATGATCCCCCTCCTCCTTCTCAGTTGTTCTGGACTAGAAAAATCAGAGCAAAAAAAAATCCGAAAAGTAAATGCCAAACGGGAAGCTATCTACCGACTACATGATGAAGTGCATTTCCTTATCTCCCCTCCTATCCAGCAATCGAGGAAAAAGTATCCTTGGGAAGAGAACATGATTGGAGATCTTCCCAAAATTACCAAAGATTATTTCCGATGCAACGGAAACATCTTAAACCCCTTAAAATCAATCCCTCAAGCAAATGGCAAGAGAATCTGTACATACGATTGTGGCGGCACAGGAAGGCATAGCCTACCCGTTCATAATAAAAAAGAAAGAATCGCTCCCATTCTGATCGACCTCTTAAACGAAGTCCAAGCTAAAACAGGAAAAAAGGTCATCATCACATGTGGACATCGCTGCCCAACACATAACCTCTATGCCGATCACTCACCAAAAAACCAATCATCCAAACATTTAATCGGAGCTGAAGTCGATTTTTACGTTGAAGGCCTTGAAGACCAGCCTGATAAAGTTATCGACATCCTAATACATTACTTTCCAGGGAATATGCTTCGATTCAAAACAAAAAATCGAGATACAACTACCCCCCCTTGGTATAACGAAGAAGTCTTTATCAAACTCTATAAAGAAAATGAAGGAAGAGATTTCGACAATGCGCACCCATATCCCTACATCTCCATTCAAGTGCGTTATGATGAAGAGCTTAAAAAGCGCGTGCAATATAGTTGGCAAGAAGCATTTAACGGTTACTTGAGATGGTAACCTCATCCATTGAGCAGAAATGTGTAGCCATTTCAGGAGAATATTCTTTCATTTGAGGATGATCTAAAGAGCAAATCAGCATCGCGTCAAAACCCGCGCTATTTATTGCCTTTACTCCCTTTAGTGTATCCTCAATTCCTAACGATCGATCCCCTGCTAGGCCAAATCTCTTCACACCCTCAAGGTATCCATCTGGTGCAGGCTTCGACTGCTCATAATCTTCGCGTGTGATCCATCCTGGGATTGTCCCGAGTTCTTCCAAGCGATCTCTGACAAGCGTAATGTGTGCGAGCGTAGAATTTGTGACAACAGCATGGCGCATCCCGCATTCAGCAAGTTGCTTCAAGAAAGGAGCTACGCCCGGCAAGAGCTTCAATTCTCCTTGCCTCAAGAGTTCCAAGTAAGCCCTCTGCTTCTCTTTATAAAGCACTGACCAATCGCTCTCTTCACTATAAAGCTCAGGGTAGCCCTGATAGATCATATCCCTGAGGCCAATCGCGCTGACATGAGCGATCGCACTGAACTGACGAAAATCCCACTTCAAGTCATAGCCACGATTTTTCAGCATCTGACGATACGCTTCAAAGTGTAGATCCTCGGTATTCACTAACAGACCGTCAAAATCTAGGAGAATAAGATCATATTCTAAAATATTCATATCCAAAACATACAATATTTTTTTTTAAGAAAATGCCGATGACCGGACTCGAACCAGCACCTCGCGAGCGAGAACAGATTTTGAATCTGTCGTGTCTACCATTTCACCACATCGGCATCACAAATATTATGAATCAGGGGACGTTTCTTGGGAAGGACTATATTTGTTTATAATAGTAAGACTTTTTTCTACATAATGTCGCGTAAGTAGAAAGCCCATGGTAAAAAGATTAAGCGTATTTCTTTCATCCTTAGACAATCCTAAACTAGAAGAATCTAAAATTTCTTTTGCTAAGTTAATTTCCTCCTCTGATGGCTGCGAATGATCTGGATACACCGTTGGGCTAACTCTTCCTACAGAACTTGTCATATTTACCTCCGCTTTTGTTCAAAAGTAGTAAGATAATGGGAAAGGACTGTTTTTAGATGCTCGCATAGTGCTTTGTCAGTTTGATCTGAGCTATGCCGAAAGGGCTTGAGCACTGTTTGATGCGCCCTTTTGATCAACTTTTCTAAAAACAGCTCATAGGCAAGCTCTTCTTTTAAATCCATCTCAAGCACGATTTTTTTCCCCTTACTGCAACTCTGAAGCTCGTTTACAATTTCATCACACCGCTTCAAACTTTCATGCATTTTTTCCAAGGGTGGCATCACATCTAAAGTCATCTTTGCCCCTTCGATGAGCTTCTGAATTTTCTCATCAAAATTCATCTTAATTGTTGGGAAGGATCCATATATTTCAGATAAATCGCAATAAGAAATGTCTTTAAAACCAATCCCCCCCTCTGTCACGTTGATAAATCGTGTTTCGGGATATTGTTTTGCATAATGGGAGATGGCATCGGATTCCATGATCCATTTCATGGTTGTATGGACATTTTTGCGACGGAGAAGTTTTTCCCGCACTGATTTATCTTTTTTTAGATGTGCTATTTGAACAGCTTCATCTTGCACAACTCCTTTGGCATATGAGGCTCCATCCGTGTAGGCAAGATCAAGACCTGATAGAAGAATGGGATTGCAGCCGAGAAAATTTGCATAGGCAATACACAATGTTGTTACAGATAACGCCTCTTGGGTAAATCCTACTCCAATAAAGTTGGGCTCCATTCCCAGCTCTTTTTCCAGATAGGCCTCAGAAGGGCCACCTGTTAGAGTTTGCATGTATCCTGTTGGCCCAGTAATGAACTGAAAAATTGAGGGAAGAACGCGACTTCCATAGAGCAGCGGCATATTGGGAGCGTGGATTTCTTTAAGTCGCTCATATTCCTCTTGATTAGGATCAATCGCCATACCAAAGTGGGGCATAATCCCCTGCTTTGTAAGGGCTGTAATGCCTGAACCTCCTGCCAAGATAAGAGCTTTTTCACGCTGCGTTTTAATAATGGGAATCGCCTTATTGAGAGAGGGTCCTGCCCCGCAAATGATCGCTGGCGTATCTTTGAACGCACCCTTAAGTTTATCTGCCATAAAGGATTTAGGAAGGCGCAAATAGTTTGAGAGGAGGTTTTCAAAAAGCAGATGGTGGAACATTTCATCAAGTAAAATAACGTGTTCTACAACGGTTTTTCGATAGAGCAGATCTTTAAGACGGCGAAAACGGCTTTTTTTCTTGTAGGTTTCGATGGCATAGATGGCAATTTTTCCAGAAGGATGCGTTTCAGCACATTCTGTAGCAAAGGCTTCAAGTCGATTGGGATCCATGCAAAATCGCAAGTGGACTTGTGGATTATCAAACAGCTTGGGATAACAATTGGCATCGATAAAAGCTTGCAATGCTTCAATGTCATCTTCGATAAATACCAAATCCCTCAAGGAATCTTCTTCGAGCCATTTTGCAAAGTATTTGATGTGATGGCCAAGGCCGCAGCCATAGATATAGACTGTTTCAACACCTTCTAGATCAAGCCCCTTCAACTCCCCTTCACAGGGAACTTCTCGCTTCTTCTCAGATGAAAGGCATTGAAGCAGAAACTGAAGTTCTGGGTAACGCGTTTCTAACATTTGAATAGCTTCTCTTGATAATCTTGAATGATTGTTTGATAAAAGAGAATCTCCTCGGTTTTTGAACCTTCTATAAGGGGCTCCCATCGCATCCAATTTGGAGAAAGGATTCTCTGGTAGAAGAGTTCTTCTTCAAGTTCCACTTCTTCTAAAGCGGTTGTCTTTTTAGAAGCAGCCTTCTCAAGATAGCGCTCGCAAATTTGTTTTGTCTCTAGCAAGCTATTTAACAAGTCACTGCGCATATCACTTTTCGTTTTTAGAGGGAGCTCTGAGAGAACCTTTTTCACATCGGGGATGGGCCTATTTGTTTCAAATCCAGCCCTGCACCCTCTGATGGGAAGACCGCCTTGTGTTGCATTGACAAAGGTAGTTTGCGGATGCTGCGCAATCAGCGCCTCAAGCCACTCCTTTCCAGTTAAAAGATCTGCCTGTGTCTCTGATAGGTCCATGCCAACAAATGTAATGGGGTTGCAGCCAAGGTAAAGTGCAATGTGCGTGATAAAATTACCTACATTCCACCCAGGCTCTAAGCCATCAAAATTCAGGAGCATCCCTTCCCATTTTTCAAGTAGGGTCGCATCAAATCGGGATTGAAAGCAAAGTGGAATTCCTAATGTATTTGATGTAAAAAACGGATCTTTATCTGGTTTAGGATCAATATACGCGCCAAAATCCACGCGCACATTCTTTTCATGGCATAATGACAGAGCTGTTCCGCCTGCAAAGACTAAGGCTTTTTCATCTGAGACTACGCTCTCTAGAAAAGAAGGACCAGCACCGCAAACAAGCGCTGGAATATCTTTGAAAGCATTTTTTAACGCATCTCCATCATAGGACACGCGTCCCATGTTTTTTATAAGATTGGTCTCGATCTCGATCCCAAAATCCCGATAATCTGCAAAGACAAGCTGCACTCCCCTTTGGAGAGCCTGGATGACTTCTTTTTTTGTGCCCACTATCTGCGTTTTTTTTAATAACGTTTTCCAAAGAACTTCTTTTAGCTTTTCAACGTGATTTATGAGTGTGATACATTTGAAATCGATTTTTTCTTCGTCAAGTAGCGATCTAAGCGCATTTAAATCCTCCTCGAAAAGATAAAGATGCCGCCCTTCTTTGTCATAAACCCATTGCAAAGCTGTATTGCACCCAGAAATTCCAGAGTAAAACAAAATAGGCTCCTCACCAAACACTTGATCATTCCCTGATAGGGAGAGATGAAAGGCAAGGGCTGGATCGATTTGCTCAAGTTCTTTGATATTCGAAGACCAATGATTCATAAGGGGGAAGCTGTTTGTAAAATTGATACTCTTGTGTTTGAGAATTAAAGGATCCAGTTAGTACATCCTTTTGATTGGCAATCCCAACGTATGGAGCCCTCATATAATGATTATAACCGATAACCTGCTCCTTGACCTGATTTGTAAGAGGCACCGCTTTGCATTCAATCATAAGCAGCGGAAGAAGCTGATCTCCTTGTTTCATAAAGCATGCCAAATCAATACGTCGCTTGGGTAGATTTTCAATGTTTTGAAGATGAGGCATCTGCGAAAGTTCCCTTTCGATGACGAGAAGTTCAAGGGGATAACCCAACTTAGAAGTCATGCGATGAAGGAGTTGCTGCCTCACAATTTCTTCGGGCGTTGCAGCAACCCAACTTTTTCGAAAAGGATCGTACACTTCCTTCACTCGGGAATCATCACTCCAAAACTGCCATCGCGTCTACGATAAAGCACATGGAGCGTGCGATCTTCTTCATTTCTAAAGAGAAGAAAGCTATCTCCAGAGAGTTCAATTTTCATGATAGCCTCATGAAGCGTAAGCGTTTTCAGTGAACGCTTCTTAGTCTTTACGACCTCAGAAAGAGAAAAGTGCAACTTTTCTAAAGATTCATTGTTCTCTTCAATGATCTCAGCAGAGAGTTCATCTTCAACTGGGAGCGTATTTTCTAAGATATTGACCTGCATCTCAGTGACCGGAACGCCCTTAGCGTGGTGATCTTTAATGCGATCTTTCCAACGACCCATTTTTCGTTTCAAACGCTCAAATGCTTTATCAATCGAAGCATACATGTCTGTTGTTGAAGCGTGCGTAAAAATTTTGAAGTGGGAAAACTTGATAACAACATCGATAAAATGGTTGAGTTTTTGGACATCGAGTCGGACATTGATATCAATGATTTGATCAGTAAAACGTTCAATTTTTGCAATTTTTTCTTGGATATAGTCTTTCAGTGTTTTCGTAACTTCGATGTTTTTTCCGTAGATCTTAACACGATGCTCATCTGAAAAATCTTCTTTTACCATAATAATTCTCCTCCCTTTAACTGATTGAGTTTACCCCTTTTGTTCAAAAAAGAAAAGGGATAAACTACGGTCCATGCTACCAATTCATTCGGATCAAACAATTGCCCTCATAGCTCCTGCACGTTCGGGAGAAAAAGAAAGTCTAATGCGTATCATGCACCGACTGCAAGATAGAGGTTATAATTTCCAGCTTGCTCCCAACCTTCTTTCAAAAGAAGGGGCATATCTTGCGGGTTCAGATAAAATACGCGCCAGAACTCTCATGGATGCTTTTATCAACCCACATGTCGATGCCATTTGGTGTCTACACGGAGGGTATGGATCAACCCGCATCCTTGAACATCTCGACTATGATCTCATTGCACAAAATCCTAAACCTTTTATCGGTATGAGTGATATTACCGCTCTACATATTGCCCTTTTTCAAAAGGCCAATTTGATCACCTATCATGGTCCAACACTTGGTGTGCTCTATGGAGGTGATGAGATCAATGCTTTCACAGAAAAACACCTCTATACTGAAACGCTCTCCCTTCCAGCTCAAGCAATTTTCTCCCCAGGCTGCGCTGAAGGCCCACTTGTCGGAGGGAATCTCACGCTTATCTCTGCCCTTATGGGAACACCATGGCAACTACAAACCGAAGGGAAAATCCTTCTCATTGAAGAAGTGAATGAAGAGCCCTATCGAATCGATCGGATGCTACAACAGCTCAGACAAGGGGGGCTTTTTGACAACATTGCGGGTGTGATTCTTGCAAGTTTTCATCACTGCGTCCCACATAATTCAAAAAAACATCTATCTCTCGATCAAGTATTGCGCGATTTTTTTGCAGAAGTTCCCTATCCAGTTCTCTTTGGACTTCCAATTGGGCACATTCCTGAGCAAGTCACCTTGCCACTTGGCGCAAGATACAAAATCGATACAGATAAACAAAAAATAGAATTATTAAACGAAGTAGTTTGCACCGAAGAGGACTCGAACCTCTAACCGCCTGGTTCGAAGCCAGGTACTCTATCCGATTGAGCTATCGGTGCATAGGGAAGAATGGTACTTTAAATAGGTTTTTAGATCAATGAGAGAGTTCGACGTCGAAGGGATCGTCCTCAAAGCTTTTCCATATCGAGAAAGGGAGAGAATTGTCACCCTATTTACAAAAGAAATGGGAGTCCTCACTCTGATCGTCAAAGGGCTTTCAAAAAAAAATACCGCACTGATTAATCTCACCTCGCCATTAACAGCTGGTAATTACGCCTTCCGAAAGGGAAACTCTGATCTTTATCGCTTTCTCGATGGATCCATCCTGCAGCTTCATCTTCATCTAAGACAAGATTACCACCAGCTTCAAACAGCAATTGAACTATTGAAAGTGATTCAAACAACCCAATTCCCTGAAAAATCGGCCCCTGATCTTTACGCTCTGCTCCGAAGTTATTTGATGGCGATTTCCACATGTGCAAACTTAAAGGCTCTTCTGATGAGCTACCACCTCAAAGTGTTAAAACATGAAGGAGCATTTTTCACTCCAGAAAATCTATCCCAGGATGACAAGAAAAAATTTGAGAAACTAGCATTTGCAAAAAAATTTTCAGAAATTGAAGGGGTAATTGTAGAGGATCATCTTGAAAAAATTATTTGTGAGATTGCGAAAGGGGGGACTTGAACCCCCAAGAGGAATTACCCTCACTACCACCTCAAGGTAGCGCGTCTGCCAGTTCCGCCACTTCCGCCTAGCAAATAACCTTAGTTAGAACCCGGATTGTGTGATATAAAAATCCCGTTTTATCTGGAATATCTCTATCATACAACCCAGGTTCGAGGATATAATAATAGGTTAGGAGGTTCCAGGCAAGAGAATCTTATGAAATACCCACTGATCTTTTTAATACGTTTGTATCAACTTTGTTTAGCGCCCTTTACGAAGGGGGCATGCCGCTTTTATCCTTCATGTTCAGAATATGGCCTTCAAGCGCTCAGGAAACACGGCGCAATCAAGGGAACCTACCTCACTCTCAAAAGACTCTGCAAATGTCACCCATGGCATAAAGGCGGCGTCGACGAGGTCCCGTAGATTAGATTGCATAGTTGTTATTGCAAAACAAATTTAACGCAAAGACGGAAAGGCGCAGAGAAAATTTTTTGCGTATCTTTGTGTCTTTGCGCCTTGAGAGAGCGAAGCGAACGGGCGTTAAAAAATGATTTCCTATTCATTAGGAATAATTAGCTGCATGCCTAGTTTTAAATTGTGGCCTTCACCTAGCTCATTTACTTCTTTGAGCTGTGATAGCTTGACGCCATATTGACGTGAAAGATGCCAGAGCGTATCCCCCCGCTTCACAATGTGTACTCGAGTTTGAGTTGCAACAGGCGCTCTCTCCTGAAAAAAACGAGCAAGAACAAGCTCATAATGAAAAGGATTAGGTAGCACCTCTCCTGCAAACTCATATAATTTTTGAGCTGCCCGCTTGCGCAGCTTATCCGAACGTGCACTCACCAGCAAATCTTTTAATAATAAATCAACTTCAGGGGTTTTTTCCTCTATCGTTGAGATAAGCTGAATCAGCTTTGCATCTTCAAGTTTTTTAATAAGAAATTCTCTTTCCATCGACAGAAGAAGCATGGTGGCAATTTTAGAGCGGTTTTGGATGTAGCTGAGGAGTAGCTTACGCCTACTATCATCACTAAAGCGATTTTGCGTAGCAAAGCAACTAAGGGTTTCCCACTCCCCTTCGATCGCCATTTGAAAAAGGTCTTCCTGATCGATCGTAAAATCTGAGCGATTAAACAAGACGGTTAGAGCATGAAATTCAGGTGTTAAAAAAAATGCCTCTTTTAAAGAGGGAGGAACTATGGCTGTGCGATGCTTGATCTCTTTGAAAAGCCCAGCAGAGGTAAGTGGCCATTTTTCATTGTGGATATAATTGAGTATCGCAACATAACTCTCATCTTCGAGACCTGGGAAAAGTGTGATCCCAATGCTCTCTCCTCCATGCTGATTGACAAACGTCTTTTGTCGCCTTTCTAACAACATCCCGCTTAGGGATTTTTCAAGATTAAAATGATGAAATGCAACCAAGCATGAAAGCGCTAAATCCCGTTTTCGATACCCCTCCTCGAGGAGAGTCTCGTCTCGCAGCTGCTGAATGAGCTGATCAAAAGACATCGCGAAATAATAGGAAAGCACTTCCAAATTTGTGTCAGAAAAAGGCGTTCCTTCAATCATCTGCTCGTTTTCAAGCGCAATTGTGTCGGAAAGTGGAGGTGTTTTGAGGGAGGTATAGATTAAAGAAGCCATGAGTCCAATATTGAGTGCAATACTTAAAACCAGGGCTTGCGTGAGTCGTCTTGATTTTGTAGCAAAAGATTCTTTCGTCATTTCTTTAAAAATACCTGAGAACTTAGAACCCGGGTTGGGCGATAACGGCATTCTAGATAAAATCGTATTTTTTTTCAGGATTTTCTGCCTAAATTTTTGACATACTTGATAAAGCAGGAAAAACTTAGACAGAAAAAATTTTTTTAGATGGGATGCCATTATCACCCAACCCGGGTTTAGAAAGATCTAGTCCTAATAAGAGGTTTTTGTTAGAATTTCGAGCATGTTAGTACCCTTATCTTGGCTTAAAGAATTTATTCCTCTAAATCTCACACCTGACGAAATTGCAGATGTTTTAACACTTGCGGGACTCGAAGTCGAAAAGGTGGAAAAAATGCCCTTGAATTTTGCAGGCCTTGTGATCGGCAAAGTTCAGGAGGTTTCTAAGCATCCAAATGCGGATAACTTGCGTGTCGCTAAGGTCTTTGATGGCAGTGAGGTTTTCGATGTTGTCTGTGGCGCTCCAAATTGCCGAGAAGGGCTTATCACAGCCTTCGCAAAAATTGGTACAACACTCACCGATGAGAAAGGTAAGATATGGAAAATTAAACGGAGTAAAATTCGAGATGTTGAATCCTTCGGCATGCTCTGTTCTGAAAAAGAACTCGGCCTTTCCGAAGAACATGAAGGGATTATCGAGTTTGGAAGTGATGCAGCCATAGGTCGCGATCTCGAAGAACTTTTTGGAGATATCATTTTCGAAATCTCATTGACTCCGAATTTGGGCCACTGCATGAGCCTTCAAGGTATTGCAAGAGAACTTTCAGCTCTTTTAGATCTACCTACAATCCCAATGGAATTTTCCCTTAAAAACGAAATACCACCGACAGAAAAAATCGCAATCAATATTGAAGCCCCTGAAGAGTGCTTTCAATACTCCTATCGCATCATCGATGAAATCAAAACATTAGAAACCCCTCTTTTGATTAAAAATCGCCTGGAAAAAAGTGGTGTGCGTAGCGTAAACGCCATTGTCGATATCACAAATTATGTCATGCTCGAGATGGGACAACCATTGCATGCCTTTGATCTAGACAAACTTGAGGGAAACCAAATCAGCGTGAAATGTGCCTCAAAAGATGAAGAACTCCTCACTCTTGATGAGAAAACACGCAAAATTCCTGCCGGAACGCTTTTGATCTGTGATGCAAAAAAAAGTATTGCAGTTGCTGGTGTAATGGGTTGCAAAAACTCTGAAGTCGACCATCAAACAAAGAGAATTTTGCTCGAAGCCGCGCATTTTGACCCGTCAAGCGTGCGAAAAGGCAGTAAATTAGCGGGCGTGCGAACAGATGCCTCTTCCCGTTTTGAAAAGGGAATCGATGCTGAAAGCGTAAGCACAGCACTGAGATACGCTGCCACGCTCTTAGAAAGCCTAGGTGGGCGCGTAAGTGCAGAAGTCATCGAAAAAACAAAATCTTTTGAAGCAATCAAGCTTTCTGTTCGGGTGCAGCGCATTAATGCTCTTTTGGGTACCTCTTTGAGTTTAAGAGAAGTCTCCATGATTTTGAAAAAACTCCACATCATCGTAAAAGAATCAAAAAATGAAACGCTCCATCTAACAATCCCCTCATACCGCAATGATCTCGATACAGAAATCGACATCATCGAAGAAATCGCACGTATCTACGGCTACAATAACATTGAAAAATCGACGCCAAAATTTCACCAATCTACGCTCTCCCATGCCCCAATTTATCTTCTCGAAAATGACATAAGAGCTCACCTGGTTAATGAGGGACTGCAAGAGTTTGTAACTTGTGATCTCATCAACCCTGAAATCGCCCACCTCCCGCTCGAGAAGCCCCTATCTAAAGAAAATCTTATCCACGTTCTACATCCAAGTTCTGTCGACCAATCTGTGTTACGCACTACTCTTCTCCCAGGCCTTCTTCTTTCCGTAAAAGAAAATTTCGATCATCAAATCCACGACATTAATGCTTTTGAATTGGGAAGAATCCACTATCGAGATGAAGGTGAGTACAAAGAAAGAGAAGTAGCTGCGATTCTCCTAACAGGTCGAAGCCATCCCCATCATTGGGATAAAGGCCATGAAATGGTCGATTTTTATGATTTAAAAGGGATCCTCGAAAACCTCTTGGAACCATTTTCCGAAAAAATGCAATTCACGACATCAGATTTTGGCTCATTTCATCCCGGAAAACAGGCAAAGATTAACTTAGGCGACTTGGATGTTGGCAGTATGGGAGAAGTTCATCCCCACTTGCTCCAAGCTTTCGATATTAAACGCCCCGTATATTTCGCAGAAATTGATCTTTTAACACTCCTGAAGCTCAAAAAAGGGTTTCATCAAATGCAACCTCTTCCAGAATATCCAGGATCGGAACGAGATTGGACCGTGAGTGTCGACGAAAATCTTGAAGTTGGGGACATTCTAAATGCGATAAACGCTGCACGTTCCACTCTTCTGAAAGAAGTTAAATTACTTGATCTCTATCAGGGAGAAAATGTTGAGAAGGGGAAAAAAAATCTTACATTCCGCTTTCTCTACCGCAGCGATAAAAAAACAGTTGAAATGAAATCCGTAGAAAAAGAACATGCTCGTGTTTTACAGTTGATTAAAACATCAAATTAAGCCATGTTTATAATCTGATGGAATACAATTTTTGGAGAGGTATTAGTGAAAACCCAAACGTTCTTGTCTCTAGCCCTTCTCGGCCTATGTGTCACTGGCTGTAAAAAAAACAATCATGATCAGCAAGCTGCTGTCATTTCAGAGCGCTATATCCATAAATATGGATATGATGTTTCAAAAGATGAATGGGCTGGTGCAACGTATCCAGGACAAGTGATTACCACGCTTCGTAATGGAGTGACCATCACATCCTCTTATGAGGATGGCATCTTAAACGGACCTACAACATATACGTTTCCCCATAGTAATACCATTGAATCAGTCCATTATTTTGAACATGGACATCTGATTAAAAAGATAAGCTACAGTATCCGTGGTGTTCCCGCTAAAGAAGTCATCTTTTTAGGCGCTGACCACATCAAAACAACAATGTGGTACCCTAACGGCACGCCGATGAGTGTTGAAGAATACATTGGCAGTCAACTTATCGAAGCAGAATACTATAACACGTATAATGAAACAGAATATCGCGTTAAATCCGGAAAGGGAGAACGTGTATCCAAAAACGAACTTGGAAAAGTCATTATGAAAGAGTTAATTGATGGCGGTGCAGTCGTTGTTAAAGAAACTTATCATCCAAATGGCTCTCCAGAAAGCATCATTCCTTATCATAATGGAATGGTTCATGGACACAAAAAGCTCTTTGCGGTTACCGGAGAACCTCTCTATATCGAGACATGGACTCTAAACTCACTAGACGGCCTTGCAACCTATTTCCAAAATGGATGCAAGTATTTGGAAGTAGTTTATAGGAATGGATATAAAGATGGAGTAGAAAGACACTTCATCGATGGCGAACATCTTGTCGAAGAGACAAATTGGGCGACTGGGAAAAGACATGGACCTTCAACAATTTATCACGATGGCATGTCAAAAACCGAATGGTTCTATAATGATGAAAACGTCTCTCAAGCTCGCTTTGATGAGCTTTGTGAGAGAGAAAAGTCTATTAGCACCATGAACGAACGTTCTAGACCAGCCCACCAATAAAAACATCAAAACCCGGGTTTAAACCCCCTGATTGAAATCATTTGTAATCAGGGGGTTATCTTTTTGCCTCATAAAAACTAAAAAAATCTCCTCTTTTCCGCTTCTTTTGGCATGCAACTAGCATGTAAAGAAGTATAGAAAAGGAGACTAATATGGAAAAAAACGAGTTATTACTCAGAAAAATTGCAAAGCTCGAATCACTCTACGATCAATTGCAAGCTGAGATGAAATACATTAATAACCTCTTAGTACAAGTAGGTTTTGAAAATGGACTGACGACATTAAAGGAAGCGGCACTAGAGCTCCTAGAAAAGAAGAATGATAAGCCTGAGTCAAATGAAAAGGATGTTTCGTAATTCATCCATGCTAATCTCTGCAGGCACCTGATCCTCTAGAAATTCAGCAGCGAGAGCATTCTTTTCTTGTTTTAGCGTCATGATCTTCTCTTCGATCGTCCCTGTCATCACATACCGCCGAGCAATGACGCTTTTTTTCCTACCAATCCGATGAGCCCGGTCAATGGCCTGATTTTCAACAGCTTCGTTCCACCATGGGTCATAAATAAAGACATAATCTGCGGCAGTTAAATTGAGGCCTACGCCTCCTGCCTTTAAACTGATGAGAAACAAAGGGATATCTGGATCATTTTGAAATTGTGAGATCAGCTCCCCTCGGTTTTTTGTTTTCCCATCCAAATATACATGAGGGATACGCTCCCGCTCCACCTCATTTCGGATCAGTCCCAACATCGAGGTGAACTGACTAAAAATGATCACCTTAGATCCATCAGCAACAACTTCTTTGAGATCAATCATGACCCGAAGCAATTTTTGACTCTCCCCCTCTTCATTAAGTAAGGCTGGATGACAGCAAATCTGACGCAACCTTAAGAGCGCTTCGAAAACTCCCAAACCCTGAAGCGTTTCCTGAGATTTAGAAAGATAATTCTCATAAAGGTCTCTTTGCATCTCATCCATCTCAATCAGAACGGTTTGCTCAATTTTTTCAGGAAGATCGATTTCAACATCCACCTTCTTTCTCCGCTTAATAAACGGACTCACCTTTTGCTTAGACCTCTCTAAACTCTCATTACGTAATAAGTTGGGCATCAAAAATTCAAATTGTGAAAGAATCTCTTCAAATCGATTTTCAATGGGAGTTCCTGTAAGAGATAAGCGGAAGTTTCCTTTTAACGCCTTTACAGACTTGGCAAGCTGGCTTTTTGCATTTTTAATCGCCTGAGCCTCATCCAATACGATCATTTCAAACTGAAGCTCTTTAAATAGAGCCTGATCTTGGCGTAAAATAGCAAAACTCGTAAGAATCACTTCTTGCCCCTCAAGAAAAGCTACATCTTTTTCTCGAACCCCACCCGAATGACAATAGACACGCGTTTCAGGTAAAAAGCGGTTCAGTTCATGATGCCAGTTAAATATCAACGAACTCGGAGCGATAATCAGAATGGGTAAATTTGTCTCAATGCGAGAAAAAAATGCCAGGACCTGCACAGTTTTTCCGAGTCCCATTTCGTCTGCTAAAATCCCATGAAGCCTATTATTATATAAAAATTCCAGCCAATTAAGCCCTTCTTGCTGATAAGGATACAGCCTGCCCCGGAACTTTTTGCCGGGCATTATTTCAGTTTGCAACGAAAATGGAGCAAATGGAAGGAGCAGCCCGATATCTTCAATCCCTTTTTCGAGAGACTCCCCTTTGCGCAGATGAGAAATTTCTTTTGGAAGCTGACTTGGGTTGATCAATCCAACACACTCCTCTCCTAGAGAAATAAACCGTTCATTCCCAAGAGTCGCATCGACGACATCTGAAAAAGATTTTTCCTCCTCCCCAAAAGAGACGACGCCCTCAAGCTTTATCATCTCCCCATCACACTCAAGATCAAAGAGCGCCTCAGTTTGCAATACGACCCTCTTTTGGAGAGGGTTCACAACCTTCCACCCAAGGTCCAGTAAAAACCCCAAACTTTCATGTACACGGTTCAAAGGACAATAATATTGCGTTGCCCCTACCTGTTTTTTAATAAAGTCAGTTTCAAGAAGATCTTTTTCCCATGCTTTTTCTTGTACAGGGTCCGTGCCGTCGAAATACAAATTTGCAAAAGCACCCGTATCGTCCATGAGCTTCAAAGTAGGTAGAATTTCGTTTTTTTGTTTATCACATCCATTCCAAATCACGGGGATTTCTTCATCGAGAAGATCTGCATGAAATTTTTTCCAATCATTGCCCGAAATGACAAGCGTTTCCTTCGAGAGTTTTTTGATCCAATACCAATCAATCCCCTCTTCAAAAAAAGTCAGAAACTGATCCTGTATAAAGCAGGGCGTATCCCCATTAATCACTAGGTCACAATGGTGCAACTCAAACCGCTTTTTCCCTTGCTCGATCATCCCGCTGATGGAAAACTCTTTTTGATCTGTTGAAATGATTTCGCAGGTGAAATGGGCTTTTGAAAAGGGGTCGACGATTAACTTCTTTCCTTTCCAAAGAAGTTGCCCTTTGCTTCCTAATTCTTTTAAGACATCACTACAACGCTCTTTAGGAATTTTTTTTTCACTACCAGATTCGCTTTTCAAATGAAAAGAAATCTGTGGATCCTGCGCTTTTATCAGGTTATACTGTTCCATATGCAACCACTTAAAACTCATAAATATAATCCCAAAATTCCTGGAATCACTCCAAAAACCAAGAGATTCATGCGGCTAAAAGCCTTGAAATATCTCATCAAAGAAGATCACAATCACATTTTAAAGCGCTATCTTCCAAAAAAAGCCTTTAAATATCTTCCCCGTTATCTCCTATCACTTTTTAAAAAAATGCCTTACAAAGTTGATGGAGATTTCTATTATTATGGCATCGATGATATCGCATCTTTTAAAAGAGTTCTAGAAGATCCTAAAGCTCTTTTGATTGCTGGTTTTTCCTACTGCCACAAACCTTTTGAATGCCCTTCAGGACGTTTTAGTGACAACTGTATCCATGACAAGACCCATCCCGTCTGTAGTCAATGTTTCATTGGAAAAATGATGCATACTCTACCTGAAAAGAAAATCATTCCCCTTATGATTCCAACAATCCATTATATTGGCGAAAAAATTTTTGAAACCGTCGAAAAATATCCCGATAGAAAGATCTATTTTTATATCACAGCCTGCGAACTCACCCTTAAAATGTTTGCAGATTGGGGGAATATGGTCGGGGTAAGAGGCATTGGTGTGCGCTTAAGTGGGCGGATTTGCAACACGATGAAAGCTTTTGAGCTTTCAGAGAAGGGGATCAAACCAGGTCTCACACATATTGCAGATGAAACCGAAACTAAAATGCTTGAAATCGCTCACTTTTTAAACTGCAGCTTATCCTCATAGGGAAGCTTGCGATAAGGTTTGGGATGATCTGAGACGTGACATTCACGGCGACGCGGTGCATCGATACACACCTTACTACAACAACCTTTATGAGCCTCTGCGCACGCTGTGCAACAGAGAAAAAGCTCATTACAATCCATGTTAGCACAGTTGTAATACACCTCACAGCCACAGTCACAGTAATGACATGTTCCTATGACTTCATGCTCTTCCTCTTCACTGATTGGAACAATGAGGCGATCATCAAAAACAAAAAGCCCCCCTTTCCAGTGCTCATTCCCCTCTTCGAGGCCATATTTGATCACGCCACCTTCGAGCTGAAAGACATCCTTAAATCCCTTTTCAACCATCAGAGCAGAATAAAGCTCACAACGTATGCCACCTGTGCAGTACATCATCACTTTTGTCTTTTCAGGATCATATTTTTCTTTGAGGCTCTCTGCATATTCTGGAAATTCCCTAAATGTCTCAAGATCCGGTTTTTCAGCCCCTTCGAAATGGCCTACTTTCCATTCATAATCATTGCGCACATCAATAATTACCGTATTTTCATCCCGATTCTCAAGCATTTCCTTCCACTTCTTAGGTGGAACATGCTCCCCCTGTTTTGTCATATCCACTTTCTGATCAAGCGCAACGATTTGCTTCCGATACTTAACTGTCATCTTGGCAAAAGCATGCTCAGGATATCGATGGATTTTAATCTCCATTTTTTCAAATAAAGAATTATCATATATCCATTCTTTAAATGCCGCCCAATCATTTTCATGAAGGCTCATTTGCCCGTTGATACCCTCTTCTGAAATATAAATGCGTCCTTTGGCGTCTTTTTCTTTCAAAAAACGTTTCCAATGTGCAATTTCCTTCTGAGGATTCTCAATTTCAACAAAGTGATAATAAGCTAAAACTAGATAATGTTTTTCCATGAGAGAATCTTACATTTCCAAAAGAATGATTACCAGTAGAATTTTCTGGTAAAAAAATTAGCCATAATCTACTATTGTGATCTAAATTGAATCTATTTTTTTACTAGGAGATACAATGGTACGTTATACTGGACCGAAAAACCGCATCGCCCGCCGATTTGGTATCAACATTTTTGGCCGCCTTCGCAATCCCCTCCTCCACAAGCCAAATCCTCCTGGTATGCATGGAGCTAGGCGCAGAAAGAAATCCGATTATGGAATTCAGATGGAAGAGAAACAGAAACTACGCGCTGTCTACGGCATGCTCACACACAAGCAGCTTCTCGGCTATTATAAGCACGCGATTAGCAAACCTGGAAATCCGGCACACCTTCTAATGCAATCTTTAGAATGCCGACTGGACAATGTCGTCTATAAACTCAAATTAGCAGCGACAATTTTTCAATCGCAGCAACTTGTGTCACATGGACACGTTCGTGTAGATGGAAAAAAAGTAGATATCCGCTCCTTCCGCGTGAAACCAGGAATGGAAATCTCCCTTAAAGAGAAAACTCAAAACATTGCTTCAGTGAAACAATCATATGAAAGCAATCGAGACGTTCCTGAATATCTTTCTTTTGAAGAAGGTAAGTTCAAAGGAACAATGCTTTCACTTCCCGACTTTGACCAGATCATTCTCCCACTGCCAATTAACGTTCCCCTCGTTTGTGAATTCTTAGCTCACACACACTAATCATTTTTGGCCAAAACTGTTTTTGCAGTTTTGGCCATCACTCCTAAATACACTCCTACAAAACACAGCGCCGGCACGGCAAACTGCAATAGCTGCATCAAAATACGCCGCTCATCTAGATTTACATCCATCATCCTACCGGCAAAATAAGCCACTATTCCAGCGCTACAACTCCCCAAAATAACTTTAAAATAGGATCTGCGATGAAATAAAAGAGAAAATGGCATCCGATATAAAAGATAGAGACAATTCACCACGCTACTGAAACTCGTTGCAAAAGCCACACTAATCGCTCCCCATTTAAAGAGAAATATCATAATAGAGTTGAGGACAATATTAACAATGACCGCAATAAGAGCCCCTTTCATCGGAGTTTTAAAGTCTTTTTTTGCATAGAAAACTTGCGTCAAAATCAGAGCAAAAGCCGCTGGCAGAAGTCCAATTCCATAAGCCCACAAACAATGCGTCGTTCGCATGCCCGATAACACATTAAAATTTCCATGCCCATAGACTAAATTCACTCCAGCAAATCCTAAAACGAATAGAACGCACATCGCAGGACATAAAATAAAAAAACTTTTCCTAAGCGTCCCTTCACATAAAAACTTTTTTTCCTCTGCATTTGCGCGTGACAAAGAAGGCAGCAGAGCTGCGGCAAACGAGATCCCAAAAAGAGCAAGTGGAAGCTGATAGATACGGATTGCATACGTTAAAAATGCAGGACCAGAAGCCTCACCAATGCGCGCAAAGATCATATCCAAGGCACTATTGACCTGAGATGCCCCCATCCCAAAAATCCCCATCCCAAAAGGAACAAACAAGCGCCTTACCTCAGGGCTAAAAGGGCGAATCGCAAATAATTCCTTAAAAGAAAGCTCTTTTTTCAAAAACAACAGTCCCTTTGGAAAAGTAATAAGGAACTGCATTCCATAAGCGATGACGACGCCAAAAGTTAAATAGGGAATATTATTTTTATAAATCAACAGGATCACGATGAGCGTAAGATTGAAAAATAGAGGCGCCACACCACTGATAAAAAAATGCTTATTGCATTGCAAATAAGCCGAATTCAAACCCGAAAGACAAATGAAAAAGAGCCCAGGTAGCATCCACCTTGTCCAGAGCATAATCTCAGATGTCGCTCCCAATAAAGCCAATTCCAAACCCACAACAATGAATAGAAGAACAAGAGCGAGTGAAACATAAAAATCGCGAAAGAATAGCGCCCCCTGTTTCTCTCCACCCGCGCGCTGCGTCTCAAAATGGGGGATAAAACTCGAAGAAAGCGGGCTCTCACCAAGAAGACGCCTAAGGAGCGTAGCAAAGCGAAAAGCGACAAAAAATGCTGCAATGGCAGCACTCGTGCCAAAAATCATGGCAAACATCACTTCACGCAGCATGCCACTGATGCGACTTAAGAACGTTCCTGATGAAAAGGCAGCAGCCCGTTTTCCAATTGACATCCCCTGATAATAACACTTTTCATTGAAAAAGATCACTTCATTGATTTATCATCATTCCCATTATGACTAAAACACCCGCAGAAAAATTACCCATTGGTGCCCACTGCTCGATTAGTGGAGGCGTACACCGTGCACTATTAGAGGGGCACAAAATCGGCGCGACAACAATTCAAATCTTTACAACCAATCAAAAGCAATGGAAAGGGCGTCCCATCCCTGAAGCTGAAATTGAGAGATGGGAAGAAACACTTGCCGAAACAGGAATCAAGCACGTCATGAGTCATGACAGCTATCTCATCAATCTCGGATCGCCAAAACCAGAACTGCTTGAAAAAAGTCAAAAAGCCTTTGATGAAGAAATCAAACGTTGTCACGCTCTCAAACTCTCCTATCTCAACTTTCATCCTGGCGCTGCGACAGGAAGTTCAGAAGAAGAATGTCTCGATCAGATTGTGAAAAGCCTTCATAAAACTGAAGAACTCATCGCGGAAGGACCCACCCGTCTTCTCATCGAATCGACAGCCGGACAAGGAACCTCCGTTGGACATCAATTTGAACATCTCGCCTACATCATCAATCATGTCCATAAAAAGATCCCCATTGGCGTCTGCATTGATACCTGCCATGCCTTTTCAGCAGGGTATGACCTCCGAACGAAAGAGGCCTGGGATGAAACATTAAAAAAATTTGATGAAATCGTGGGATTAGAACATCTTTATGCCATTCATGTGAATGATTCGATGAAACCCTTTGCTTCCCGTAAAGATCGGCACGCCTCCCTTGGAAAAGGGACAATTGGATACGCAGGATTCAAAGCCATGATGCAAGATCCCCGTTTACGTGAATTGCCCAAATATTTGGAAACCCCAATGGGAGATAAGTACTGGAAAGATGAAATCACTTTGCTTAGAAACTACGCAGGATAAATCCATGAGAATCAAAATTAAAACGCTTAATGAAGGTGACCCTTCAGAAATCTTAGGCAGCACACAGACTCTGTGTGGCTGGGTCAGAACAGCACGTGCACAAAAAACCTTTTGTTTCATCGAAATCACAGATGGATCCTGTTTCTCTACATTTCAAGTCATCGCAGATGACACCCTTGAAAATTACGCTACGCTTACACCACAAATCACAACTGGATGTAGTGTGCGCATTACTGGAGAAATTGTTGAAAGCCCAGGCAAAAATCAAAAATACGAAATGAAAGCCACTTCCCTAGAAATCTTGGGGGCATGCCCAGTAGATGAATATCCCCTCCAGAAAAAACGGCATTCCTTTGATTTTCTCCGCACCATTGGACATCTCCGTGTCCGCACAAACACGCAAGGAGCCGTAGCACGCGTCCGCAACAGGCTAGCCTATGGCACACACCGCTTTTTTCAAGAAAGAGGCTTTATCTACCTCCAATCTCCCATCATTACAACCTCTGACTGTGAAGGCGCCGGAGAAATGTTCCGGGTCACAACACTCGATCTGAAAAAGCCACCCCTTACCCCAGAAAAAGAGATCGATTTTAGCCAAGACTTCTTCAGCAAACCCACCTTTCTAACCGTATCAGGCCAGCTCAATGGAGAAGCGTACGCACTCGGCCTTTCTGACATCTATACCTTTGGTCCCACCTTCCGAGCAGAGAATTCCCACACCTCTCGCCATCTCGCTGAGTTCTGGATGATTGAGCCCGAAATGGCTTTCGCAGAGCTCAAAGACATTCAAGTGTGCGCTGAGGACTATGTGAAATTCCTCGTCAAAGACGTGCTCGAGCACTGCACAGATGACATGGAATTTTTCAATAAATTCATCGAAAAAGGACTCGTCGACCGCCTCACTCACGTTGTCGACTCTTCATTTGCCCATCTAACCTATACTGAAGTGATCTCTATTTTGGAAAAATCCAATAAGAAGTTCGAATTTCCACATGAATGGGGCGCCGATCTTCAATCTGAACATGAAAGATATATTAGCGAAGAACACTGCAAAAAACCCGTTATCATCACCGACTACCCTCGAGACATTAAATCCTTTTATATGCGAGATAATGATGATGGAAAAACAGTAGCAGCACTCGATGTCCTTGTTCCAAAAATTGGAGAGATCATTGGTGGAAGCCAACGTGAAGAGCGTTATGACCGCCTCAACACAAAAATGGTCGAGAAAGGGCTAAATCCAGCACTCTATGAGTGGTATCTAGATCTTCGAAAATATGGATCCGTCCCGCATGGAGGATTTGGGCTTGGTTTTGAGCGTCTAGTGCAATTTGTTACAGGGATCGAAAACATACGAGATGCCATTGCCTTTCCTCGTGTGCCTGGCAATGCCGACTTCTAACTCGGAACAGGTTTGGGAGGTGCATTTTTTCCCATGACAAGCGCCCCCATTCCAAAGAAAAGCGCTGCAAGTGAAATAAAAATGCCAACATATGGAATTTGGGTAAGAACAAAATAAATAAATAATCCGATTAAGAAATACACTTTCCGATGCCGGTCAAATTCAACCTTTTTTAGAATCCATTTTGTCATCCATAAAATGGCTAGAATTTTGACGGTGTAAAACCCGACAATATTAAGCCCCATAAGGGTCAAAGCAAATGGCACTCCTAGAATCGACACAAGTAAAATCAAACAAATTATCGGAAGTATAATCACAAGGACAATCCCTGCTAGAAAAGCATGCAAAGGACGCTTCGACAAGGCTTCAAGGGAGAGTTCGATTTTTTTCGGAAAATAGCGCATCAAAATTACACCTAGAAGGAAGGTATAGATAAAGTTCATCATGAGTGTCGCTAGTCGAGATCCAATTTTAAGTCCTCGGAAAAATTTCCCACGAAATAGATTATAAAAAAATGAAGGATGATGAATCACCCCCTCACTGATACGTGCACTGGGATCTATCATCGCATCGTTATTGCTCCAATATTCGACATATTCACCAATATTTGCCTTTGATGTCAGCCTGAGACTCCCCACATAGGCACGAAGCTTCCCTTTAATCCCATTTGACACCCGCAAATTTGATGCATAAATGCGTGCATTTTGTTTCAGGGAGGCTGCTAAATCCATATTTCCAACAACAGCAATTAGGTTATTTCCAATGGTTGCAGAAGGAAACAGTTCGGCATTTCCAGCAAGCATGCTCACAGAGCGCCCCACCTGTCCACTAAGCATAAGTTGGCCCGCTATCACACGCACATCTTCAGTCACTTCACCTGTGATGTTGATGCTCCCCCCAGCAACAAGAACATTTCCATTCACTGTTCCATCAATAATCACCTGCGTTGCAAAGGCATAAACATCCCCATTCACAACACCCGAAATTTCAATACTTTTACCATAGGCAAAATAGTCCCCATTGACGACTTCAGAACGGGGAAGAACGATAATGTCTCCACGGGCCTCTTCATCATCTGCATGCAGCGTGCTAAAGAGCAATAATGTTAGAAATAGAAGTGCTATCTTTTTCATAAAGTGCTTTGTTCTTTATCTTTTGCTGATAAAGTATAATTTGTCTATCGATTAAACGACTAACCACTTCTTCACATTGCTCAATTTTATGCAACGAGTGAGCTTGTTGAAGCGTAATATATTTTTCCACTTCTTCCAAATTTATGAGCTGACACGATGAAGTGTTTACGATTTTCGGATCAACACTTCTGGGAATACTTAAATCAAAAATGAGATTCTTTTGAAAAGAATTCGTAAGATGAAAGGGGGTTAAAAGAAATTCAGAGGATTTTGTTGCAAAAATAATAAGATCAAATTCCGAAAGACCATGAAACTGATCCCAAGGTAATTTTTTCAGGTCATTATTCGAATAATGACGACTGCATAGCGTAAGATCGTTAGCTTTTTTTACCTGAAAATAGGAGATCAATTTTCGATTGAGTTCTGAATTTCCAACAAAAAGAATCCGAGCTTTTTGCATGTCTAATCCCTTCTTTATTGAAAGTGAAAAGATGGCTTCAGAAAGGTTCATCGAAAGTTTTGGAAGGAGAAAAGAAGTGCGCAAATCTTTTCCAATCTTCAATCCCTTTTGAAATAGATAATGAACAGCAGCATTTAAGCTAGATTTTTGACGCACCGATTCATAAGCAAGTTTTACTTGCCGCTGAATTTCAGTTTCCCCAAAAATCGCACTATCCAGTCCTGCTGTAACTCGCGCTAAATGGAGAAAACAATCACGACGAAAATAAGAGTAGAGTAAATGTTCGAACCCTTGATTTATTCTGCAGCGCAATCGACCTAAAATATCATGATGAATTGCTGGTAAATCCTCAGCACTAAAATAGACTTCGGTACGATTACACGTGGATAGAAAAATGGAATGAAACGGAAACCGTTTCTGATCACTAAAAACATCCTGAAAAGCACGCGTGATCTTTTCTCTTTCAATAAGAATAGAAGATTTGTAATTGATTCCAATGACACCAATATCCATATTCTTTTGACTTTATCTTATTCATGATTTTTATTGATAATCATTTGTCGAATGAGCTCCATGTCAAATCCCCTCCCTTTTAAAAAGGAGGCGATCTTCCGCTTCATCTTATAATCACTTAGATCGCAGCTTCCGTATCTTTTTTCTATCAGATGCTGGATTTGGAGGTGCTGGTCCTGGGATCGGGTGATGGCCTCAATACTGTCTGAAAGCTCTGCCAATCCTTCTTTTCCTAACCTCTGATAGAGCTTACAGCGAATTTTCTGGGGCCCTAGCCCCTTTCTAGCCGCTCGCTCTAAATAGAGGCTAATTTCCCTTTGGTCATCTAAATACCCTAAATGACCTAATTCCTCGATAATTTGGTTAATTGTCTTAAATGAGACCTTTCTTTCATATAATTTATTTGAGAGCTCCTTAATAAACATTCCCCTAATACTTAGTAGTTTATATGAATACCTCTTGGCCGCTTTCATTTCTAGCTCATTAATAACCTCTTCTAAACGTTCAATAGACCGACAACGCTTAATTTTCTTCAAGTGCTTTACATAGAATGGCTTATAGATCTCCCTCCATAGCGTATCATCGATATAAATGGCCTCATCTCGCACCTCGAGCTCCATACCGCCCCCCTTGAAAAATTAATTAAAATTAGTTATAATAATAGAAGGGAGATAGATAATAATAAAGAGGTAATTATGACACAAATCCCATCAAATTTGCCCCCTTCACAGGGTCAACAGACAAATAAACCGCAAAATCAGCAATATTCACCTGAATTCTGGAATCAGTTCGTTGCTAACATGGTTTATCATTCACTTATTCCGGCGATCAAACAAGACCAAGAAATGTCAAAACAAGCTAGTCAAGAAATGAAAAAAGCTATTGAGGGACAGTAATATGGCAAGTGTAACTCCCCCAGGAGGGTCACAACAACCAGGTCAAACACCACAGGTTGAACACCCTGATCGTATGCAAGAGTGGAGAAAGGTCTTCGATCGTGGCTTTTCCGTAGGTGATAAGATGACTGATAAACAGTTTCAAGAATTTATTGACAACCTCAATCGGATGATTTCTCAACAAATTTCCCAAGAGAAGGCGGAAGCTAAAAAGGCTAGCGAACATCTCAAAAAGGCAGAAGAAGGCGAAAACGATTGATCTGTTCCTGATTTCATCGTATCATTGATGGGATGGATTCCTTTACAATTTCAAAAAATGACAGTGAAAGACTCGATCTTTTATTAGCGAGAAAATACCAAGACCGCTCTCGCAGCTATTTTCAATATCTCATTGAAAATCAGTCTGTTTTGATCAATGGATCCCCTGCTAAAAAGCGGATCAAACCAAAGCTTGGGGACCATATAGAAATTATCTTTCTGCACTCTCCTGAACTCTCCTTAACACCTGAAAATATCCCCTTGGATATCATCTATGAAGATGATGACCTCATCGCTGTGAATAAACCTCAAAATATGGTTGTACATCCGGCACCCGGCCATCCAAATGGCACCTTTGCCAATGCCTTGCTTTATCATTGCAAGCAACTGAGCTCCTGGTCGGATTCATTGAGGCCAGGCATTGTCCATCGCCTCGATAAAGACACATCGGGCGTTCTTCTAGCCGCAAAAACAATCAAAGCACATCAAAACCTCATCACCCTATTCTCAAGCCGGCAAATCAAGAAAACCTATCTTGGCATCAGCCTAGGAAACCCCGGAAAAGTAGAAATCAACGCTTCGATTGGCAGACACCCTGTCCATCGCAAGAAAATGACGGTATCCGAAGGAGGACGCGATGCAATAACCCTTTGCGAACCTCTAATTTCAGAGGGTCTCTATACCCTGTCGGCACTCTACCCCATCACAGGGCGTACGCACCAAATTCGAGTCCATTTAAAGCACAAAAATGCTCCCCTTCTAGGAGATTCCCTCTATGGAAATCAAAAGGCCAATGAGAAAGAAAAATTAAGTGGGCAGCTCCTTCATGCTTATGCCATTTCCTTTCCCCATCCTATTAGTAATCAGCCCTTAAAATTAGTCGTAAATCCCCCCCCAATCTTCATGAAAGCCATTCAAAAATATTTTTGCATAAATTCAATTCAAGATATTTATCCTCAATAAGATAAATCTCATATTCTTTCAAAATCAAATTTTCTAGATTTTTATCAGATTTAAGTGTATACTTTAAAAGCATAAGGATTATTGTACTTTTATCCTTCTCATTCACACCGCAAGGAGAACCCAAGGATCGAAACATGAAAGAATTTGTAGAATACATCGTAAAAAATCTCGTGGATCATCCAGACAAAGTAGTGATTAATGAAATTGGTGGGACGCACACGCTCATCATCGAACTCAGTGTCGAGAAGACTGATATTGGGAAAATCATTGGTAAAAAAGGGAAGACGATCAATGCGATTCGCACCCTTTTAATGTCTGTAGCTAGTCGAAATGGAATTCGGGTGAACCTCGAAATCCTTGAAGAAGCATCTGAATCTGAAGAAACTCCCGAAGCAGCTAAAGCTTCCGAAGCATAAGAACCTTCATAACCCTGCTTTTCAACCGAAGCAGGGTTTTTTTGTGTCAAAATTATCCAATTGTGCGATAAAATTGCTCCCAATAAAACGGAGTTTTTTTATGGCAGCAACTAATAGACTTGAATATAATTTATTTTTGAATATTAATTCTGCAGAAGATCTGGAGCAATCACTAGGTCAACAGATCACCGTTGCAACTTCTAAATATTCCCCGATACCTTCTCATACACTTCTGGGCACACAAACCAATCTGGATCTAAGCAACGCCTTCAAAGAACTATATAGGAAGTGTCTAGGTTCTTCCATTTGTGAACAAATAATAGGAGATGTAGAGTCTTACCAAGAGCTACTTCAAGATTCTTTATTGGCTTGCAATGAGATTTCATCTCTTCTCATAACCTCTCTTAAGTGCCATTGGAAGGCATTGAATGACTTTAATAGCGACAAGTCTGAGCTTGCCATGGCACAAATGGCTGAAACCGAAATATTAGCAAAAAAAATAGGAACAAAATACAAAGAACTGGCAACAAGATTTGGTGCATTATGTAAGAGTGTAAGACAAAAAGTACTTGCCAATAATAGTGAACGTTTTTTTACAGAAATCGGTAAACTTCACACGGGTTTATGTAATATGAAATCGTTTTGTTATTTCTCTGAACTACATTGCAAACAACTAGAAAATCCAACGCTTGCTGATCCATTGGCTGTAGAGTTGATGGCTAACGAAGGTGAAAATGAATTCTATAGAACTTTTGAGAAAATAGAACAATTGTTGCCTGGGAGTCTTTTTGAAGATTCCCCCAAACCAACTTTAGATGATGTATTTGCATCTATGAAAACCGGAAGAAGTGTTGCTAATCTCGATCGCAAAAAAGAGTGTGTGATTGTAGATCAACTTAGGTTTCGTTTTCCAGAAGGCATCGAAAATAATTTCGAATATTCCTGCCGCAGCTGGCTGGCTTTGGCCAAAACAAATCAAATCATGATCAATTCTTTACACATAGCGAAGGCTGCAATGCAAGATGCTATGGAGCAAGTGTAGGCAAGTAGGGAGAGACTTTGGCTTTTCGAGAATTGAGGATGCCTGCAGGGAACTCTAGAACGGCAATAGGTAAATTCTTCTCTGGAATCAATGCTCTCTCGATTTTCAGAAAACTCTCTTTGAAAATTTGAGATAGCTTCTTCCCATTCTCACCTAAAAATGTCACTTTTATTTCACTCTCATAGGGAAGCATCTCTGCTTGAAATGCATTTAGAAAGAGCTTCAGATGATCAATGGAAATCTCAGAAAAGGGAATCCAAAACCAAAGCTCATCATGGTGCGTATAATGGGGAACTTCTCCCTCATAGAGTTCTTTGGCACTGGCAATTGTCGAGATCATTTGCAAATGGAGATCGCATTCGGGATTTTCTTCTTGGGTCTCTTGGGCTATTTTCACCCATGCACTGCGAAGATCATCGCTATACTTTTGCAGCGTAGACAGATTCTTTTTAAAGAATTTCAACTGACCGACTCGAGAGACCCCATTGAGCACTTTAGTATCATTAAATAGATTGAATGATTTTCCTTTAGCGCACATTTCAATATTCTCATCTACAGCCGTTTCTTTATTGCGGTATACTTTATCGTAGAGTGAATAAAAATCTTCGTTCTGCAGCAGACGTGTAGCCGCTGATGCCACAAAATTCTCATCTTTGGGAATATCATCGAAATGCACAACTTCGATTTCTTTGCGACTTCTCAGCGTTTTTAAACGGTTTAGAAGGTGTGCTACGCACTCGATATCTTTTTGCGAAACTTTAGTTAACAGATCGGTATCATCCATAATGGCATAGAGAAAATGGAGATACTCCACAAATTCCCTTCTAGGATGCACATAGTGCGCTGTATCACACTCTGATGTCATTTTACGCTCAATGAGTCTTCGGTAAAGACGCATCTTCTCAGGTGTCCTTAAATCGCTATTAAAGCCCTCTAATTGCGCTTTAATCTCTTCGTTTGTCATCCCTCTAAGACTGTAGCGATCATTGATCATAAAACAGAGTTCTGCAACGAGAGCATTTGACGACTGGGCATCTGAGATGTATGCCACCGGTGGACTGAAGGTTGAAAGCGTAGCCTTGTGATGATCAATCACACTGATCACTTCGAGATACGAGGGGATATTCATCTCATCGCGATTACAAAAGTCTCGAAGTGTCACGGTTCCAAGGGTATCCTTTTGAAGATCACTTGCATAGATCACTCCGATAGGAACATCATTCCCCTCTTCACTGCTGAAATTAACTGTAAGATGGGAATAATTTTTGATTTTTGTTTTGATTTCTTCAATATCGGTGCGCTGTGTTAAAAATCGAGGTGCAAAACCAAACACATCGGTTTTAATCTTCATCGCAATTTCAAGTTTTTCGACATAGGAACGCATCATACGAAAGGTTGCACTGAAATCTCGGACAATTTTTTCGAGAGATGAAAAAATCAAGGGGCGATTTTCAATGAGTTTTCCCTCTTTATCAAAGAGTTGAGATCGCTCTAATGAAATCAGTTTTTCTTCAAAAGATGAAAAGTCGACAATATGCAGTTCATTCATTGCGTGGGCAAATTCTCTAAATGTCCCATCAAGGCCTTTTTCTACTTTGAGAATTTTGCTTAAATAGTCCTCGAGGTATTTCTGCTGTTTTGCAGTAAATTCCTTTGCTGGATCGTAATCTCGAATTTTTTTATTGAAAAAGGTTTCTCTGAATCCCAATAAATCCTCAGTTCGAAGATCTTGCTTTGCAAAGAGAGAAATAAGAGAGAGTTGAAATGTACTTTCTAAATAGCGAAGGCAATTATTCAGCGAATTGATAACCTGACGCACGCCTTCTACATCGAAATGGCGCCAATCACCGAGATATTCCCCATCATCATTGACAAGGACCACAGCATTTTTTTGCCTTTCAAATTCTAAAAAAAGAGCTTTATCTTCTCCCTTCTTTTTGATGATCCCGTGCTGTGTCATCAAATCCAAGCTAGAAAGGGTCAGCTTACTCCGTTTTTTTGGAACCGTATCAAAAATGGATGCACCAAAAATCTCATCAAAGAGCATTGGGATTTCGATTTGCGGTGATGGAGGCCCACCTGGGACATTCCAAATATGGAGCCCTTCACTAACGCGCGCCCCGAAAGCATCGACCCACCCCCAAAAAGAAGCAACTGTAGTATCGAGATCTGGCGAGCTATGAGCTGTGACAAAATGAGAACCAAAATACCTTTTTCCCATTCCAACAGGAAAAAATATTTGATAATCATCGCGTGGAATCCATTTTCCAACAATTTTTCCCCGAATTTGGTAATTGTCTTCATCACTCAAATCCGAAAATTGATTTAAATAGAGTTCAAAACTGGAAAAGGAATAATGGTCGAGAATATTTTTTTCTAAAATCTGATGAATGAAAGAAATGATGGGCTGAATGAGAAAGGCTTCTTTAGACTTTTGAATTTCTTCGCATAATACGCGTGAGACGCGTAGCCATTTTTCTTGAGGATGGAGTGTTTTAAAGTCGTCTTGCAAAAATTGTGCAAGCGTTTTATCTAAGTCTTCAAAGATAACAGGTACAAAGGTGAAATCGCCAAGACGCTCTCCCTGTGAATCTAAACCTAGTAAAAATTTTTTTCCATCAACCATATCTACATAAAATTTGGATTGAGCAGGATTCGAACCTGCGACCGTCCGCTTAGAAGGCGGGTGCTCTATCCAACTGAGCTATCAATCCAGAGGATATTAGAATTTTATGGATAGAGCAAATGATTTTCAAGTAGAAAGGGTTTTTTTTCTAGAGATCCCATTAAATAATATGGTAAAATCGCTTCCACATCATGAGAAAGATACGATTATGCATTATTGGAGCTCATGGAAAAATGGGAAAAAAAATCGCCGCGTGCGCCGAAAAAGATCCCCATTTTGAGCTTACTGAAGGGTTGACTTCGAGTGGAAATGCAGAAAAATCATTTTCTGCAGCGGATGTGCTTGTCGATTTCTCAATATCAAATGCCCTTCAAACTCATCTCATATATGCCATCAAACTTAAAAAACCCTTGATTATCGGAACAACTGGCCATTCAAAAGACAATTTCATCTTAATGGAAAATGCAGCTAATGAAATTCCCCTTCTCTATGCTTCAAATTTTAGCTACGGCATCTCTCTTTGCAAGGAGCTTCTCCCCTTTCTGCAGAAAAAATTACCCCTTTCGAAAATATCTATCTTCGAGACACATCACACTGAAAAAAAAGATGCTCCGAGCGGAACCGCACTCGATTTGGGACGAATAGCTAAGTGTGATACAATAGGGTGGGAGCGAAAAGAAGATGTCATCGGAGAGCATAGCATCACATTTGCCCTCGATGATGAAGAAATCATTTTGACCCATCGCAGTAAAAGTCGGGATCTTTTTGCCAAAGGAGCTCTTGACGCTGCAAAATTTCTATATAACAAGCCACCCGGACTTTATAATTTAAACCAAATGAGTGAATCATGAGAAAAATTAAGCTTTCACAATTTTCCGTCGGCAAAGATGAGCCACTAACTGTCATATCAGGCCCATGTGTGATTGAAAGCCGAGCTCATGCCTTCGAGTGCGCTGCAGCACTCAAAACACTCGCTGAAGAGCTCGAGATAAATCTCATTTTTAAAGCCAGTTTTGATAAAGCCAATCGAAGTTCTATCCACTCTTTTCGTGGACCGGGTCTAAAAGAAGGTCTTGAAATCCTAAAAGAAATTAAAGAAACCTATAAACTCATCGTGACAACCGATATCCACGCTCCTGAGCAAGCAAAGCCAGTAGCAGAAGTCTGTGAAATCCTTCAAATCCCCGCCTTTTTATGTCGCCAAACCGACCTCTTAGTTGCCGCAACGGAAACAGGAGCAGTCGTCAATGTAAAAAAAGGACAGTTCATGGCCCCGTGGGATATGAAAAATGCGATTGAAAAGATCAAAGAATGCGGCGGCAAACGTTATTTTCTCACAGAGAGAGGCACAACATTTGGTTACAATAATCTCGTGACAGATATGCGCTCAATCCCCCTCATGCAAAAATTAGGGTCTCTCGTATGTTTTGATGCATCCCACTCTGTCCAACTCCCAGGCGGCGCTGGCCATGCCTCTAGCGGTAACAGAGAATTTATTCCACACCTTACAAAAGCAGCGATGGCAGTCGGTGCGGATCTTCTTTTTATCGAATCGCATCCGAACCCATCTGAAGCAAAATGCGATAAAGATACCGTCTTCCCACTTGATGAGCTCAAAAACCTCCTCCTAGAAATCAAACCTATTTATGGATCGTTGATTCCATGTTAAAGAAAATTAAGTTACTTAGTTTTTTTCTTCTTTTTGTAGCCTTTGCCCTAGCAGGACTCAAGATCTTTTATTTTTCAGGTGAGCTTCAAATAGCGAAAGAAGCCGCACCTTCCAAAGAGATCTTAGAGCAAAAACGTACCCATATTCAAAAAGATTTCTATTTTGCAGAAGATGGGACGCGAAGACAAACACGCATCAAAAGCCCCTCATCACTCCTGATCGCCATCCCAAAAAAATCTCACATGGAACTCGTTGAAAAACTCGATCATCTCACATGCCTTATGCAAGAAAAAATCGATCCCACTATGCAAAACCTCCGGATGATTGAAGCTGATCATGGAATCTATCGCTATTCCAATCATGAGTTTCTCTCAGAAGCCGTTTCACTCTCCCTCTTTCAAGTTGAAGGGAATACGCTGCCCCCAGCTGATGAACTTGAAACCCCCTTTCTGCAAGGTTTAGCAAGCGAAGTCTCCCTTTCATTTAATGATAAAACCCCGAAATTCAGTGCAAAACAATTTAAGGCCCATGTTTCCTATATTCCTCATACTGATTAGCCTCATCCCTTGTCTTTGCACATGCGAAGAAATCGCCTCTGAATCAGCATATTATGACGGAAACAAACTGATCTTAGAAGGGGATGTGGTGATCGATTTTAAAACCTCTTCATTTTTGAAATGTGATGTAGCTCACCTCGACCTCATCAAAAAAGAAGGAAAAGTCTTTTCGATACAAAATCCCATCTTTTATCAAGATCAGTGGGGAAACATCCCCATTGATATTACAGGAAATGAAATGGAGTTTGATTTTTTTGAAATCAAGAGTCTTTCAGAACTCAAAACTCTCAAAACACATGGAGATGTTCTCATCCATTTAGGGACACAGCTTAGCTTAAGAGCAGATCACACGCTTTTTGAAAAACAAGACAAAGGGACACTCTATGCCCATCCAAATCAAACAGATGGAATCTGTCATTTAACCTATCTTCAAGATGAAATTGATGCAAAAGAGATGCAATTGGATCTCGAAAAAATGACCATCCAAATGAAATACCCCGATGGAGATGTCTCTTCGTATTTTTCAACCCCATTTCATTTTTCAGCAAAACACCTTCTATGGAATCATAGCGCGCATCATCTCACCTTAGAAGGAGAAATCGAGATTAACAAGTCTCAAGTCGGGAAGATGTCATCTAAAGGACGCATGGAAATTTCCCAAAAACAAGAATTTGGGAAATATGTCTTTCATACACTGACGATCGACGGAGAGACCGATATCGAATTTGGAAAACAACATCTCACCTGCTATGGGCAGTTAAAACTCAATCGAGATACACTCACCATCAATGCGACAAGCCCGCTTATCGAGCAAAAAACACCCCTAAATCAGCAGCTCAAATATGAAACACTCAATTATACCCTTTTTGCCAATACAGGGCTTCTACAGTATACGATCTCAGGCCTTAAACTCGTTCCAAAGCTTCTCATCCTTAAAGGCAATGTACGCATCATGACTGGAAGTAAACTGGGATTATCAGATGAAATCTACTACTATCCCAAAGAAAATGAACTTCTTTTAAAAGCAAAACAAGGCCATACTGTTTTAATTTACGACCGCAAAAAAAAGCTCTACTTATCAGCGCACGAGATTCAGATCAAAATCGATCCAGAAACCAAAGAAGAAAAAATCAAAGGCATCGGTTCAACCCGTTTTACCTTTAACCAAGAAGAAGCAAGTCGAATCAAAGAAAATTTCCAGGTGACACAATGATCTTAAAAGTTCAAAAACTTATAAAAAAATATAGCAGCGCAGCAGTTGTCAATGAATTGAGCTTTGAAGTGGATAAAGGTGAAGTTGTCGGACTTCTCGGCCCAAACGGCGCAGGAAAAACGACAGCTTTTTACATGACCATCGGACTCTGCCGCCCAGATGCTGGCAAAGTCCTCTTTTTAGACCAAGACATCACCCATTTTTCCATTGATCAACGCGCAAAAATGGGAATGGGATACCTTCCGCAAGAACCCTCCATCTTCAGACAACTCTCCGTTGAAGAAAATCTGCTATGCATCCTAGAAATCCTCCCCCTTTCCAAAAAGCAGCGGAAAGCCCGTCTAGAAGAGCTTTTATCCGAACTCAACCTCACCAAACTTGCCAAGAAAAAAGCCTGCACACTCTCAGGAGGAGAGCGGCGGCGTCTAGAAATCACCCGCGCACTCATCACCTCTCCCTCGCTCCTGCTACTCGATGAACCCTTTGCAAATATCGACCCCATCGCCGTTGCTGACGTTAAAACACTCATCACACATCTGAAGAAAAAAGGAATCAGCGTTCTCATCACAGATCATAACGCCCGAGAAATCTCAACTATTGTTGATCGCAGCTATCTTATACAGGGAGGACGCGTCACCCATTCTGGGACGGTTCAAGAAATTTTGAGCTGCCCTGAGGCACGCTCTTCCTATTTTGGAGAACACTTTCAATTGTAACGATAATACGCTCTACTCTCAATCTTTCAAGACAATCGCTTTTGCCACTTCCCGCACATCCAGGTCGATAACAAGGACGGCACGTAAAATCTTCACAAATCACATGCCCCTGCGAATTTCTCCACGGCCCCCACGTCTTTTCACACGTTGGGCCAAACAAGGCAATAACAGGCGTCTTTAACGCACTAGAAAGGTGCAGAGAAACAGAATCGACACTGATCAATAATTTCGCCCCTTCAATCAACGCGCCGAGCTCCTTAAGCGATGTTTTACCACCCAGATTCAGCACCGGAATTTCAGGAATCCTCCTCAAAATCTCATCCACCATCGCCAGCTCTTCTGAATCAGGACTTGCCGTCATCACAATTTGGTTTCCCCTTGCATGGAGATAACGAATCATTTGCGTAATTTTTTCAGGTGGTAAACATTTAAAAAGCCAGCGGGACACAGCATGGATTAAAACATAATCGTCTCTTCCTCCCAGCAACTGCCTCACTCTCTCTTCCGCAACCTCTGGCACACTAAAGACAAGATCCCTCTCATCCTCCCCCGGAAAAATCTTAAAAACACGCAGCGCATCAAGATTTTTTTCCACACTATGACGCGGTTTTGGATGATGCTTGATAATGTGGGTATAAATGCTCGCTTTGCGCCACATGCCGCCTCCTTCCGGATCGACACCCACTACATAAGACGCCTTCGAAACATACGCAGCCAGCGCTCCACGGTCCCCTTCCGTCAAATTGATCACCAAATCATATCCCTTTTTCCGGATCTGCCTTAAAAGAGCCCACTCCTTTATAAGCCGCCTAAATAAAGACAGCTTTTTCCATCTCTTATCATATAAAAGAAAATCTGAAATAGCAGGATGCCCCTCGAGCATTGGGAGCGTCTCGGCATACAAATAGGCATCAATTTCAGCCTCAGGATATCGATCTTTTAGCACCGAAAAGACAGGAGATGTCAATAGAACATCTCCATGGTGCCGCAGTTTAGCAATAAGAATTTTTCGAATATTCTTCTTCATAGTACATAAGGATACCCTTTCTTAGACTTTTTGCCAAAACTCTTGCCAAGTGATCTGACAAGTGCAAAAATATAGTATATTTTTTAAAAGATTGCCAATGTACTTCAAAACTTTCCAGATAAGTGAGCAACAGTCATCCTTTTTAGGATCAGATGCTCTTGGAACCTCCTGCCATTCTCTTGGCCTCAAAGTTGAAAGAGGCGGCAGTTGCATGCCAGAATTGCATTTCCAAGCTTCAACAGCTTTCTGAAGTGCTGGATTTAGCTTCAAATCACCATCGGGCATCGAAATATCTTCTCTACAAACAGGACAACTCCGAACCCCTGCAGGATCTACAGCACGCGTTCTCCCTGCACCCAGATCTTCATCGTATGGATTATAAAGCCATGGTAAAATGCACCCCTCATGAAAAGAATGAAAATTCTTTCCTTCGCAAAGCACTGGTTCTGTCTCATCTAGCAAATCAAAACATGTTGGACACTGGTATCCAGATGGAATATCTCGGGTGCTTCCCACTGACATAGGTTAACCTTTAATAAAAATTAATATTGGCGCGCAGTATAGGAAAGAGGTTTCTCTTGCGCAAGGAAAAATAATTCTTTTAAAACAATGAACTTATCCCTAAGAGCTTATGGAAAAATAATAGAAAAAAAAGATGCGATCAGTTATTATTTAAGCCCATTGATCATCAAAAGGAGTAACAAACAGATGGCAAAAGAGCAGACACTCTCAATTTTAAAACCCGACTCGATCGAAGACAACAACATTGGAAAAATCATAAGTCTTTTTGAAAAAAATGAACTTCAAGTCATCGCGGCAAAAATGCTTCATCTATCAAGAAAACAAGCAGAAGGCTTTTATGCGATCCATAAAGAACGTCCATTTTTCAATGAGCTTGTTGAATTTATGATCTCAGGGCCTGTACTTGTAATGACTTTAGAAGGAGAAAATGCCATCTCAAAAAATCGAGACATTATGGGTGCAACAAATCCTAAAGAAGCAGCTCCCGGCACTATCCGTGGAGATTTTGCAGAATCGATCGATAGAAATGCTGTTCATGGATCAGATGCTCCTGAAACTGCAAAAACTGAAATCGCCTTTTTTTTCAAACCAGACGAGATCCACTCACGGTAACTCCATAAGCAATGTAACGGGGCCGTCGTTGACAAGGTTGACACTCATTTTGGCCCCAAATTCCCCCGTCTGCACATGCTCCTCTCCAAGCTTTTCTCTCAAAACTCCAATGAACCTTTCATACAATTCTAGAGCCTTTTCAGGACGCGCTGCATCTACGAAAGATGGCCGCCTTCCCGTTTTACAGTTGCCATAGAGGGTGAATTGGGAAACGAGTAAAATCGAACCCTTTGTGTCAAGAAGACTCAAATTCATCTTCTGATCATCATCTTCAAAAATGCGTAAATGGATAAGCTTATCAATGAGTTTTGAAATCAAATTCTCAGAATCATCTTGATGAATACCTAAAAAGACGAGCAGCCCCCGATCAATTGCTCCGACGGTTTCCCGATCAACTTCGACGCTTGCCTGTTCCACTCGTTGTATCAACAATCTCATATAATACCGCCTCAGTTCATACTTATTTTAACGCAAAAACGCAAAGGCGCAAAGATTATATTTTTCTCTTTGTGCCTTTGCGTCTTTGCGTTAAAATTGCTTAACTCAAACGAGCTTCTAAATCAGCAAGTTCTTGCAATATCCCTTTTGGAAGCCTATCTCCAAAGAGCTTAAAATACTCCTTCAACTCTTTCACCTCAGCAAGGTAGGCCTCTCTATCAACTGCAAAGAGTTCATCTGCACCCTTCAAGGAAAGTCCTTCTAGATCAAGGGCTCCTTTTGCAGGAAGATACCCAATGGCACTCTTTTCTGCCTTCCCACTTCCGGAACTCCTCTCAAAAACCCATTTAAGAACGCGAGCATTATCTCCAAATCCAGGCCAAAGAAACTTGCCCTCTGAAGATTTTCGAAACCAGTTGACATGGAAAATTTTTGGCATTTTATCAGATTTCTGTCCCATTTCCAACCAATGAGCAAAATAATCTCCCATATTGTAACCACAAAAGGGGAGCATGGCAAAAGGATCGTGCCTGAGCTTGCCGATTGTTCCGGCTGCCGCTGCGGTCATTTCAGATGAAAGAGCAGCTCCTAGAAATGTTCCATGCTGCCAGCTCAATGCTTCAAAAACAAGTGGCACAACGCTATCTCTTCGTCCGCCAAAAATGATCGCTGAAATAGGAACACCTTTGACATCTTCATAGGCAGCATCGATAACAGGACATTGTGATGCGGGAGTTGTAAAACGAGCATTGGGATGGGAAGCTTTTTCCTTTGACCCGGGAGTCCAAGAACGTCCTTTCCAATCAATAAGATGGGCTGGAGGATTTTCCGTCATCCCTTCCCACCAAACATCCCCATCATCTGTCATGGCAACGTTGGTAAAAATGGTATTTTTTGCAATGGTATCCATGGCACTGGGATTTGAATCATATGAGGTTCCTGGTGCTACCCCGAAAAATCCAGCTTCGGGATTAATCGCATAGAGCCTTCCATCTGAGCCAAATTTCATCCAAGCAATATCATCTCCGACACATTCGATTTTAAAGCCGGGAAGCGAAGGTTTGAGCATGGCTAAATTTGTTTTACCGCAAGCACTGGGAAAAGCCGCAGCGATGAATTTTTTCTCACCTTCAGGATTGGTAATTCCCATGATGAGCATATGTTCGGCGAGCCAGTGCTCATCGCGTGCTTTAACTGAAGCAATTCTGAGTGCGAGACATTTTTTTCCTAAAAGCGCATTCCCTCCATAGCCACTGCCAAAGGACCAAATACTCCTTTCTTCAGGGAAATGGACAATATATCTATCATCAGGGCGACAGGGCCATTTAACATCCGCCTGACCTTCCTCAAGTGGCACTCCAACCGAATGCATACAAGGGATAAACTCTCCGTCTGTCCCAAGTACTTCAATGGCTTTTTTTCCCATACGTGTCATGATATACATATTCGCAACAACGTAGGGAGAATCGGAAAGCTGGATACCAATTTGAGAGAGCGATGATCCAAAGGGACCCATGCTAAAAGGAATGACATACATCGTCCTTCCTTTCATACATCCCTTAAAAAGCCCATGCATAAGAGTTATCATCTCGTGAGGGTCTTTCCAATTATTCGTCGGACCGGCATCTTCTTCTTTTTTCGAACAAATAAACGTGCGATCTTCAACGCGTGCAACATCTCTGGGATCAGAGCGGCATAGATAACTTCCAGGCCGTTTTTCATCATTAAGACGAATAAATACATCTTTTTCGACGAGCTCCTGGCATATCTTGTCATGTTCTTCTTTGGAACCATCACAAAAGTGTACATGAGCAGGTTCGCAAAGAGCGATCATCTCTTTCATCCATTCAATTAAACGCGGATGAGACGTCCATTCTAAAAGAGTAGGATTCATAATTGATTAAAGGGGTGCTTTGATTTTTTTTAGTTTATCAAGCTCTTCAAGCGCTTTTCCCGTCCCCAAACAGACAGCCAGAAGAGGATTTGATGCAACAATTACGGGAAGACCTGAAGCTTTAATAAACGCTTTATCAAGTCCTTTGATCAGCGCGCCACCGCCTGCTATGACCATCCCTCTTTCAACAAGATCTGCTGCGAGTTCTGGTGGACATTTTTCTAAAGTAAGTTTGACGCTTTCAATAATTTGTTGGATCGGTTCAGAAAGACATTCACGGATTTCGACAGAGTTAATCCGTTTTGTGATCGGAAGACCTGCAACTTGGTCACGTCCTCTCACTTCCATCTCGAGTTCATGATCGCCAAGCGGATAGGCTGAACCAATGGTCATTTTAATATCTTCAGCTGTGCGTGGCCCAATCATGAGGTTATAGGTTCGCCGCATATAATTGATGATACATTCATCAAACTCATCTCCAGCAATTCTAAGGGAGCGAGATTCCACAATGCCACCGAGTGAGATGATGGCAATTTCAGTGGTTCCTCCCCCAACATCAACAATCATATTTGCTGCAGGCTCATGAACTGGAAGGTCCACTCCAATGGCTGCTGCCATTGGCTCGTCAAGCAAAATCACCTCTTGGGCACCCGCTCTTAGAGCAGAGTCTTCAACAGCACGCTTTTCAACGCCTGTAATTCCCGAAGGAACTGCAATGAGAATTTTTGGACGGAATAGAGAGCGTGTCGGAGTGACGCGGGAGATTAGGGCTTTTAACATCCCTTCAGCAATTTCAAAATCGGCGATAACACCATCTTTCATCGGACGCACGGCATGGATTTTACGCGGCGTTTTGCCGAGCATGGCCTTCGCCTTATGCCCGACGGCGAGAACAGCATTTGTTGAAGAATCGACAGCAACCACAGAAGGCTCTGCTAAAACAATTCCTTTGCCACGAACATAAACAAGGGTGTTCGCAGTTCCTAAGTCAATTCCAATATCACTCGAAAAGAGCCCTGAGACAAAACCGAGTTTATTTACGACATTTCTTCCAAAATTTCTTACGAAATTTCCCGTTCCATCATGGCTCTTTTTCATTCTCGGTACGTCCTATAAAAATATAATCCTACTTCAAAGCATAAACAACTTACAGTTTATTCTAAAAGAACAATTTTTTTTTAAACCAGAGTTTTAGGTTTGTAATAATTCTAAGACATCTTCCCAAGTCAGTTTCGTAATCGCTTCATCATCACAACTCACGATCTTTTTAACGATCCCTTTTTTGCGATTTTGCATTTCGACGATTTTTTCTTCGATTGTGCCGACTGTGACAAGTTTATAGACAGAAACAGATTGGCTTTGCCCTAGACGGTGTACCCGATCTGTTGCTTGATTTTCAACTGCTGGATTCCACCACATGTCATAATGAATGACTGTATCTGCTCCTACAAGATTG
Organism: Chlamydiota bacterium; assembly: GCA_021772315.1. Classification (GTDB taxonomy): domain Bacteria; phylum Chlamydiota; class Chlamydiia; order Chlamydiales; family Simkaniaceae; genus JAJFMF01. Next base: position 214,847 of record JAJFMF010000008.1, read on the forward strand.
AGTCCTGTTCCCCCTGCTTTGAGCGAAACTAAAAAGATTGGGATAGTGTCATCCCGATTGAATTCTTTGACAATTTCAAGGCGATTTTTACTTGAGCCATCGAGATAAAGGAATTTTAAGCCCCGTTTTTGGAAATCCTCACGCATGATTGATAGCATCCGCGTATATTGGGAGAAAATAACGGTTTTATGCCCACCTTCAATAAGTGTTTGTAGCAAGTCAACGAGCATGTCATATTTTGCAGAGTCCCCTTCTTCCGGAGTTTCTTTGGCAAAAATTGCAGGATGACAGCAGATTTGTTTTAACCGCGTAAGCGTTGCAAGGACATGGATTTGCACTTTATCAAAGCCATCTCTTTCAACAAGCTTGACAAGTTCATCGCGTGCCGATTCTGCATAGGATTTATAGAGCTCTTTCTGAGTTTGTGTAAGTTGACAATGATAAGTAAGTTCCGATACAGGCGGCAGATCTTTAAGCACATCGCTTTTCATGCGACGCATGATAAAAGGAGAGACTTTTTTTCGTAAATATTTCAAATTCTCAGTTTGCTTATCGCCAGTTACCCGAATATATTTTTCAATGAATCGATCGTATGAATTTAAAAATCCTGGCATGAGGAAATCGAAGAGACTCCAGAGTTCATCAAGAGAATTTTCAATCGGCGTACCAGAGAGAATCAAACGATGCTCTGCTTTGATCATTTTCACCGATTTTGCATTACGGGTCCCACGATTTTTTATATGCTGTGCTTCATCTAATATTGCATAGGAAAAGGTTGTCTTTTCATAAAGCTCAATATCTTTTTGAAGAAGGCTATATGAGGTAATGATCACATCATAATTGTCGATTTGATCAATAAGTTTTTTTCTCTGAAGCGGCATCCCATCTATAATGAGAACCTTGAGTCCCACGTTGAATTTCGAACACTCTTCTTTCCAATTATAAAGCAAGGAGGTCGGACATACGATAAGGGAAGGACTGCTATTCCCCATTTTATGTTGCGTGATTGCAACAATTGCCTGAACAGTTTTTCCAAGCCCCATATCATCAGCTAAAATTCCATTGAGATACATCTTACGAAGCCTCTCAAGCCAATGAACACCTTCAGTTTGATAACTGCGTAATGTTACATCAACTTCTGTTGGGATTTCAGAGAACTCGAGACCTTTTTGGCCGATCATTTGTTCCCGAATCTCTTTTAGGCGTTTTGTCATAGAAAACTTGACAGGCAAGCCTTTAAACTGAGAAGCAACAATATTTGCAATACTCCATAAAGGACGCTCTAACTTATGGTTTTTCAGTTCTTCAATCCCAAGCTCATCAAAAAGTTGTACAAAACCACCCACTCTTTCTAAATCGAGCACTAAAATCTTAGGAAGCTTATTCCCCTTTTCCTTCTTTCCAATCCCCCGCTTCATCTCAAGCTCTAAAAAAGCACGCTTGGAGACAATGCAATCCCAAAGACGATCAATTGTAACCCCCTTAAGGGCTCCATCGACATGAATGTCTATCTCATAAACATCCATCCGATCTGTATGAGATAAAGAAAGCTTAAATTCTGTTTGATCGTAAATGAATTGATCGAGAAGATTTTGTGGACAGTTAAATGTCACACGATCTTGATATCTAGGAATAATATCAGTCATGAATTCAATAATCTTCTTTTCTGTTTTCGCAAAATAATGTTCCTGCTCAGGATCAAAAATAAATCCTTGGAATAACGCTTCGGAAATTTGGCATTCTTCAACAAGATTACGCGACACGACACCTTCATCAGAAATAAACGATGTGAGATGCTCAAAATCAAGCGTTTTTGACGAAGATGGAACCTTAAGTTCATCATATATAAAGTAAAGATTAGCCTCTAATTCCCCATTTAAAAAGGAAAGATCACAAATTGCTTCAAGATTTCCAACAAATGGGAGCGTAGTAAACTCCTCGATAATTTCGTGATTATCAATTTTCACAAAACGTTGCAATTGAGGAAGCGAATTTTCTACAAACGTTCCGAAAAGAGGCTCAGGAATCGTCATATCACGAATAGAATAGAGATTACGCAAATGTTGCCTTGTGATCTCATTTGGGAAGCGGTAGTAAATATTGTCGTACAAAAGCCCTGGAGAGGCGCATTCAAATAAAACGACATGCTCAAGAGTCACCTTTTGATCTTCAACAATAATTAAAGGATTGAGAAGAATTTTTTTTGCTGGAGGCTGGATATACTCTAATTGAATGCACAGTGAAGGCGGCTTATGAGAAAATGAGATGGGATTTTCATAACTCTCGAAATAAAGAGAAAGAAAAGGAGATGGCTCATCTGCACGCGGCGTCTCTCGGGCAGCAGCCGCATACGCTTTAGCCAAAAGCTCGCCAAAAATCTTTTTCTCCAAATAGCCATTCTTTAGAGCTCTTTCATTCGCCGATTTTTCCGGCAAGCGTGCGTAATGCACTAAAATTTCAATAATTTCACGATGCATCGATTCAAATGAATCAAGCGCAAAAGAATACCTTCTTCCCCCCAAATAAATCGGCTCTTGATATCTCAATGCTTCAAAAAACACATGTAAGTTAGGAATATGAAGCGGTTTAGAACGCATTGGTAAACGCAGCGCAAGTTGAAAACAAATCCCCGTTTGATCCTTAGAAAAAGCCAAAAGAATTGAAACTTCAGCCTTTTGAAGTTCCACATCTTCCGTTGGAAGAAAGAAAGGAGATTTCGAAAGAACTAAGGATGAATTGATATATTCTTGAAGCACCTCTTTTTGATAACTCTCATCTCGACGTTGTTCTTCCTTCGATTCTGCAACCTTGACAACCTCAAGAAGTTCCTCTTTAGCCTTTTCATCGAACTCATGCGTCTCTTCTAGGTCATCCAGATCAGTTTCTTTTGAGTATTTGACAAGCATTTTATCGAGATTCACTTCCAGATAATAGAGAAGCGCCGCGAGATGTTGACAATCATAATGGTAGGGACAATCACAATTTGAATCGATTGTTTCACATTCTAGTCGATCAATTTCGATCTCACTTTCATAGGTATTATCGTACTGCCCAAGAACTTGCGCGCTGATACGTACCGTCTTGGGATCGAGATGAATAATTTTTGCAGACAGCACCTTTTCTTCCGAATAAAGATCCTTACCCTGATCTAGGATATTCGAAGAGAAATCTTGCTTTAGTTTTCGTAAATTTAACATCATTTTTCCGATCTACTACAAAGGAATAGGTTTTACAATTTTTTTTCCACAACCGCAACGAAAAAAGCCATCTTTATGCAATATTAAAATAGATTTTAAAATTTTTCTTATAACCCGGGTTGTATCAGAAACCTCTTGCAGAGTGCGTCTCTAGATTGGTTAGATTTTTTGAAATAGTTCGAAAATCGACTTTATAAAGTCTAGCGAGAACTATTTCAAAAAAGATGGCCGATCTGAGTACGTGCTATGTAAGAGGTTTCTGACACAACCCGGGTTTATACATATAAATCGAACTAGAAAACACGACTTGATGAAAATCATTTGATTCGCTAGAATCATCTAGCAATCCTAAGCGGATGTAGCTCAGTGGTAGAGCATCACGTTGCCAACGTGAGGGTCGTGAGTTCGAATCTCATCATCCGCTTTTTATTTCAGTAAGGAACGGTAAATGGAAGCTCAAGAGGAAAAGAAAGAAGAATTCAAGTCCGACAACATCAATGTCACCGTCAATGAAAAGGAAGCTTGTCGAGTCGAGTACAAGGTGAAAGTTGGCATAGACTTAACCAAACAGTCCCATAAAAAAGCTGTTAAATCTGTCACCAAAGAAGTCTCCATTCCTGGTTTCCGCAAAGGAAGGGCCCCTGAAAATCTCATTGAAAAAAAATTCGCAGAACCGATTGACACAAGATGGCAAAAAGGGCTAGCAGATCTCGCCTTCAAAGAATCACAACGCCTAACAAACATCCCTGTTCTTTCTGGAGATACAACCATTACATTTAATATGGAAAAGCATTCACTTGAAGAAGGTGCTGAGATGACCTTTTCCTTTGAAAGAGAGCCCAAAGTTCCCGAAATCGAATACGAAAAAGTTGAATTTACTGATGAAGAAAGAATCACGATAGATGACGCGAAAGTAAATGAAACTATCGATCAAATTCAAAAATATTTCGCCACATGGGATGACATTACAGATCGCCCTGCTCAAGAAAAAGATTACCTATCATTAGACATCGATCTCATCAAAGAAGATAAAACCGAGAGCGTATATCAAAATATGCGTTTTGAATTCTCAGAAAAAGGGATGTCAAAATGGATGCGAGATCTCTGCAGTGGAATGAACATTGGTGAAAGCAAAGACGGGATTAGCAAACCAGATGATGATGCCTCCGAAAAAGAGAAAAAAGAATTTGAAGAAAAGCCAGTAAGAATCACTCTTAAAGGCATTCAAGTCGCAAAAATGCCTCCTGTCGATGATGAACTTGCCAAAAAAGTAGGCGTTCCCAACGCAGCAGTACTTAAAGAAAAATTGACCGATCTACTGAATAAACAAGCTGACGAACAAGTTCAAAAAAAACGCAGGGATCAAGTCTGTGATTCCCTTGTTACCCTTTACCCCTTTGACCTGCCTAATTCCATGGTCGAAAAAGAAGTGCAGGTACGTCTGAAACAAGCTCTTAGCAGCCCAGAAGCTCAAAAAGAGTGGCAAAATAAGAACGAAGAAGAGAGAAAAAAAGACATCGATTCAATCAAAGAACACTCCGAAAAAGCTCTCCGCCTCTTCTATCTTTGCCGTAGCATTATTTCAAAAGAAAACCTCAAAATCTCACCTAGTGATGTTAACAAAGAAGTTAACACACCCTTAGACGCCATGTTTAGTACAGGAGCAGATTATTATACCCCTGAAAACGCGTCACAAGAGCAGAAAGCATTGGCCACATCACGACTGATGCTAGCCAAAGCCCAGGATTTCATTATCTCAAAGAAGTTAGGCGCGTGAAAAAAATTGCTTTCCGAAAAACTCCTTTTATTCTAGTTTCAGAAGATAATCAGTCCTAAAAGTTATACAAGAGAAAAGCATGAAACAATATTCGTATCTAACGCCTTATGTTATTGAAGATACTGGACGTGGCGAACGTTCGATGGATATCTATTCCAGACTATTAAAAGACCGCATTGTCATGATCGGAACTCCAATCGATGACAATGTCGCCAACGCTGTCGTGGCGCAACTTATCTTCCTACGAGCTGAAGACCCCAAAAAAGACATCAGTATCTATATCAATTCGCCAGGTGGAGTTGTCTCAGCTGGGCTCGCGATCTACGATACCATGCGCTTTTTGGGCGTCGACATTAACACCTATTGCATCGGTCAAGCTTCTTCCATGGGAGCACTCCTACTAGCAGCAGGCTCAAAAGGCAAGCGCTCTGCCCTGCCCCACAGCCGTGTTATGATCCACCAGCCAGCAGGCGGCATCGGAGGCACCTCAGCAGACATGCGTATTCAAGCTGAAGAGATTCTCACCATGAAACAAATTCTTGCATCCATTCTTGCAGAAAATACAGGGCAGACTTTAGAGAAAATCCTCGAAGATTCCGAGCGCGATTATTATATGAGTGCAAAAGAAGCTGTAGAATATGGACTCATCGATAAAGTCGTCGAGCCAAATAAAAGGTAAATGATGAGTAAAAAAACTGAAAACGAGAAAGAACTCGCCTCCTGCTCATTTTGTGGGCGCACCGAAGAAACCGTTGAAAAACTCGTTTCAGGCCCCAGCGCCTATATCTGTGATAAATGCGTCAGACTTTGCATGGATATCGTCGACAAAAAAACCGTCCACCACGAACTCAAAATCCTCAAACCCAAAGAAATCAAAGAGCACCTAGACGAATATATCATCGGCCAAGATAGCGCCAAAAAGACCATTTCTGTCGGCGTTTACAACCACTACAAGCGAATACGCTCCCTATCTAGAGAGAATGGAGAAATTGAATATAACAAGTCCAACGTCCTCCTGCTCGGCCCCACAGGGTCCGGGAAAACGCTCATTGCACGTACCCTTGCCCAAATCCTAGATGTTCCCTTTGCCATCGCTGACGCCACCACCCTCACCGAAGCAGGCTATGTCGGAGAAGATGTCGAGAACATCATCCTCCGCCTCGTCCAGAATGCCGATTATGACATCTCCCGAGCCGAGCAAGGTATCATCTACGTCGATGAAATCGATAAGATCCGCAAGACTACCGGCAACGTTTCTATCACCCGTGACGTCTCAGGTGAAGGCGTCCAGCAATCCCTTCTCAAAATCGTTGAGGGAACCATCGCCAACGTCCCCCCCAAAGGAGGACGCAAGCACCCCAACCAAGAATATCTCAAAGTCAATACAGAGAACATCCTCTTTATCGTAGGTGGAGCCTTTGTCAACCTCGATAAGATCGTCGCAAAACGGCTTGGAAAAGGCGTCATCGGATTTGACACCACAGAAAAGCGCGATTTTGATGCCTCAGAGACCAACTACCTCCTATCCAAAGTCCAGACAGAAGATCTCGTTTCATTTGGGCTCATACCAGAGTTTGTCGGCCGTTTCAATAGCCTTGCCAACTGTAATGAACTCACCCTAGAAGACCTGGTCATCATCCTCACACAGCCCAAAAACGCCATAATCAAGCAATATCAGACTCTTTTCCATGAAGATGGCGTAGAGCTCTCCTTCACCAAAGACGCCCTAAAAGCCATCGGAGAAAAAGCCAAAAAGTCAGAAACAGGAGCCCGTGCTCTCCGCCTAATCGTCGAGCAGCTCCTCATCGAGCTTATGTATGAAGTTCCCTCTGATCCTACCGTCAAAGAAGTCATTATTGAAAAAGAGTGTGTGACAGAAGACAAACCCGCTCAGATCATCCGCTCCAAAACTGGCTAACGTCCCATTTATTATGGCAATTTTAACGCAAAGGCGCAAAGAGATTTTATAAGCAATTAACAACTCGACAAACACCTTGCTTGATACATCCTTGGCCAAAATTGATAAGGAGACCCAATTTCAGGCCTGTCAGTCTTAGATAAGTAAGGAGTTGTGCTTGATGATCAACAAGAATATCCAGGCACAGAGGGTCTCTAACAATAGTGTTCTTGTATTTTACAGGAACAATAAGTTGTTGTTTAAATTTTAGTCCTCTCAATTGTAATTCATAACATAATGAACTTTCGTAGATACTGTCCAACAAGCCTGGGCCACCCAAAGTTCGATGTACTTCAACTGCAGCCCCAATAATCTTATAAGAAATTTCATTTTCCATTCTTTGCGCCTTTGCTTTCATTTGCTTTGGAATATTATAGCCGAATGAGAAATCAAAAAAAGCCGCTCCCGATTGGAAGCGGCTACAAAATGAGACCTCTTAAGTCTCATGGATAAAGATAGTGATTGTTATTCTGTCTCCAATTTTCCCTTCTTCTGCTGTTCTCTAAGGAAAAACTGATGATCTCTCGCAGCTGCATCATTTCGATAGCTAATCTTTTCAGGATCATGCAAGAGTGCATCTTTTTTAATCTTTTCTAGATACTCATTGGTAAATTCAATATGCGGTTTACCAATATCTTGCATTCCAAAAGCATGGAGATATTCAGTGGCAAAAGCATCGATTTTATAAAAGGTCACTCCTTTTCCGTTTTTCATATTTCCAACTTTCGCTTTAAAAAAGGTCGATGTATTCATCTCCTTAAACTTCTCAAAACCTTCTGCATCTAATCCCTTGAGCTGCTGAGCATAAGCTTCCAAGATCATATGAGCTGACTCATATCTCTTCGCAACAACGGTCATATTCGTGACATTCTGATGATCATCTTTTCCATCAAAAGCAACTTCCATTCGATAAACCTTCGTTCCATTACCTCGGTCTTGAATGGTTATTTCCCCTTGAATATTAAAATGCATCTCAGTTTCACTCACACGAGCCGTCACTCCAGAATGGTCTACCGGTCGATTTACATCAGCTGTAAAAGACACTCCGTCACCCACAGGTGACGAATGTCTTTGCCTCAAAGTTGTGTCAAATTGCACTACACTCATACTCTTACCCTCGCATAGCTCGCAAATGATCGAATCAGCGTTGTTCCCTGAGTAGCATCCATCCGATTCACTGTTGAGTCAGCCTGCATCAATCCACCATTTTGGGAGATCTGCTCTGAAAGTACCGACGATCGGTTACCCATCACACTAGCCCCAATAATTGCACCTGATACACCAGCTGACGCACTAGAGTTCTTGGTTTCATTCTGAAGCTGTGTCTCTTGCTCATCAATGATCTGAAGCTGATTCTCTTTCACCTGCATTGCGTTTGCTTGCTCGGCCATATCCGACTGATTTCCTTGCATCGCGTAATACATCGCCATGATGTATGCATCATAAGAAGACACCTGAGGGGTAGACTTACTTTGATGTTCACTTTTAGCTTGCTCTTCGGCTGCTATAACAATTGTATTCATCTTATAATCCTCCCTTTAATTACGCAGCTCTTACTGCAGCTTGTGCATCGTAAGCACGTGAAATTGCTTGGTTAATTGCTTGTGTTGAACTAAATCCGTTAGCTTCCGCTTGGTCAACGCTCTTACCACCAGCTTGCAAGATTCCCTGTGCAGCTTGAAATTTTGTTTGCTCAGCTTTAAATGGTGAGTTAGCAAACGCGGTAAGACCTTCAGATGCAGCTTTTAATGCTTGGAAGTTCGTAGCCATCTTCTGCATGTTTCCTTCATGTTCCTTTCCGAGAGTTTTCTGCTGTCTTTTTAATGAATCAATTTCTGTCGTATTCTTTTCAAGATTTGTTTCATTTAATGAACCATTTCCTAATTGAGCACCCTCTCCAATATCAGTAATTCCATCCTTCTCTTGAAGTGCATCCATTTTATTACTGAGAGCTGATGATTCTTTACTGTATGAGCCTAACTCCGTAGCTTGTGAGCAACCTTGGTAAGCACCAGCAGCTGCTGTAATTCCTGATCCGACTGCCTGTACATTTCCTTGAATCTGTTCTGTTTTAGCCACAGAGACTGCTGTGCTGTAGCTCCCCTTAAGCATTTCCTGGCTCACGCTATTCAACTTTTGAGTCGCTTTTAAAATCGTGCCTTCCACTTGTCCTAGAATAGCCATCGCCATTCCCGCGATATTTCCTTGGGATGCTGCCTGAGGATTAACCTGTAGATATGTTGTATTAACTTGTGTCATTTTATTACCTCTTTATTATAATCTATTAAATACTAGTTTTTGCAGCGTTGTTATTATTAATAACACCAGCCGCATCACTCATCACGGCAGCTTGCCCTGTGATGTCTTCTTGCATTGGCCCACTGATCAGATTTTGACCGAGTTCACCATAAACCTCTGAAGCTGCATCAGCTTTTTCTTCTAGTGCTTTATATTTTGCAGCACCCTTTGTATAAACTGCTTCAGCCACATTTGATCCAGCTTCAGCAAATAAGGTACCACTGGACGCCACATCTAGAGCCATTTTTGGAGTATTACTCAGTGAGACATAATTTGATCCAAACGCATAATAACTTAAAGCAAGTTGGGCACCTGCTGAGGCAACAGAAGCAACGATGTAGCATGTCATATACTTCTTCATATTGTTAAGATACTTGTTCTCATAACTCTGCATATTTTCAGATACTGACACCTGCTTATTTAGAAGTGTTTGAGAAGTATACATCTGACTAATCTCATTGATTGTTAAATCATTACCCGCTTGAGAAAGAGCTTGGGCTGCTTGCTGTGCAGAAATTGTATTTGTGTATGTACTCATATGATTACCCCTGCATTACGATATCGGTTTTACCCATTGTTCCAATCGCTGATGAGAACGCTGAGTTATCTGAACTGTTTGCTGTAAGAATCGCTTGAACGTTTGAAGATTCATCCTTTTGGATGTTTCCAAGAGCAACTTGAACATTATTCGAATCAATCTTAGCTTGAACTGATTGCGCCTGTATATCATCCAAATAAGCACTTACATTTTTTGAATCCACTTTATTTATGATGGACCATCCGGCATATATACCACCACCGGCCATAAGAACTCCCGTTGGAACAGCTTTTAAGGCAGCAGCTCTCATTGGGTTTTTTGCAGCCCAATCTGAATAAGATTCTCTCCATTTTGCGATTTGATCTTTCAATCTATTCCATCTGCTTTTATTTTCTTCTTGTTCCTGACCATTAACTTCCTCTGAATCATCTGAATCTGGGCCACTAACTTCATCTGCATCTAATTCATTATTTATACCACCTTCAGCAATTCCATCTTCTGATTCTGAAGCTGCCTCAGTTGTTGTTTCAGTTGTTGTTTCAGTTGTCGTTTCTACAGTAGCCTCTGTAGCAGCCTCTGTAGCAGCCTCCGTACCACCGAGAGCCGCATCTGCTGCTGCACTTCCTGCAATGGCACCAGCTTCTGTTTCTGCTCCAGCACCAGCTGTGGCTATAGTTATAGCTGTCGCTACCGCCACAAGAACAACCGGTACTACAACCATTAACATTGTCTGCCACCACTTGTGATGACTACTTTCACTCGCTTTCGCAATATCGCTTTTAATAGTTGCCTCAACTGTCTGCAGGTTTTGATTCTGCTTGGCAATTTGAGCCTGCTGGGCTGTGATGGAGTTTAAACCCGCCATAAGCCCTTGGTTATTTGAATTTACCGTTGATTTCTCAAATTTTGCAATTATAAGAAATGGATTAATTACATCTGACATATTATTACCCCTATTATTAAATTATTATTAGCTAGCAGCTGGATCGAGTAGAGTTCCGATTGCGTCTATAGCTGATTGAAACGACTTTTGCGTCTCTTGAGCTGCGCTTGTAAATGTTTTACATCCTGTAAGGACCATATTTGCTGCAGTTCCATTAGATTTTGCTGAAGTCTCAGCAGCTCCCAGATATGTAGCTTGTGATTCTACAACAGCCGCATGCATAGCATCCGCTGATTTTTGCATTAGACCATTTAACTTTGTTATTGAACTCTTCAAAGAGCCTATCTTAGTTTGTAGTCCGTCTTCCTGTTCAATATATTTCGTTGGAATCGGTTTTCCCTGAGATATATAATACTGGTAAACATACTGTTGCACCTTGCTAAGATCTGTTTGATCACTGGTCAACTCAGCATTTGCCTCTTTTAAATCACCCTGATAACCGTAATACTGCCCCGCAGCACTATTATAAGCTGCTGTTCCCGGACCACCTTTTTTCATTCCAGGATAATTTGAAAGCTGCGTCTTCACGTTATTTAAGAAGTTTTGAATCTCTGGTGAAAAGTTCTTATCAAACTTCATCAGGTTCTCAACCCATGATTGTAACCCATCAAACGAATGGATCTCACCCATCTGCTGCTCTAAAAGGGCACGTATTGCTGCAGTTTGCTGCTGTTTCGTATTCTCTGTTGAGCCTTTCTGCGTCGAACTGTATACACCCGCTAACATCTCAGCCATCGCAAAGAGATACCCATCCGGCCCGCTAACTTTAGGCAGCACAATCGGAGTAGTCTCCTGTTGGCTTTGAGCTGGGTTTGTTTGTACTTGACTTGTCATCTGTTTAACCTCTTCGGACTTAAGTTTTAAAGTTACCAACCGCAGTCTGCTCGTTCTGAACGGCATACTTAATGATCGCTTGACCAATGTTATCATCCGATCCCATGATAGAAACGTCTGACTGAAGGTCTGTTACGGCATCGTTCGACATCTGCTGATATCCTGTTGCCGCTGTCTGCGCACCTGATCCAAGCTCTGATAAAAGCGGTGTATCTGTACTTGAACTTGATTGGGCCTTTGCATACACTTCAGCCATTTCATTCATTCCCCATGTCAGATTCGTAAACATTGGGCCCGTAGTGGCATATCCATGCTCTTGCCAGGCTTGAAAGAGACTTGCTACTGTTCCAGTCGTACCTGTTATAGGTTGGTTCATGTAACCGTAGTAAGCAAAGGCGTTTGTCATCGCCATGTCATTTGATGGGTTGTACACCTTTGATACGAAATTACCCGCAGTGATTTGACCTGACGAAAGCCCTGCTCTATTACTATCAATTTCAGTTTTAAGCTTCTCAAGCATGTTATATTGAACTCCGCTTAAGTTCCCAGATCCAGGAGTCAATATGCTCTTATATGGACCACTTTCGGCTTGCGCCATAAAGGTGTTCATCATAGCCTTAGCATTAGCAGGAGATACTCCATAACCTTCAAGCTGACTCTCAATTTGCTGTTCCATTTGCGCAAGCGTTGGAGCTGTTGGATCAGAACCGTACATCTTTTCGTACTGCTCAGCCCATTGTTTAAGCGATTGAGTGTTCGTTGTAGGCTGCCCATTATTCGTCCAGTAATTAGCAGGAAGACCAGTTGTTGAATTCGAATTACCCATCATGTTACTTGTCATCGACTGTCCAGACGTTAAGGCGTTCTGGTTAGCCGAGTTAGACTGCTGGTAATCAGCTAAATTCGTGATACTCTTCTCAATCGGCTGCATCCCGTATTTTGCAAGTACCTCAGTTACAATAAGGGCGTAGTTAACGTCCTTTGGGTTAAAGTTAATATGGTTAAACGGATTATTCTGTATTTGCTCCGTTACTGCCTTATTACTCTGTGAAACGTTCTGTTCCATCTATTACCTCTATTATGTTCTATTATTAGTGTCTTTTGAGGGGTTTTACAAATCTTTGGTTATCAGTGCTTTAATTTTATCGTTTTTCCGTTTTGATAACATTTACTTGAAGTCTGTAACCCTCCAATACTTATTATAGCATAAATATAATTATTATTTAACAAAAATTATAGAAATCTTTATTATTTATTAATATTACAATGCAAACAGTTGTACGTTAGTGGTTTGCTAAAAAGGAATTCTTAACTAATTGATTTTAAGGAATTTAAGATTGAATCCATTTGTCGCGCTTTTTAGAGGTCTTTCGTTTCCTCTTAGCGGTCTTTTTAGGCGCTTTTTTGGGCTGAGCCATCGCTGCGATTTCGCTAGATTGCTCTTCGATCTTATTTTTGGCGGTTTTGATGATTTCCCAGTTCTCCTCAGAGAAGCTATTAGGGTTATTTGAGATCTCCTGGAGCTGTTCCTCCGTAAGTCCCGTATTTTCAGAAGCTTTCTTCGCTTCCTCGGCCATTTTCTCCTTAAGTAGGTTTACCTTCTCTACCATAGCCTTTTTCTCTTCAGGGGTCCCATTAGCCAAAATATACTTAAATCGCTCAAAAAATGCGATTGAGTCATCGAATACTTCCTTAAGGTGGAGTTCTTTATCCTTACTATCAAGTGTGAAGAAGCTCATAATGCTATCAAATTCATCTTTCATATAATTTACCTGATGTTTTCTGATCCCTATCTTTATTATAAGTCTAATAATCTTAATTTTAATCCTTTTTATTTGCATTTTTTCAAAAAATTGCTTAAATCAATGAGTTATGCTTAAGAATTTGCTCGAACAGCTTCAGGAGAAGTTCCCCGCTTTAGAGACGCCAGAGGAGGTTGAGGTAGGGGTCTATCGACTCGAAATCCCTCCCCAGAACAAAATTGTGGTTAAAGATCTCGATCCAGGGATCTATTATTACAGCCAAATAGGCCCATTTCAGGCTCAAAAAAAAGAGGATCTTTTTATCAGCCTCATGGAAGCTAACTTTTTGGGCCAAGGCACAGGAGGAAGTGTCATTGGTCTAGACAAGGAAGAAAAGCACTTCACTCTTTCATGTGCCATTCCGCAACAGCTGAACTTTTTGATGTTTAAAGAAAGCCTCGAAGACTTTGTAAATTATCTAAGTTATTGGCGAGAAGAATTGTTAAGATTTTAATAAGGGTGAAGAAAAATGCATAGAGATGACAAAGATCATTGAATTTAAAAGGAACAAATTCGAAACTGTAAAGCAGTCAAACGTGGAAAATTGATATGAATGGATTCTTAATTGCTGAAGAAGGCCCCCTAACGGGACTAGTCATTCGCCTTGTCGAAGGCGAAGAATGGATCATCGGACGCGATCCTGATGAGGCTTTTCAAGTCTTGGAAGATCCTATGGTCTCTAGAAAGCATGTAATCTGTAGAAAAACAGATGAAGGCATTGTTCTAGAAAATTTAAGCGCGACAAATCCCGCAAGCATCAATGGAAAGCCCGTAATAGAGCCTATTTTGCTTCAAGAACGGGATACGCTCCAAATCGGCAATAACTTTTTCCGTTTTTCTGAAGAAGACCCCGCCTATGCTCCCTACGTTGAACCTATTGAAGAAGACATGACCATCTTTGAAGAGGGAGAAGAACCTCTAGACGCAGTGAGTCTCTCTCCCGATGTAGATACGAGATGGCTTATCAAGATCATCTCTGGTCCAAATGCTGGTGCAGAATTTGGCGTAGAAGCAGGTGCAACCTACGTCATCGGAAAAGACTCAGCGTCATGTGATATTGTTTTTCAAGATTTAAGCGTTTCTCGCCAACACGCAAAATTGATAGCCGAGGAAGAAGGGAATGTTTTCATTGAAGATCTCAACAGCAGTAATGGTGTGTTGATCAACGGTCTTCCCATTCCAGGACAGCAGCAGCTTGCCTCGCAAGACCTCGTTGCGCTTGGAACAACCACATTTCTCATGATTGATCGGCATGACACTCAGGAAACGATCATTTCTCCCCCTATGATGTTCCCGGGCATGGAAGCTCCTATCGAAGAAACAACCGAAGAAACAGCCGAAGTGATGACTCAAAAAACGTGGAAGGATATGATTATCCCAACGCGACATTTGGTTCTCGCATCTCTTTTTGGCCTTTTAATCTTGGTCGGAATTGGAGGAATGGTTTCCCTTTTTAAAGGAAAAAAAATTGAAGTTGTCACAGTAGATGAATCGGGCAAAGTGCGAGATGTTGTGAATCAATTTCCAACAGTTGAATTCACATTTAATCAAACCAATGGAACACTCTTTTTGCTCGGACACGTCTTAACAGAAGTGGATCACCAGGAGCTCAGCTACCTATTAAAATCACTCCCTTTTGTGAACAAAATCGAAGATAATGTTGTGATTGACGATCTCGTATCTGAGAGCGTCAACGCCCTTCTAATGAAAAACCCAAGTTGGAGAGGCGTCAATGTTTCTGCACCAAGACCTGGCGTTTTTCTTTTAAAAGGGTATGTACAAACCGTTGAAGTAAACACCGAACTATCTGATTATTTAAATCTCAACTTCCCCTATCAAGATAAGCTTGAAAATCTAGTGGTTGTTGAAAATACACTCCAAACAGAAATTCAAAGTCTTTTGATCGATGGTGGATTTGTAAACGTCACCTTCCAACTCAGTAATGGTGAGCTCATCTTAGCTGGTCGCGTAGCGGAAAAGGAACGCACAAGGTTTGATGCTGCAGCTACTGATCTTAAAAAAGTTCCTGGTATTAGAAGTATTAAAAATTTTGTCATCTTTACTACAGCATCAACAGCGCGTATTGACATCACAAGTAAATATCGTGTGAGTGGTTCTTCCAAAGTTGGTAACGTAAGTCAGTATGTCGTTATTAATGGACGCATCCTTTCTGATGGAGACCATTTAGATGGGATGATAATTACAAGTATTGGACCGCAAATGATTTTACTTGAAAAAGATGGATTAAAATATCAGATTAACTACAATCAGCAATAACCTTGAACTGCCATGCTATGGAGGAAATAAGACAATGTTTGGTTTAGAAAAAAAACGTAAACCGCCATTCGAATTCGATCTTGAAAAAGATTTAAGACACAATAAAAAGAAGTGTAAAGAAGTCTTAGTTACGATAGAACAAAGAATGGAAGACCTAAAGAAAGAGCTTCGAGAAGGGTCTGAATCAGAAAACTTTGAACAGCTAGGTATTCTTTTGCACGGCTATACAGCCTTGCATAAAGTTATCGATAAGCTTTCGAAAGAAAAATAAGAGGTTATTATGTCGTATCCATGGGGAACAATCTCCTTTTCATCATTAATTAAATCTTATATCAAACTACAAGACCAAGTTGTTTCTCAAGTGAAACACATTGCTAGTAAGGTAAGTTCCGCAACACCAGGTAAATTTCTCTTATTACAATTTGCAATGTCGCAGGTAACTCAGATTGGTGACTCAATTTCAAACTTGATTTCGCAGGTTAATTCGATGATTAGCAATGCGATTCGAAATCAAAAGACTTAATGAGGTTATTTAAGCATGACAGATCTAAACAAATACAAAGATCATTTTATTTTACTTTTGGAAGCTGGTTTTATTGCTGTAAATCAAGCTGATGAAGATGCAGCACTAAAATTATTTCGAGCATCTGAACTATTAAACCCAAATAGCACGCTCTCACGCGTCGGTGTTGGATACCTACATTTTCACAAGCTTGAATTAAAACAAGCAGCGGAAGTGTTTGAAGAAGTATTGAAGAAAGAGCCAACAAATGATATGGCAAAAGCACTTTTAGGCCTTACCATGGGCATGATCCCAACAGAAGTTGGAAAAGGAGAAGAGGTGCTTATGGATGCAGCAAAAACATCTGATCCACAAGTGAAAAAAGTTGTCGATGATTCTATCGATTTTATTGATACATTTGTAAAAAAATCTAAATCACCAGTAGAAATACGAAAAAATAAAGAATAATAAAGATAAAGAGATCGAATTATGGGCAAAGAATTACCCGATGATATTTCCCGACCAAGCAAAATAGACCCTGTAAAACCCATTCAGGGAGAAGAACAACAACAGGAACCAGCTAAGCCTTTTTCCTCTTTTATGGGAGAAGGACCCAAAGTTGGAGAGACTACTGGAGCAAAAGTCACCCCCTTTGATTTAGCACAAGGGCAAGTGGTTCAGCGTGCAGGCCCATCAAATGAAACAGTTGTGGGACAAATGAATAGTACTTCAAGCGTGCTTGGAGACATTCAAAATCAGCTGCACACAAAAAACCTCAAACTTAAGCAATCTCAAAAATACCTTTTGAGAAACAAGCTCACCGAGGCGAATTCACTTATTCGAACAGCAGCTGAAAAAACAGGTGCTGAGGTTGGCCCGCCCGTTGCAACAGTCTCTAGGCAAAGCCCCATCGGAAAATTTTTGTCTTATATTACCGATAGTCAGGCCCAACTCGATAATGCACGTGGCATGATCGCAAAGCTTTCTAAAGGTGGCCAACATTTAAGTCCTGGAAAACTTCTCTTAGTCCAGGTAAAACTCGCTAAAGCCCAACAAGAACTCGAGTATACATCAGTGCTACTTGGTAAAGCAGTTGATGATATTAAAATGCTCTTTAATATCCAAATTTAAACCTTGGTTGTGTGATAGAGATATTCCAGATAAAATTGGATTTTTTTTCAGGATCTTCTGTCTAAATTTTTGACATACTTAATAAAGTAGGCAAAATTTAGACAGAAGATCCTGAAGAAAAAGACTTTTAAATGGGGTGTCTCTATCACACAACCCAGGTTTTAACTATGAAAGAAACTCCAGAATTCGACAAACTTATCGATCAACTTGAAAATCTCGAGCTGACAACGGTCCATGGACGCATCACCGAAATCGTCGGGATGCTTATCAAGGCAGTTGTCCCCCAAGTAAAAATGGGGGAGGTCTGCATGATCAAGCGTGAGGGAGAGCCTCTCATGGCTGAGGTTGTTGGTTTCACACGAGAGGAAGTCTTCCTTTCCCCTCTCGGAGAGCTCTCTGGAGTGGGTCCTTCATCTGAAGTGATCCCAATGCGTCTTCCCCTTCATATCAAAGTAGGACCTCAGCTTCTTGGGCGTGTGCTCGATGGACTTGGAAACCCCCTTGATGTAAATGAAAAAGGCCCACTCGAACTCGAAGAAAGTTATTCCATTATCAATCCTCCTCCCGATCCCTTAAGTCGACAACTTATTAAAACGCCCATTTCTGTTGGAGTGCGTGCCATTGATGGCGTCCTGACATGCGGAAGAGGTCAGCGTGTTGGAATCTTTGCTGGAGCTGGTATGGGTAAATCCACTCTGCTTGGAATGATCGCTAAAAATGCACAAGCTGATATCAATGTGATCTCACTGATCGGAGAGCGTGGTCGTGAAGTGAGAGAATTTATCGAACACGATCTCGGCGAAGATGGGCTCAAACGTTCTGTCATCATCGTTTCCACCTCAGATCAAGCAGCGCAACTTAGGCTCAATGCAGCATATGTAGGAACAGCCATTGCAGAATATTTTCGTGATCAAGGAAAAGCCGTCATCCTGATGATGGATTCCGTCACCCGTTTTGCCCGTGCCCTCAGAGAGATTGGTCTTGCAGCAGGTGAGCCACCTGCACGTGCAGGATATACCCCTTCTGTTTTTGCAACACTCCCCCGTCTGCTCGAACGTTCTGGAAACTCAGACAAAGGATCGATCACAGCCTTTTATACCATTCTAGTTGCAGGAGATGACCTGAATGAACCCGTTTCTGATGAAGTCCGCTCTATTTTAGATGGTCACGTGATTCTCTCGAGTGAACTTGCAAGACAATACCACTATCCTGCGATTGATGTTCTCGCATCTGTCAGTCGGATTCTCACGGCAATTACAGATGAAGAACACCAAAAACTCATTGGACAAATCCGAGAAGTGCTCGCAAACTACAAGAAAAATGAACTTCTCATCCGCATCGGAGAATACAAACCCGGCTCAGACAAACAGGCTGATTTTGCCATTAAATACATCGATAAGGTAAACCGGTTCTTAAAGCAAAAAGTTAATGAAAAGAGCAGTTTCGAAGAAACGCTTCAACAGCTCAAAGCACTTTTTAGGTAAAGGGTTTAACCCATGGCCTCTCCACAATATCCTCTCGCACACCTTCTAACCATCAAAAAAAAACGACTTGAAGAAGCCGAAAAGCTTCTCCAAGAGAAGAAAAATGCCCTCAAAAAAGAAGAAGAAACACTTAAAAAACTAGAAAAAGATCGCGATGAAACAAAAGTACACAAACAAGAAAAGCTCGACCAACTGCGAGACGTACTCGATCAAGGAACAACTTCCGATAAAATCAAAATCATGAAACAATATCTCAAAGTTGTAGATCAAGAAGTCAAAAAAAGAGAAGAAAAAGTCAAAAAGCAAGTAGCTGCCATTGAAATCGCAGAAGCAGAACTAGAAAAAGCCAGACAAAACTTAATTAAAAAACAGCATGATGTTGAAAAGATGGAAAACCATAAAAAAGAGTGGCTACTAGAACAGCGCACAGAAATGAGACTGAAAGAAGCAGTGGATGCAGATGAACTCGGTGCTGTGATGCATAATTTAAGAAAAAAAAAGAAGAAGAAATAACATATGTCAGATCCTGATCGTGTCCGTGGCTATGTCGGCCCAAGAGAACCTACAGAACCAAGAGAAGTCGATGATAAACTCGACCCCGAAAAATTCAAAAAAGTAATGAAAATCGATGAAACCGACGAAATGCTCAAGAAGCGAAAACGCAACTTAAGAAAAGAAGAGGAAGAAGGTGAAGACGAAGATCTCTCACTTGACAATCCACAGGCTCCAAACGTCAAAACATCTTTTAACGAATTTATGGATGACAAAGAGAAAGTTGACAGCCTCTTTGATGCCCAACGCCCCAGCACACACCCAAAAGTCCCGCAAGAAGAAAATCTGGAACAAACACCCTACCTTCCACCTTCCTCTGAAGAAAACTTAGGCACGCCTCCACCCGAAGAAGACGACGAATCCTATTTTCAACCCCCTCCATCACAAGTTCCCGCAGCATCCTCAAGACCGGCACCAAGTGAGGGAGCTCCCCCAGCCGAAGGCCCTAATGCTCCAGAAGTACGGGAAGAAGTCAACCCTTCTACAAAGCAAACACCTAGCCAGAAACAAGCAGCTGAAAAAAAGAAAAAAGAAACTGATGCGTCTCTTCTTGCAAATAAACCTCTAAAGGGCTCCCTCAAAACCAAAAAGAGAATTCCACAAAAAGGTGTCACTCGCAAACTCAAAAAAGCCCCAGAATACATCACCCCGCCACCACTTAAAACTGAAGAGAAAGTTAAAATCGCGCCACCCTCTTCCAAAAAGATAGAAGAAGAAACACCCAAAATTGAAAAAGAAAAAATAGAACAAGCCCCACCTCTAGATGAAATTTCTGTGCCTCTGACTGAAAAGGACACCGGAAAAAAAATCACGGAAGCAGAAGAAGCTGGCATTGAAGTTCCAATCGTTGAAACTCCCCCCTTAGGAATGGCCCCTCTAGAACCTCCTGCTGAAATCTCTCCGTTCGTAAATCTTCCCCCTGAAGTCTTTGAAATCTTTGAAAGGATGGTTGGAGTCATGGTCGTTGAAAAAGGTCGCGATCTAACCAAAACAACAGTCACTGTCAATCTCAAAGATTCCATCTTCAATGGCTGTGAAATCGTTGTCGATCATTATGCATCCGCCCCTAACAGCTTTAACATCCAACTCAAAGGCTCTCCTGAAGCCATCGCTCTCTTCAATGCAAACTCTGATGATCTCTTTGCAGCCTTTAAACAAAGCAAACTCAGTTTCGATGTCAACCTTCAAAGACCAACACTTCAAAGAAAATATCGTGTACAAAAACGAGAAGGAGGCGCTACAGGAGGAAAATCTGGGCAATAATCTCACCCCCTGCTATGCTTATTCCCATGAGTATCAACGATAAGCCAGTTCGACTAGAAAAATCACGAGATGAGTCGCAAACAGAGCAAATCAACATGCCAAAGCGGGACTTTAAAGAGCTCCTAACAACACAGGCTATTGATCAAGACAAGCCTAAAGCACGCCCTAGAGACAACTACACACACACCACATCTAAAAAAGACAGAAAACCTAAAAGTGCTCCAAAAACAAGTATCTTCGATATCTCCGCAGAAACAGCCCCTGTGGCATCGCTACTCGATTGTCTTGAAGCGACTGATGGCACCTCTTCTCTCACTGGACTATCCCTCACCGACATCGAGGAAATTTGTGAACTGCTATCAACAGAAATCACAACCATGGCAAAAGATGGGATCGAACTGACAGAAATGGTCATTCAAACGCAAAACCCCAATTCAGCCCTCAATGGACTCGAAGTCAGCATCAAACTTTACGATACCAATCCCATGACATTTCACATTGAAATTCTAGGGGACACCGCAGCCCTGAATCTCTTCAATCCTCAACGAGATTCACTTCTCAGCCAACTGCAGCAACGTCTACCCTCATTCAAGTTTCAGCTTGAGACACATCATTCCCCACTCAAAAAGCGTAAGAAGCACGCGCACATTGCCGCCACCAAACACGCTCGTTAGATCTGCGGAAAAACTTCACCACAGAGACTACCATGCAGGTTGTAGCAAAAAATTGTGACCCCTATCTTAAACCCGGGTTTTAATTAATCTACAGTTCCGCTAAAATTGAGAATAATTAAAATCTTTAACAGATGCGGATAATCTATGGCAGCAGCTCCTTACCTTTGGGCCCGCCGGGTCGATACACTTTTCGAGAAATCCCTTGAAGTTCCCATGTGGAAGAGCCCAGAATCTTTTCCCCTGGAAGAGCTCGCGGCAACCTTGAGAGAAGCCCTCCACCTTCCCTCCTTAACACTCGGTTTGGGACATGCTGAATGGAAAGAGCGCGATGCGATCCATTCCGGCCTTGGGGATCATCCCGAAGAACTCGCCTGCACCTTAAGTCCCATTGATTCTCCCCTCTTTTTTCTCATGCCCAAAGATGACATCAAACGGTTATCGGGTTGGATGCTGAATTCCAATGCAAAAGAGCTTCAAGGCCTCTCTGATGAAAACCTTCAATCCGCTTTTTTAAAATACGTCGCGCTTGAAACCCTCGAATGCTTAGATACCACGCAAGCATTCCCCGGTGTCTCTCCAAAATTTTCAGATGCATCTCTTCCAGAAGGTGAATCTTACTGCATCGATATTTCGATAAAAAATGAAGATCATACCCTTTGGGGTCGCCTAGTCCTGCCTGTCCCATTTCAAGAAAGATGGAATGCCTATTATGAAACCCTTAAGCCCAGTATCTCCCCACAACTCGCATCTCAAGTTCAAGTACCCCTTCAGATCGATGGTGGATCTGTAAAACTCTCTTATGAAGAGTGGAATGAAGCAGATGTAGGTGATTTCATCGTTTTAGATCGCTGCACATACCATCCCATCACAAAAAAAGGAGTCTGCCAACTCACATTTAATCAGCAGCCCTTATTTCAAATAAAACTCAAAGAGGATACAGTCAAAATTCTCGATTTCGCCCTATACTATGAGGAAAATAAAATGGTAGAAGAACATCCCGAAGAAACACCGGAAGAAGAAGAGCCTACAGAGGAAGAAACTTTTGAAGAAGATACTGAAGCTGAAGAAGAGATGTCAACACCAGTCGAAACAGCTGAGAAAGAAGTTGTCTCCTTTGAAAACCTCCCCATTGCCTTGACTGTTGAACTTGCAAGCCTCCAAATGACCCTAGAAAAACTCAAAACACTTCAACCAGGAAATGTGATTGAACTTGCCATCAAACCTGAGCAAGGTATCAACCTCACAATTAATGGGAAATGCGTCGCCAAGGGAGAACTCATCCAAATAGGCGATGTTGTAGGAGTTAAAATTACAGAAATTGGTCATTAACCCCTTTAGATAGCAATAAGAGAACTAAGTGGAAGCCTTTCATAAACAACCCACAATTCCAGGCCTTGTAGAAGGACAATTGGAAGGGCTTGAAATGCCAGAGAGCATCGGCCCCTACAAAGTCGAGAGCCTCCTAAATCAGGGAGGCATGAGCCTGCTTTATCTTGGATCTCTTCCAGAAAAAAACATCCCGATCGCCATCAAAGTCCTCTCACCAAAACTCTTAACAAATCAGGAAATGGTGCGCCAATTTCTTAAGGAAGCGCAAATTATTGGCCTGACCGATCATCCCAATATCGTAAAACTTTATGGCCAAGGAGAGTGGGCAAAAGGGCTGTATATCGGTATGGAATTCATCCAAGGCATCTCCCTTCGTCAGTTTATCACCCAACAGTCCCTTTCACTTAAAGGCACGCTCGATATCGTTTTGCAAGTCGCCTACGCACTCTTACATCTGCATACACATGGCGTCACCCACCGAGACCTTAAACCCGAAAATATCGTCATTACAGAAACAGGCCAAGTGAAGGTGATTGATTTTGGGATCGCCCAGCTCATGTATGATACCGAAGAGAGTTTCATCGCAGGACAAGGCCGCCTGATTGGCACGCCAAATTATATGAGCCCTGAGCAGAAAAAAAACCCCCTCGAAGTGACAGGTGCCACAGACATCTACTCTCTTGGCGTCATCACCTATGAACTCATTATTGGAAAGCTCAGCTTAGGCGCAATCAACCTCAACCTTTTGCCAAAAGGGCTCCAGTATATCGTCGGAAAGGCGCTCCAACCCACGCTCAAAAAACGCTACCAAGACATCGTCGACTTCATTACCGACATGACAAAATACTTGAGATCAGGCGCTTGGGAAAAAGAAAAAAAAGAAAAATCTGAAGCAAAGGAAATTTGGGGGAATCTCACCGATCAGTATCTCACCTTTCTTCCTAAAACCACCCCCAAACTCAACGGGATTGAGCTTGGCATTGCCAAACCCCGTCCCGCACATTCTTTTGGACTCTTCTATGACTTTGTCAACTTCACAAATGGGAATACGCTCCTTTTCATCACCCATTTTCCCGAAAACCATTTCGATATGATTCCTCTGATCAGCTACCTTAAAGGCATGCTCGATACGCATCTTTATCCCTATGAACATTCAACTGCAGAAAATTTTTCTCCTAGTCAATTTATTGGTGAACTCAACACGCATGTTTTTAAAACCAAACTGCCCCCCTTCGCCTGCTCCCTACTTTATCTTACACCAGCGCAAGATCAGTTTTTATATCTCTCCTGCGGTTTTGAATCCCTCTGGCATTTTATCGGGGGACAAGAGCAGCCCCATTACCTGCAAATGACCAATCCCTTAATCGGGGAGAAGCCAAATTTCGAATTTTACGAAACAAGTGACAACTGGGATCCAGGTGATATCCTCATTCCCCACTCATTCAACCTTACCTTTTCCAGAGAGAAAGAATGCATCAATCTCGACCAACAAGTCGCAGAAATTATGGACCCTTTATTCCAACTCTCAGCCCAAAGTCAGGCTGAAATGACTCGGCAAGAAATCATCAAACATTCCATCTTTGATCAAGAGACATGCCCACGCATTTTAATTTCTCTTCAAAGAATTATCTGAAAAAAAAGGCACTACAATGAAAAAATTTATACCCGCACTCCTTTTAAGTACTTCCACAATTTTTGCAAACATGCCCCCAGGTGGTTTTGGCGCCTATCCCAACGAATACTTTGTAGAAACAGGAACTTACCAAGGAAATGGCATCACCAATGCAAAACAAGGCGCTTTCAAAGAGTTCCACACCATCGAAGCCTATAAAGATTTCTATTTTCAAGCACTCGAGAGATACTTTTCCGATCAAAACGTGCACCCTTATTATGGAGATTCAGCAAAGACACTTGCAAGAGTGATCAAAAACATTCATAAACCCATC
This sequence comes from Chlamydiota bacterium, assembly GCA_021772315.1. Taxonomy (GTDB): domain Bacteria; phylum Chlamydiota; class Chlamydiia; order Chlamydiales; family Simkaniaceae; genus JAJFMF01. The sequence goes on from JAJFMF010000008.1 coordinate 239,351, forward strand.
ACATTTTGGCTCGATGCACACGTTTTCCCCCCAAAAGAAGGAATTCAAAATTGTCCCTTGATAGAAGAGCTAGAAGCGATCAAACAACATCCCATCAAGACCCACACCATTCTCATCGATGATTTAAACTGTTGCGGCACACTTGCTTTTGATTATTTAACGCTCGCTGATCTAAAGAAGAAGATTCTGGAAATCAATCCTGAGTACCATATTAAGCTCATTGCCGGCGGCGACAACGCAGAAGTTGCTGAGAATATTCTTGTCGCTACAATTGATAAAGAATAATTTGATAAATATTCAGACCGACAAGTAAACTCGCCCTCATTTTTACAAGTATGAGGTACGATTTGGCTGCTATTTCTCAAAGAAAAGACAACATAAATGAGTTTCTAGAGCGTGACCCTGCTATTTTAGCCACCAGATTAGATGATCCTATTTTTAAAACTGTTGGAAAGATATTCACATCCTTATGCGAACAAGATGATATTATCTTGGACTATTTTAAATGCATCCAGAATGAATACCACAAGAGGAACATATACAATCCCAAGATGCTCCCAATAGGGATGGATAAGCCTTTTAAACAAATACAATCCCACTTAGCAGCATGGAAAGCCAAAGAGCTAGATACACGAAACTTTGATCTTTTCTTTGAAGATTACATAACAGCTCATAATGAAGCCTGCATGAACGCCATTCGAGACGGTAACAAGCCAATTCTCATTCAAATGTTCAATCTGATGGGATTGACATTGCGTATCGAAATGCTTGTAGATGAAAATAAGCAAAAATCATCATTGTCATGAAATCAAGAGGACAGTAGTATTAAGAATTTCAGTGAATATTGGATTCTGATAACCTATGATAAAACGGCTTAATACATCTGTCCTGATAACCTTTGTACTTTTTACATTGCTCTCTCTACATTCAGCCCCCCTTTTTGCTGCAAAACAAGTAGAGGAAATGTCCCCCCTTCAGCGACTTCTCACAGAGGAAGAATACGCTCCAGGCTATACTGTCAACTTTAGTGATGTCTCCATCCTCGAGGTGCTTAAATTCATCGGAAGAATTTCGAAGACAAACTTCATCTACAATGAAGGTGAGCTCAACTTTAATGTCACCATCATCTCTGAAGAAGCAACGCCCCTTTCCAATTTGACAACAGCCCTGATCCAAGTTCTCAGGATCAATGGATTCACCCTCTTAGAAGATGGAAATAATTTGATCGTTCACAAAGCAGATGACGTCAAACAAATCCCAACAGTTATTTCAAGGGAATCCCCTTTGAAAGGGAAATATATCCCTCCCATGATCACCCGCCTTTTTAGGGTTGAAAAAGGGAACCCAGATTCCATTGCCAAGATCCTCAAGCCGATGATGTCAGCCGAAGCAATTATCGAAGTGTCTAATGAAACAAGACATCTGATCGTCACAGACGCTGTGACAAACGTTGCGCAAGTCGCAACCCTACTTCTTACGTTAGATAGCACCGATACAGCACTTAGCATAGGCAACTTTGTCGTCAAAAATAATGAAGCAGCACTCCTCGTTTCCCTCGTAGACCAAATCATTACCCCAATATCTGAAGGCAACCCCTTTATCGTTGTTCCTCAGCAAAACACCAACACCCTCTTCGTTGTTTCAACACCATTTCTCATAGACAAAACACTGGAAGTGTTAGAAGAACTCGATGAACCACCAAAACTTGTACAATCACTTGCTGCTTTTACGAGTGAAAATGTTTTTCTCTACAATGTGAAAAACAAACCTGCCGAAATTATCGAACAGACGCTCGAAGAGATGGCTCAAACATTAGAAAAAACGCAAAACGTTCCGATAGATTTTCTCGCAACCATCCACAGTATGCGTTATATCGAAGCCTCACATTCCCTTCTATTTGTTGGGGATGAGCAGTCAATTGCCAAAATTAAAGAAATGCTTGCCAAGATCGATGTGAAAGGAAAATTTTCACCTGAAGGTTATGATTCCTCATTCTTTATGTATAAGCCACAATATCTTTCATTAGATGAAATTGTAAATGCCTTAGATGAAATAAAGGACAACTTAAAGCGTTCCAAAAAACCCGATAAAGAGCTCATCGATACAATTCGCAATATGAAAATAGTAGAATCGACAGATACGATCCTTTTTACTGGTGACCAAGATTCTATCGAAGAAATAAAGCAGCTTCTCTCAGCGATTGATACAGCCGATTCTCCTGCCTTAAAACATGTTGGTAAAGCGCACGATTTTTATCTTTACAACCCCAAATACCAAACCGGGGAAGAAATCCTCTCTAAAATTCACGAGATTGTCTCGAATTTACAACGATCTAAATTAGCAGACCCAAAATTCCTCATCACGCTCGAAAATGTCAAATGGATCCCCTCATCGAACTCTCTTCTCTTTATCGGAGACGCAAATTCCATCCAAAGGGCTCAAGAGCTCTTGGGCACAATTGATGTCCCAAAACCAGGTGGACCTGAAACAACCACGCTGTATGTTTTCAAATTGAAAAATGTCAAAGGAAATGTCATTCTAGGTGATCTCCAAAATATGGTTCATAACCTACGATCATCAGGACTGCATAGTCCAAACCTCATTCAGACAATTGAAAACATCAAATGGATCGAATCGACCAATTCCTTGATGATCACAGGAGATCATTCTTCTGTAGAGCAAGTCAAAACCATCATCGCTGAATTTGATACCCCTCATATTGCAGAGCCGGGAATCGAAAAAATTGGAAAAACAACCTATTTCATTTACAAACTACGCTATGTTTCCGGAACACAGCTCATGTCCTCTCTCCGCTCCATCATGGGTGACCTCAAAAAGACAGGGACCCCAGATCAGTCCTTAGTTAATTCAATTAGCTCCATGCGCTTTATCCCGAAAACAAATTCGATTATTTTTACTGGAGCACCTGAAACACTTGAAAAAGTAAAAGCCTTAGCTGAACGTTTCGATCTACCAGAACTCGCCGTTTCAGAAGGACCCAGACTGGCACCTGAGGGATATATTATTTATCACCCAAAATTTCAATCAGGTGAAGATCTAATCAATGTCATGCACGACTTCGAACAGAACTTGGTCAGCTCTGGAGTAGAGGATCGAAGCCTTTTTGATACGATCAACAACCTAAAATGGATGGAAAAAACACAGAGCATCCTTATTTCTGGAGATCAAGCCTCTACAGAAAAAGTGAAAATGCTTTTAGAAAAATTTGATGTTCCTGGTGAAGCTGGTGAGGACGAACCCAGCATTGAAACTATCGATGATATGAGCTTTTTGATCTATAAACTCGAATATCATAGAGGAACAGAAATCGAAACCGCCCTAAAGCAAGTCGCTCAGGATTTAAGAGATTCAAAATCAGCCGAAGGAAATATTGGATTGATCGATGCGATTAATTCCATCCAGTGGATCGAAGTGACAAATTCTCTAATAGGAACAGGTAAAAGCCAAACGCTTTCAAAACTCAAAGAACTCATCCGCAACATTGACGTCCCCCTAAGACAAGTCTTCATCGAAGTGCTTGTCATCGAAACCGACATTCAAAATACGCTTGATTTTGGCCTGCGTTGGGGATCACAAGGAAAGTACAGAGATAAATTTGGATATGCAACGGGGCTCTTTCCGCAAAACGACCCTCTTCCTGATTTTGAAACAAATCTCAGTGATATCACAGCAACCAGAACACCTACAGGCTCAGATGTTCCTTTTTCTACAGGATTTGATATGGGGATTATCGGAGATATCATTCTTCACCGCAATAAATCCTACTTTGCACTTGGCTCACTTATCAATGCCCTTCAATTCGATTCAGATACAACGATCATTCTCAATCAAAAATTAATCGCGCAAGACAATAAAAATTCAAAACTCTTCGTCGGAAGCAATCTTCCCTTCACAGGTTCGATTGTTTCAACCCAAGGATTGACACAACAAACCTCCGCCAACCTCGAATACCGTGATATCGGCGTAAGCCTCAATATCACCCCTCAAATCGGCAATACAGGGATGGTCACGATCCTCGTAGATGAAGAAATTTCAGAAGTCGCAACAGATGCCCAAGGAAATCCCGTCTCCAACAGTACGGTTACAGGGATTGCGACGACGAAAACAACCACCCAAACTCAAGTTACAATGCCAGACAGACATTTTCTTGTTTTAAGCGGAATGATCCGCAATACCAAGCTGCGAACACGCTCGGGCATCCCCTGTTTAGGGGGGCTTCCATTTATCGGAGCCGCTTTCAGTGAGAATAATTCACTTACTCAAAGTCGCAATGTGATCATCTTTTTACGTCCCCAGGTCATAAATTCATTTGAAGAATATAATGAAATCACCGAAAATCAAGAGGATCTTTATCGATCTCTCGGTGTTCCTGAAGATTTCGATGAAGGGCTTGAATTCGTAAAAAGTCCGGACGATGCGTAAAACAACACTTTTTCTATCAATTCTTCTCGTGATAAACGCAGGATGCTACCGCGTCCCCGACAAGATTGAGCCTGAGCTCAGCTATACCGTGCAAGATCGCTACGTTCAAAATTTACCTACAATCTTCCCTCCCCTCTCATCTTCTGAAAAAGGGACTGGATGGGGCCAAGAGTATCTAATCGGGATCACCTTTGCCAGACAGCTCGACTTCTATCGAGCAATTACCACCTTCAAAAGAGCCCTGATACTCATCCCCCAAGCCAAAGAAGATCGCATCTTGCAGCTCAATTATTTCATCCTCCTTTCCTATTATCTTGGCGAGAGATATCACGACGTGATCTACACCTTCGAAAATTCCCAATTAAAGCAAGCCAGCACTTCATTTCCCGCCTATCATGATCTCCTTATCCTTCTCTATGAAAGTTATCAAGAAATTGGCGATGAAACGCAGGCCCGCCGCATCTTAGAACACATCAAACATACCTACCCCGACACTGGAGCAGATCTCACCCTATCTGAAGCCTTGCGAGAAGGTAATATTGAAGATCTAAAAGAAATTACCCCGCCTAATCAAGAAATTGAAACTCTGATCCATTCCTATGAACTCGAGAGAAAATCGATTTCAAAAGCACAAAGTCTCAACGCTGTGATCCCAGGAGCTGGATATCTCTATGTGGGGCAAAAGCAATCCGCCCTCACAGCCTTTCTCCTCAACGGCCTTTTCATCGCAGCCGCCGTCCACTTTTTCAACAAAAAGGAATACGCTGCAGCTATCATTACAACGAGTTTTGAAGCAGGCTGGTACTTTGGAGGTATCTATGGTGCTGGAGAAGCAGCAAAACTGTATAATGAGCGGCTTTATGAATCAAAAGCCTGTCGTATGTTAAAACGAGATAACCTCTTTCCCGTTCTTCAAATCCAGTATGGGTTTTAACGATGTATAAACTTCTACTTTTTCTACTTCCAATTTCATTTCTTACGGCTGAAGTAGGCTATGTCGAGCCGTGGGGAAAAGACGCCGAACTACTACCTTCAGAAGCTGCGAAAATGCCTCCTCCTCCAAAAGGAATCCTGCCAAAACTTGCGGAACTCGTCATTTTATTTCATCAAAACATCCTCTCACCCGTCGATGGTCCACGGAGTCACTTTCGACCTACAAGCTCTCGCTATATGTTGCTTGCCATGCGTCGTCACGGGCTTTTTAAGGGTTACATTATGGGATGTGATAGACTGCTTCGAGAAAACGATGAGGAGTGGGTCTATCGGCAAAAAAGAATCGACGGCGAGCTCTATAAGTGGGACCCCACTTATTAAATCCAACCACTGAGAAAAAAGAAAAATTATTTTGCTAACTCTTTCTGTGGAGATAACTTTTTCCCTTTCACATAGAGGAAAAGCGGAGCGCCCATGAACCCATACTCCTTACGGAATTGGTTGAGCAGATACCTCTTATAGGTGTCTGTCATCAGGTCGATTTTATTCACAAAGAAAACAAACTTAGGAGGAAAGATATCGACTTGAGCCATGTAGTAGATGCGTAATCTCTTTCCTTTGATCATAGGAGGATGATAACGTTGCACGGCCCCTTCCACAAATTTATTCAACTGACCTGTTGAAATACGCCTGCCAAGTGCTATGTAAATGTCTTTGATCCGATCAAATAGCGGCTCAGTGTTTTTCCCACTCTTTGCTGAGGAAAATAATGTGGGACAGAAGGTAAGAAATGGTGCGTCCATATGCAATCTTTGGAGGCAGTGTTCCATGCGATATCCTTTCACAAGGTCCCATTTATTAAAGATAATAAGGCAACCTTTCCCTTTGGCCTCAATCATTTTTGCGATGCGTTTTTCTTGGGCTGTCATCCCCTCTACTGCATCGAGCATGAGCACACACACATCACTTCTATCGACAGCGCGTTCAGTGCGGATCGCAGCAAACTTATCAACAACCTCATGTTCTGATTTTTTGCGGCGAATACCCGCGGTATCAATGAGAAGATAAGACTGCCCCTCTACTTCTATAGAAACGTCGATATGATCGCGTGTCGTTCCTGCAATGGGACTGACAACGCATCTTTCTTCATCGAGAAGATGGTTGACAAGGGTGGATTTTCCAACGTTAGGGCGCCCGATGATGGCTACTTTGATCGCATCCGCATGTTCATCGGCCGCTTTTATAGGGACATCCTGCAGGGCGATTTCTAAAAGCTCGGCTACTTGAAATCCATGCGATGCTGAGACAGCAATGACATCTGAAATGCCAAGTTGATAAAAGGGATAAATCCGATCTTCGAAAAGGGCATCATCAACTTTATTTACAGCAAGTGTGACTTTTTTTCCTTTTCGGACGAGAATATGGGCTACTTCTTCATCAAGTGTTGTGACGCCAATCTGCCCATCAACGACCATAATAAGCGAGTCAGCTTCTTCAATAGCAATTTCTGCTTGGCGAATCACTTCATCGCGAAAGGGCTGCGTACTGTTTTGATGGATACCACCTGTATCGATGACCTCAAAAGGACTGCCAAAAAAATCGGCTTCAGCATAGAGACGATCACGTGTGACCCCCTCCATCTCATCGACAATGGCAATTCTTTTTTTGCAAATGCGATTGAATAGAGCTGATTTCCCTACATTAGGACGTCCAACGAGTGCGACTTTGGTAAGTTTTTTCTTTCCCATAATGAGAAGTATGATACCGCAATGGATTCTTAAACTCTAGTAAAACTAGAGTTTAAACCCGGGTTGTGTCATAAACTCGTCCTTAGAATTATTTAGGTTGAACAGATTTTTTCTATTATCCCGAAGGGAAGCTCTAAAGAGCTTGCCGAGGGTTAATAGGAGAAAGATGGATAACATAAATAATTTCTAAGGATGATAAGCTTTTCTTCATAAATTTTTTATGGAAATCATGAAACAACACGTCATTTCCTAAAAGAGCACGGGTATATCCCTAACATTTTGAGTAAAAGTCAGTTAAACCGACGAATTCATGCGTTTGATGATGCTTTTTGGAGAAAAAAATAGCTCTCACATAGCACGTACTCAGAAAGAGGTTGCTGACACAACCCAAGTTTTAAAGAAGGTTCTTTACAAGTTCTAGTAGCTCTTCTCGGTCAAGTAGCTTAAGTTGATTCTGGTCATCACAGTCAATGATCCCTTCTGCAAGTCCTGTTTTTTTCTCGATTAAAAAATTAATTCTCTCTTCAATGGTCCCTTTCGTCACAAGTTTGAAGACTTGAACTCCTCGATTTTGCCCGATCCGGTGGACCCGGTCGGTTGCTTGATTTTCTTTTGCAGGGTTCCACCAGCGGTCATAATGGATGACGACAGACCCTGCGACAAGGTCCACACCCACGCCGACAGCTTTTAGGGAGGCTACAAAGATTTCACAGGTGGGATCTTCCCTAAATTTAATGAGCTGTTCTTTACGGTTCCGAGTCGAACCGCGTATGGCTGCAAAGCCAATTTTTTCTTGTGTAAGATAATTCTCAATGATATCGAGCATATCAAGATATTGTGAAAAAATGACAATTTTTTGCTGTGATTCACGGGCTTCATGGAGGAGTTCAACAAAAAGATCCCACTTTCCACAGCGATGCTTGCTAAAGCGATCGAGATCTTTGTAGATGAGCGAGGGGTGATCGCAGATTCGTTTGAGCTGATTGATGAGGGAAAAGATATGGAAATATGGAATGGGCTGATTTGTTTTTTCAATTTCATCAATGAGAGCGGGACGGGAACGGGAAACAGCTTCTTTATAGAGGTTTTCTTGCTCTTCCGACAGATCGCAATAGGAAATTTCCTCGATTTTTTCTGGGAGATCGTCCAAAACCTCACTCTTTTTCCGTCGCAGTAAAAAAGGTTGGATCAGACGGGTGAGAAGACTCTTTTTTTCTTCACTTTGTTCTTTTTCAATGGGGTTGATAAATTGTTCTCGATATGCCGCTGTTGATGGGAAATAGGTTGGAAGAACGATATCAAAAAGGGCTTTGAGTTCCATGAGTCGGTTCTCAATCGGCGTTCCTGTTAGCCCTAAACGCATTTTAGATTGCATTGCTTTTAAGGCTTGATGCGTTTGTGAACGGGAATTTTTTGCATATTGAATTTCATCATAGATCACGAGTTCAAAAGAGCGTTTTGAAAGGGCCTTTTTTTCACTGCGGAGCGTTCCATAGGAAGTGAGAAGCACATCATATTTTTTTTCAAAATTAGCAAGAGAACGTTGAATTCCATAAAAGACAAGCACGGAAGCTTTTGGAAGGAAGTTCTTAAGGAGTTCTTCCCAGTGGTAAATTACTGATGTGGGACAGACAATAAGATATTTTGCTTTTTTATTATGATTTAAAAGGGCTGCAAGAAGCGCCATGGCTTGGTGGGTTTTTCCAAGCCCCATCTCATCACATAAAAGTCCTGAAAGTCCATGACAATAAAGAAACCAGAGCCATTCCACGCCAATTTGCTGATAGGGACGCAAGTCACTTTTGAGTCCGCTTGTATCGAGAATATCGCTTGTTTGAAACGTTTTAAGTTCTGTATAGATTTCAAACGCACGCGTGCCTTCCTCTGGCGGGATGGGACTTTCAAAAACGCAGAGGCGCATCCAATTCAATGTAGACAGTATAAGTTTATCTTGGTCAAATTCATCTAGGGTAAGTTTTTTCAACCATTGAAACCGGGGATCTTTAAAGAAAATCAATCCTGCATCCGAAATGAAATAGGAGTTCCCAGAATCCATAGCCGCTTTTAGGTCACTGAGTTTTAATATTCCATGCTCACTCCGATAAGAAAGTTTTAAACGATAGTGTCTGTTCTCTTCCTGGATAATGTCATCAATTTTTAGCTGAAGCTGAATTGGCCGCTCTAACTGCGAATCAAGCTCAAAAATAAAGGGGCGAAGCTTATCAAGTTCATATGCCACAAAATACGCTTCGGAAGATGCATCAAGCCATCTTTTTTGCCGATATTTATCTGGCAATTTCCAGCGCGAAGGAACTTCAGAAAAGCCTTCTCCTCTGACAAAAGCGTATTCCCCAAAGAAATGGACATCTTTATTGCCATAGCTTTTTATTTTGATGAATTCTGGCTCAATTAAAACCCCTTTCTTCTTGTCATAACTGACACGCAGCCCCGCTTTTTCAATAGGAGAAATTTCGGAAAAAAAGTCTTTAATTCCTTCAAGTTCTTCTTTGTGTTGTTTTATAAAATTGGGGATTTCTTCTGCAGGAACTTTGATTTCTGAAGAAAAAATAGAGGTTAAGCTGCGGGTCATTTTGGGGTAGAAACCACGCTCTTTTATATAAATCCAATCATTTAAATCGATGATCTCGTTGGCATCTCCATCAAAACTTGCTTGAGTTTCAAAACTTAAAAACTCTTCGGGATCAACATGATATAAAACTTGAGATTCAATACTCGAAATATGAATTTCAAACCCATCTTGCTGGTTTAAAAAGCGCCTGTAATGGTCGATGAAATCTCCGATTTTTTCTTTTGGAATGGTATGTTCCAATTCTTCAAAGAGAAATTCATCAAGAAGATAAAATCCCCTACCCTGGAGATAAGCCCATGGAAATGCAATAAAGCTTCTTTCTTTTTCGAAGTCACCGGGTTCAAAGAGATAAGGCTTGATGTGAAGGTGATCTTTTTTATCAAAGAAGAGGGTGTAAGAGACAGGATGAGGTTTGTAGTGGAGAGAAATATTTTTTAAATGGGCTTGTATAAGTTTGGGATGTCGATTTAAAAGTGTCGTAATTGCATCTCCTTTAATCTCTTTTTTCTTCAAAAGAGGGTCAATATGGGCGGGATAAAATCCTAATTTTGGATGATAGGCAAAGTCGTGCAATAAAAATGTTTTTCCTGGCAGTTCAGAGGGATCGTGAATCTTTTTTCCCTCAATCTGAATGGGATGGGAGATGATTTTTAGAATTTTATCCTCTTCATCATAGAGTATACTGTCGATTTCAAAGGTTTGAAAATCTCGAACAGGAATTGGAGATCTGACTGTCTTTAAACTTGGAATCACTTCAGGCCAATTCACTTCAGTTAGAAAAATTCCAATTTCAAATTCTGAAAACGAAGCGAGAATGCCTTTGGGAAGATCCCCGATTTTCCCTTGGAAGGAAATTTCATATTGGCGACCCACATCTTGGGCGAGCATGAGATGTTTTGCGATATCAGACCAAAATGAGAGCTCAAACTGCAGTTGTTGTGATGGACGTCCTTCCTTCCAAAGAGCAAGCTCTTCAGGAGGAAGCTTGGAAAACTTTAGGGAGCTCTCTTCCGTCTCTTCTACGCGATGGAAGATCATCTCCTCGAGTTCTTTTTGCGCTTTTCCCGTTTTTGGTAAAATATAAAAAAGTGGGCGCCCCTTTTCTGACAAACACGCATATCCAGATTCTTTCCATTTTTGAAGCGCACTCTCTTCATAACCATGACGACGGGCTGCGATTTGAAAGATATGGTTCCAGAGCGAGGCGCGAAACCGCACGTGGAGCGGCTCATCAAATCCTCGAAATATTTCTAGATATGCTGCCGCAAGATGGGGACAGCTCCCTTCTTTTTCAACCTCATTACATGTGCAAAAATGATCAAGTATTTTACCTTGATCATCGAGCTGAAGAAAAGGCCAGAATCGCTTTTGAGATGCAGGATCAAGAACTTCAACTTGGTAAGTTCCTTCAGAAAAAAGGAGATTTTGAATCCCTTTTTCCTGAATTATACGTTTCCCTTGCTGTCGGTCATTGGGAGTGAAGGGAAAGTGGGGCATCGAATATAATCAGGGTTTTAAGTTAAATTTAACTCGATTAATGTCTTTCCGCAACCTTTAAGGTGTCGATGAGTTCTTGTTTAAATGACTGTGTTTTTGAAATTACTTTATCTGGCGCATGGTATTCATATCCAAGATCATTCGCAACACATTCATTTGTAATCATGCCACGATAGACGTTAAGACCCATTAGCAGATGTGGATCTGCTCTAAGTGCTTTTTTATAGCCCTGAGTTGCAATTCTTAAGGCATAGGGCATGGTGCAATTCGTCAAAGCTTGGGTCGCACTGCGTGCGCATGCTCCAGGCATATTTGTCACACAGTAATGGACAACATCATGAACAATATAAGTTGGATCTGAATGTGTTGTTGGTCTTGAAGTTTCAAAACAACCACCTTGATCAATTGCCACATCGACAATGACCGATCCAGCTTTCATCTTTTTCACCATATCAGTTGTGACAAGTTTTGGGGCAGATTTTCCTGGAATCAACACAGCTCCAATCACCAAGTCAGCTTCTAAAACAGCTTTTTCAAGGCTATGTGGTGATGAATAAAGTGTTTTAAGTCTGAAATCAAAGCTTTCATCAAGTTCACGCAAGCGATTAATATTTCGATCTAAAACTGTCACATCAGCTCCAAGTCCCATTGCCATACGAGCAGCTTCTGTTCCAACAACACCTCCGCCAATCACAACGACTTTGCCACGAGGAACACCCGGCACACCACCCAGTAAAACTCCTCTTCCTCCAAATGCCATTTGAAGAGCTGTGGCTCCTGCTTGTACTGCAACGCGGCCCGCAACTTCACTCATCGGAACAAGGAGAGGGAGATGCCCCTTTTCATCAGTAACAGTTTCATAAGCAATCGCGATGACACCGCTTGAAATCAATGCTTTTGTTTGTGTTGGATCTGGTGCAAGATGGAGATAACAAAAGAGGATTTGTCCCCGCTTTAATAGGGGATATTCACCTGGTTGAGGCTCTTTAACCTTAATGATCATTTCAGCTTTATAGACTTCAGCTGGGGTTCCTACGATTTTACCACCAGATGCGACATACATCTCATCTGAAAAGCCAATGCGACTACCCGCCTGTGTCTCAACAACAACCTGATGACCGTCGGAGACGAGTGCTTCAACCATCTCAGGGGTTGCACCTACTCGATATTCATGGTTCTTTATCTCTCTTGGAATCCCAATAATCATAACTTTCTCCCAATTATGCCTTCAAAAATATATTCGGCCGGCCCTGTGACATGAACTCCTTCATCCAATAAATCGATTCGTAAAACATTGTCTGACACAAATCGAATGTCAATTGGCTCATTAACCTGGTAGAGTAGCTGGTAGATAGCAGCTACAGCCGCCGCACCTGTCCCACATGAGAGTGTTTCACCCTCTACACCTTTTTCAAAAGTTCGCATTTTTAAATGAGACGGCCCATCCATTGTAGCAAAATTCACATTAACTCCAGAAGGAGAAAAAAATGAATGGGATCGAATTTCTTTTGCAATACCCATTAAGCTATTGCAGCTAAGATCTTTAACAAACACCACCGCATGGGGTGCACCCGTATTTATTAGATGGATATTCAAAATTTCATCCCCCATTTTTAGAGGGTGATTTAATTTTATATTACAAGGAGCTCCAAGAGACGAGCGAATTTGATTCCCTGAGATAATGCAGCTTAGCACCCCGACATGCGTCTCGATATGATATTTTATCATCTTGAGCCCTTCTCGGTAAAGCTGCTTGGCGACAACTCTCAAACCATTGCCACACATGCTCGCCTCATAACCATCTGCATTGAAAATTCGCATTTTAACGAGCGCAGACGTTGAGGGCTGGAGAAGAATCAGGCCATCTGCACCGATGCCATAGGAACGGTGACAGATCTGCCGAATCCACGTAGAATCTTCTTGTGGGAAAGTTTTTTTCCGATCATCAATCAGAATAAAATCATTTCCGGAAGCCTGATACTTTGTGAAATTAATCAAAACCTATTTCTTTATATGAGTTGACGATCCCGTCAATAAGACCAAATTCTTTAGCCTCTTCTGGGGACATCCAAGTATCACGATCTATCGCTCTAGAAATAACCTCACGGTCTTTTCCTGTCGCCTTGGCGTAGATATCAACGATGAAATCGCGTGTTTTTAAGATCTCTTTTGCATGGATATCAAGATCTGTTGCCTGACCTTGAATGACACCAGCAATGAGAGGTTGGTGAATCATAAAGCGGGATGATGGCGTTGCAAAACGCTTCCCTTTTTCCGCTGCTAAACTTAAAACAGAACCCATGGATGCCGCAAGACCGGTTACAAGCGTAGTCACAGGGGAGGTAAGCATATGAATCTGATCCCAGATGGCAAATCCCGAGTCGGTTGATCCACCTGGAGAATTAATGATTAATAGGATTGGCTTCCCAGGACCTGTTTCCTCTAAATACCAGAGCTTACGAATGGCCTGATTCGCAGTTTTGTCATCGACTTGGGTTGAAAAGAAAATCCGTCGTTTTTTTAAAAGAAGTTCTTCAATGCGATCTTCATACGAACTCGATTTTTTGGTTTGATTTTCTTCTGAATCCATTCAAATAACTCCTATTAATTTAGCAAATACTACACACATCCCAATATTCTCAAATAAATGGGTTATACGCAAGCATATTCACTGGTTTTAATTTCAGGATAAAGAGGGAAATCGCTAAGCAATTCTGCAACCTCATCCTGAATTTTTTTCAAAACAGCTTCATCAATATTCGCTTTAGCCCGGCTCACTTTTCCCGTCTTCTCAACGAGGGCAGGCTTCGCATTTTTAAGAAGGGATATGATGAGATCTCCAATGGACTTCATCTCTTTTTCTTTCATGCCCAATGTCGTAAGAGCTGGTGTCCCAATACGGATCCCAGAACCATACCAAGGGCCATTTACATCAAAAGGAATGGCGTTGCGATTCACGGTAATACGCGCCCTTCTAAGGAGAAGCTCGGCCTGCCTTCCTGTCAGCCCAAAACTTTCTGCCACATTAACAACAAGAAGATGATTATCCGTCCCACCAGTGAAAAGTTTTACACCTTTCGATGCAAGATGTTCCCCAAGGACCTGCGCGTTCTTCACAATTTGATGCGCATAATCTTGGAATGTCTTTGTATTCGCTTCCTTAAAAGCAATGGCTTTTGCTGCCATCACATGAGGAAGAGGCCCTCCCATTACAAGGGGACAACCTTTGTTAACAATATCTTTGAATTCCTCTTTACAAAGAATCATCCCGCCGCGTGGACCACGCATTGTTTTATGCGTTGTCGAAGTCACAATATCCGCATAAGGAATAGGGTTATTTACCCCTGTTAAAACTTTACCTGCAACAAGACCTGCAAAGTGCGCCATATCGACCAAAAGTGCCGCTCCTACACTATCTGCGATCTCTTTCATGATGGAAAAATCAATCAGACGGGGATATGCAGAATAGCCAGCGACTAAAATTAAAGGCTTTTCCCTCTTCGCAAGCTCTGCAATTGCTTTGTAATCTAAAAGCTCAGTCTTTGGGTCAACATCATAAGGAATAGCGTGCATCATTTTTGAAGAAATATTGTGTCGATAACCGTGTGTGAGGTGACCGCCAGAATTGAGCGACATACCCATCATTTTTTGATTGAGCAGTACACGTCTTACTTTTTCATAATCGCTATCAGAGAGCTCCTCTAGATTCATCTTACCTAGCGCTTCGATCTCTTTAGATTGCACCCGTTCGACCAAAATAGCCCAATAAGCGATTAAATTCGCATCAGCACCCGAATGGGGTTGAACGTAGGCATGATCACATTCAAATATTTTTTTTAACTCTTCGTTTGCAAGCTCTTCCACGATATCGACATTTTCACACCCTGCATAAAATCGATGCTTTACAAACCCCTCACTATATTTATCGGTCAAAAGATTCCCCATGGCGATCTGGACAGCAAGTGAAGAAAAATTTTCAGAAGCGATCATTTTTAGATGCGATCTCTGACTTTCAAGCTCCCCGGAAATTGCCTTTTCGACCTCAGGAGATACCTCTTTTAAATAATCGAGGCCAGCAAGGAAGGAAATGGCAGCAGAACTCTGCTTTTCTTTAGGACATTTAGCCAAATAATGCTTTAAATAAGTCATCCATCCCTCCTTATCTTTTAAAGGGTGCATCTTGCCAGAAATTATGTCTCACGTCACGATAATATTTCTGTTGAGAAATTTATACGAGATGAGCTACCTTATTAGGTAATTAGCCATAATTGAAGGTATTTTGCACTATGCTTCCCTCTCTAAAACCAATTTTAGACATTCAAGAATTAGATATTAAAATGATCCGACTGATGCGCCTTAAGCGGCAGCGTCAAAAAGAACTTTTACAAATCGATGCTCTTAGACGTGAGTTAAAGGAGCAATACAACGTAAAAGAGGCTGAAATAGCCGAATTTGACAAGCAAGCCAGTGCACTCGAGGAAAAAATTGACGAATTAAATGCCAAAATCAAAGGTCTCGAAGAGAAGCAAAGCTTGATTAAAAAAGTCGACGAATTTAATGCGATGACACAAGAGATTACTGGGATCGAAAGATCGAAAGTCGCCCTCGAACAAGAAACCTCAAACTTAATCGACAAAAAAGGTCATGAAGAAGAGATTCTCGAGAAAATAAAAGAGAGTCTGTCAGCCTCTGATGTGAATAGCTCCGAGCTTGAAGGGGACATCTCTTCGAGTATTGAGAAGATCAATCAAGAAGGTAACACTCTAAAAGCAGAAAGAAATAAACTCGCTCAAACTGCTGATGAAGACATTCTAAAAATTTATGAACGTCTTTTGCGCAATAAGAAAGATCGAGTGATCGTACCCATTGAAAACCGCACATGCAGTGGATGCCATATTGCACTCACTATTCAACATGAAAACTTAGTAAGAAAAGGCGAAAATCTCGTTTTTTGTGAACATTGTTCTCGGATTCACTACTGGCAAGAAAGCGAAGCAGTCAGCAGCACAACAGTAGCAACAAAACGCCGCCGTCGACGTACAGTCAGCGCTTAGACAACTTAGGAAAAGCAGGCAATCGCCGTCATGTTCGCATGAGGGAGGAAAGTCCGGACTTTGCAGGAAAAGATACCAGTGAAAAACTGGGGGCCGAGAGGCTACGGAAAGTGTAACAGAAAATATTCCGCTTTGAAATATTTCAAAGACAGGCTGAAAATGTAAGTTTTAAGAGCTTACCCAACTCGCAGAAATGTGAGTGGTTATAAACCCTATCTAAAGCAAGGATAACAGGAGTTTGTTTTCCGCTACCGCTCTTGTTAAATAACGCTTGAGGATTTTGGTGACAAAATCCCTAGATGAATGATTGCCCAACGACAGAATCCGGCTTATCGCTTTTCCTTTTCCTTTTCCTTTTCCTTTTCCTTTTCCTTTTCCTTTTCCTTTTCCTTTTCCTTTTCCTTTTCCTTTTCCTTTTCCTTTTCCTTTTCCTTTTTCTTTTTCTTTTTTTTGCATATTAAATCTTCATCGTCTATTTGTGATAGTATGATGGCAGGACTTTTTTTTATTTATCTCATTGGGATCGTTCTTCTTTGGAGGGGTTATGAAAAACCCGCTCTTACCATTATATTGATCAACCTATTCCTTTCTTTACTGATGTTTTGGCACCACATAACAACCTATATTCCAATTAGACTAGGTTAACGCGATGAAAAAAACAGCACGCTTTCTAAATGCTCTCATGATTTATATCTTCTGTGGGATCATATTCGGTGCTTTTTATGAGCAATACAGTAAAGAAGGCAATCCATGCCCTCTTTGCTTTCTTCAAAGGATCTGTATGATTGGAACATCTTTTGGAGCTTTGCTAAATTTGAAGTTTGGTATCCGAAGCTACCACTATTCTATTTCGATTCTCTCGAGTCTACTCGGCGGAAGTGTCGCACTCCGTCAAATTGCCCTTCACATCTGTCCGGGATTTCCAAGCTTTGGCCTTCCAGTATTTGGCCTCAGCCTTTATACCTGGTCATTCATTTCATTTTACATTTCCATCATTGCAATCGCCATTCTCATGCTTTTTTGGAAATCATTCCATAAAGGCATGAAACTCAAAATGAACTGGTTTGAGAAAATCGCAGGAATTCTCTTGTTTCTCATAGCCCTTGCCAATGTCATTGACTCACTTCAAGTCTGCGGACTATCAGCCTGTAAAGGTTAGTCACGAATTTAAGCTACGTGGATGCGCTTTATCATAAACATCCCGTTTAAGTTTGCTCGAGACCTTCGTGTAAATCGTCGTTGTGGCCAAGGAGCTATGACCAAGGAGACTCTGGATTGTTTTGAGATCCATCCCATTTTCTAACCAGTGAGTTGCAATAGTATGCCGTATGGTGTGAGGTGTCACCTTCCCAGCAAGCCCACTCTTCATCAGATACTGTTTAAAAAGCCGGTCGACAGATCTCGATGAAAGCCGCGTTCCAAAACGGTTGAGAAAAATGGCCTCTCTATCTTTTTCTATAAATGGGCGCTCAGGATAATTAAGATATTTATCCACCCACTTAGCCGCCCCTTGTGTAATAGGAATCAGCCGCTCTTTTTTTCCTTTTCCCTTTACACGCATGCGCAAATTACGACCATCAAAATCATGTCGATTTAAAAAGACAAGCTCACCTACACGCAGGCCTGAACTATAGAAAAGTTCCAGAATCGCCCGATCTCGAAGCCCTAAAAGGGTATCGATTTCAACCTGATTAAAGAGCATCTCAACCTGAGAATAGGAAAGGGCACTCGGAAGGGGTTTATCCCGTTTTGGGCTATCGATCTCATCCATAATATTGTGTGAAATGAGCCTTTCCTTCATCAAGAATTTGAATAAACTCCTCAAACTCGAAAGATGGCGCAAAACAGTGGTTTTTGCACTTTTCTTCAACTGGAGATGGGCTAAATAACCACGAATCAAGCGCTTGTCAATTTTTTCAACAGAAAGATCCATTTCCAGGTAATCGTGAAATGCAAAGAGATCCAGCGCATAGTTTCTTAGTGTATGCTCTGAAGCATTTCGGACGACTTGGAGGTTTTGTAAAAAATTTTCTATAGAATTCTTGAGCTTTGCCATAATTTCCTTTTATGATATACTGCCCTCATTATGCTCACACTTAATAAAATCTCAAAAAAAATCGGATCTCGCATCCTTTTCGAAGATGTGACGGCCACTTTCAATGCCAAAAACCGTTATGGTCTTACAGGTCCTAACGGAGCTGGAAAATCCACTCTTTTGAAAATCATGATGGGACTTGAAGAACCCACAAGCGGCAGTGTGACGCTCCCTAGTCGCATTGGATTTTTAAGACAAAACATTGAAGATTTTGCCAAAAATAAAGTCATCGATACAGTCATCATGGGAAATGACAGGCTGTGGAATACTTTAACAGAAAGAGAACTGCTCTACGAAAAGGAGATGACCGATGAAATCGGCATGCGCCTTGGTGATCTCGAAGAAATCGTCGCCGATGAAGATGGGTATACTGCTGAGTCAGACGCTGAGATTCTTCTCATCGGAATGGGAATCCCCGCCGAATTCCACGGTAAAGAGCTGGGCTCCGTTCCAACCGATTTCCAATTCCGCGTCATGCTTTGCCAAGCACTTTTCGGTAATCCCGAAGCCCTATTACTCGATGAGCCAACAAACCATCTAGATTTAGAATCTATCACTTGGCTTGAAAATTTTCTTCACAACTTTAACGGTACACTCATTGTCGTTAGTCATGATCGCCACTTTTTAAATTCCGTTACAACAAATATCGCTGATATCGACTATGATACGATCATCATTTATTCTGGCAACTACGATGAGATGATTGTCGCAAAAACTTCAGTGCGTGATCGATCAGAATCTGAGAATAAGTCGAAGGAGAAAAAAATCTCCCAATTACAAGATTTTGTCTCCCGTTTTGGGGCAGGTTCTCGCGCCTCACAGGTCCAATCCCGCCTTCGCGAGATCAACAAACTCCAACCACAAGACCTCAAGAAATCGAATATCGAACGTCCCTACATCCGATTCATACCAGGAGACATCCAACCTGGAAAAATTGTACTCACTGCAGATGAAATCTCAAAAAGCTATGACGAACCCGTCATCACAGATTTTTCATGTGAAATCATGCGCGGCGATAAAATTGGTGTCATCGGAGCGAATGGCCGAGGAAAAACTACCCTTCTGAAAATGCTGGCCCAAGCTATCAGTCCTGATTCTGGGGAAGTCAAAAAGGGACATCAAGTTGATATTGGCTACTTTTCCCAAAACCATAATGATGTCATCGACAAGTCGAAAAAAATCGAAGCCTTTGATTGGTTGAAAACACAAAAAACAAAAGCTTATGATCAGGATATCCGGGGAGTTCTGGGGAAAATGCTCTTTGCTGGTGATGATGCCTTCAAAGAAATCTCCAAACTATCAGGTGGTGAAACAGCCCGTCTAATCCTTGCTAAACTCATCCTTCTTGAGAATAATGTCCTCATCTTGGATGAGCCTAACAACCATCTCGATCTCGAATCAGTTTCAGCCCTTAGTTGGGGTTTAGAAGAATTCAAAGGAACTGCCATTGTTGCCTCCCACGATCGAGACCTGATTGGAAATTTTGCAACGAAAATCATCGCCTTCGAAAAAGATGGCATCCATATCTTCGATGGCAATCTAGAAGAATACCTCGCAACACGTGTTTAGGAGGCATTGATCAACTCATGTTTTCAATCTTTTGCCAGAATTCCGTAAAAATCATCTTTTCAGATTCCACTAACTCAAATGGAGTTAGCTACATCCTCCAAAGTCAATTTTTACTGAAATTCTGATGAAATCTAGAAAACAGCAGTTAATCAATGCCTCCTTTAGCCACAAAAAACGCTCCCAACTCCTCCGATCCTACCTCGAAACCAACAAGGACACCTATCTACGAGATTATGAGAAACAATCCGACCTGCCACCACTTACAAATAATTTTGAAGCCATCAGTAACCGGTACCATTATCACCTGCGCGCAGCAGGCCTTTTCCTAAAAGAACATAACCTTCTCCCAAAAGTCACAACGCAAGATACCCCCTCAAATACCCCCTTCCTTCCCATTGCAATCTATCTCGACCATCTCCGCTCAGCCCACAATGTTGGGAGTATCATCCGTACAACAGAAGCCCTCCGACTCGGAACCATCTACTTCTCCCCATCAACCCCCTTTACCGATAATAAAAAAGTGAACGATGCCGCTATGGGAAGCATTCCCCACGTCCCCTGCAAACAAGCCCATTCTATCCAAGATCTACCAAGGCCACTGATTGCCCTTGAAACCATCCTGGATGCTCCTTCCCTCTACGACTTCACCTTTCCAGAAGCCTTCACCCTCCTTCTTGGTAATGAAGAATATGGCCTGTCCCAAGAAAGCCTAAAAGAAGCCGACATGCACATTCAAATCCCCCTACTCGGAACAAAAAACTCCCTCAATGTCGCCTGTGCCTACGCCATGGCAGCCGGTGAAATCTACAATCAGCTGGGCAAAAAGCATGCCAAAACATAGAATGAAATTAAGATGGACATGCGAGAAGAAACAAATAAACTCAGAGATTCGATGGATGAATTTATCCATCAAGTGAAAGACCTACTCGACAACCCGGATCTTTCATATTCAGATGGCTACCTGAAAAAAGTCGCATCTACCGTTACACATTTGCATGATCCCTCGTCAAAGCTAATGAAAAATGATTCCGAACTCCTTAAGGAAGTGGGAGAAATCGTCCAAGACATCCTCAATCAACCTCTGTCAAATCACAAAAAAGAGGGGGTAACGATGCTTGAAGCCGCACAAAAATATACGCATCAGAAAGATTCAGAACTTGCCTTTGTCATGCACGCCTACGTCAAATATCAAGAGGCAACGAAGCTGCTCATCGGCGAGCTCGAGCTCCTCATCGAAGACCTCAAAGCTGCTTAATTACTAGCGTTATTTATATAAAACCAATTTAACGCCTACTATTGGTGAGCAAAAGGGAAACGTTTGAAGTCGTCGGCGACGTAAGTATTGGGGAAGATCTCACGCGCTTCTTTTTCAAATTCAGAGAGATCGCGATAGCGGGCGGAAAAATGTGTAAGAATAAGCCGCTCTGCTCCAGCTTTTTTAGCAATGGTTGCAGCTTCTTTCGCTGTAAGGTGTTGATAGGAAGCTGCTAAATGCTTATGTTCTTCAAGATAGGTGCTTTCACAAAGGAGCATTTTTGCATCTTTTGAGATATCAATTGCGTTTTGACAATAACGTGTGTCGAGCACAAAGGCAAACACATCCCCTGGTCTCACCCAACTTACCTCATCAAGAGTCACTGTCTTGCCATCGATTGTGAGTGTTTTCTTCTCTTCCAATTCTTTTACAAGTGGCCCCTTGATCCCTTTTGCTTTCAGCTTTTCCTTATCAAACTTGATCGTATCTGGTTCTGTAATGCGATAGGCTACATTATCAATTCCATGATCTAAAAAGGCCGCTTCAATCTTAAAAGCACCATCATCCTGAACGACTCCCGCTTCAGAAATGGGATGTTCGATGACTTCAATTGTGCTGTGATATGCTGTCCCATAACGCAATCTATCAAAGTAGGTTTTACCACTCGCAGGATAATAGCAATGAATGGGATGCGTCACCCTATCGATATTGAGACGCATGAGCATTGAGCCCAGTCCCAGGCAATGATCGCCATGAAAATGGCTGATTAATATCCGTGTCACAGCTGGAGGAGAGATCTCTGCAAAAATAAATTGCCGCTGCGTACCTTCACCTGGATCAAAGAGGAATCCTTCACCATTCCATCTGAGAAAATAGGCTCCATGGTTTCTAAGTCTTGTAGGATGTTGCGATGAACAACCGAGAATCACTAAATCGCGTATTGTCATTAAACACCCTTTGAAAAGATTGGAATTCGAGCCAGAATAATGCCGGTAATTCCCCCAACAATATGCGCGGTATTGGCAATGACAAGGGGATAGTCCACAATATTGAATCGATTAAGGATAAATAGAACAATCTGCAGAGCAACCATGAGGAAGACAAAAACAAAAAGGAAGACAAATGTTGAACGGTGAATTGGATACCCTTCCCATGGGGCCATTTTTTGACGCATCCAAATATAACCTGCAAGGCCACAGACAATTCCAGAATACCCCAAGAAAAATGGTCCACTCATTAAATATTGTGCGGTATTTGAAACAATTCCGATAATTATCATAACAAGAAGAAAGCGCCCTTTTCCTGCTCTTTCTTCAACAGGACGTCCTAAAAGCCATAGCCACAACATATTGAAGAGAATGTGTAGGAGCCCTGCATGTAACAGACATGGTGTGATAAATCGCCATACTTCCCCTTTTTGAATCTTTTCAAACATGGGAGCGTCTAAAATTTTTCCATCGTTTGGCCACTTTTCAAAAAAGGTGTAGATTCCCTTCCAATATGGGAGCTGTTCGATAGCGAGAAATTCAGATTGTTGCGATGGGGTCATTGCATCTTGGCTCTTCAGAGCTTCTTTAGGGAGCGTTTTGATAAAAGCACTAAGCTTTTGAAATGTAAGGGGGTAATCGAACATCAGCGTTGTCATGAGTGGTGTCAACATGGTGAGTTCTGGGTCCTGTTGCCGCTTTGCCTGACTTGCTTGTTGCATTCCATTTAGGAAATATAAAACGGCGCATAAAATGATGATCCATTTTGTCAGAGGGGCCTTGAAGCGTTTAATTGGTGAATTTCTTAGTTGCTCTTTTCTTTCCGGTGTCGGGGAAGGTTCTGGTTCTGGCTGCTTGATGATGATGGGTGCTTTGAATTTGGGATCATCGGGATGTTCTGCGAAATCCTCATACCACCGCAATGCCACTTCATACTGATCTTCATCTTCAATCCAGATATAGTAGAGTTTTTCTTTGGTCTCTGGGTCTGCATGAGATTCATAAATATTTTTGATCCCTTCCTTCAAAAGAAAGGAATAAAAGGCAAAGGCTTGCTTTTCTTCAGCAATTCGAGCAACTAAACGCATACATTCCTAATGGTTTCAATGATCTGAGTTGTTGAAAGATTTGGCTTAAGTTCTGTGAGATGGAGTCTCGCTCCCACTTGACTGACAATTTTAGCTTCAACGCAATCTTTCCCATATTCTGCCCCATTTACATGAACGTCAGGACAAACTGTTTCGATAAAACGGATAGGGTCCACTTCATCAAAAGATGTGACATAGTCAACAAAAGCAAGAGATGCCATCATTTGCATGCGTTTTTCTAGCGGAATAATTGGCCTTGAAAGGCTTTTATATTTTTGAATCGACTGATCGCTATTAAGCCCAATAATAAGGATATCCCCTTGACATGCGGCATCATAGATAATCTGCAAATGGCCTGCATGCAAAAGATCAAACGACCCATTAAGCGTAACAAGTGTCTTTCCTTCCTGCTTGAGAAGCTGCGATTTTTCTCTAAGTTTATCAGGATGAATGAGTTTTGAATGAATATAGGCTTCAAAATTCAAGGTTTACTTTTCCCCTTGCCAAAAGCGATACGATAAACATCTTCATAAGTATTGACAAAGTGGATCTTGATCCCCTTTTTCAAATAATCAGGAAGTTCATCATAATCTGCTAAATTTTCTTGCGGAAGAATGATTGTCTTTAATTTGGAGCGTCTTGCTGCAATGAGCTTTTCCTTTACGCCTCCGATAGGAAGCACCTTTCCAGTGAGTGTCAACTCCCCTGTCATTCCGAGATCTTTTGTAATCGGCTTGTTCAGCAAAAGAGATAACATCGCAGAGACCATCGTCACACCTGCTGATGGACCATCTTTTGGTGTTGCACCCTCAGGAATATGAAGATGTATCTCTTCTTTTCCAAAGCGTGTCTCTTTCGGAATAAAGTGATTCTGACTACTGTTCACATAACTCCAAGCAATCTGAGCTGATTCTTTCATCACATCACCAGCTTGACCAGTCAATCTCATTTGCGTCTTTTCAGCTGGCGTGCGAATCGCTTCAACGTAGAGCGTAGCCCCTCCAAGTGAAGTCCAAGCGAGCCCCATAGCGACACCAACAGGAGTATGTGGATAGAATCGATCCGATGTAAAGGTTGGTTTTGACAAGAATTCCTTCAGATTTTTATCTGTAATACGCACCGCTTTTTTCTTTTTTTTCTCATTTTTCACAAGGACAACAGCCACTTTTCGCAGAATCTTTTTGATGTTTTTCTCAAGTCCTCTAACACCTGATTCACGCGCATATCCCTCAACCATTTCATTGAGTGCGCCTGTAGTAAAAGCGATTTCAGAAGCTTTGAGCCCCATGTTTTTACGATTTCTTGGAATGAGATATTTTTTTGCAATTTGTACTTTTTCCTCTTTAATATACCCCGATAATCGGAGGATATCCATCCGATCCTTTAAAGGACCTGGAATTGTGTCGAGAACATTTGCTGTGACAACAAAGAGAACATTTGAGAGATCACACCTAACATCGAGATAATGATCGAGAAATTCTTTGTTTTGTTCCGGATCTAAAACTTCTAAAAGTGCCGATGCGGGATCCCCTTGATAACTACTTCCCATTTTATCCACTTCATCGATCATGATGACAGGATTCATCGTCTGCGTATATTTCAAAGCTTGGATCATCTTTCCAGGCATCGCACCAATATAGGTACGGCGATGTCCTTTAATTTCTGCTTCATCACGCATTCCGCCCACTGAAAAACGATAAAATTCTCGATTCATAGCACGCGCAATACTCTTTCCAACACTCGTCTTACCAACCCCTGGAGGTCCAACGAAACAGATGATACTCCCCTTAACTCCTCCGGATAACTTTCCAACAGAAATGAACTCTATAATGCGTTCTTTAATATCCTTTAGACCATAATGATCCTTTTCCAAAACTGCTTCCGCATGTTTTAGATCGAATTTTTCTTCGCTAAAGACGCCCCATGGAACAGTGGTCAGCCAATCGAGGTAATTACGAGACACTGAGTACTCTGCGGACATGACCTCAAGAGAATTGAGTTTTTCAATCTCTTCATCGATCACTTTTTGCACATCTTCCGGAACCTTTCTCTTACTTAAGCGTTCCTCAAATTTTTCTCGATCACACGTCTTATCATCTTTTTCAAAGCCGAGCTCTTTTTTGATCGTTTTAAGTTGCTCTCTTAAGAAAAATTCACGTTGCGTTTTTGAAATGGTCGCTTCAATTTTCTGATTGATACTACTTTGCAGCTTGCTCAAATCAAGTTCTTTCTTCAGCAAAATAAGCGTCTTATCGATACGCGATTGAATATCAAAAGCTTCTAGGATTTCTTGAAGATCTTCTCTTCCAGCTGTTGTCAAAGCTACAGCAAAATCTGCAAGTTTCCCAGGCTCTGTAAAATCAGAATGTCCAAGAAAAATTTGCAATTCTTCTTTAAAAAGAGGGTTGAGTTTTAAAAGTTCTTTGATTGTTGTGATGATGCTGATCGAGTAAGCTTTCACTAATTTTGATTGGCTTGCTAAAACCTTATCCTCAAAATATTCCACTTCAGCTCTGAGATATTTCGACGAGCTAACTGGTTTTTTAATTTTGATCCGATTTTCCATGTTGATGATAACTTGCGCGCCACCCTGCTCAAGCGGAATAATCCGTAAAATATTCGCAGCAACACCTACATCATGGAGATCATCCATCTCAAGATCATAGATATTGACCTCTTCTTCCTTCGTCAAAAAGAGTCCCAGCATCTTATGTTCAGATTTTGCAACGATTTTGAGCACTTCATAGTATGTACCCGGTTCAATCACAATGGGAGCTGCCATCCCAGGAAAGAAAGGACGCCGAGTTAAGGGAAGGATAAATAATTGCTTCGGTCGAATAATTTCATCTTTTTCTTTAGTACGGTCGCTCACAAGTTTTTGAACGTCATCATCTATTATGGGACCTTCAAAGTCGATATCCTCTTCATGAATTTCCTCAGGCTGTTCATTCTCTTGGTCTTCGGACAAAATCCCCCCTTCTCATGCAAGCCATTTTTCTTTATTCTAATTCATCTATTCTAGATGTCAATAAACGGATAGAGTCTACCAGTTAGATGATATATCCGCAATCAGAGCATTTCCCATTATTTTAAGGCTTTGGTATACTATTTCCCATGAAATATCTCATTATCGATACAAGCGGAAGCGAGAGTTTTGTTCTTTTGTCTGGAACATCTACAAATGTGACTACGCTCCCCTCTGCCAGAGGACAAACAAAATATTTAATCCCCGCGATCGACCAGTTGTTGAAAGAGGCGAACTTAAGCCTTGCAGACCTCTCATTCATCGCAGTTGGCAATGGTCCCGGCTCATTTACTGGTACGCGTATCGGCGTGATAACAGCCAAAACCCTCGCTTATGCATCCAAACTCCCATTACTTAGTTTTTGCAGTCTCATGCGCTATATCCCAAATGAAACCCAAGATTATCTCATCCTCTCAGATGCAAAATCACGTGGCTACTACGCCATGAATTCTTCCTTGGAACCCTTTTTAATCGCTAAAGATCAACTCCCCCCTAAGACAAAACACACTTATTTAGCCTCTTCATCAGAAACCAACTATGAAAACCTCTCCGAAATATTAAAAAAACAATGCACCAAAGGCTTTTTCGTTGCTCCAGAAGAGCTAAAAGTGACTTATCTTACTACCTAAGGTTTTCATATTGAAAAATATCTTTTCGAAGTCTAAAATGTAATGATTAAACTTTTTAAGGAATAATTTCATAAACTAAGGAATTGAAATACATGCCAAACGTTAGAGTGCGTACTGGAGAATCAATTGAAAAAGCGCTTCGGTCATTAAAGAAAAAACTTGATAAAGAAGGGATTATGAAAGCTGCAAAGGCGCACCGTTTTTACGATAAGCCCTCTGTAAAAAAACGAGCAAAATCTAAAGCTGCGTTGAAATACAAAATTAAAAAGGTTAAATAATTTTTTTAGCAGAAAGCTATCCAAGCTGCTAATCTTGGTTGTAAAATAAATTACAGACATGCTATACTTGCATATACCCCTTAACTAATTTTTTAAAAATATGTCAGACTATTACGCTACTCTAGGAATTTCACGCACCGCGACTCAAGACGAGATCAAAAAAGCCTATCGCAAACAAGCTATCAAATTCCACCCTGACAAGAATGAAGGGAATCCCGAAGCCGAAAAGCAATTCAAAGAAGTATCCGAAGCCTACGAAGCCCTAAGCGACGAAAAAAAACGACGTATGTATGACCAATATGGTGCAGATGCCGTAAGAGGCGCTGCTGGTATGGGTGGAGGAGCCCCTGGAGGCTTCTCTTCAATGGAAGAAGCTTTACGCACCTTTATGGGAGCATTCGGCGGCAACTCTGGTTCAGAATCTATTTTCGACTCATTTTTTGGCTTTGAAGGCGGCGGCGGAAGATCCCAAGCCCGTCAAGGTCAGAGCAAAAAAGCAGCTATCACTATCACATTTGAAGAAGCAGCAAAAGGTGTTGATAAAACAATCGCGATCACCTGTTATGACGGCTGTCAAAAGTGTCAAGGAAGTGGTGCAAAATCACTAAAAGACATCAAAATTTGTAGTACCTGCCAAGGGCGAGGTCAAGTTCAGCAATCACGGGGCTTCTTTAGCATGTCCAGCACCTGTCCCCACTGTCATGGATCAGGAAAAATGATCTCAATCCCCTGCGGATCGTGTCATGGAGCTGGAAGAATCAAGGAAAAAAGACAACTCACAATTCCGATCCCAGCGGGAATCGATGATGGAATGCGCATAAAAATGGCTGGCCAAGGAGATGCCGGAGATAATGGAGGGCCCCCTGGGGATCTCTATATCTACATCCGCGTTAAACCCCACGAGATTTTTGCTCGTGATGGAGACGATCTCATCATGCAGTTACCCGTAAGCTTTTCGGAATCTGCTCTCGGATGCAAAAAAGAAATTCCAATCCTTCTTTCTGGAAGCTGTCGAATCTCCATCCCAGAAGGAACGCAAAATGGCAAAGTCCTCCGTATAAAAGGAGAAGGCCTTCCCAACGTTCATCGTAAAGGGAAAGGAGATCTTCTCGTACACATTCAAGTTGAGACGCCTGTGCATCTCAGTGAAAAGCAGAAAAAGCTTCTCACAGAATTTGGAAAACTCGAAGGACCACAAAATTCCCCAAAAAAGAAATCTTTTTTCGATAAGCTTAAGGTTTTCTTTTAAGAGCCAATTTTTGAACAGCAATTCCCCCATATTCCGTCTCTTCAGCAAACGTCATGCCAGCTTTTTCTAAAACGCGCCTTGAAGCTTGATTGGCAGGCTGCACAATTCCAAACAAGGCATCTACATCAAGGTGTGAAAATCCCCAAGAAATACATCCTTTTGCAAGTTCTGTGCCATAACCTTTACCCCAAAACTCTTTAAAAAGGTAGTACCCAATTTCAATCTCTTCTCCCTCAAACATCAGATGAATCAGACCTGCAAATCCAATCGGTACGCGCCCTTTCTTTTCGTAAACACATCCAAAACTGAACCCGTAAGTTTTACCATGATTTAAAAACCGATCAAAAATCATGCGGGCGTTTTCACGCGATCTCTTTCCATGCCCAATATATCGCATTACATCAGGATCACCCTGAATCTTTGCAAAAAACTCAAAATGATCCTCACATAACGTTTCAACAATCAATCGCTTTGTTTCAAACATCATTTGCGAATGACCTCAGCGAAAAGGCCATGATGATCTGAAAGTGCTTCTACAGGGCTTTCAAGATCATTTGTTTGCACAACCACCGTCTTAACGCCAAAGTCCTCCATGTCATTCCTAGCAAGCAAAATATAATCGAGAAGTTTTGGAAAGGGTTCAAAAGGAGTTTCATTAAAATAATACTGCGTATAATCGACATAGGTACGATTTTCAAAAGTCACCTCTTCAATCTGTTCGCTATAAGTATCATAAAAATGCTCTCGGGCCAAACGATGAGCCTCTTCATTATTTCCAAGAGGAATATTCAAATCTCCACACAAGATCAGAGGATACCCCTCTTCAACTTGAATAAAGTCGATGATTTGTTCTATTTCACTCAGCCTTCTTGAGCGCGTATCCAACGAGTCAAACGGTTCTAGATGCGTTGTGATCACCCGGCCTAAAATATCCCCATGATGCACAACCTTAAATGAGAAAAATCCCCTTGTCATATGAGGTTCATCATTTTCATAAGGAATGAATTGAGGTTCAGAGAGAGGATACTTGCTTGCTACGAACAAACCACTAGAAAGTCCCATCGTTTCCGGATTAAATCCAAAATGATTTGGCCCAATATCGAGATAGAAATAGGAGTAAAAATCCTTTAATCCTTCATAAAGAGCCTCCCCTCCATGACGATCGAAGACTTCTTGAAGACAGATCACATCAGCATCTTTAGACTCAATCAACATCAGCAGGCGATCAATCCTCTCACTCCAAGATCTTACACCTCCAAATATCAATGATTGGTCACCATGATGCATACAAATATTTAGCGTCAGAAGAGTAAAGAGCCTCTTCCTATCTCCCCTTTCAAATGTAAAAGATTGAGAAGGCCTACTTTTCAAGCGATCCAGAATCATTGCACCACGTTGCTGCATCTTTTCTGGGAAAAAATAAAATGGAATGCTCTCGATGAGCTGAATCAAACGGTACCTCTCTTCGGGTAACAAGGCATCTTGCTTTTCACTAAAGGTTAAAACAGTTTCAATCACTTCCATATATGGCATGGATTGAAGGGAACTGAGTGTTGCCTCTATTGTCTCCTCTGCACATTCTTGAATAACAGGATCATTAATTCCCCATTCAATCCCCTTTAAAATTGCCATCTGACCTAACAAATCCTGGCCGACCTCATCGAGAAAAAGAATCGTATTTTCATAGGTTCTTTCTTCATTGGGAATGGCAACCAAGGTTTCTAGGCCATGTCTTAATGCACTAACAGTTCGCTGTTGAAATGGAAAAAAAGCATCTTTTTCGAGCGGAAAATTTTGTGTATAACACTGAGCTACAAAAGGCAAAAGACAAAATAATAAGAATTTCATTGAAGTCATCCATGTTAATTTTTCATAACAGACTATGCGTCAGTCAAAAAAAAATCAAGGTAGTATCAAAATAACAACTTTAGTATTCTTTCTAAAAAAAGGGTGTATGCATGAATGAGTTTATAGATAAAAAGGTTGTCATTACAGGTGGCAATAGTGGAATTGGCAAAGGCATTGCGAAAAAATTTGATGAAGAAGGCGCAAATATTGTGCTCTTTGGAAGGAATGAAACAACGCTTAAGCAAACCTGCGCAGAATTAAAAAATGCTACCTATATCCAAGGAGATGTATCAAAGATTGCTGATCTCAATCATTTGTATTCCAAAACGGGAAAAATCGATGTCTTAATCGTCAATGCAGGGGTTGCTGAAAAAAGAACCATCGATGAAGTTGATGAGGCATTTTTCGATCATATTGTCGATATCAATTATAAAGGCGCCTATTTTACAGTTCAACGCGCATTAAAACAGCTCAATGACGGGGCATCAATCATTTTAATTTCTTCAGTTGCAGCACATACCGGCTATCATGGACATAGCGTCTATGCCTCAACAAAAGCAGCTGTAAAAATGCTTGCTAAAAGCCTATCAGCAGACTTAATGGATCGAAAAATACGAGTGAATTCCATCTCTCCAGGATACGTAGATACGCCGATTTTCGATCGTAGGAAAAGCGAAAACCCCAACTATGTGGCAGATTGTTCTAAAGGTGTTCCCATGGGCAGATTTGGAAGACCCAAGGAGATTGCGGAAGCTGCCTTATTCCTCTCCTCAAAACGTTGTCAATACATCGTGGGAGAAGATCTGATCATCGATGGTGGGTTAATCAATGTTCATTCTTCATAGTTTGCCCCGCCATTATCTGAAATCGAATTTAACAAATTCGAAACGATGTCGTATCTTACACCGTAACGTTGCAAATTAGGAGCAAGATAATTTTCAAGATCGTAGGGTAAAAAGATCTGATGCTGAATCGCAAAATCTAACAATTTTTTAATCCCTGATCTACGAATGATCATGGAATGAGTCCCAAATCGAGAGCCAATTTTTTTTAAATTCTGACTCATTACAGTTTTTTGCGTATACTTTGAGCTCATCCTTTCCTCATATCTGCAATCTAGATCAGGCCGCTTACGTGAACCAGATGATTCAACATATTGACCAACCCCTGATCTATAATCTCTATCTGTAAAAAGAACGTCCCATTTGTTTTTTCCAATGATCCGATCTAATTCGTCAATAATGTCTGCAAGAAGAAGAGGATTTTGAATTATTTCAATATCATCTTCCATAACCCAAATCGTCTCATAACCTGAATCGTAAGCATCTTTTAGAATTGAAATATGACTCAAAGCACAGCCAATTGCACCTCTCGATAGGCAATGGGCAAAATAAGCTCTTCCTACTTCGGTCATAAATTCATGACTTTGCTCATGATGAGCTTCAGGACGAAATGTCGTGGCCATCAAAGGTGTCATCCAGCTTTGAAATTTCAACCCAACATCATTAACCGCCTCAAGTGACAATTCCCAGCCGTTTACTGCTGAAAAGCGAAAAGGATGGATGCCATAAGGCGCTAATTGGTCACAACTCATCTTAAACTTTTCAGCTCGCCTATCGAGATTGATCATGTAGACAAAATCAATGTTTCTCATTGAATGCTTTCCCGTTTTTTCAGGAGCCTTTTTCAACTGATCTACAATCCCTCCAAAGGCAAAGCTTGATGAAAATGCGATAAGTAATAGAAATCTGAATTGTTTCATTTCTGTAATTCCGTTGTTTTATCTGAATAATGAATCATAAATATTTCTTTTGATAAATAATGCTTCACCACCTACACCATCCTTAAACCAATGTGCCAACAACTCAAAATCATGTTGAATGAGATATTGTTTCATTTGACGATATTGGGTCCAATTACTTCTGTATGGAGCCATGCTAGTTTTAACACTAAGTGCTATCACAGATTTGAGCAGATTTGGGCAAGTTTTTAATATCTGAAGTTCATATCCCTCAACATCTAATCGAATGAAGTCAACACGACTAATCGCATTGTCTCTGCACCAGTCTTCGAGCCGAACGCAAGAAACATCAATGGCAGGTCCCTTGCAATGTTGTGGGCAATTATAGCGTTCCTGAAGTAAGGAGCTCCACTTATCTGCATCGGGATTACCTCCACAATTTTCAAGGCCAGTATATAATTTAACGGTTCCATTTTTGAGACCAATAGCACTGTGTACAATAGTCACATTTTCATTTGACGTTTTATTTACATGAGCCTGGACATTATTCTTAAGTATGTCAAAAGCTGTTGGATTTGGCTCGAAAACAAACACCTGTCCTTGAGGATACTGATGAGAAAGGCGCTTGGCAATCTCACCCTTATATCCACCAATTTCAATCATGACAGGATTATAAGGCATAAAATACCCTAGAAATTGACCCGTAACAAAGTTAGGGATGTTTTCAATAGGTTGACCGAGAATCCCCTCAAAATTTGCTCCAGCCGCAAAACTTTGGAAGCTAAAGAGGATTAAAAAAAATGCAAACAAACAACGAAAAATTCTCATCTATTCCCCACTTATTTTCTAAACACCATGATTGTCCGTTTAAACCAGCCTGCTGCAGCTATTTTTCTAAGCTTATTTTCAGCCTCTACATCATTCGTATAACCATATCTAGCAAAAATAGCCTTGATATAGTCATTATTCTGTTCATTAAAATGACCTGCGCCTCCTTGCCCTTCTAATGCCCAGCTTAAAAGAATTCCCTTCTCAGCATGTCGCATCAAATTTTCAATAAAGATTGTCTCAAACTGTTTAGGAAGATGTTCTCCAACTTCAAGACTCATCACCCAATCTACAGTTTTTCCAAAATCAACTGGAACACTTAAATCTTGTACTTTTCCAACACCCTTGGTGAGAATAGGTGTGTAAGGATTTCCATCATATCCTTCTGCGTCAAAGCCTGCTTCAATAAGAGTTCTTACATAATCCCCCTCCCCACAGCCGCAGTCTATGATCGTTTTAGCTCCTTCATCTTCAAAAAAATCAACTAAAGCCCAGGCTAGAGGCCAATCCGTATAGTGTCCTTCTGAGGCATCTGACCCCCAAAAACCTCGTGGATCAATTTCAAACGCGCTCACAGAGCTGATAAATCCCAATCCACAGAGCAAACTTACAACCACTTTCATAGATAAAATTTTCATTTATTCTCCTTAGTTTTTTTTTGCAGAACCTAACATACCACAAAAATATGAGCAAACTTATTTTACAATTGTTTTTTGGAGTCAATCCTGAATGGCAACCGCTTGATCAAACGATCTATTCTTTTACAAATGGAGGAAGAAACGGAAGTGAACAGGATGTAATTTTTCCATCAACCTGCTCAAATGTAATCAATGTAGACACTTCCCCATATCCATTAATAACAAAATTATTTTTTTTCCATGGATGCAATGAACCATTTTGATGATTAAATGTTTCAATATTTAAGTTTTTCATAATTCTGATTTTTCCATAGGCAGGATTGGAATAAATCCCCTCGTATTTGTAAAACGAAGTCTCTGGAGGAGCAAAGAGATCTTTTATTTTATTTAATCTTTCATCATTTCCCCTCATCCATTTCGTTCGCTCTTGCATCAAACCATCAGCAAGATGCAACCAGTCTTTTCTAGGTAAATTTAATAATCGATCAAGCATCATATTTATAAAACATGCTGCCCCTGGATGAGATGTATTATTTGTTAAAATAACAATACCAATCTTTTTCTCTGGACAGATTGCCATCATGGATTGCATGGCATCTGTCAATCCCGAGTGCATATAAATTTGATGTTTTCCTATTTTATAATTCATCCAGCCCATGCCATACCCAACATCGCGTGCATCATGAAATAATAAAGGCCAAAACATCTGATCTTGCGCTGATAAAAATCCAGCAGGAGTCATCTCACTCTCTTGTTTGAATGCCTCCTTAAATTCTTCAGATTGATTAATACAAAATTTCAACCATTTTGTCATATCTCGAGCATTACATATCATCCCCATCGCGGGATTCATAGCATTCCAATCCATCCATTTCATGTCGTATATACCAATGGGATCGAGGATGCTTTTTTGCAAATAATCCTTCCAAGACACTCCTGCTATCTTACTCATAGCTTCTGCCGCAATAACATAACCCATGCTATTATATGCAAATTGGGCCCGAGACGCATATTTTAAGGGGACATGCTTTAAACGAATGATTAAATCTTCTCTTGTACGGCCTGTATGCCACCATAATCTCCAACTATCCTCAGCAGTCCCAGGTAATCCGCTTCGATGAGAAAGTAAATCACGGAGTGTACATATTTCCGTAGCACGTTTTTCGTTGAGTTCAAAAGAGGAATCACATTTTTTGATAGGTTGATCTAGATTAAGCTTGCCTTCTTTCTGTAATAATAAAGCCCCGTAGCTGGTAAATGATTTGGTTAAAGAACCGATTTCAAAAAATGTTTGATCATCAATAATTCTATCGGAATTTTTATCAAAACCATAGCCTTTGATAAATTCAAAATTGTCCCCATCGATGATAACAACAGCCATCCCACGAAAATACCATTTTGACAAAATCTCATTTGCTATTGATGTTATTTCTTTCTGTTCAATTCCAAATAAACTGACAGAAAACATCACAGAAAATAAAAAAAGACTAAAATATCTCATCAACCTAATTCAGTTTTTTCTTTTTTTGGCATAACTAATAAAACAAATACAAACCCAAAAGTCGAAAGGGCAAAGGGAAACCAGAGGGCAGTTTGAAAACCGTCGGCAAAAGCTGTTTTAAAAAATGAGAACACCTTCTCTTCTACACCCAGTTTTGTTGCAAAGGCTTTAAATTCAGTAAAATTTGAGGCCTTACTTTTAAGTATGGTAAGATTCGCAGATGAGATCTGCATTTTCGCAGTTTCAAGAAGAAGATCAATTTTATTATGTTCAATATTTCTAAAAATAGAACCCGCAATGGCAAGTCCTAAAACCCCTCCCATTTCCTGAATGGTCAAAAGCCCCCCGGAAGCTACTCCCGCAAGATCTCTTGGAATCGAATCAAGTGCCGCAGTTGTTGCAGGACCAAACATAATACCCCAACCGATTCCAAAAAGCAAAAGCGCTATGATGATCGAACTAACCGGTGTCAAAGAGGTAAAAAATATCTGCATCGATGCTGATATAAGAAGGATAAAAAATCCAGTTAAAATAAATCCCTTTGGTTTGACAACTTTTTGCCACCGACTAATCGATGATGAAACAATCACAAAAGGAACAGAAAGGGAGAGAAGAATAAAGCCTGCTGCCAGTGGGGGAAACCCCCTTAAATTTTGTAAATAGAGGCATAACAAGAAAAAATTACCCCAGATAAATCCAATACAGCAAAGGTTCGCAATCGACCCTGCTAAAAACCGCCGATTATTAAAGAGTGAGAAATTAATCACAGGAAATGAAACTTTCTGTTCAATCACTACAAAAGCAGCGAGTAAAAACCCTGCAATAATAAAGAGTGCGATAGTCCATGGATTCCCCCACCCTATCTCAGGGCCCTCTACAATCGCAAAAACGAGGCATGCAAGGGCAATGACTAAAGCAATAAGCCCCCACCAATCCATCTTCAACTGCTCGACAGAATGTTTAGATTCCTCAACCACCTTCACAATGATGATAAAGCTAGCAATGGCAAATGGGATATTAATAAAAAAGATATAGCGCCACGAATAACTTGTAATGATTCCGCCAAGAGCAGGGCCAAGCCCCAGCCCCAATCCAACAACCGTCATCCAAATCCCAATTGCACGTCCTCTTTCATTTTCAGGGAATGCATGTGAAATCAAGGCTTGAGAGCCTGGGAGTAGAATTGCAATCGCACCGCCCTGAAATCCTCGACAAATAATCAACCAAATAGGATTCAAAGCAAAACCAGCAAAAGCAGAGGCGACAGTAAAAACGACAAGTCCTATTAGAAATAACTTTTTTCTTCCATAGGCATCAGAAAACCTTCCCATTGCAACGAGCAGTGATAGCATAACAAGGCCCATCAAATTCATTATCCATTGCAATTCTCCCAAAGAGGCAAGTAGGTCTCTTTGGATTGCAGGAAGAGCTGTATTAACAATACTCCAATCAAGGGCAAGGATGAAGGCCCCCATACCAATTCCAAGGGCAGCCCACCATTTTTGATTTGATTCGGACATCACCGTTCTCCAAAAAAAAGATCTATTTAACTCTTATATGAATTAAATAAATTTTCCAAGATCAAATCAGTGGCGCTTAAATATTGTGTGACGTAATTATATCAATATCTTTCCAGGAAATAACACGCGCTAAGCTTCTTTTCTGGTTTGTATTCCCAGCATAAATTAAGAAAGTAGTCTCAGGATTCCCTTTTGAAAGCTCATTCCAATAATTCAAACCATTAAAAAAATTAGAATTAATTGTTTTTGCCGACTTGATCTCAATCGGCAGAAGCCCTCTGCCGTTTTCGATAATGCAATCGATTTCATGGCCATATTGGTCTCTCCAAAAATACACACTAGGATTTTTATTTTGATTCATTTGATTTTTGACAATATCACTAATGGCAAATGATTCAAAAATTCCACCTCTTAAATAATGCGTCTTTAACTGTTCTGGAGCCTCAATATTCAATAAATAACATAATAATCCGGGATCATAAAAATACAATTTGGGAGATTTCACTAATCGCTTATTAAAATTCTTATAATGAGGCCTCAATAGAAAAATGATGTAACTTACCTCAAGAATATTAATCCAAGCTCTAACCGTATTATGCGAAATTCCACAATCATTACCTATTGAAGTAAGATCTAGAAGCTGACCCGTTCGAGAAGCACACATTTTTAAAAATATTTGAAAAGTCCCTAAATCATGAATATTTTTCATTAATCGAACATCACGTTCAATATATGTTCGAAGGTAATTAGCATACCATTCAGAAGGGTCGAGTTTTTTTTTATAAATTCGAGGATACAAACCCTTAAACATCACCTCTTCTACAGCAGAAGGCTGGTGCTTAGTCCGCTTGATCTCTTTTAGACTTAAAGGAAGTAAATAAAAAATTGCAACTCGTCCCGCTAAAGATTGAGAAATTTTCTCATGCAATAAAAAATTCTGAGATCCAGTTAAAATAAACTGACCCGGTTTATCTGTTTCATCTACAATAACTTGAATGTATGAAAAAAGATTAGGGGCATGCTGCGCTTCATCAATGATGACCCCATTTTGATACTCCTCTAGAAAAGCCCTGGGATCTGATTTTGCATACTCTCGCATGTCTATATCTTCTAAATTAACATACTTATATTCCCCTCCAAATATTTCCCTTACAAGAGTCGTCTTCCCCGATTGTCTAGGTCCTGTAATGGCAATGACCGGATAGGACCTAGCTGATTTTTTGATTTTTTCTTCTAAATCTCGTGAAATCATGGTGTTTTTGATTAAATTACTTAACTATAGATTAATAAATATTAAGTAATTTGTAAATATGATTTCCATATTGTCAGAATATTTACCGCAATACACTGATCATCAATGATTTATTTTTTTAAAAAATCTATTTAAATGAGGATCACTTTTTTCAAAAGGAACCTGCTCGACATCAAACCATTTAATTTGATGAAATTCATTCTCATCAAATTGATATTGCTGCCTGCTATCTCCTCTTAACAAATACCAAAGTGATACATCAGTATGTGGATGTAGATCGTTTTGCGTTTCTCTAGCAGTCAAAAAAATGGGCTTTTCCTCAACAAAAACGGCCTCCGCAGCCAACTCTTCTTGCATTTCCCGTATGACCGTGTCTTTCGGATGCTCATTGAGTTCAACATGGCCACCCGGAGGAAGCCACAGCTTAGCTTTTTTATGATCGACAAGAAGAACCTTATCTGCCCTTTCATCATAAGGGATAAAATAAGCAACGAGATGTACCGGAGGGACTGCCGGCTCTTGCAAGCGAAAGATTTCACTTCCAGATTTAATCCAATTCAGGACAAAAGATTGATGCTGCTGTTCCATTTCATCACATGGATCCATTTTAGAAATGATGTCATATATCGTATCTCTCATCTTACTCCAATGATTGAAATGCCACATTTTAATTTTTGCATCGATACCACTGATAATTCAGCCTGATACACCAAAACTTCTTTCATACCCGCCAAAAAAATTAAAGAATCTTTTTTATCCAATAGGCTAAAGATTGGACCGATTTTTCAGAGGCGCCTATTTCTTTCCAAGAAGAATTTACAACAAGATTGGGTTGTTTTTCAAACCCCCTTTTCGCCCAAAAACTATCAAGTTGGTAGTGATCCTCAGGTTTTCTAGGATCATTTTTATCTCTTTGAACAGCGCAGAAGCAAAGATGCGAATATTTCCCATAGCTTTTTGCATGAGCCTCTCTCTTATCAAAAAACATGTGCCCAATGCCTTGTCTTCGATAATTTTTCTTAAGCAAAGATTCTGAACAATAAAAATAATCGTTAACATCAATCCCATTATCGAGAAATGGTTTGAGGAATATGTCACTCTCAGCCCATAGAGGTAATCCTGAAGCAATTCCAATCACTTTTTTCCCATCAAAGGCAACAACAAACACCGATTCCGAGCAGTTGGAAAACTTTTTCAGATACTTTTTCTCATTTTCAAGATCTCCGTCATAGAGGTAAGGCCAGTCCCTAAAAACCTCAATACGCAGTTTTGCAATTTCAGGGATATATGGCTCAACGTTCTCTCCTATAAACGTCTCTATTTTGATATTAGAATTCAATTTCTCTCCTCAACCTATGAATCGCAAATAAGTTAATACAAAGTAAGATACCCCCAACAATTGACATGAGCGTGAGAGCGTAACTCTGATCTACAAATGTAAAAACAACAAAGGAGGCGATTGCATACAAATAATACACACGCTCCCCCTTTTTTGGATGGAGAAATTTAGCACACTTTAATCCTACAACAAAAAATGCAATGAGTGATGAATATCCCAGAATGAATAAAAATAGTGGCATAAAGAAGTTCATATAGGGGAAAAATTGTTCCAAAGCTCTCTGAACCATCATCGAAGCCGGCATCCCTTGATTCCAAACCCCTGTCAGCAGGATAAGGAGCGTAGTAAATGTACAAACGACAAATGTATCTAAAAAGATACCTAAAATTGAGAGTTGCGCCTGTTTCTTCGGCTCCTGTTGACGCGATTCCGCATGCACAATTCCAGCATATCCCACACCAATATCACCCGAGTAACATCCTCTTGCAACCCCTTGTGACATCGCGAGTAAAATCCCCGCACCAGCAAATCCCCCAAGAGATGCATGACCCGTAAAGGCTGACTTAATAATCAATAGGAGTAGCCCTGGCAGTTCTGTCAGATGCGATGCCAAAATCCAAAGACTCATCCCGCAAAATAAAATCAAAAAAACAGGAATAATAACGATTGAGACCTTCCCCACCCGCATGATTCCACCACTACTCGTATAAACAAGCGGCACGAGAATAGCTAAAATTACAAGATAACGATTGATATGCCAATTTTCTGTGATGCTATGCGTCACCACATTGAACATGTAGACTTCCGTTCCATAAATCGCGAGTAAAATGGCAAAAAGAATCGGAAGAAAAGGCCCTTTTACAACCTTTTTGAGATAAAACATCGGTCCACCATCGTAACCACCCCGATCATTTTGAACGCGATAACGCACCCCCAAATAAATCTCAGAATATTTTATGATCATACCGATCAAGCCTGCAACCCACATCCAAAAGATAGCTCCCGGGCCACCTATTTGAATTGCTGTGCAGACTGCGACAATGTTACCAATCCCTATGCAACCTCCAATCGATGCAAAAAAGGCATTGAGCGGATGTACACCCTTCCCTTCCCTTTTGCTTCGGGCCGAGTCATAAAAAGTCTTCAAAACAGTCGGAAATTTTACAACTTGAAAACAGCGAAACCGGAACGTCAAAAACAAACCAATGATAATAATCATTGGAATAGCAAGATAACTCCACAAATAACCATCAATGGAATCGAGATATTTAAATAAGTGTATAAAGGTCATAATTGAAACCCAAAGCTCCCCACATAGTGTTTGTGACAGACCTGAGAGCTTTCACCCTCAGATCCAACCATTCCATACTCAGCTATAAAATGATTTCGGCGAGGACTCTATCTATTAGACTGTCAATGAGATCTGAGCTCTCCAGTCAATTCCTTAGTCACCGCTCCTCTTTGTATTGGATCTATTCTAACATGAGAAAATCATAGTTCACAAGATATGCCTAAA
The DNA here is from genome assembly GCA_021772315.1 of Chlamydiota bacterium. Classification (GTDB taxonomy): domain Bacteria; phylum Chlamydiota; class Chlamydiia; order Chlamydiales; family Simkaniaceae; genus JAJFMF01. The sequence goes on from JAJFMF010000008.1 coordinate 279,973, forward strand.
TTCAAAAAAAAATGACTACAGAGAAAATGTTACTGAACGAAGAATACATTCCATCTCATCTAAAAGCCGAGCTTCCTCTTCTTCTCTACATCTCAATGAAAATGTAAATGAATGGCGCCCATCGACAAAATGAATTTCATAGTCGACAGTTTTTTCTAAGTCACCCTCATATTGATATGTATAACGGTCTGTGAATGCAGGAATCCCATTGCCAATAAAACATTTTTCAATCTGATGTTTTGATTCAAAATGATCTTTTTTACAATATCTTTCTGCACAAGAAAGGGTATGTTCATAATGAAAATCCAGAGACTCAGGTTCACTAGACCACTCACTATCTAACCAAAGCTCTGCCTTGTTATCACGAAAAAGTAAACTCGTATAATGACCAAAGCGATCAAGTGAGGGTGTCATCGTCTCAGGTAAATAAAAAGAAAGCTTCGCCCCGTTAAAATAGTAAATCCGCTTTTCTCGATCAAAGTAATATATATCTTCCATACTTGCATTTGCATAATCTTCATCGATAAATTCACCCAAAATCTCGCGATAAAATCGCTCAATGATCTGTAATTTTTCCGCTTCACTTATCTCCTCAAATGTACTTTCTCCGAAAGCATGCAAACTATGCAAACGTATCCATCGATCATCATAATCACGGGGAGTGTTTTTATCCCATTCAATGAAATTAGCCTGCGCTCTATCTAAAGCTTCGCAGCAAAATGGCAATTCATCCTCAGTAAGTTCCGATAAAATATCAACGATTCTACCATAAATGATATCAACCACATCAGAAACAGTCTGATCTTGACTGTTTCTAGCATCGATTTCTGATCTAAATAGAGCCCCAATGCACAGGGGAGCCCCAATTTCATAATCCTTTTCCGACAAAAAGTAAAATCCTGCTTCAAGCAGAACGACCGGATTATACGATCCGGGGCGTGCAGCCACTTCCTTCGCAGCATTCCTTTTTACAACAGAGGTCGTAGCTTCATCTCTAAAAATTTCCACCATGGCATTAGACTGACTTGTATCGATCAAAGCATAATCCCCATGAACAGGTACTATGATTTCAACGCTATGGAGAGATCCCAATAATAAAAATAAAATCAACAATATTTTTTTCATAATAACTCGTCCCTCAGTATATGATTGCAGCTTAATAATGGTAAGTCGAGTGGAAGATTATTAGCTATGAGAAAAATTTGTAAAAAAAAGTCGGATCTTATATCGTTTTTTTTTAGAAAACTAAAAGGAGTAATCTAATGGTTATAGATATTACAAAATCCCCCGATCTCACCTATAAATTATTACCCTGTCTTCCAGAATTCACTGTCAGCCTAAAAGAGTCATTTGAAAAGCGCAGCGAAGGTGAACGGCTTACCAATGACACGGCTCTAAAAATTTTAAAAAATATTGAACGGAGTTCTACGACCAAGGCTTTCATAAGTAGCCCCATTGTTTACTTTCCGGTTTCTGTATTAATTCTTTCAATCGGACTGCTGCTTCCTCCTGCGGGATTTATCATGACAGCATTAGGCATCATCTTGAGTGGAATAGGCGGAGGACTCCTTGGGTATAGTATACAAAATACTTTTAATGAATTCTTACCAGCTTTATCCGAAGCATTTAGTGAGCAAGCTAAATTAGCTCGAGAATACATCGACGAAATCAGAGCAAGTGATCATGAATCAGAATTTGCTCTAGCATAAATTACTGTAATATCTAATATGGGGCATTATGCCTCAAATTTATGATATCAGTTTAACTATATCTCCCAGCATTCCTGTTTGGCCGGGAGATATGCACCCTGAGTTTCAACACGCCACAAAAATTGATCAAGGAGATATGGCAAATGTCTCTCTGATGCATATGAGTGTACATACAGGAACGCATGTCGATGCGCCCTGCCATTTTCTAAATGGCAAAGATTCTGTCGAAAACCTTCCCCTAGAAATTCTCATAGGCGAAGCGACTGTCATAGAACTACCCGATATCGATACCATTACAGCCAATGATTTAAAACACATCCCAGAAAACACGACACGTCTACTCCTAAAAACCCGCAATTCCAAACAGTGGGCAAAAAATCCCACCGAGTTTGATGAAAATTATGTTGGAATCGAAGAGGATGCGGCTGCTTATCTTGTAGAAAGAGGAGTCAAATTGATCGGCGTAGATTATCTCTCTGTAGCCCCTTTCAACAATCAAGTTCCCACCCATGAAATCCTCCTAAAAGCAAATACCATAATCGTCGAGGGATTAAATCTTGCAAAAGTCCCAGCTGGTCAATATAACCTCTATTGTTTGCCCCTTAAAATTGCAGGTGCCGATGGAGCTCCCGCAAGAGCTATTTTGGTAAAATAAACACATGGACATCACACAAAAACAGGCACGTCAAATCATCTTTGTTGTCGTTGCAATGACCTTTATTTTAGGGTTTGGAATTGACCTCTATGCTCCCTCTTTTCCAGCAATTAAAGCTTCCCTACATACCACAAGCCAATTTGTTCAGCTCACCATTGCAACATACTTTTTAGGCTATGTCGTAGGGCAACTATTTATGGGCCCCCTATCTGACGCGCTAGGCAGAAAAAAGCCCCTCATTTTTGGGCTCATCTTCTATGCTATCATGAGCTTTATCTGCTCGCTGTCTACCAATATTTCTACGCTGCTATTTCTACGATTTTTACAAGGAATCGGTGTAGCTTCAGTAGGAGTGATGTGTAGATCAATCCTGGGAGACTCGTTTACCGGCAAACGTTTAGCCACCTCTATGAGCTACTTTTCGATGAGTTATCGCATCGGTCCGATTATAGCTCCTTTTCTTGGAGGCTATCTAGAATTCTATTTTGGCTGGCAATCGAATTTTTATTTTTTAACCCTCTACAGCATACTTATCATCTGCATGATCCTGTTCTTTCTTCCAGAAACACATCTTACACGCATCCCCTTTCAACCTAAAACGCTCCTTAGGAAGTATGCTGCCCTTTTTAAATATCGCACCTTTGTTGGAGGATCGGTCTGTATTGGAATACTCTATGCTATGATGATCATTTTCAACGTAGTGGGCCCATTTTTCATCCAGGATGTTCTTCACTACACACCCATATCCTACGGGCACATCGCATTACTTATAGGTATCTGTTCTTTTATTGGCATCTTATCCAATCGCTTTTTCATCCAGCATCGATCGAGTACAAGCATGATTGCTGTTGGAATCTACTCCGTTCTAATACTTTCTATACTACAAGTGATCTTTGCCTTTATTTTCCCAGTGAGCCTTATGTGTTTTATCATTCCGGTCATTCTGATTCTTTTTGCGTCAGGATTTATTAACTCTAATGTGATGAGTCATATCCTTGATTTAATCCCTCAAGGGAAAGGAGTCGCCAGTGCACTCCTTGGTATTATCATCATCTGCTGCACAGGAACCTTAACTGCTCTATCCAGCTTTTTAGAATCAAGTACAGTCCGCCCCTTTGCCCTGGCATACTTCGCCATGGCCTTAGCCAGTTTTCTCTCCTATCAATTCCTTTTCAAAAAAAAGCACTAACACTATATGTTGTCACCTAACATCGTAAACTTGAAACAAGGAACAACCCATGAGATCATTTTTATCAATCACATTTCTATTCTTAACCTTTAGTCTTTATTCAAATACTAGCCAAATACCTGCAGCTGGCCGGCCTGAGCGAACTAGATATATTTCACAATTTATTATACCAAACGCCATCGGTGCTGAAATTGGAGTTTTTAGTGGTTCATTTTCATATAATGTTCTTCTCAAGAAAAATCCAAAAAAGCTTTATCTTATTGATCCCTGGACGTTTCCTCATCAACCGCGATTCCAAGATGAAACTGATCCAAACGGACAACCACAAATGAACCGAATGTATCAAAATGTCTGTGATCTTTTCCATCCCTTTGAAAATGTTGAAATTATTAGAGAAAGATCCGAATTGGCACACGAATTATTTGAAGATAATTACTTTGATTATGTCTATATTGATGGGGAACATTCATACAATGCTGTTTTATCAGACTTAACAAATTATCTTCCGAAGATAAAAGTTGGGGGGCTCTTAATCGGAGATGACTATGGTTGGGAAGGGATCGAACCAGCAGTCAAAGACTTTCTCGAAGCACACAGTGATACATGTATATTTGTAGATGCAAAAGTAGGACAATATGTCTTACAACGCATTAAGTAAGTAAGTGATTAAGGGAGGTCATACGGCCTTCCTCTATTCTTCTTTAAACCCCTAGTTAAATCCACTCGGGATTTTCCACTGTCTTTTCTGAAAATGTCTCACCAGTATTCACAACCCCTTTCGGTTCAAACAATAGAATATGAGCTTCTTCAGTTGCATAAGGCATATGATCTACACCTCTTGGAACAATAAAAAACTCACCCTCATTAAGGACGATTTCTTTGTCTTTCAATTTGATAAATAGTTGTCCCTGCACAACAAGAAAAAATTCGTCTTCATTATCATGGCGGTGCCATTCGAATTCACCTTTAGCCTTGAATATTTTAACGTGTGAATTATTAATCTCACCCAAAATTTTGGGAGTCCAATAGGAATCAAATTTCTTAAATTTTTCCTGAAGAATGACTTTGTCTAACATGTTACCTCTTAGCGCTAAAAATTTGGGCAGAAAATCCTGGAGAAAAGACTTTTTAGATGAGATGTCTATATCACACAAACCGGGTTCTAAGTCAGGCAAATAATGCAGAACAAAAAAAACCCACGACGACATCATATTTTCCATGCAAGTGCTCACAATCAGATTAATATTTTTACTTGATTTTTAACCAAATAAATGATTATACTTTTGCCCTAAATCTAAGGAGTTAATAAAATGTCAGTAACTAATAATTCACCTGCAGGGCGCTTTTCACCCGTTGTTGATATGTGTAATGAAGCTTTTCAATTAATGCGCTTATGTCATGAAGCAACAGATTATATCGAAACATCTAGAAAAGAAGATCCAGAGCATGCTGGTAACTATTATTACTATAAGATAGACAACAATGAATTAACTGTCAAAATTAACCAGAAATTTCTCGTTTGGAAAGCGCTTGTTCAACGCATAAGCCAAGAAAAATATACACTAGCATCTGAATCAACAGTTAGTAACAATCATGAGGATGACAACACTCTTGTAATTACTGAACTTGCAAGAATAAATCTAAATAACTTGGCCAACAACTTGCCGGCCAAATTTCCGGATGCTGATCACAGCGCCCCTGTCGAAAAACACAGCATTCCAGCTGATAAAAACTCTGGAAGCTTTGAATGAAAGAAATCCAATTGTTTCTTGAATTCAGGATGCTCACGATATAGTTGCGCTAACGCCTCGTATACCTCTTTCGTTGCATCATGAATCTTGTTTGTAAAAGCGTGATGCTTTTTTATGGAGCTCTGCACTTCATTTGAAGTAGGATCTAGATCCTTTTCCAAATAATGAGTAATCTCCCTAAAAATCTCACTCGCTGTCTTATTTATCTCGTCGTAATATGATTTGTCTTTTGTTCCCCCTGTAGGATTCCTAACGCTTTTTATAACAAGAGCCTCAGCCGCAAAATACGATTCGCTACCCTTTGCTTTGGTCACTAAACCAAAACCATCAAAAAATTTCTTATCATCCATTTTTTTTGATCCTTTTAAATGTTTGATTGTATTGTCGACGGTCTTAAGCAGTTGTCCTAATTTGTCCCACTCCCGGCTGAGGGCCTGCTTATGAGAATAGAGAGCGGCAAGCCTATCAAAATCACTTCTTCCCAAAATTTTTTTTATCTGCTTGATCGTAAAACCAAGCTCTTTAAAAAACAGAATTTGTTGCAGTTGAAGGAGCTCTTTTTCCTCATAGTACCTATAGCCATTCGATCCATAATAGGCAGGTGCAAGTAGACCTTCCTCTTCATAAAAATGAAGAGTTCGAACAGTGACGCCTGAGAGTTCACTAAATTTTTTAACTGTATAAGCCATCGACCTTTACCCCTTTAATATCCCTATGATTTTAAAGGATGCCACCATTCTACACAATGACGTATACGTTAGGATCAAGCGCTTATTCAGTTCATTTCAAGCCAAGGCTGGCGTTAAATCAAATAAAATAGTACAATCCTTATAATTAACGATCTAAAAAAATTAGGAGTTTTAATAAAATGGCAGCAATTAATAATGACTCAAAACCTATTGCTATATTAAATGAAAATGGGAAAGTAGTATTACATGAAACCGAAGAAATGACTGAATTAAGATCTTTATGTAAAAAAGCAATGGAACAATTTACCAAACAAAGAAACAATGATCCTGAATATACCAAGCGTTATAACTATTATGAGATTGACAACCCAGAATTAATAGAAACACTTAGAGAATCTTATACCATTTGGAAACAGGTTGTTAAAGACATAAGCAATGGCGAACTTACATTATCAGATAAATTGATGGATAGTAGAGATCCCTATCTCCTAGAAACAATTGTAATTGGCGAGTGGCCCCTTTCCTAAAAAAAGAACTAAAGCTATATGTTATCTCAAGCTTTGAAGTTTGAAAAAATGAAACTACATTACACTTTAACCAATGAATCACCAAAGAATCAGCCATAAGGATTTTTTTACAAGTGTCAGCTTAGTCTTGCTATCGACTATAGGCTTAGCAATATCGGCAGGATTTTGGAAATATTTAACCACATTAGGTTCGTTAGAACTAGCTATTTTTATTCGGTTCTTTTTCCCCTCATTATTGATCTCGATTTGGGTGCTAGTTAAGCGGTTAAAAATAGAAATTCGGTCAATTTGGCCCCACATCTTAAGAGCAATCATTGTATTTGCAGCGCAATATGCTTTTTTTTATGTACTATCTCGCAAAGATTTGTTGTTAGCGACACTGCTTTATTTAACAAGCGGGCTTTTTTCTCCATTACTGCTATACATTGTTTTTAAGACACGTGTTTCTAAGCGAACCCTCATATCTATCATCGTAAGTTTTGTTGGCGTTGCCATTGCGTTAGGAACATGGAACAACATCATAGAGCCCATAAGTTTAATTGGTTTGCTGAGTGGATTATTGACCGCAACAGGTCGAATCATTCAACATCGCATTGCAAAATCAGACGACATCTTTGTCATGAATTTTATGTTATTTAACCTATGTTCTCTATTTTCCATTCTATTGCTATTTCTAAACCCAACGATGTGGCATACAGATCTGAATACGCTTCATCACCTATCGTTCATAATGCTAGGGATTATACTTGCCTTTGCATGCCTTAATATTTTGAATCAAACCCTTAAAAATGCAGCCTTTAAATATGTGCATAAAGTTACGAGTCTAGTACCATTTTTTTACGCAGCGATTATTTTTTCTGGGATAATCGATTGGCTATGGCATGATATCATTCCACAGCTACACAATATTATTGGGGTCTGCATTATCATTATAGGCGGAGTAATTATGTCAGTCAGAAAACTGAGTACCTAGCAACAACTCTATAATTTCAATGGTCGATAATCCACAGAGGCCCAGAATTCAATGACCTTCCCCTCTTAATATAACGTGGCATAAATCCCACACAATCTACATTATATTTTAGGCTGAGCATCAGGTTTTCAAATTTAGGATGCTCTTTAACGAAGACCAGCAATTGTTTCCATACGCTATCAATATACTCTTGTTTACCGCGACCACGATTTTTACAGATAGAGTTGTTGTAGTCTTCCATCAGTAAACGAAATTTATTCTCTAACGTTTCTTTTTCAGTTATAGCTTCAGATAATGAAGCAGCATCTTTCTCTTTTATTTCGGTTGTCTTCTCAAAATTATCATATAAAGAAGAAAAAGAAGTTAGTCAAATGCCCGCAGATCAAGTCTATATAACCAAACTAATAACTACTTCCTTAAGTTGTCCGTTATCAATACGTGAAACTTCCATAAATTGTTTCTCCTTTAAAAAAGCATAAACGGGCTATCACTTACATCTATTAAAAGTTACAACCAAATATTCAATAGACTTTTTTTTAAAGGTTGTGATAAGATTTTGCGAAAATAGGGAGGTTTACCTATGACGCAACTTTTATCCAAACTCTACGTAACTTTTTTGTTAACCCAAACGTTAGCTTGGGGAGGGGTTACTCCAGTAACGAATTTGCTTGATTTTGGCGCAGGAAGCCTTCGCAATGCCTTAGATATTGCTCAAAACAATGACCAAATTATTTTTGACTCTTCTCTGCAGGGAACCCTTTTACTTCTTTCGCCTCTTCCTTCAATTAATGCAGATCTTGAGATTATCGGCCCTTCTTCCAATGGAATCAATATCAGCGGTAATGCCCTCTTTCCTATTTTTGATGTCGGAACAAATGTGAAAGTTTCGATGAGCAATCTCAATATTATTAATGGGTCCAAGGCAGGCTCTGGTGCAGGACTCTCCGTTGGAAATGGCTCAACTGCTTCGATTTCTAATATCAGCTTTTCCAATTGCGATGCAACAGGGGCGGAAGGAGGAGCCGTGCATGTGGGAAGTAGTAGCCTTCTTAAAGCCTTTGAGGTCTCTTTTTCAAATAATTCTTCTGGAGGCCCTGGCGATGACATTTTCTTAAATAACTCTAGCGTTTTGCAGTATGATTGCACAGGAACTATCTCTGCCATTGAACTGTTTGGAACGGGATCAGTTTTTAAATCTGGAACGGGACAGGTTACTTTTACAATCCCTAGCAGCACTCCTCTAGCTCTGATTGTTCAGGATGGAGAGGTCATCTCTACAGGAGTCCGTACAGAACCCTCTATTGTCTATGGCTCTCTTGAGGGAAGTCAAACCACCTTATACTTCACAAATCATGGAACATTTAAGCCAAGTGAAACAATTGGAGCATCGACTATAACTGAGGATTATTCTCAAGCTAGCTCTGCAACTCTTGAAATTACAATAAGCCCTTCAACCAATGACTTCATTCAAATAGGGGGAAATGCTTATCTACATGGAACACTGTCGATCCTCCCAGAACAAGGGATTTATACCATAGGTAATACTTATACAATTCTTACAACAATAGGAAAGATCAACTCTCCTTTTGACTCTGTGGTCTCTTCATCGATGAGTTTTAATGTTTTGTATTTTAACAATCGGGTAGACATTCAAATTACCAGCCTTTAGATTTTTTACTAATTGACACAGGAGGAAACAAATTGTAAATAAATTATCATGGGTCTAGTTGTATTATTACTCATTTTTTTTCCCTTTCTTTTATTCAGTGCAACGTGGAATCTAAATGCAAATGGCAATTGGAATGTCAATGGTAATTGGACTGCACCCGCTACTTTCCCCAATGCAATCGATGCTCAGGCAGATTTACTGACTGTAATCACAGCATCTCGGACTATCACCCTGGGGCAAGATATTACGGTGGGAATACTCAATATTGATGACAACAATCAGTATACCATTCAATCAGGAGCAGACTCTCTGATTTTTGAGGTCTCTTCGGGATCTGCAGAATGGAATGTCACCAATAATAATGGAAATGCCACCCACCGCATCGATGCTGCTGTCACTCTCAATAGCACCTTAGAAATGACTTATTTCTCTAACTCTGTTCTTCGTTTCGAACAAACGGTTTCAGGAACGGGAGGATTGACGATTGCTAGCACTGGCGGAACGGGAGAGCTCCGTTTAGACGCAGCAAACACTTATAGCGGCTCAACAGTATTCAACTCAGGAGAACTCCTTTATAATTTCGATGGGGCTCTTCCCGGTGGCACTTCTGTGACAGTGGGAGATGGGGTATCGGGAGCTGCTTTGCTTACAATTAATCAGGCAATGAGCACTGTCAATGCTTTTGATTTAACGGTCAATTCAAATGGAACTGTTGATCAAAATGCCGGGGATAGCATTGAAATTCTTTCTTTAGCAGGAAGTGGAAGTATTGCTAAATCAACCGGAGGAACCAGTCCCAATTATATCGATATTTCGGGAAGTACGAGCACCACCTATTCGGGAGTGATGTCTGGGGGAGCAACAAATTCTAGCTCTGATCCTGCTTCCAATAACCGTTTATTAAAAAGTGGAACCTCAACACTCACCCTTTCTGGAGCTAATACCTACGTCTGTAGAACCTTTATTCAAGATGGGGTGATCAATGCACAAAACAACTCTGCTTTAGGAACGTCGGGTACAAATAGCGCTACTTATGTTCAAGCAGGAGGAACTCTTGAGATTGAAAATGATATCATACTTCTTAAGACATTGAACTTAAATGGAACAGGATCTTCTGGGGATGGGGCTATTCATAACGTGGGAGGGGATAATGAGATTTCTGGTCCTGTGGCTATCGGTTGGTCAGGAGGAATCGAACCAACTGCAGATGTGACGATTCAAGTGGATACTTCTACCAGTCTAGGGCTAAGTGCAGATATTTCTGGCGCTAATAGCCTCACCCTTATAGGAGGAGGAACATTAACATTTTCTGGGGCAATCGCCAATACCTACACAGGAGATACCATTATCAATGGAGGGACCCTTGATCTAGACAAAACAGGGGTCAATGGCATTGTAGGAGATGTGCAAATCGGAGGAGGAAATCTTTTTCTTACTCAGGCTAACCAAATTGCTAATACCTCTGACATGACGATCGATAGCGGCTCTTTTGATATGAATGGAAATATTGAAACGATTAATAGTCTGACATTTAACGGAGGAACGCTCATTCATGGAGGAGCAACACTAACCTTAAGCGATGGAACAACTCCTCTGACAATGCGGGATACAACGATTTCTGGAAATATTAGCATTTCAGGAGGGGCTGTTACCTTTGATGCGACCAATAATGGAACAGCAACGATCAGTGGAAATATCAATCAAAATGCTGCTTCTATCGAATATGCAATCGGCAATGGAACCGCTTCTATAGATATGTCGATCAGTGGCGTTATTAACACAGGAAGTATCACAAAAACAGGGCTAGGAACCTTAGAGCTGACAGGGGCCAACACCTATGGAGGAGGGACCACCGTTTCTGCAGGAACTCTCCAGGGAAATACCACAGGATTACAAGGAAATATTACTAATAATGCTGCTGTTGTCTTCAGCCAGTCAGCGGGAGGTACCTATTCTGGTATCATCAGCAGTACGGGCTCTCTTGGTAAGGAAGGGGCTGGAACTGTGATTCTTACTGGTGCCAATATTTACTCGGGAGGAACAACGATTTCTGCAGGAGCTCTTCAAGGAAATACAACAAGTCTGCAGGGAGATATTACCGATAACGCTTCCTTGATTTTTAACCAAACCGTAGCAGGAACCTTTTCTGATGTGATCAGCGGAACAGGCTCTCTGACTAAAATAGGAGCAGGGACTCTTACCCTTTCGGGAGCGAATATCTATTTGGGAGGGACAACTGTTTCGGTGGGAGCTCTTCAAGGAGATACGACAAGCTTGCAGGGAGATATCACTAACAATGCTTCCGTTATTTTTAATCAAGGTGTTGGGGGAGCGTATGCTGGATCAATAAGTGGAACCGGTTCTTTGACCAAAATAGGGGTGGGAACCTTAACATTAACGAGCACCAATACCTATTCAGGGGGAACCACTGTTTCGGCAGGAGCTCTCCAAGGAAATAGTGCTGCCATTCAAGGAGATATTGTCAATAATGCTTCAGTTATTTTTGATCAGGCACTTGGAGGGACTTATTCTGGAGCAATGAGTGGAACTGGTTCTTTGACCAAAATAGGAGCTGCAACACTCACCCTTTCTGGAACCAATAGTTATTTAGGAGGAACAACCATTTCAGCTGGAACTCTCCAAGGAACAACCTCAAGCTTACAGGAAAATATTACCAACGACAGTGCTATTAGTTTTAACCAGGCAACTGGGGGGACCTATTCTGGGATCATCAGCGGAATAGGATCGTTTACAAAACTGGGAGCAGGGACTGTTATTCTTACTGGAGCTAATGCCTATTTGGGAGGGACAACGATTTCTGAAGGAGCTCTTCAAGGGAATACAACAAGTTTTCAGGGAAATATTACCGATGATGCTTCCTTGATTTTTAACCAAACCATAGCAGGAACCTTTTCTGATGTAATCAGTGGGTCAGGAACTCTCACCAAAATAGGGGGCGGAACTTTAACGCTAACCGGCACCAACACCTATTCAGGAGGAACAACTGTTTCGGCAGGCACCCTTCAAGGGGATACCACTAGCTTGCAAGGAGCTATTGTCAATAGTGCTACAGTAACTTTTGATCAAGCAACCCCAGGAACTTATGCAGGAGCAATGAGTGGTACTGGCGGATTGACAAAGATTGGAGCGGACACTCTTACCCTATCGGGAGCTAATAGTTATTCAGGGGGAACACTGATTTTGGTAGGTGGACTTGTGGGAACTAGTACAAGTCTCCAAGGAAGTATTACCAACCTCACCTCAGTGACCTTTAATCAAGGGTTTAATGGAACTTACTCTGGAGCAATGGATGGAACAGGCTCACTTATCAAGCTAGGAACGGGAACGCTAATTGTTTCAGGGGCTAATAGCTACACTGGAGGGACGACTGTTTCAGCAGGAATTCTTCAAGGAAATACCGCCAGCTTACAAGGAAATATTGCAAATGCTGCAACTCTTGTTTTTAATCAAATAACCGATGGATCCTATGGGGACTCCATTACAGGAGTTGGAGATCTTACGAAACAGGGTGCAGGATCTTTAAATCTGATAAATACCAATACTATTGGAGGGACAACCTCTATCAATGAAGGAACTCTTTTTATCAATGGCATATTAGATGGTGCAGGAACAGTAGCCGTTGCTTCTGGAGCTGTTTTGGGAGGAGCAGGCACGATTAATAAAAGCATCACTGTGGGAGGAACCCTTGCTCCAGGTAATAGCATTGATACAATTACCATTGTTGGCGATGTCACATTGATCAGCGGCTCCACCCTAGAGATAGAATTAAATTTTTCCAGCAGTGATTTAATCAATATTACCGGATCATTGACGATCGATCCTGGTGCTACCCTAGCCATCATCCCTAATGCTGGGACAACAGTCAACGATGAGTATCTCATCGTTGATACAACGGGAGGGGTGACAGGAACTTTTACAACGGTCACCAATACCTTTCCCTTTATTGATCTTCAAGTTATCTATACAACCAATCAAATTCTCTTACAGCAAAATGAGATCGGAGCTTCTTTTCCCATCTTTAAGGGAAATGCAGGTAAGGTTGCAAAATGTCTTAACTCTTTTACCCTCTTGCCAGGAACCGATATCTCTGATGTTGCACTGGAGCTAGATAGTATTACTTCTGATTCAAAACTTGAAAATGCCTTACTGCAACTGCAGCCTTCTGCATTTACAGCTCTCTCTCTTGTGCAAGAAAGCAATGTATTAGAAATGCGCAATACCATTTATCAACATCTAGAAGCTGTTGCCATGCCCTGTCAAGAAAAACTTCTTTGCTCAAAAGCTCACGTATGGATTTCAGGGATCAATGAATGGTCGCGGCAAAAAAATCAACATTTAGAAGCAGGGTATAAAGCCACTTCCCCAGGAGTTGTAATTGGCGCCGATGCTATTTTTGGTGGAAGTAGCAATATTGGAGTAGCAATTGGCTACACCCACTCCGCACTTGATTGGAAAAAAAACCGAGGCTCAGCAAGCATTAATAGCTTCTATCTTTCTGCTTATGGGCAATATCTCCATCCTCGAGGTTTTCTAATGGGAAGCTTGATCGAAAGCTTTCAACATTTTAAAGAAAAACGGAAGATTAAGTTTGGAACGATCAAACGCACTGCACAGAGTAACCATAATGGACTCGAAGGAAGCGCTCACCTCAAAGGGGGGCTTTTCTTTCATAAAAACCCGTTAACTTTTGCCCCTTTTGTAAAGGTTGACTACCTCTATCTCTATGAAGAAAGTTATAATGAATCAGGAGCGAGTAGCCTTGATCTCAGTATCGATAAGAAAAAATCCGACCTCCTCGTTGCAGGAATAGGGTTCCGCACATCTTCGTGTATCATGACTAAGTTTGCAGGCTTGACTCCCCACTTAAGCTTAGCAGCAATTTGGGAAAACCGCTTCCAAGGAAAAAAAATCTCCGCCAATTTTAATGGATGTTCTCTCGACGTCAAAGGGCTCAATCCTTCCCGCTGGTTATTGGAGTATGCGGTAGGAGTGAATTATCAAAATCTTTTTAAAAACATTCGAGCCAACCTCTTATATGAAGGAAAGTACTCCCCCCATTTTCTTGATAACTCCATCTATTTAGAGCTCGGTACCTGCTTCTAATTTTATAGATTTTTTTTCAAAAGGCAGCGTAAACTTTTTCCTGTAAATTCAATTTCTGAGTAAAGCTCAGGAGTTGCAAAAATTGGTTTGAGACAGAATCGGTCTAGTACGTAAAAATTGCGGAAAATTAGACTTTAAGGGTGATTCTTGATGCAAGTTCTTTTTTATGCAATTTAAGAGGGAAATGCTCGGAACAGGACTCGAACCTACACGGGGTTGCCCCCAAGGGATTTTAAGTCTCCGAAGCTTTCATAATACTGCATAACACAGCCTAACTTTTCGAGAGAAAGAATAGCAGAAATGATCATTGGCCGCATCTAAATTGTACCGAAAGTTATAGAAAAAAAGCGAAAGTTCTGACCCATGAGTGACCCAAAGATTTTGCGCTGTCCACTAAACTTATTTGACTAATTTCTCATCTACCTTTTTTCAAATTGTTGGCCTGCATTAATAGGTCCGTCAATGCAGAAGGAACGTTTTTATAATTTGGCAAACGATAACTCTTCCCTATTTCATCAGGGATTGAGGACTTAATTCGACAGGTATAAGGCGAGGCAATTATGACAAGGTCCCAATCATTCCAAAGCTTGATTCGGCCAGCACGGTGCTGCTCATCGCATAAATCAACTAGACATGGGGGAAATTCCAATCCTTTCGGTACTTCTAAAAATTGTAAACCAATGAGAAGATCCGCTGTTTTGGCCATTGAAGGCGCTAACACATAAATTATACTGAATCCTTGAGAGTCTATAACATCAAGAATTAGTTGTGTTTGACTACCCTTCCAGGGTTTGAATTGATTCACTCGACGAAGGCAAGGATCTGCATCTGAAAAATAAAGCGACTCAACATAAAAAGGGGTTATAACAGGCTTCTCGCAAAAAAGAGGTCCCGGTGATATTTCAATGCGTTCAATAGGAACATCTCCCCTTTTAATGTGTGCAATATATTGATGCCAAGTAATATGATCAATCCTTTCAGTCTGTATACCTGTGTCACAATCTAAGTGCATTTTCGGAGCATCAACAGGATAAGAAAAGTGGTAAGAGAACTCTTGTTTCACTGTATTAAAGCTCAAAGTTCCCAAAACGTACTCTTCAGATTTTGTGCGAACTGTTAAATGCACTACTGCTGGCTTACGCCCAGACTTCTTTATTTTATCATTTTTGGACATAGACATTTTTGACTCCTAAAAGTTGCGCCAACGCCTCGTATACCTTTTTCGTGGCATCATGAATCTTGTTTGTAAAAGCGTGATGCTTTTTTATGGAGCTCTGCACTTCATTTGAAGTAGGACCAAGATCCTTCTCCAAACAATGAGTAATCTCCCTAAAAATCTCACTCGCTGTCTTATTTATCTCGTCGTAATATGATTTGTCTTTTGTTCCCGTTGTAGGATTCCTAACGCTTTTTATAACAAGAGCCTCGGCCGCAAAATACGATTCGCTACCCTTTGCTTTGGTCACTAAACCAAAACCATCAAAAATTTCTTTGTCTTTCATTTTTTTTGATCCTTTTAAATGTTTGATTGTATTGTCGACGGTCTTAATCAATTGTCCCAATTTGTTCCACTCCCGGCTGAGCGCCTGCTTATGAGAATAGAGGGCAGAAAGCCTCTTAAAATCGCTTCTTCCCAAAACTTTTTTTATCTGCTTGATCGTAAAACCAAGCTCTTTAAAAAACAGAATTTGTTGAAGTTGAAGGAGCTCCTTTTCCTCATAGTACCTATAGCCGTTCGAACCATAATAGGCAGGTGCAAGTAGACCTTCCTCTTCATAGAAATGAAGTGTTCGAACAGTGACGCCTGAGAGTTCACTAAATTTTTTAACTGTATAAGCCATCGACCCTTACCCCTTTAATATCCCTATGATATTAAAGGATGCCACCATTCTACAGAATGACGTATACGTTAGGGTCAAGCATTTAAAAAATGATCAAGCGAGGATTCCCATAAACTAATCTGTTCATCAGAGAGATCGCCGACACGACAAGATGAGCACATCCCCAACAATGCTCCCGTACGGCCTCCTATTCCATCATCAAGGCACTCATGTTTCAGAGGCAATTGTGAATGGAATTCAGGATGAGTTGCTACAAATTTTTCTAGCTCAACATAAACCTTATCTATATATTTTTGCCCTGCAGCTCCACATCCATATGTAAGTTAAACTGTCATAGTATAACGCGTTATCAATGAATTGAATTCCTCTTGGCCAGGCTTTAATGCATACTCTTCTTTCATCTTCAAGCCCTCTTCTTCAGAAAATGTTTGAACCCTAGCGTCCCTCCGATAAATAGATGTGTTCATCCATACGTCTGCTTTAGGTACTCCACTTGCGTCTAGAACAACATGACTTTGAAGATTTAACCCGAGCTTAAAGAAATCATTACCAATAATTGAAGAACTGGAACTAGTTTTTTCGAAAATCAAAAGAAAGAAACAATTAAAAACCCATTCCATTAAACTAATAATTACGCATTGACTTTTGTAATGAAACAAAATACAATACAAAAGGATAATAGTATAATTAAAATTGTTGTCCATGATTCACCATTTTATTACAGACCTCTTCAAGAATATAGTAATTATCAGTGGCATTATTCGCCTATATCAAATCCAAATAGATTCTTCCTTCACGGAACTAGAAGTTAACCACCAATAAAAAAACAGAGGTAAATATAATCAAGAAATATATACGATTCTTTCAATATATCATCGCAAGGACCTCATTCTGTCTAACAGCGGCGTGTAGTCTTATGCTCCCTCTTCAGGCAGATACATACACTTACAATACGCATCTACCAGTGATTCACGATGAAGTAAGTGAGTTTATTGGGGCTTCTCAAGCTGAGATTTTTGCTGAACCCGAGCTAGACAAGGCAAGCAGTACCTATGCTGAAGAACATGGAGGCCCCCTAACCAAAGCATTTCTAGGCAAGGTTAAAGAACTGTTGTCGGACGAAGACTATCAAGCTCTTCGAATCGATATTAAATCACCGAGGCTCGTGTACGGATTCAGTCCATCCAACAGTGTGTGGCACTGCGACTTCCATTTTTCGCGCGATCCCAATAATCCCACTCACATGATACGTCCAGACGCCCTCCTTGACGAAGAAGCACGTCACTTTACTTTGATCTCAGACGAACCTGCAACTGAGTTTTGGACCAAGCCATCAACTCTAGATTACTGGGAAGGAGAAGACTGGGAAGAGATTCAGGATGAACTCAATGCAGAAATTAATCAAGAAGACCGGATGAAAATCCCGGTAGCAACGCTGGTCGAGTTTCGCGGTAACAACATTCACCGATCGACAACCTACACCGACAGAACACCTTTCGTTCGTTACTTCATTAGGGCAAGCCTCTTTCCCAAAGGGCACAGATTTCGCGGATCCGACTTTCGCAATACAACACGGCACAGGTTCGCCTATCGAGGAAAAATTGAAGATTAAAAATATTCACTACACTTAAAAAACCAATAACAAGGATGTTATGAAAAAAATAATAGCAATACTAAGCGCATTATGCGTCCTTACAACAGGATACGGTGAAGAGGAAACAACCACCTCTTCCTACCTCTACAACACTATCCCCTTAGTGGCACACGATGAAATTGAAGAATTCTTCGATGCGACGCAAGAAGAGCTTGTAGCTGAGCCCCAGCTAGACAATACCTCTACAAGCTATGCTGAAGAGCACGGCGGTCCACTGACCCAGTTATTTCTGACTAAGCTACAAACCATATTGTCCGATGAAGAGTATCAGTCGTTGCGGATCACCATTAAGAGCCCACGGACACCTTCAGGGTTCCGTCCTGAAAGTGGCAACTGGCACTGCGACTTTCACTTCGAGGTCAATCCCGAAAACCCAAGCATGATGTATCGTCCCAACGAATCGTTTGATGCCGAGACACGCCACTTCATGTTGATCTCGAGTGAGCCCGCTACAGAGTTCTATACCAAGCCGGTCACTCTCGATTTCTGGTCAGGTCAAGATTGGGAAGAGATCCAGGACGATATCAATTCCATAATCGATCCCGATAGTCTGGTCTCGGTGCCAGTCGCTACGATAATGGAATTTCGCGGTAATAATATCCACAGAGCTACTACATACCACGGTGATGAACCATTGGTTCGCTATTTCATCAGAGCGAGCCTATTCCCAAAAGAGCACACCCACCATGGTGTAGGTTTTAGGGAGCAGATCCGTGATCGGTTCTCTTACCAAGGAGAATAATAGGCGGTTCATCTTTTAAGATTGCACTAAAAACACTAAACGCCTTCTGTGCAACTTAAACAGGGGGCGTTTTCAGTGCCTCAATAGCCTGGGAGGGCATACCCATTCATTAAGCGCTTGGCTGTTATGGAAAAGATGAGATTCTACTAGATATACCAGCTAACAAACTCAATATTATGAATCAAAATCATCGAAAAATATGTGACTTTATATACAGTTTGAACTGTATCAAGACCTCGAAGTTTTTCAATATCTCTTTTATTAAAAAATTCAACTTTTTTGTTTTAGCTCATACGAAATAAGAGTGCAACAGTTACGGTGTAATAAAAAATTTTCCCTAATAATTATATTTTGGGAAGGTTGTATCAAAACTATCGCCAGGATTTAAGAGTAGGGAATTAATATTCATCCAAATCGATGCAAGGTCGAAGCGACCTTTTCGAGCGAGAAAAAGGAAAAGATTAAGTCACAAAAAGCAAAATACTCGAACCCAGAGAAATTGCTCGGAACAGGACTCGAACCTGCACGGGGTTGCCCCCAAGGGATTTTAAGTCCCTTGTGTCTACCATTCCACCATCCGAGCGAAGGATTGATATATTATCTGTTTATGCGCTTTTTTTAAAGCGTTTTTGCATAAGGAGCGTAGCACCTATAAGAGCCATGAGAGCAGCAAAGAGAAGAGATAGGGGAGCGGCAAGGGCTGCGATGGTTCCTCCTAGGGCGCCTGACAGGGCTTCAGCCCCTAGTTGTATTGATTGATTGTTTCCTAAAGCTTCCCCTTGAATATTGGGATCGGCATGCACTGAAATATTTGTTGCACAACTAGGGAGACAGATTCCTGCCATAAAGGCGATTGGAGGAAGGGTAAATAGGAGCGCGAGTGGTGTTTTAGGAATAACCATGATGATCAAAAAGAGACCGAGGAGAAGTCCTGATATCAGGCAAAGCTGTTTGGGGGAAAATTTCTTAGATAGGGGTCCAATGACCCAAAGTTGTACGATGATGATGGGAAGCGCGACATAGGCAACAATTTCGGATAGACGAGAGATATCTAAATGAAACACTTTTGTAATGAAAATCGGATAGATTCGAAAAAAACCAAACACGCTCATGTAGAGAAAAAAATTAGTTAGATAGAAAAATCGTAGTTTCTTTTCTGTAAAAATTTTTCTAAAGTTGGTCAAGGCCTTATAGATTTCTACATGCTCTCTTTTATCTGGAGCATGCGTTTCTTTAAAGACAAACGAGATGTAGATAATGAGTAAAATTAAAAGTGCTGTGACAACCCAAAATGGGGTTGCATAAGTGAAATAAGATGCTAATTTCCCTCCAATTAAAGGACCTATGACATAGGCAAGGGAGGCACTTAAATAAACGAGCCCAAACATTTTATTGCGTCGTTTTTCATCGACCATATCCGCAATGCCACTTTGCGCAATGACGATATTTCCTTCAGAAAATCCACTTATAAAACGGCCGATAAAGAGCCATATAATATTCATATATATAAGGGATAATGCAGTTACAATGTATGCAAGGGTTGTCACAAGTAGAGAAAGCTGAAGCACTCTTTTACGCCCAAAACGATCAGAAAGGGTGCCTAAGAAGGGTGAGCCAAGGCATTGGGCAAGCGGATAAGTTGCAAGAAGAACTCCTAAAATCACTGTACGCATTCCTTGAGAGAACGTCTTTGGCAAGATGGAAAGAGTAGAATCTAAAAGCATAGGTGGAAAAAGAGGGATAGGCAAGCTATAACCGAGAAATCCAATGAAGATCGCAAGATAAAGTGGCGTTAAATTTTTATACATCGGGTAAAAGCTCAATGACTTGTTTCTGGACAATAGAGTTGTAGAGAAGACCAAGGTGTCCAGTATTTGCTACGCGATAGTTTAAACTCCCAGAAGCCTTCGGAACTAAGAGATCCCACTGGGCATCGATCACATGAACATCGGGATCTTGAGAGGACCTTTCTCCTCCAAGCAGGACTACTTTGCCAATGTCAGGGTGTGAATTTTTGAAGTCGAGGGCATATTTTGCACCTCGTGAATGGGCAACGATGTCGATTGTTACAACGCTGCCATGAGCCCTATATTGGGCGCGTATGTCTTGGATTTTACGCTCAATAATGTCCGCATCCATGGGCGTATAGGCACCCGCATGTAAATCCACGGTATAAAGAGGACCTTTTTTTGTTTTGGTCATCTGATGCATGAGGGGCAAAAACGCACTCGAGTTGTGATAGTTTCCATGGATAAAGAGCGTAGCATGGGATTCTGATTGCGTCTGGGAAATTTCTTTATGATCTATAAAAGATGGTCTGAAAAGGAAGTTCCAGAAAATATAGAATACAGCGCGACAAACATCAAAAAATTCCGTCATGTACGTAACAAAAAGAATTTTCCCAATGCGACCAAGACCCTCAGCGAAACTTTCTATCGCTTTAAAGTAAAGGTCTTGGATTTTTTGTGCCCAAGTCGGAACCCAAGATGTGCACCACATTTGTGGTGCAGCGTTGCTAACTGCTGAAAGTGCAGACATCCAGTAGCCTCTAGATTAAGAACGGATCACTGTCAGATGGAGGAAAACTCTGAGGCGAAAAACCTAAAGAATATTCATCACCACTTGCTTCTGCTTCCGGTCCTTTCTTTTCTGTCTCAGGTTTTTCTGGAATAGCATCTGTGCCTGTAGGTGGCGTCTCGCCTTCTGTAGAAAGAGGCGGCTCCGGAATAATTTCCGTAGTGTTCAGTGGTTTTTCTTTATCAGTCTCTTCAGCAATCACTTTATACCGCCCCATTTTCTCAGAAATAAGTCCAGGAGGAGGTGGTAAAAGTTTCCTAATTACAGGAGGTGGTTCTCTTTCTTCTGAATTAGGTTCTGTTTCTCTCAATTCAACTTTTTTACGGCGTCTAACTCGCTTTTTCTTCTTTTCATTAGGTGCAGCTGGAGTGGGTTCAGTCCCTTCTTCAGCTTTCTGAGGCGGCGCTTCTGTTCTAAGTTTTGATGGTCTACCACCACCTATTTTGATTGATTTTTCCACGGTAGCTTTTTTTAAGACTACGCGCGTCTCTCGCGTTTCAACAACTTCATAATCAGTTACTGGAACAAGAAAAGGCTTGGGTTTTTCTAAAGAGCGGAAGAAAAAAGATCTACCAAATGATACAACTTCTACAGCATCGACAGTATACTCTTCTTTATTGCTACCACTACTATTTCGAATAACAATCTTATAACCCTCTTTTGGGGTAATAACTGTTTCTATAATTGGTTCTCGTGTAAAATGCACTGCATTGATCCATTTTTAATTTAAGTTTATTGTTCTTTTGAGGCCATATATTTAATAAAGTCGAGCAAACGGGATGAGTAACCAAATTCATTATCATACCAAGAAATGATCTTAAAGAAATTATCATTGAGTGCAATCCCTGCCCCTTTATCAAAAATTGATGAACGTCTATCACCTATAAAATCAGAAGATACAACAGCTTCTTCTGTATATCCTAAAATTCCTTTTAAAGATGTTTCAGACGCCTCTTTCATCGCTTCACATATTATATCATAACTAGTCGATTTAGTCAGCCTGACAGTAAGATCTACAACAGAAACATCTGCAACTGGAACACGAAATGCCATTCCGGTCAATTTTCCTTCAACTTCAGGAAGACATTTAGCCACAGCTTTTGCAGCTCCTGTTGATGATGGGATGATATTCATGCATCCTGAGCGACCACCTCGCATATCTTTTTTTGAAGGGCCATCATGAAGAGGCTGGGTAGCTGTCATCGCATGCACGGTTGTCATAAGCCCCTCTTCGATACCAAAATTATCAAGAAGAACTTTGGTTATTGGAGCTAAACAATTTGTTGTGCATGAAGCATTAGAGACGATGTGGTGATTGTTCGGCTCATATTTGTCATGATTGACGCCAAGAACAAAAATTGGGACGTCTCCTTTTGCGGGAGCTGAAATAACAACGCGTTTAGCACCAGCTTCTAGATGCTTTTTTGCGTCATCTCCATGTGTAAAAAGCCCTGTTGCTTCGATGACAAAATCAACATTAAGACTTTTCCATGGGAGCTTTGTTGGGTCACGCTCAGCAAGGATTTTTACCTTATGATGGTCTGATACAATATGATCCCCTTCAGCTCGAACAGGCGGAGAGAATCTCCCATGTATTGAGTCATAATTTAGAAGATAAGCTAAGTTTTCAGCTGGAACAAGGTCGTTCACAGCTACGATTTCAAGGTCGCTATGCTCATGGATTAGTCTGAATACTGAGCGTCCAATCCTTCCAAAACCATTAATTGCAATCCGTTTTTTCATTAGAGCCACCCTTTACTAAGAATTTTTATTTCAACGCAGATGATAAAGGAGAGAATCCAGAATGTAAAGCGAGATTTTAATAAAAAAAAGAGCGGTTAAAAAATAACCGCTCTTCAAAATTTAGATTTGTCGACTATTTAGATATACTCGATGATACATCTCTCTGAATTGTCACCAAGACGAGGAAATGTTCTAATAATACGGGTATAACCACCTTGACGATCAGCATACTTTTCAGCTAGTTCACCAAAAAGTTTATCGATGATTTTTCTATCACTATTGTATGCAGATGTATCACCATTTTTCGCACTTCTTGCTTCTTTAGAAGTTAGAGAATTAAATGTGATCATCATCTCACCAATAGCAGATCTTCTACTAGCTAATGTGCCTTTCTTTGCTAAAGTGATCATTTGATCAGCATGACGTCTCAGTTCTTTCGCTTTTGTTACTGATGTTTCAATTCTGCCATGTTCGATTAATGACTTAAGCATATTTGCCATAAGGCATCTTAAATGCGAAGATGTTCGCCCAATTTTAAAAGTTCGTTTTCTGTGTCTCATTCTTCTTGTCCTGCTTTTTCTTTCAGATAATCAGAAATGGCATCACTCACATTCTCTCTAGTAAGGCCATATTTAGATAAATCCATACCTAAGTATAGTCCACGCTCTGACAATTTATCCTTAATTTCATTAAGAGATTTTTTTCCAAAATTTCTAAAGCGTAGCATTTCTTGCTCTGGCATGATCACGAGTTCAGCAATGGTGTTGATATTAGCTTGTGATAGACAGTTAGTAGATCTTACTGAAAGTTCAATCTCATCAATTTTTAGAGCTAATTTAGCTAAAATTTGATCACGATCAGTATTCTCATCTTCCTGATCCGCTTCGAATGTAATTGATTGAAAATTAAGCTCATCAAAAACTTGAAGATGTAATACACCAATTTGCGTTGCAAAGGTAAGGGCTTCTTCAGGAGAAATTCTTCCATCGGTAGTCACCTCAAGAACTAATCGATCAAAATCTGTATCTTGACCAACCCTTGTATTTTCAACATAGTAATTCACCAGTCTGATCGGAGAAAAGGCTGAGTCAATAAGAATTTCATCAACAACTCGATCTGAAAATTGGTGTCTCTCTGACGGCACATAGCCTCTACCAATCGCAATTTTAATATCAACAGAGCGGGTCATAGGCTTTGTAACTGTGAAGATATGCTCTTCTGGATTCACGATATCGAAATCAGATTCACCCATAAGGTCTTTAATACGCACCAAATATTGTCCACCACCGCTTTCAAGCATTTGTGGAGTAATTTCCAAAGTTTTAGAAATAGTACGTGGAGCCCGAGTAGAGTTGTTTTCTTCAGTTGGGAGCTTTCTTAAGAGCACACCTTTGAGATTAAGAATCACATGTGTCATATCTTCAATAACTCCCTCAACCGCCATATACTCGTGAGAGACCCCTTCAATCTTAATTGAAACGATAGAAGGCGCTTCAAGAGAGGTTAACATGATTCTTCGTAGCGCATTTCCTACCGTATACCCAAAACCTCGTTCAAAGGGCTCAGCGATAAACCTTGAAAAAGTAGAACTCTTTGAGCCTTCGTCTACTTTGATTTTAGTTGGCAATTCGAATTTGCCATACTTGACTCCCATAAATTAATCTCCTAACACAATTATTTTAAACTCTTCTTCTTTTACGAGGACGGCAACCATTATGCGGTACAGGTGTTTTATCCCGGATGAGCGTGATAGCTAAGCCAGCACTTTGAAGACCTCTAACAGCTGATTCTCGACCAGCACCAGGGCCTTTAAGATGAACTTCAACTTCTTTTAATCCATAGACCATGGCATTTTTTGCAGCATCTTGTGCCGCAATAGTAGCTGCAAATGCAGAAGATTTTCTGGATCCAGAAAAATTAACTTTTCCTGCAGATGCCCATGAGATAACATTTCCAGATGGGTCTGTAATCGAAACAATCGTATTGTTAAATGTCGCTTTAACGTGTGCAATACCACTAGGAACGCTTCTAGTGATTTTTTTCCTAGTTCTACCTGAACTTTTTTTGGGACCTTTCTTCTCTTGTTTAGCCAACGGTGTTTTCTCCTTTTAACTCAGAATTACTTTTTTCTTCCGGCTATCGTTTTCTTGCGTCCCTTACGGGTACGTGCATTACATTTTGTTCGTTGTCCTCTTGTTGGCAAACCAGCGCGATGACGCTGCCCACGATATGAATTAATGCTAATTAAGCGCTTAATATCATTCTGTGTTTGTCTACGCAAATCCCCTTCAACCACATATTCTGTTTGCAAAATTGCATTAAGTTTTGAAATATCACCTTCCGTGAGCTTTTCAGCATGCATGTCAGGATTTAAACCTAATTTTTCAACAATTTGCTGCGCGATGTGATTCCCAATTCCATAGATATAAGTTAGGCTAATAACTAACCGCTTTTTATTCGGTATGTCGATCCCAATAACCCTAGCCATATGTCAAGTCCTTTTTTACTTTATTGCACGAAAAGTTTATCAAATTCCATTTAAGTTCGCAAGTTAATACCCCTGATAGCCTTCTATCTGAAGTGATATACTTTTTTTTATATACGTGCTCTTGTTCTTCCCTTTTTCATAAACCCATCATACCGTTTCATTAATAAGTGGGAGTCAATCTGTTTTGTTGTATCCAATACAACACCAACAAGAATCAATAAAGAAGTCCCTCCAAAGAAGTGACTAATACTTGAATCGATACCTAAAACTCGTGCAACAAGCGTTGGCAAGACAGCAATAAATGCTAAGAAAACAGCACCTGCTAAGGTAATACGACTCATTGTCGATTCTAAAAATTCTTGTGTAGGTTTTCCTTGTCTAATTCCTGGTATAAAGGCTCCATTTTTCTTCATATCCGACGCGATCTGTTCGGGATGAAATTGAGTTGCAGTCCAGAAGTAAGTAAAAAATAGAATAAGGAGTATGTATAAAGCTGTATAGATCCAACTTCCAGGTGACAATGCACTCACAAAAGTTGATATCCAGGAACCCCTGCCTAAAAATTGTACGATCGTAGCTGGAAACATTAGTAGCGACGAAGCAAAAATCACAGGAATCACACCCGCATAATTAACTTTTAAAGGTATGTAAGCGTTTCCACCTTGAACTTCATGGCGACCAACAACTCTCCTTGCATACTGCAATGGAATCTTTCTTTGACCTTGGATAACAAGTATTGTTCCAACAACAATGATAACGAAAGCGCCAATCATGACAATAAGAGAGGAAAATGTTAGCTGCCCCACCTCTTGGCTATCAAGATTTAGCTGACGGATCATCGTTCCCAGGGTCGTCGGCAAGGATGAGAGAATTCCGATTGCGATAATCATACTGATCCCATTACCAATGCCACGTTCGCTAATTTGCTCACCTATCCACATGAGAAACATTGTCCCTGTTGTCATTGTAAATACGAAGATCATGAAGAAAAGCCATGGGAAATTTAAAATTGTTACATTAATTATTTCTGAGGCAATAATCCCAGGATTTGAAGCATTAATCTGAATAGCATATTTAGCAAAAAGACCCGATTGGAAAAATGCGAGCATAATCGTCATCATTCTGATCCATTTACCCATTTTCTTTCGGCCGGCTTCACTATTTTCCCGAATCTCTCTCTGGAGTGATGGAATTAAGGCCATGAGTAGCTGCATAATGATAGAAGCAGAAATATAAGGCATGACGCCCAAAGCTATGACGGTCATGTGGGCAAAAGCTCCACCTGAAAAGATATCCACTAACTGAAAGAGGTTTTGCCCCCCACCAGTAGCAAATCTAAACATCTTAACTGCTTCCTCACCATTGATTCCAGGTACAGGCACATAGGCACCTATACGACACACGATGAGCATTAATATAGTAAATATGACTTTCTCTCTAACATCGGCGGTAGAGAAGATTTTCTTAAGGCCTTGAATCATGTTAATCTATCCAGTGGGGGTTTGCTGACCTACTCGAGTTTACTTAGTCAATATTTTATATTCTATCGAATTCTTATCTAATTTTTTAAGAGCACCTTTTGAAAATTTGTCAGCTTCAATAGTAACTTTTTTTTCCACTTCTGCATCACCAATGACTTTCAGGGTACCTTTGAAATTTTTGAGTGAATATCCCTTTGTAATAAGAGACTGAATATTGACTACTTCTCCATCAGAGTAGAGACTATTAATTTTTGTCAGTGTGAGTGCAAAAACGTCCTTTTTAAAACGGGCATTAGAAAACCCACGAGTTGGTAATTTTTTGAAAAGAGGTACTTGTCCCCCTTCTTTACCTTCACGTCTTTTATAACCAGATCGGGATTTATCCCCCTTATGACCTCGTGTACTCGTTTTTCCTCGCTTAGATCCGGGACCTCTTCCTACGCGCTGAACTTTGTTCTTCTTTCTGTAGCTATTTGTTAGTTGTGATAGATTTATCATAGTTCAATTCCTCGCGCTTCAAAACTCTCTTTACGATTTCTTAAATCCAATAAAGCCTTTACAGTTGCTGTAACCAAATTCATCGGATTGTTTGATCCTAAACTTTTAGCAATAACATCTTTAACACCGGCCATTTCTAAGACTGAGCGTACAACAGATCCTGCAATAACGCCTGTACCAATTTGGGCAGGTTTTAAGAGAACTCTAGCTCCATCCCATTTGTAAATAATTTCATGGGGAATTGTGGTGCCTTCAAGTTGAAACTTCTGAATGTTCTTACGAGCAGCTTCACTTCCCTTTCTAATTGCATCTGCAACTTCATTTGCTTTTGCAAAACCAACTCCAACTCGACCATTCCCATCACCTACGATGACTAGGGCGGAAAAACTAAATTTGCGACCGCCTTTTACAACTTTTGAACAGCGATTGATGTGAAGTACTTTTTCTTCAAACTCAGAATCGAAATCTTCTTTACGTTTATTTGGTTTTTGGTTAGCCATTCAATATGTCCTATATTCTAGAATTGTAATCCTGCTTTTCGAGCTGAGTCAGCAAGTTCAGCGATAATTCCATGGTATTTTAAGCGACCACGGTCATATACCACCTTATCGATATTTTTGCTCTTTGCATATTCAGCTATTTTCTCACCTATATGGCGAGCAGTCTCTTTTGACTTTTGATTGTATTTTGTTCCCTTGAACTCTTTAGAAAGCGTGCCCAAACTCACAAGTGTTTGTCCTTCTTCGTCATTAATAATTTGAACGAAGATATGCTTGTTTGTCTTTGTAACTGACATTCTTGGTCTTGCAGCATCCCCTCTCAAATTTTTTCTAACTCTTAAGGCTCTCTTATATCGGCAACGTTCACGTTTTGCTAAATTTTTTATCATCTTATCTACCCACCTTTTGCTGCTTTTCCTGCCTTCTTACGTACAAATTCATTTTCATACCTCACGCCTTTACCTTTATAAGGTTCAGGTGGTCTGAATGCGCGTACATCTGCAGCAAATTGTCCAACTAATTGTTTATCTACACCGGTAATCGATATAGCTGTGCTTTTTTCAACCGCTACTTTAACAGTCTCCGGTATCTCGATCATGCATGGATTTGAGTAACCTAGTTGAAGTTCTAGATCTTTGCCCTTAAGAGCAGCTCGATATCCAACACCAATTAGTGTTAATTTTTTCTCGAACCCAACTGAGACTCCAACAACGGCATTATTAATCAAGGATCTATAAAGTCCGTACATCGGTTTTTCTAGCGTTCCCTTATCGTCAAATGCGACATGTACCATGTCATTTTCAATTTTTACGTCGATTTCATTCGGTGTTTGAACGCTATATTGTCCCTTAGGGCCTTTTACTTCAAAAAGTCCTTTGCTGAATTTTGCTTCAACACCTTTTGGAATCAAGATTGGTTTATTTCCTAAACGCGACATTAGTTACCTCTATTAAATTACCATATTAAGCAGAGAAGCTCGCCACCAAGTCGCATCTCTCTTGCTTTTTCGCCATCAATTACACCGTGGGAAGTGGAGACTATAGCAACACCAAGTCCACTATAAACCTTAGGAATTTCATGAGATTTTACATAGCGTCTTAGTCCTGGCTTAGAAGCGCGCTTTAATCCCTGAATCACAGGTTTTCTTGATCGTTTAGAAACCCTAATAAACACACGAACGATACCTTTTTTATCATTGATAAGATATTGATCCACATACCCTCTATCTTTTAGCACTTCAATGATCGCTTTGTTCATCTTGCTTAAGGAAACATCGACAAATCTATGGTTAGCGTCTTTTCCATTGCGTATTCTGGTCAGTAAGTCAGATATGGGATCATGGTGTGTCATACAAATTTTCTCTCCTCAATAATTTATGCGCTTTTCTGAAAAGGCATTCCCAATAATTTAAGTAATTCCCTACATTCTTCATCTGTCAGTGCTGAAGTTACAAATGAAATATTCATTCCCTGATCTCGTTTCACTTCATCAAGATTGATTTCTGGAAACATTTGCTGATCGGAAAGTCCAAGTGAATAATTACCCCTTCCATCACATTTAGGTTTAAAACCTCTAAAGTCACGAATCCTTGGGGCTACAATATTTGTAAATCGGTCAAAAAATTCATACATTCGTGTTCCACGAATTGTAACCTTCAAACCAATTTCCTGACCTTCTCTAAGCTTAAAGTTAGAGATAGATTGCTTTGCTTTCATCATTATAGGCTTTTGACCTGAAAGCTGTGTTAGCTCTCTTATGCAGTCTTGCATCACATTTTTATCTTTTAATGCTTCAGCAACACCCATACTAATTATGATTTTTTTCAGCTCTGGAATTTGCATTGGATTCTTATAAGAGAATTTCTCTTTTAGAGTCTCTTTTACTTCTTCAAGATATTTCTTTTTCAATCTGGACATATTTCTTACTTAGCTTTCTTTATTGTTCTTAAAACGACAGGTTTACCTTCATCAATATAGCAAAGGTTCTTCGTGCCGTTTTCTTCACTTATAATTTTCATTTTTAAAGGCTTACCACTTGCATCGCTAGGGCGGACATTCGAAATATGGACAGGCACTTCTATGTCTACAATTTTTGCGGGAGCATCCTGCTCTCTTTGCTTCATGTGCTTTTTGCGAATATTGACACCCTTTACTAGGATTCTATCCTTATTTTTCGCAAGAACTTCGCCAACTTTCCCTTTGTCATTTCCTGCAATGACAACGACCTTATCACCTTTTTTTATCCACTTATTCATCATTTCCTCTTTAGATCACTTCTGGCGCTAATGAACTTATTTTAATAAAGCCTTGCTCACGTACTTCGCGAGCAATCGGGCCAAAAACACGTGTTCCCTGCGGATTTTGCTTTTCATCTATAATCACACAGCTATTATCATAAAACCTCAAGACTGAACCATCTTTACGTCTAATATGACTTTTTGACCGTACGATTACTGCTTTTACAACAGCACCTTTCTTAACATTTCCCTTGGGATCTGCTTCCTTGACAGAGCATACTACGACGTCTCCTACGCGGGCATATCTTCTTCGTGTTCCTTTAAGAACTTTAAAGCACTTTACCCGTTTTGCTCCGCTATTATCTGCTACAATTAACTCAGATTCTTGCTGTATCATTTCATCTCTCTCTTAAAGTACTTCGATTACGCGCCATCGCTTCAATTTTGACAGTGGGCGAGTTTCTTCAATTCTGACTTTTTGTCCCTCTTTCAAACCTTCTTGTTCGGTATGGGCATAGTATTTCTTACTGCGAATGATCACTTTGCTATAGCGAGAATGCGCAACTTTACGATCAACTCTGACAGCAACAGTCTTATCCATCTTTGTGGAGATCACGACACCTTCTCTAGTCTTTCTTTTTCTGTTGTTTTCCATCAATTATTCCCTTGCTTTTCTCTGAGTATCGTTAGGACTCGAGCTCTATCTTTTTTATTTTGAATAAGCAGATGCGGCTTTTCTAGCTTTCTATTAACTCTCAATTCACTCTTGAGGTGATAGCTTTCTTTACTTAAGTCCTCTTCAAGGGCTAGTAGCTCTTCTACTGATTGATCTCTTAAATCTTTTGCTTTATGCATTTTATACTCTCAATTAAGCTCTTTGCAGGCGTTCAACAAATCGTGTTTTTAAACCAAGTTTAGCCGCTGCTTTCAATAAAGCTTTTTTGGCATCTTCTCTTGAGACATTCCCAACTTCAAAGAGAATGCGACCCGGTCTAACTGGGGCAACCCACATATCTGTAGAGCCCTTTCCTTTACCCATGCGTGTTTCAGCTGGCTTTTTCGTGATAGGCTTATCTGGAAAAATTCTAATCCAAACTTTTCCACGACGACTAAAATATCTATTAATCGCAACACGGCAAGCTTCAATCTGTTTATTCGTTATTTTACCACGTTCTAATACCTGCATGCCAAAATCACCAAATTCTACAAATTGACCTCGTTTCGTATTGCCAGTGACCTTTCCTTTCTGTTGCTTTCTGTATTTCGTTCTTGACGGTAGCATTGCCATCGTTTTTATCTCCTATCGTGCGTTGTCTTCGCCTTTATTAATCCAAACCTTGACTCCAATGGAGCCGTACGTGGTCTCAGCTCTTGCCGTAGCATAATCAATGTTAGCTCTTAGGGTATGAAGCGGGATTCGCCCCTCCTTATACCACTCTGTTCGCGCAATTTCGGCTCCGCCAACACGACCAGAAATTTGAACTTTAATACCTGCAGCACCGGCATCCATAGTTGCCTGAATGGCTTTTTTCAATACTCTTCTAAATGCTATCCGTCTTTCAATCTGTTTTGAAATTCCTTCAGCAACAAGTTTGGCGTCTAGATCAGGGCGCTTAATTTCAGCAACTTCAATCCACACTTCTTTATCGGTTAACTTGCTAAGTTCTTTCTTCAGCTGGTCGATTTCCGCGCCTTTTTTACCAATTACAAGCCCTGGTCTTGCAGTAAAAAGGGTGATTTCAATCTTTTCACTCATTCGTTTGATCACGACCTTAGAGGTGCCGACGCAGCAGGGTTTTTTCATCAAATATTTTCTTATTTGATCATCTTCACCTAGTAGTGTTCCGAACTCTTTCTTATTTGCATACCAGATCGATCTCCAAGCTTTTTTTAATACAAGCCTAAATCCAATTGGAGATGTTTTTTGTCCCATTCTATTCCTCTCTCATTATGTACTAACTACAATTGTGAAGTGACTTGTTCTTTTCAAAATCGGTACTTTGCCTCCGCGGCTCTTTGACTTAGCCCGCTTCATCGACGGACCACAATCAATTCTCACCTCAGCAACCTTTAAATCATCTCGCTGAACATCATGTAGCGTCTCAGCATTTGCTATGGCGCTTTTGAGGGTCTTCTGAAGGAGTCTGCCGCCTTTTAAATTGCTAAAATTTAGCTGGACCAAAGCATCTTCTACTTTCAAACCTCTAATCATTCCTGCAGCAAGACGTGCTTTACGGGGGCTGATTCGAACAAATTTTGTAATGGCTTTCGCTTGTTGCTTCATGCTTTACATTCCTTACTTTTTAACCGGGTGTCCCTTGAACTGTCGTGTCGGTGAAAATTCACCCAATCGATGTCCAACCATATTTTCAGAGACAAATACAGTGATAAATTTTCGACCATTATGGACTTCAAAAGTATGACCAATCATTTCTGGCAAGATCATTGATCTTCTAGACCATGTTTTAATTGGTTTCTTGCCACCTTCATCGTTCTGTTTTTTTACTTTCGTAAACAAATGATGATCAACAAATGGACCTTTTCTTAGTGATCTACCCATGTTTTCCTCTATTTTTTCCTACGATCTTTCACGATCCACTTTTTTGTCTTTTTCTTTAAACGGGTACGGTAGCCCTTCGTTTGCATTCCCCATGGAGATCTTGGAATATATCCATTGTGTCGCCCTTCACCACCACCGTGTGGGTGATCAACAGGATTCATAGCAGTTCCACGTACAGTTGGTCGTATCCCTTTCCAGCGCGATCTACCAGCTTTGCCTTCAACACGAAGAGCAAATTCAGCATTAGAAACAATTCCAAATGTAGCGCGACACGATTCATTAATAAGTCTAACTTCACCTGATGGCATTTTAAGTGTCGCATAACCACCGCTACGAGCCAATAATTGTGCAGACAAACCAGCTGAGCGAACAAGTTGCGCTCCTCTTCCTGGATAAAGCTCAATATTATGAACGGTCGAACCAAGCGGCATAGATTTTAGAGGCATAGTACACCCAGGCTTGTAAGGTGCTTTTTCACCAGATTGAATGCGATCGCCAGCTTTCAACCCTTCAGGAGCAATAATATACCTCTTTTCTCCATCAAGGTAATTAAGGAGTGCGATATGGGCTGAGCGATTTGGATCATATTCAATTGATGCGACAACAGCTTCAACGCCATCTTTATTTCTCTTGAAATCGATCATCCGATAAAATCGCTTATGTCCTCCACCACGATGACGGCACGTAATTCTTCCGTGATGATTCCGCCCATTTGTTCGCTTCTTAGGAGCTAATAGCGATTTTGTAGGCTTCACAGTCGCTCGTGTTTTGCCAACGCGAGTCAATTGAGTATTACTCGGTAAAACGAGCTTCCTTTGACTTGGGGTAGTAGGCCGAAATTTTTTAACCATTTTTCATTTCCTTTTTACTGCCTAAACAGCTTCTTCAATCGAGTCACCGGGCTGTAGAGAGACTATCGCCTTTTTAAAGCTTGGCTTAAATCCTTGGCGTCCTCTGACCCTTCGTTTTTTTGGTTTCACGTTTATTGTATTCACAGATCTAACTTTTATTTCCTGTGATGAATAAATTTCTTCTATTGCCGCAGCGATCTCCGCTTTATTTGCGTGTCGATCGACTAAAAAAGTGTATTTTGGCGTTTGGCATTTACTTAAAGATTTGTTGCTTGTCGCTTGCTCGAGAGACTGCATAACCTGAGTTTTTTCAGTTACATAACGGGATTTAATAACCTGATAAGCTTTTCTTTTGTTTCTCATTTGCTTTCTCCCTTCAGGACTGCAATTAAATCTTCATACGCTGAGTCCATTACAATAATTTCTTGATTTAGCATCAAATCATATCCATTTAAATTCTGAGCTGGCAAAAATGAAACCCTGGGGATGTTTCTCATGCTTTTAACAAATGTCTCACACTGCTTAAAGGATGATGACTCTTTTTGTTCTGCATTTTTTGCTACTTCCCCTAAAAATAAAACACGCTTTCCTAAAAGAGACAGCGCATTTAAAAAAGACGCGACCTTTTTAGTTTTAGGCAGATCAAGATTCTCTAGTTGAAGTAAGTGCACGTTGCCTTTTTCCATCCGCTTTGATACGAGATATTGAATCGCTTTTCTTCTCTCTTTTCTATTGATCCGAACATGCTGATTAAATTTAGGTTTAGGTCCAAAAACAATTCCGCCGCCTTTAAATTGTGGGGAAGCTACAGACCCCTGTCTCGCACGTCCAGTTCCTTTTTGTGGGTGTGGCTTTTTATTAGTACATTTGACATCGGAACGTCCTTTTGTACTTGCACTCCACTGTCTAGCATTTGCTCTTAACGCCACAATATAGTCTTTAATCATTTGGCTATTCGCTGAGTTTTTAAACAAGCCTTCGTCGACTTGAACCTCTTCGATTTCTTTCCCTTCCAGATTGTATTTTTTTAAGCTAACCACTTGATTTCCTCTGATAACACTCTAAATTTTAGCCTTTCTTCACTGACTTTCGTACATATACATATCCATTGCGTGGCCCAGGAACGGATCCCTTGACAAGCATTAGATTTTTTTCTAAGTCGATGCGGACTACAGGAAGATTTTCAATTGTTTTCTGTTCCGCTCCCATTTGACCAGCCTTTTTCACGCCAGGCAAACAGCGGCCGGGAGTCGATCGCATTCCAGTTGATCCTGCATGTCTGTGAAAGCCGGAACCGTGAGCTGCGGGCCCTCCCTTAAAGCCATGTCTTTTCATGACCCCTTGGAATCCCTTTCCGATTGACTGTCCAATCACATCTACAAGAGGACACCCTTCGAAATTATCAACTTTAATTTCCTGCCCGACCTCGTACCCTGCAACATCGTCCAAACGACACTCAAAAAGATATCGCATTGGCTCAGCGTTAGCCTTCTTGAAATGACCTTGTAAAGGTTTTTTTACATTTTTCTTTTTGCTCGGAGCGTACGCAACCGCACCCATCTGAAGAGCACTATAGTTATCTTTGTCTTCCGTCTTAATCTGAATTACGACGTTAGAATCAACCGAAATCACTGTACAAACAGTGATATTCCCTTTTTCATCAAAAATCTGGGTCATCCCGAGCTTTTTACCAAGCATTTTAAGAGTCATTTCATTCCCTTTTACGAGCACTTTCAAAATTATGATACTGATTTAGTAACAAGCGAAGAGCCTACCAAATTAGTCGTTTTCATTCAATCTAAATCTATTACTGTTAGTGATTCAATAGATGTTAAATTCTAAGGAAGGATCATAGAGAAATTCGTGCAATTTTTCAATATTTATCTTCCGATTTCACAAAATTATTTTCTTTTAGGAGCATTAAACAAGTTTTTTAGTATTTAAATCTGTCTACTAGATTCTATTGATAAGGGTTATCAAGATAAGTGAAAATAAAAGACCTAAAAAAAGAGTGAGGGTTACCCACTCTTTTTGCTCCAGATGTTTATGTGACATCAATTTTTAGCCTACTGCAGGAGTTTGCCCCAGCGACCTCAATTGTTCCGTCAACTTCTCAATATTATCATTCTTTTCTTGATCTTGCATTGCTGTAATATTTTTCTTTAGAAAAAATGACACCAGCGAGCTTGTCACTACTGTGATTGAAAGACCCAAGAAAATCGTCGAACTTATTGCTGCCCCAAAAAGCAAGCCAGCAAGAGAGAGAACACAAAGGGCAATACATGTACTTTTCTTGGCTATATCGGCTATTTTTTTTGTTAGAGTCAGACCTTCTATCTTCGATCTTTCTTTGTTCAAAAGCTGATAAGCCTCTGGCCCTTCCTTAGCAACTCCTAGAGTCAAATTCACTAAATCAGAACCTGTCGAGATCAATCGAAATGGCTTTACTTCAAAAGCTGTAGCACCAATATCATTTGTCCAGATTAGCGATTTAAAAAAAGTTCCCACTAATCCGAGAACACTTTTGGCAAGATCTTCGACAGACCTGTAGGTCCAATTTAATTTATTCCACTTGAGCTTAACATCCGCAACTTTTCCTGGTAATGAAGCAGGATATAACCCACCAAATGTTGTTTTAAACCCTTTAACAAAAGGTTCTGCCCCTTCCACATCAAAATGCTCTGCAACCCTTGCCACATCACGACCAACTTTAACAAGATCACCAAGATTTTCTTTTGCACAATCATTAATGATACTACATGTGCTTACAGAAGCAACCATACCTTTTCTCCTGCCCTATAGGGGCCTTATATTACTATTGGAGGAGCGTTTCTTGCTGCCTCTACATTTTTGCCAAAAAAGAACGCTGCAATGGATGCAACAACTGCAACAGATGAAATACCCAGCATCACCAAGGAGGATACGACTGAGCCATAAACCAATCCAATAAAACTAAATAAATTAAGCGCAAAAAGTGCGATATTTCTAATCACTTTGGCCCACTGCGTTCTTCTTTCTAAACTTAACAACTTTACTTCTTGAGGAGCTGTTGGTGAGTGCTCATGACACAGTGCTCTAACACTTTCAGCTGTCTCGCTTCCCCACTGATACATCCCCGCAACATTTCCAATTCCAGAAATGACAGGCATCGCTTTCGGAGCATCAATCACCCCGTTTCGATTCAAACAGTCCAAAAAACAAGTTGAATCTGCTACGACTCCAGCCCCTTTCACAGAGACTTCCCGAAGTGAATCTTTCCTTTGAACGCTCTCGCTTAATGCAGATATTCCGTATCCCGCTTCAAGAAATGACAATCCCCCTACTGCATCTCCAAGAACTTTCGTTCCTCGCATCAGATCTATGGGTCCAACTCTGCTCACGCCACCTAACTTAATTGCGGCCTGAACACCATTATCTAAACCTCTTAATAAACTATGACTTTCTTGATCGAACAATTCACTAAATGCATGCGTTCTAACTGCTGCTACCATATCTCGCTCCTCACAAATATTAAGTTTTTGTGAAGGAATTTAAGAGATTATGTTTTTGTTGTAAAGTTAAAACTCGGGTTGCCTCTAAGAAATTCGTTAACTTCCATCACCCTCTTCCCTTCGAGTTGCAAAGCTAAAATTTCCAGGGAACCTTTTCCGCATTTAACGATGAGGTGGTTATCTTGAGGCTTTTCATCAGATACTTCTGATTTTAAAATTTTCAGCCGCCTTTTTTGCCCTCCTATCTCCACTTCACACCATGCTCCTGGAAAAGGGGATAAACCTCGGATAAGGTTATGTAGAACACTTGCGCTTAGACTCCAATCGATTTTTCCGTGCGCCACTTTTATCTTTGGCGCGAGCGTCGCCTTGGAATGGTCTTGAGTTTTATGCTGAACAGTTCCCTTTTCAAGCTTTGGCAAAAATTTCTTCAGCAAAGAGCAAGAAAGCCTGCACAATTGCACGGTGAGCTCTCCCAAAGTCATCTCACTCGGCACTGGAATCTTTTC
This sequence comes from Chlamydiota bacterium, assembly GCA_021772315.1. Taxonomy (GTDB): domain Bacteria; phylum Chlamydiota; class Chlamydiia; order Chlamydiales; family Simkaniaceae; genus JAJFMF01. The sequence continues at coordinate 317,430 of JAJFMF010000008.1, forward strand.
CATAGCTAAGACATCACCAGCATCCATTTTTTCACTCATTTCAATCAAAGTGATGCCTGTTTCTTTTTCACCATTGATGAGTGCGTGCTGCATCGGGGCCGCTCCTCGATATTTTGGCAAAAGACTGGCATGGATATTGACACAGCCTAAACGTGGAATATCTAACAGCTCTCTACTAATAATTTCGCCATAGGCGACGACAAGAAACAGGTCGGGCTGATAGGCTTTTAATATATCTGCAAATTCTGAACTTGAGGCCTTACCCGGTTGATAGAGCGGAATTTGCTCATCTCTCACAAGTAAAAGTTCTTTAACTTGAGTTGGCATGAGCTTTTTGGAACGGCCTTTCGGCTTGTCTGGCTTGGAAACGACTGCAACAACATCACACTCATTATCGAGCAAAAAGGAAAGGATTTCAGCAGCAAAATGGGGAGTCCCAAAAAAGATGATCTTCATGGGCTATTCTTCAAGGAGAGTCTCATATTCTTTGAGTTCTTCAGTTGAAGTACTCACAGGTGCAGGCTCTTCTTTTGTCCCTTTTGTAATCCCTTCGAGTGAAATCAAACCCCGTTTAGAAAGACGACAAAAACGCACCCAATGAGCAACTGACGGACTTTCTTTTTCTTCTTCCGCTAGTTGTTTAAGTGCATCCTCAAGATGAAGACCGCTTCGATATGTAAGCTTGAATGCACGTGTTAAGGCTTTTCTTTCTTCCAGTGAAAAATCATTCCTTTTCAAACCAATAAGATTAAGCCCACCTAATCGGTAAGGAGCACCCGCTCCAATGGTAAAAGGAGGAATATCACGCGTAATGCGGCTAAATCCACCCACCATTGCAAAACGACCAATGCGTACAAATTGATGAACTGGTGTCATTCCACCAATAATAACGTGATCTTCGATGATGACATGTCCAGCTAAAGCCGCATTATTTGATAAAATAACATGATTGCCTATCTCGCAATTGTGTGCGACATGCGAATAAGCCATAATGAGACAATGATCTCCAACTTTAACCGTTGAGCCTTCTTGACATGACGAATTAATTGTTACAAATTCCCGAATTTCACAGTGCTTTCCAATTACGACATAAGTCGTCTCACCCTTGAATTTCCGATCTTGGGTTTTTGTCCCGATGCTTGCTCCTGGCCAAATTGTTGTGCCTAAGCCAACTGTAGTGTTTCCATCAAGATAGACGTGTGACTTAATCACCACTTCATCCTCAAGTGTTACAGTGCCCTTGATTACCGCATAGGCTTCAATCGTGACGTTTTTTCCAATTTTAGCACCAGGCTCAATAATCGCTGTAGGGTGAATATTTGACATCTGATTCCAAATTTTTTTTGTTTCTAAATGATCTTCTTATATCTGATCTGCATTTACAAGAGCAAATCCAATTTCAGCCTCTGCAATAAGCTGCTCTTCCACAAAGGCTTTTGCTTGAACTTTTCCACCTTTGGATCCTACATGGACACATGTTGCGTGCAAAAAAAGCACATCACCGGGTCCAACAGGTTTTCTAAATTTCGCATGATTTACGGTCAGCAAAAAAGCAATTTTTTCTTTATATCCTTTTTGATGAATGAGAATTCCCCCAGTTTGCGCTAAGGCCTCCAAAATAAGTACTCCTGGCATGATCGGTGCCACAGGAAAATGCCCCTGAAAAAACTCTTCATTAATCGTCACATTTTTCTGTCCAATGATGAGATTTTTCTCTAAATCAAGTTCAATAATACGATCAACGAGTAAAAAAGGATAACGATGAGGTAAAATCTTTGCAATTTCTTTACTATTTAATACGGGCTCTTTGCGTGATTGTTCGTTCTTCATTAATGGATCTCCATCATGATATTATTGACGATCTCTTTTGCAAATGATGTATTTGAAAAGTGACCTGAGCGAATCGCAATGATATGTGCTAGAAAATGCTTTCCAACCAGTGATAAATCTCCAATAAGATCTAAAATTTTATGTCGAACCATTTCATCAGGAAATCGAATGCCTTCGGGATTAAGAATCGCATCACCTTTGATGATCACGGCATTTTCAAGTGACCCGCCTTTGATACGCCCTTCTTCAATCATAGGTCCAATTTCTTCATATAACGAGAATGTACGTGCTGGAGCAATTTCCTTTTTATAGTTTTCCTCATTGACAATGAGCGTATAAAATTGAGATTTTAGGAGATTTGAATTAGGATAGTTGAGCGTATAGCTGACTCGAAATTCATCAGAAGGGAGCGCTACAAGCTGAACTTCACCTTTCGACCAAAAAACTGGCGCTGAAATACGCAGCACTTCCTTAGTCGCGTTTTGATAAGAAATGCCACTCTCCTCAATACTTTCAACAAAAGGTAAAGCACTTCCATCACAACTCGGGACCTCAATGCCATCTAACTCAATATATAAATTGTCAATTTCATAGGCATTTAATACGGAAAGAATATGTTCAACTGTTTGAATATAGACACCGTCTACACCAAGAATCGTGCAACGGGGTGTTCCCTTTACATATTCAATTGTAGCAGGAATGATTGGCGAATCTGGAAGATCAATGCGACGAAAAAGAATACCTGTATCTTCATCAGCAGGCTTCAGTGTCATGGTTGTCTTTAAGCCAGTAAAAAGGCCTATTCCCGAGATTGAAACGGGATTTTTCAACGTGCGTTGTTTCTTTTTCGACGAAGAGAGCTCACCGAGCGGAGACATATCTATCCTTTATTCAATATTGAATTGCGCTCTCAAAAGCATAACCTCTAGTTTAGCTTTCTTATATATTTTCGGCAATAAAGATTACCATCTTCGCCGCTTTTTACAGAGAAAAAAAACACTTAAAAATAAAAAATTGAGTCCCAAAAGACAGATATCTCCCCAAAACAAATAGAGCGTTTTAAAGAAGTAGGGATCGACATCAACAAACAACGCCCCCCGAATCCATTCAATTTCTCCCTTCTCTCCCTGAAATTTCGAGACAATTCGCCCAAAACTATCGATTGATGCGGTCACGCCATTATTGCAAGCTCTTACAAGGGGAATCCCATTTTCGATTGCCCGTAACCTCCCATGATGGAGATGTTGAAACGGAAGAAGAGAATCGGGATACCACATATCATTTGTGATATTTACTAACAATTCCGCTCCATTTAATCGGGCCCTTCTCGAAATACGCGGAAAGCTTTCCTCGTAACAGATTGAAATACCAAAAGGCTTTTTTCCATAAAAAACTTTACTTTCTACGCCATGGGTAAAAAATCCACCAATCCCATATTTCGCAACTAAAGGCCTTAGGAATTCGAAGGGAAGGTACTCAGCAAGGGGTAAAAGAATTTGTTTGTCATAGCGATTACCTGAGACACCTTTAGGAGTGAAATGAAAGGCTGAGCTATAACTTTTACCATCCTCTCTATCTTCTAGACCAATCACAAGTTCTGAAGAAAAATGATCTGCTAAAAGCTGCGACCAAAATGCATTCGAGACCTCTTCGCCATTTCTTTCCATCGAAAGGGTAGCGCCTAATTCTTGTCTCACAATTGATTTAACGGCTGTATAATCATAAACAGGTCGATGTGTCTTGAAGGGAAGCGCTGCTTCTGGCAAAACAATAAAATCGAGCTTTTCTTTCTCTTTGAGGAATGAGCAAATGCGACGCCACTGCTCATAAGGTGAGACATACTCTTCCACGCTCTCAAAACGGGGCCATTTTTGCTCAGGCCTAAGCCCTGTTTGGAGAAGTGCCATATGAAGTGGAGAAGGCGGATTGCGGTCGATTTTGAATTGATGGTAGGAAAGATGCCCAATACCAAAAAGATATGGCATGAGAAAAACAGAGGCAAAGCCTGCTGCCGATTTCATCTTTTTTTCTAAGAAAAACTTGAGCGCAAAAAGATTTGTCAACATAACCCAAAAAGATAATCCCCACACACCCCATATAGAGGCAAATTGCAACGATACGTCTGTTGCACTTAACGAAAGACCCACTGGGTTCCATGAAAACCCACACAAAAAGTATAAGCGGCTATATTCAAGGAGAGTCCAAAACGAGGCAATAGCTAAAATGCGTGGGACTCTCAATTGTTTCCCCTGTGGGAAAAGAAGGGAAAGAAAACCAAATTGCAAGCCTAGCCAAACTATCAAGCCTGCGTAAACAAACAAAATATAAATTCCCTGATATTCTGTTGCTGTCATCCAAGAAAGTTGCAGCGCCTGGACGAGTGCGAAAAACACAAATGAAAGATAAAAACGCTGCGTACGCTTTTTTACGTTCATCAGCGCGTACCAGAAAATGGCATATCCAATAGAACTTGCAAAAACCGAGGCAACAATACTTCTTGCTGGCTGGCCAAATGCCACGATGAGAAAACTCAGAACAAACGATATGAATATCATTGCATTGGCATCACTGGATGCCTTTTTCCGCGGAAAACCGCTCCAAAAGCTAAAAGATTCAAAAGACCACCTAAAATCGCCAAATTCTTTAAAAACATCACTAGTTCAAGAGAATGTTGTTTTCCCTCTAAAAACCAAAAATGATGATAAAGAATTGTCGCCGGAATTAAGAATAAAATCAAGATAACCGCCCCGATACGCACACGAATGCCAAAAAGGATGAGAAGCCCCCCAATGAGCTCAAAAGCGATAGCAATCCCTAATAAATAGGAAACCCATCTGATAAAGAACTCAAAACAGCACGCCAACCAAGCGACATTATGCACATAATTATGCCAGTCTGTCAGAGTAGTAATGAATCCCGCTTCAACAGTTTGCCAATCAAAAATTTTATTTAAGCCTGCGATGATAAAAATGAGGCTGATCAGCAGCCTACCCAAAAAAGCAACGATAATCTTAAACGTATGCATCGGTCCCCCAGAGAGATGTCTAAAATATGACAATAAAAGATTGATTTTATTATTACTAGAATTAATAATATTAGACCAAACAGCCCAGGAAAACCTTAATACTTTAATTAATGAAGCCATTTAGAGAATACCATCTTTTCAAAATCTTAAACAAACATCAGTCTAGCACGCTCCCTATAGATGCATTATTGAGAAACTATTTTCGTCAAAATAAAGCTGTAGGATCCAAAGATCGCAAAGAAATTTGTGAAATCCTCTACGGAATGATTCGATGGAAAGGGCTTATCGACCATTTTTGTGAAAAACCCATTAACTGGGAAAAAAGACATGCTGTTTATATGCAGCTAAATCCAGAGGAATGGGTATCAAAAGAAGATCTTCCCCTCCATGTAGGTGTAAGCTTCCCTAAACATCTTTTTGACTATATACACCAAGCTTATGGAACAGAGAAATCTATAAACATTTGTTTTGAATCCAATTTTCAAGCGCCAACTATGGTGAGAGTCAATCAATTAAAAATTTCACGGGACACCTTGTTTGAAGAGTGGAAAAAATGTTATCCCATTAAGCGATGCGAACACGCTCCCAATGGAATCATATTCAATGAAAGAATTAACTTTTTTGGTCTCCCCGAATTTAAAGCAGGCTATTTTGAAGTGCAAGATGAAGGAAGTCAGATCATAGCTGAGCTCCTCGATGTTAAGCCAAAACAACATGTCCTCGATTATTGCGCTGGATCCGGAGGTAAAACCCTGGCATTTGCCCCGAAAATGCAGCACAAAGGTCAAATTTATCTCTATGATGTGAGAGAGCATGCTCTTTATGAAGCCAAGAAACGCTTAAAACGAGCTGGAATTCAAAATGCCCAAATTCTAGATGAAAAAAAATTGAAAAAGAAGGGCCTTTTAAAGCGGATGGACAAGATTCTCCTCGATGTTCCATGTAGTGGAACGGGAACATTGAGACGCAATCCCGATATGAAATGGCGCTTCAGTCCAGAAATGTTACAAAGACTCATCACAGAACAAAGAAAAATCTTTGATGAGGTTCTCCCCTATCTGCATCCAAATGGAACGATTTTGTATGCTACCTGTAGCCTCCTTCCAGAAGAGAATATGCAACAAATTGAATATTTTATTAAAAAATATTCACTTAAACTCGCTTCAGACCCCTTTCAATCCTTTCCTAGTCAAGGAGGGATGGATGGTTTCTTTGCAGCGATTTTGAAGCTTTCCTGATAAATTCGCTTTTTTGTATACTCCATTTTAAAATTACTCTCAGGGATTGAAATGAAACCTTTATTTTTTATTTTCATGGCAACAAGTGCCATCGGCTTTGCAAACACTTCTATGCCAACAAAAGAATTCTCTCCCATTATTCCCAATAACGAGCCGAAGATCGTTCTTAACAACAAACCCCTAATGCGCGTAAATGGAAAGGTGATCTCTCTGATCGATGTTGTTAAAAAAATGGATTTACTCATCCATGAATATGCACTTGATGCTGGCAATTCGAAAACAGCACTTTATCAATTTTACATGGCAAACTGGAAAGACACACTTGATGAACTCGTCGCAGACCAACTCATTTTAGCTGATGCAAAAGAAAAAGAAGTAGAAGTGAGTGAAGGTGAAATTCGAGAAGAAATTGAAGATCGTTTTGGCCCAAATGTAATGGCTAATCTCCACCAACTTAATCTCCAATATGATGAAGCAAAAGAGATGATTGAAGCTGAGATTACTGTACGTAGAATGGTCGGCTTTAAAGTCTATTCGAAAGCCCAACAAGGTGTGACTCCAAAAAACATTAAAGAAGCCTATTCCTCCTATCTCGAAAGCAATCCTCCAATGGATAAATGGAAATACCAAGTTCTTTCAATCCGAGGAAAAAACCAAGCAGATTGTGAAAAGATCGCAGATATGGCCTCTCAACTGATTACAGATTGCAAAGATCTCGGAATCCTTACAGAAAAACTCAAAAGTGACAACCCATATGAAAATGTCACGATCAATCTATCGAATGAATATGAAAAAAATGAAAATGACGTTTCAAACGCGCACCGCAGTGCCCTAGCCACTCTAAAGATCGACGATTACTCACAACCTGTAAAACAAATATCACGTCATGATAATAGCACTGTGTACCGACTATTCCATTTAAAATCTCATGAGACCCAAGAAGCAACCTCCTTTCCAGACCTCTATGACCAATTAAGTTCTTATTTACTCCATCAAGCAGCCGATAAGGAAAAAAAGGTTTATATTAGCAGGCTCAAAGAACGATTTGGGACTTCAAATTTTATCACTGATGAGTACCGCCCCTTTGAATTGCAGTAAATTATACAAACCTTCCATCCTTAAGTCATTTTTAAATACGATTGAGGCAGCACCCAATAAACGCCTATCTCAAAATTTTTTGATCGATGGAAATGTTCTTCAAAAGCTTATCGATTGCGCTCAAATTACACCCAATGATACCGTTTTAGAAATCGGTCCCGGTCCTGGCGTCATAACAGAAGCCCTACTCAAAACAGGAGCTCAAGTTATTGCCGTAGAAAAAGATCGAAAATTCGCTAACGCACTGCCTCGACTTACCTCAGAAAATCTAACAGTCTATTGGGAAGATTTTCTTAAATTTGAAATGCAAAATTTACCAAAGAGATTCAAAGTCATCTCCAATCTTCCCTTTCATCTGACAACGCCGATTCTTACAAAACTTTTACCCCTTCATTCAAAAGTAGAAAGCCTAACTTTGATTGCACAGGAAGAATTCGCCAAAAGAGCCATTGCTGCACCTGGATCCAAAGATTTCAGCTCATTAACACTTTTTTTAGAGTATTACGCCCATGCTTCTGTGTCATTTTTTATTCCAGCAACATGTTTTTATCCCAAACCAAAGGTGAATTCCGCTCTAATTCAGTTAATACCAAAAAATCCACCTACAGAATTAAATGCTGATCATTTTTTTTCCGTTACTCGCACAGCTTTTGGACAAAGACGAAAAACGCTTAAACGCTCTTTGCAAAAATTATTCTCTGCAGAACAAGTAAGCCACGCCCTTCATGAGATGAAACTTACTCTTGATATAAGACCTGAGCAGCTCTCATTTGAAAATTTTAAAGAGCTTACCCAGATCCTTTTTTCTTTTTAACACTAATAAATCCCTGTAAAATACCGAGAAAACAAATTACAATCAGAAGATTTATTAGATAATGTTGCCTTAAAAAAAGCATCTTTGATCTCTTTTTTACTTTCATCCCCAGCTTTGGTTTTAAATCCTTAAGAGCAAGTAGAGAACACTCCTTGAGAATTTTTTGATTCCCATCCTTGATCAAAATTTTTCCAACCTTCATATCTTGAGTAACATAAGGGGTCAGTTTATTCCAACAAAGCTCTGTTGTAATTTGAGGTTCTTCAGATGGAAAATACTCAATTTCAATATCTTGCTTGAGATAAGCCTGAAGAGGATGCTTTGCCCCTCTAATATCATGTGTAAAAACATTTTCACCTCCTTTAAATAAAGGACGAATGATTGGGATCTCAGCAAACGCTATATCAAAAAGTTGCAAAGCGTCACGATACGCATCAGCAAACGTCTCGCAGTTAAATAGAACCGCAATCAAAACCCTTCCCTGATCTTCTGCCGCCGCAACAAGACAACAACCCGCTGCATTTGTCCTGCCCGTCTTCATCCCAATAGCTTTTGTATAATAAAATTTTCCAGGACGTATCAAGCGATTAGTGTTCAAAATTTGACACGCCTTTCTTTTGTTCGTATCCTGAACATCAAATACCTGTTTTTTAAAGAGTTCCCTTAAGAAAGGGACTCTCAAAGCTTCTCGTGAGATGAGCGCCATGTCTTTTGCAGTTGTATAGTGTTTGATATGATGAAGTCCATGAGGATTGGAAAGATGGGTATGACAACAACCAATCTTCTTTAGATAGCCATTGAGCTTGTTCATAAATCGAGGGATACTTCCACCAAGATGGTGTGCAACTAAATTTGCAGCATCATTGCCAGACACTAAGATCAATCCATGAAAAAGATCATTCAAAGAGAGTGTTTCCCCCACTTTAATCCCAAAACTCGTTCCATCAGGCTCAAGCCAATAAGCTGGTTCCTTAAAATTATGCGCTTGTTTTATTTTTAACGTAGTCTTTCTTAAATCTTTACGATGCGCAGTAACAAGCTCTGTTAAATCGCATCCTAAAGTAAAAGCATAAGCGCAAGTCGCGATTTTTGTCGTACTTGCTGGAAAAGAACGTTCCGTTGAATTTTTTTCAAAAAGAATTGCTCCGCTTTCAGCGTTCATTAAAATCGCTGATTTTGCAGATACTTTCCCATGAAAAGCTTCACACTGAAAAGACAAAAAGCAAAGCGAAAAAAGCATACACTGTTTCAACGTTGTCATTGCTAAAAAATCCAAAGCCTAATATTAAAAAAATTAGTTAACACTTTACATGGACCCCCCCATATGGATCCCATCCAATTAGATGAAGCCTATCATACCTTTGCCTCAAATCTTCAGACTTGGGTTCCTGATGGGATCATTGAAGTAGATCTCGAACTCTTAGAGTCATTGGGAATTCTAACTCCTGATCAATATGATGAGTCCAATGCACCAGAGCAACTCCCTCATTATTTTCACGTCATTGAAACAGATGAGAAAGTCACACTGTTTAACCATCAATTTGTTATATGGATTGTACCAAAACTCATCGATGATGTCCCTACTACGATCGTCTTTATCGCACTTATTTCATCCAATCAACCCCATTTAGAAATGGTTTTTTCAACTGCTGGTGTTTACAATACTCCAAAATTCGTTCTAAAACTTCTGAAAAGTTATCTCTCTGAAGTTATTGAAACTGAAGAATCTATTTCATCTATCGATCAGGAATAAACTTTCTCAGGATCAATAAATTTTTCCCGCCTTGCCTCTCGTATATAATTTCATCCATAAATTCATGCATAAAAGAGAGACCTAGCCCTCCTACTTCCCGTTTTTCCAGCGGCAGTTCGCGATCGATAGGTTTTCGTTTTTCTATTGGGTTAAAAGGAACGCCAAAATCTTCAATTTTGACCTCAATTACTTTTTCTGACTCGATAGCAACTGAAATAATAATTTTTCCATTATTTTCTCTATAAGCATGTCTGATGATATTCACCAGAGCCTCTTCAATTGCGATTTCAAATTTGCGTAATTCAAATGAAGAAAAGGATGACGTATCAGTCTGCATACGAATCCAATCGATCATCCTATGAAGGTTCGAAAGTTTTGCCTCAAATTCCATAAGCATAATCTACCACAGAAGAATTTTTTGGCTTACGTATAATTTTGTAATCTATTTTAACGCCCGTTTGCTTCGCTCTCTCAAAGCGCAAAGGCGCAGAGATACGCAAAGCATTTTCTCTGCGCCTTTGCTTCTTAAGTGAACGGGCGTTAAATTGGTTTTGAAATTACTACCTGGAGATGCCGGAAGCGATTTTTTTGGCAAGCTGTGTGTAGAGAGGATGCCTTGCAGCATCTCTTGCACCTTCTGAAGAATCAAGCTGTCCAAGCGAGAAATCTAGAACAGAAAGCCGGGTGCCACTTGGATTGAGAAATGTTACATTCACTACACTATCAGGATCAACGAAATCATAATCGGCTGTTGCTTCAACTTGAAACGGTCCTTTTACAAGGCAATTTGTCCCCCGTTCATAAAGTGAAAATTCAACTAGTAAAACCCTTCTTCCTTCATTTGGAATCAAACGCTCAATTCTCTCCCCGCTAATTTTTTTTCGATCGTATTGATATCCAATATGGTGAGTATCATCTTTTAAAATTTTAGCCTGCAGAATAAGATCCCCTCTATCCCGCACAATGCGAAAATCACTAAGAGTTGCGATTTGATGTGTCAGCTTAGCTGTGAACTCTCCATTAATATCTCCCTCTATGTAAGGAATTGAAAGCGTAGGATAATGACAGGAAAGCTCCCCTTCATAAGTGCGGTATCCGCAGCCAATGAGAAGACAAGAGAGGAATAAAGAGAATATGAGCCTCATGAAAGATCTAACTTCTCAAGGCGTTTTTTGGAGGCCTTCGCAGCATTTGTTCCAGGATATTTTGCGATAATATTCTGATAATAAAGAGCAGCTGCCCCACCCTTTTTGGTTTTGTCATAATACGCCGCAATCTCTAAAAGACGCCCTGCGAGTTCTTCGCGAATGGAAAGAACCATTTTTTCAGCATCAACAAGCCTTGGTTCTCCTGGAAAATGCGCACGAAATTTGCGAAGATTAATTTCCGCTAAATCCAGATGGTTAGGATCGGGAAATTCCTTAGTCGATTGTCTAAGATAAACATTTGCAATACCAAGAAAACTTTCAATAGCAAATGGATGCTTCGGAAAACGGCGAATTAACGTTTGAAATGTATCGATACTTTGCTGGTATTCTTGAAAATCTAAAAGTAGATACCCTTTTCGAAATAGAGATTCTGCTGCTAGATCTTCACGAGGCATTGCCCGAATTACTTCGTCGTAAATTTCAATTGCGTCCTCTTTTCCCGAAGACCATTTTGGTAGTTTTTTACGCCCCAAAAGGTGTTTGCGATTTCCATCTTCATAAAACTGCGCGATTTCAAATTTATAATGAAGCGTTTCCATAAAATATTTAGGCGCAATTTCTTCTTTCAAATATTCCGAAAAATAGTTGTTTGCAAAATCAAACATGCGTCGATTGAAATATGCTAAACCTACAAAATAACGGGCTTCAGAAGCGTAAGGATGATCTGGAAAGGCTGTAACGAGGTGTTCCCCTTCTAAAACCACGTTTTTCCAATCTTCTTCTTGAAAGGCATCGATCATTTTTCGATAACAACTCTGTGAAGAATAAACTAGCTCTGGATGACAGAACTTTATCAATTGATCAAAATAAGTCTTTGTTTGAGCTTCCTCATCCCCTCTTAGGGCAAAGGGTGTTAGAAGAAGGAAAAGCATCAATTTTTTCATTTTCTGTTATACCTTTTGAAAACCGGGTTGTGTAATAGAGATATTCTAGATAAAACTGTATTTTTTTTCAGGATCTTCTGCCTAAATTTTTGACATACTTGATAAAGCAGGAAAAATTTAGACAGAAGATCCTGGAGAAAAAGACTTTTTAGACGGAATCGCTCTATCACACAACCCCGGTTTGAAGTTCAATAGAGTTGATAAATGGATATTCTTTCAATCGAGCTTCGAGTTCCTTATCGAATCGAATCCCCCATTCGGGATCAATTTGTAACATACCTAGCCCTTTTTTTTCATCATTTGCAAATCGAATATCAACAGCCACATCTCCACTAAATTGATAAAATAGTTCTTTAAGTTTCAAAATATGAGATAATCGGATCAAATCGGCGTTGACTATCAGGGTTAACTTTTCTTTTGGTTTTTCTATTTTGGGCTTTTCCATCTTTCTAGGCCTTTTTTTCTCATGCTTCGCCGACTCATAGGCTTCATCACATTTTCGGATCATTTCTTCATCCGCCGCAGTGAGATCATCGATCCATCGACAACGCAATCGGATGAATTCTCCTGACTTATCGATTTGCACGACACCATAGATTAACTGATTTTCGACAAAAAGATGACTTTTTTCTTCATATACATTTGACCAGATGGGTAATTCATACCGATCCATGCCATCACTTAAGGTCAAAATGGCAAATTTTCTTTGATTTTTCGCACTGATCCTCACCTTCACAGTTTCTATAATTGCTGCGGTACGGAAAGGAGTATTGTCAGCAAGTTTTTCAATATCATGAAGTGGGACAATACTCAGTTTTTGAACAAGTGCCTGGTAATCATCCATAGGATGGCCCGTTAAATAGAAGCCAAGCAACTCTTTTTCCCGTTGTAAAACCTCTTGTTTAGAAGGAGGATGCTCCACATCTGGCGGGAGATCTTCTGCCTCTTCTTCTTCAAAGTTAGCAAAGAGATCTTGAACCCCTTGCGCTTTTTCCTTTTGCCTGCGTACAGCTGCATCAAATTGCAAATCTAAAGCGATGCGTAGAGCTGGGCGTGACCAGTTTGTAAAATCAAGACATCCAGAGTCAATTAGCGTTTCAATAGCTTTTTTGCCTACTTTTTTGGTATCAATCCGCTCAAGAAAATCAGACAGCGATTTATATTTTCCATCTGTTTCTCTTTCATGAATGATCGCTTCAACAACGCCTCTTCCAACGCCTTTAATCCCTGCCATTGCAAAACGAATTCCATCGGTTGTTGCGACAAATTGAGTAGAGGATTCATTGATATCTGGTGAAAGAATTTTAATCTCCATAGCCTGACATTCACGAATGAATTTTGCTACTTTGGAAAGATCAGCCATATCACAAGTCATGAGCGCAGCCATCCACTCTTTGGGATAGTTCGCTTTAAAATAGGCTGTCACATAACTCAAATACCCATAGGCCGCAGCGTGAGATTTATTGAATCCATAGGAAGCAAATTTTTCAATCTTATCAAAAATCTTCATTGCAACGGAGGCATCAATCCCATTTGCTACAGCCCCTTTTTCAAATTTTTCCCGTTGCCTGGACATTTCCTCCCGATCTTTTTTTCCCATTGCGCGGCGCAGCACGTCACCTTCCCCAAGGCTATACTTTGCTAAACGCTGTGAAATCTGCATCACCTGTTCTTGGTAGACCATGATCCCATAAGTCTCATCGAGGATATCTTTGATCAGAGGATGATCATATTCGATTTTTTCTCGCCCATGTTTCCGGTTGATAAATGAGGGAATCATTTCCATTGGACCCGGGCGATAAAGAGCGCCCACCGCAACGATTTCTTCAAATTTATCAATATGAAGCTGTTTAGCAAGTTCTTGCATCCCAGTCGATTCTAGCTGAAAAATTCCAAGCGTTTTTCCTTGATTTAGAAGTTCAAACGTTGGGGCATCATCAAACGGAAGGTCGATCCAATCAATCTCAACTCCCCGATGCTGTGCCACGGCATTGGCAGCTTTTTGAATCGAAGTTAACGTTTTGAGTCCAAGAAAATCGATTTTTAACATCCCAACTGCTTCGACAGGCTTCATCGAATACTGAGTTGCCATGATTTCACTATCTTTTGCTGAGCAGACAGGAATATGGTCTGTTAAAGGATCCCCACAAATGATAAGCCCTGCTGCATGAATTCCAGTATTGCGAATCGATCCTTCCACCTTTCTTCCCAAATCAAGAACGCGTTTCGCATCCTCATCCCTCTCATAAAAGGCTTGCAGTTCCGGATCGATTTCTAAAGCCTTATCTAACGTCATGTTAAGATCATCAGGCACAAGTTTTGCGATCTCATTCACTTTTGCCAAAGGAACACTTAAAACGCGCCCAACATCTTTGATGGCCATCTTCGCTTTCATCCGACCAAACGTGATGATTTGCGCTACCTTGTCCCTGCCATATTTATTCAGCGTATATTCAATCACTTCTTCACGACGTTCCATGCAAATGTCGACATCGATATCAGGATAGGAGATTCTTTCCGGGTTGATAAAACGTTCGAAGAAGAGATTGAAGCGGAGAGGTTCAATATCGGTAATCCCGATGAGATATAAAATAATAGATCCCGCACCTGAGCCTCGCCCTGGACCCACAGGGATATCTTTTCCTTTTGCCCATGCAATGAAATCATAAACAATCAACAGATAATCACACATCCCCTTTGAAGTGATGATTTCAAGTTCTTGATTCAGCCGTTCCTTGATAATTTCAAGAGGATCTTTATCAGGATATTTTTCTTGCACTTTTTTTAAGCGCGCCTCGGTATATCTCTTGGAAATGCCTTCATTGCACAGCGTGCGAAGATGCTGCTCTGTTTCTTTGATCCGCACTTCAGAGGTGTATTCTTTTCCTTCCAAAGATGGAGGAACAAAAACAGGATAAAATTTCGCTTTCAAATCGATTTCGAGGTGACATTTATCCGCAATCTCATGAGTGTTTTTTATTGCCTCAGGAATGTCAGCGAAAAGAGCTTCCATTTCTTCAGGAGATTTAAAATAGAATTCATGAGAGGGAAGAATCTTTCGTTTAGGATTGGGAATACGCGCCCGAGGATTTCCAAAGGAATCCCTTTCCCAAATCTCACATGGCTCACCTGACTGAACATTCATCAAGATTTCATGGGCTTGCCAATCATCTCTCTCAATATAATGAACCCCATTTGTCGCAACTAAAGGAATCCCCTTTTCTTTTGAAAGCACTTTCAGTCTTTCAATCAATTTCTCTTGGTTTGCGACATATTCTTGATGTCTTTGATAGACCCACACTTCCCGCTCAAGACCATCAGATTGGATCAACTGATCGCTCATCCCGTGACGTTGCAGCTCAAAATAGACCCCTTCCGTAAAGGTATTTAAAAGCCAATCAATTTCCTGGGAAAGCTCTTCTTCCTTTTCTTGAATAATGCATCGACCAATCATCCCATGCAAAGGTCCGCTCAAGCAAATAAGTCCTTCCGAGTGAGCCTCTAAAATCTCTTTATCAATACGCGGCGTGTAATAAAACCCCTCTAAAAATCCAATAGATACGATCTTACAAAGGTTTTTATATCCCTGTTGATTGGTTGCCAGAAGCACTAATGGCGTTGCATTTGGAACACCGACAATTTTCTTTTTGTCATGGCGAGAAAAAGGGGCGACCATTACCTCACACCCAATAATCGGCTTAATTCCTACACCCTTACAGGCTTTATAGAATTCAACAGCTCCGTACATGTTGCAATAATCAGTCAGTGCAAGAGATGGCATTTCATATGTCGCTGCGCGCTGCGTCAAAGCCTTTAATGAGGCCGTAGAATCCAAAATGGAAAATTGCGAATGATTATGTAACGAAATCCAGGACATGATTCCAGCTTATTTAGTTGTACCAGCAAGTTTTGGGTGTGTTTTAATTGACCAAAGAGGAATTAACAAACAAAATGAAATAATCGCACACGCGGCTAATATAATAAAAAAGCCCGACCATCCCCATTCATGAGCAACTTTGCCTAAAGGATAACCTGCACATGCTGCTCCAACATAGGCGATCCACCCGATAAATCCCGTTGCTGTTCCTGCTGCATTCTTATGCGACAACTCTGCAGCCGCCACACCGATGAGCATCTGAGGACCAAAAATAAAAAAGCCCATCATAAACATCAAGATCGAACCGACAAAACGTGTGTTCTGAGGGGCAAACCAAATCCCTGCAATTGCAAAAAGTGCCCCAAAACAAAAAAGAATATTAATCGGACCGCGCCGCCCTCGGAACAACTTATCTGAAAGCCAACCTGCTGCTAAAGACCCAAAAAATCCGCCAATCTCAAAGGTGCAGACGACACCTGCAGCAGCAAACGCCCGAAGCCCTTTTGTCTCAAATAAAAACAGCTGTGTCCAATCGTTTATCCCAGTGCGGATCACATAGACAAAGAAATAGGATAATGCCAGCAACCAAATATACTTATTTTTAAGAACATAATCAAAAAGAATTTGCTTTGCAGAAAGTTTTTCTTCATCTTCAGGAACTTCATCGGTTTCTGTTTTTGCAGTTTCGCTCTTGTATTTTTCAATAGGAGGCAATCCTAAGGAAGCCGGGGTATCTCTAAGACGGTTCATCAAGAAAAACCCAACTCCAATACAAATAATTCCTGGAGCAAACATCGCCCACTGCCAACCAAAGCGACTGGCAGCAAAAGCTGCTAAAAGGGGAATGATGGCACCGCCTACATTATGGGACGTATTCCAAACTCCCCACCAACGTCCCCTTTCAGACTGGGCATACCAGTGCGTAAGAAGTCTGGCACAGGGAGGCCAACCCCACCCTTGAAAAAATCCATTGAGCCCCCAAAATAGGGAAAAGAAAAGAAGCGTAGAAGAAAATCCAAAGAAAATATTTACAACACCGGTCATAATTAAACCGATAGCCATGAAAAAGCGAGGGTTCGATTTATCCGAGACAACCCCACTTAAAAATTTACTCGCACCATATGTAATCGAGAGAATACTACCTAAAATACCAAGATCAGCTTTAGTAAATCCAAGTTGCTCTATCATCGCCGGCATGGCAAATGTAAAACTTTTTCTTGTGAAATAATAGAATGCATATCCGATATACATCGAATAAAAAATTCTTAAACGCCAATAGCGGTACCGCTTTTTAACATTTTTATCATCTTGGAATTCCTCCCGGTCGGGAGATTGTCGGAGTAAGTCGGTTACGCTCACACTTTTCCTTGGATTTGGTAGATTCCCTTAGGTAGTCGTCATGAGAAAATGACATCATATCTAAAAAAATTCTAAGGAAAATTCCTTCTGATGTCAATTGGTTTCTCTAGTAAAAAATAAGACAAACACTTAATTTAAAATTTTAATTACTTAAGTCAAGCTATGGATGAATTCAACAAACCCATCATTCCCCCAGGGCGCATCGATCAAGAACGTGTCTATATGCCGCCCGTTGAAAAAATAAAAGAAGAACACCAAGAAGAAGAAAAACGACTCGCAGAAGAAAAAAAGAATAAATCTATTGTCTATGCAACCGTTTTATTTTCTATAAAAAAGCTAATAAATATTTTTACGCCTGGCAAAAGCAATGACTCCTCAGCCAGTGAAATAAAAATCATTTCCGTACTCAAACGGATGAAAATAATATTAGAAAAACTTAAAATGAAAGATCTCAGTCGACAAATCCCCTATTCGCAAGAATTTTCTGAACTTTGGAACCAACTTTCAGAATACCAACAGCTGGTCATCTCATCTAAGCAAAGAAATTTTTTAAATATGGCCTCGATTAATAAACTCATCGAAAGCATTAAAAACTATCCTCCCCTGGAAGACCACTCACTCGGATACTACCTCACCGAACATGCGGGAGAAGATTGGCTCCCCTTCCCCTTCATGGAACTCATCAAAAAATTACATGAAGAGTACCAAAACCAAGGGAAACAAAGTCATCTTCATCAATGGACCTCCTTAATCGAAGATGTTATAGAAACCCAGGTTGAGTGATATAGACATCTCATCTAAAAAGTCTTTTTGGGCAGGAGATCCTGAAAAAAAATACAGTTTTATCTGAAATATTTCTACCACACAACCCGGGTTAGAAGAACAAGCTTGAAACTGTTATTGCCTTTATGTAAAATGTTGGTCCATGTTTGATTATCGTAGAACACATCTTTGTCATGAATTAAATGCGTCGCATATTGGAAAAGAGGTGACGCTGTCAGGTTGGGTCCATAGGCGCCGCGATCATGGGGGCCTCATTTTTATCGATCTGCGCGATCGTTTTGGGCTTACACAACTCATTTTTGATCCCGATATTTCTTTAGAGTCACATGAACAAGCTTCAAAATTACGCTCTGAGTGGGTTATTTCCATCAAAGGAAAGGTAAGACCGCGTGCTGAAGGAATGACCAACCCAAAGCTTGCAACCGGTGAAATTGAAATCGAAGTCCTTGAATTTCAAATTCTATCAGAAGCCAAAACACCCCCATTTTCTATCGCTGATGAAACTACTGAAACGCATGAGGATACGCGTCTAAAATACCGGTATCTAGATATGCGAAAAGGTAAAATCACAAATAATCTAGTACTCCGCCACAAAGTCATGCAACTCACACGGGAATATCTCGATAGACACCGTTTTGTAGAAGTTTCAACCCCTATTCTCGCACGATCCACTCCAGAAGGTGCACGCGATTATCTCGTTCCTTCCCGCGTCTATCCCGGAAATTTTTACGCACTTCCCCAATCGCCACAAATTTTCAAACAACTTATGATGCTCGGTGGCATGGATCGCTACTTCCAAATCGCCCCTTGCTTTAGAGATGAAGATCTTCGCTCAGACAGACAACCCGAGTTCACACAAGTTGATCTCGAGATGAGTTTTGGGAAACCCGAAGACCTCATCCATTTAATGGAAGGATGGATGGAAGTCCTGTTTAAACAATGCCTCGATACCAAAGTGGCACGCCCCTTTCCTACAATGAGCTATCACGATTGTATTGAAAACTATGGAACAGACAGACCTGACCTCCGCTTTGAAATGCCTTTAGTCCGCATTGATGACATCGCTACGCGTAGTGATTTTTCCGTTTTTAAAAGCCAAGTCGAACTTGAAGGAGTCGTCAAAGCCATCTGTGTCAAAAAAGGAGCAGACACCTCTCGTAAAGAAATCGAACGTTATACCGAATTCGTTTCACAATTTGGTCCTAAAGGCCTTGCTTGGATGAAAATGCAAGAGGGAAAACTCACTTCGAACATTGTCAAATTCTTCTCCGATGAACTGCAACAAGAACTGATCAAACGTCTCGATGTTGAAGAAGGAGATCTGATTTTATTCGCTGCCGAAGCAGAAGCTGCCGTCAACCAAGCCCTTGACCATCTTAGACGACTTATAGCTAAAGAGCGTAATCTCATCGATCCCAATAAACTCTCTTTTGTATGGGTTGAAGACTTTCCCCTCTTCGAGTGGGATCCAAAAGAAGGACGCATCCAAAGTGTCCACCACCTATTTACAGCGCCCGTACCCGAAGATATCCCGCTCTTAGATCAAGACCCCCTGAAAGTGCGCTCAAACGCCTATGATCTCGTCCTCAATGGATCAGAACTTGGTGGGGGCTCTCAACGAATTCACGATTACAAACTCCAAGAGAAGATTTTTAAAACTCTCAACCTGTCCTCTGACGAAGTTAAAACGAAATTTGGCTTTTTTATTGAAGCCTTAAAGTACGGAACACCTCCTCATCTAGGAATCGCATTTGGACTCGATCGCATTCTCATGATTCTATCTAAAACTGAAAATATTCGGGATGTGATTGCTTTTCCAAAAACGCAACGGGCCAGTGATCTCATGATGCAATGCCCTTCTTCAGTTCATCCATCTCAACTCGATGAACTTAAGGTCAAGGCTGAGCCCAAAGAAATAACTTGGATATAATGACAGTCTCTATTAAATTATGGAGATGATCAAGGAGAAACAATTATGAATAGAAGACTCATTTACAAGTTCGCATTATGCGTCCTCTCAGGCACATTATTATCTATCCCTCTCCAAGCTCACGCTAAGAAAAAGGAAGAAAAACCTAAGCAAGCTGAGAAAAAAGAGGTTGATTTATCCAAAGTATCGGAAGCATTTGGGCATCTCATTGGAAAAAATTTAGATTCTTTAGGATTTGATTTTGATATGAAACAGGTAATTAAAGGTCTAGAGGACTCTGTTGCCGGAAAAAATTCTCCTATGGATGAAACTGAGTGCGTACAAGCAATCTCCATCGTCCAAGAAAATGCTTTTAATAATCTCTCTTCAGAAAATCTTAAGCAATCAGAAGAGTTCATGGCAAAAAACGCCAAAGATGAAGGTGTGATTGAACTAGAATCTGGAAAATTACAGTACAGGGTTGAACAAACTGGAGAAGGGCCAGAAGTCCAACCTCATTTTACACCTCTAATTCGTTACACTGGTCGATTCCTCGACGGTAAAGTCTTTGCATCTGCAAGCGAAGATGAAATGATCTCTCTCGATGAAACAATTGAAGGTTTTAGTAAAGGAATCATTGGAATGCATGAAGGGGAAAAACGAACGCTTTTTATCCACCCAGATCTAGGATATGGAACAGCTGGATATCTCCCTCCAAATTCGCTTCTTAGTTTTGAAATTGAGGTGATAAAGGCAAATACTGAGCAGGTGCCCGAGGAGTCATACACCACAAATATTCCTCTTGATAATGAGAATGCCTCGGAAGTTGCTGAGACGCCTGAGCCTCTCTCCTCTGGAACTATTAGATAAATCAACAAGGTCGGAATGGATGCAGATTGTACTATTTCGACCTCAAATCCCCCAAAACACTGGCAATATCGTTCGCACCTGTAACGTAACAGGTGCCAGTCTTATCCTCGTTAGGCCCCTTGGCTTTGACACCTCTGATAAAATGTTAAAACGAGCAGGTCTCGATTATTGGAACGATGTCAAAATCGAAGAGATTGATAATCTAGAAGCGTATCTAGAAAAAACAAACAGCAACTTTTATTTTTACTCTAGCCATGCAACTAAATCTTACTTTGAAATCACACATATGCCTGATGATGTATTGATCTTTGGCTCAGAAACATCAGGACTTCCCGATGTTTTTCAACAAAAATGGCCAGATAGATTTGTTACCCTGCCGATGCTCAACAAAAAACGCTGCCTTAACCTCTCTAACGCCTGTGCAATCGCACTCTATGAAGCATTACGCCAAACTACCTTCGCGAAAAAAGACTAAAAAGAACTGTAAGTGACACACTAATAACTAAAGATGTGGTCAGAGGAATATAAACCAAGGTTCCTGAGATCTTTTTTGTGAAATCGCCCGGCAAATTTGTAAACCAAGGAAATGAAATTCCCATAGTATGAATTACACTTATTGCAATAAGACTTAATACAAAAAAGAAAAACAATTTACCCATTCACAATCCAGGGGCTTATGACGCCGTTGCGATAAATTCCTTTATTGCTGCAGCATCTCTTAATCCAACGAGGCGGTTGACCTCTTTCCCATTTTTGAAAAGAATCAAAGTAGGAACAGATGTCACCTGGAACTGTCCTGCTGTTTTATTGCTATGATCGATATCAACCTTACCAAAGGTAGCCTGACCCTGCATTTCTGAAGCTACCTCTTCAATAACAGGCGTCAACATACGACATGGTCCGCACCAATCAGCATAAAAATCAACTAAGGTCACACCTTCTTTGATTGTTTCTTCAAAATTCTCGTCAGTTAGTTTTTTAAGATTCGACTCTTCCATTATTTCTCCTTTTATAATAACAAATATTTATTTTCTAGAGCATTTCACCTCTTATGGCGGAATTCCTTTTGCTCCACTCTCGTACCACTTTCGCAATTCCTTCAAAGATTGATAAACTCTTTTTGTAAGTGCCGCCATTGCTTCTTTTTTTTCCATGGAGGCAAATTCTTCCCAATAAATCGGCTTTCCAAAAACACACGCCACTTTACCAAATATTTTAGGCCGTTTTTGACCCCTTTTCCAGATCTCATAAGCTCCAGTGAGATATGTCGGAATAATAGGAGCTTGAGTTCTCGAAGAAATAAGTGCCATTCCTTTCTGTAAAGGTTGAAGTTCATTATCGAAAGAACGCCCCCCCTCAGGAAAAATCAATATCTTTTGATTTCGATTTAGAAAACTACAAAGCATTTTCATAACCTGAATATTAGATGCCTCCGGCTTAATTGGATGGGCATTAAGCGCGCTAATAAATTTCCCGAAAAGTGATTTAAAAAGATCTTCCTTAGCAACAAAATGGATGGGATCGGGACTTGAAACAGCGACTAGAGGAGGATCAATATATGAGATATGATTTGAAGCAATGATAGCTTTGCCACCAATCCAATTTTCTAACCCATAAACCCGGCTACGATAGAAAAACTTCATAAAACTCCAGAAGCAAAGTAAAACAAAACGATAAAGAAAATTAACGCCGTCTTTCCGTGCCCATACTGGTCTCACTGCTTTTCCTCCTGGTATGCAACGATTTGCTCAACAACCTCATTAATCGAAAGATCTGATGTATCAATTTCAAAAGCTCCTTGAGGTCGAATCAACGGAGCGATTTCTCGGTTTGAATCTGCCTCATCTCTCTTGAGCAATTCTTCATAAACCGTCTCAAAATTTGTCTTCCCCATCTTATCAGGATATTTTACCTTTAATTCTTCATAGCGACGCCTTGCCCTAACATCTGGCCTAGCCGTGAGAAAAATTTTCACTTCCGCTTCAGGAAATATCACCGAACCAAGATCTCTTCCCTCAAAAACCACATCATTATCAGCAGCAAATAACTTTTGAAGCGGCTTAAGAGCCTCCCTGACCTCTTTTTTTGCGGCGACCTGTGAAGCTAAAGACGAAATCTCAGGCGTCCTAATCAACGTCGTGATATCTTTACCATCAACAAGATAGTGTACTTCCTTTTGGCTCCGCTTAATTTTGAAGTCAAAGCTCTCTAACAGCTCTTCAATCTTATCAGAATTTTTGTCATTTATATACCATGCGAAGGCACGATAAAGCGCACCTGTATCGAAATATGCAATATCGAGTTTATCAGCAACCCGTTTTGCGACAGTTGTCTTCCCACATCCACCTGGGCCATCTATTGTAATAATCAACCGATCACCTCAAGTATAAAGAAAGAAATACATGATTGGAATTGTAAAGAGAAGCGAGTCGACCATATCTAGCACTCCGAGTCCAGGAAACCGATTGCTATCTTTTACTCCAGCATCTCGCTTAAACAATGATTCTGCTAAATCTCCCATTTGACCCATGACTGCTAAAAAAATAGGAAGCCAAATAGCTTGAAACAAAGTGATTTGAAAGAAGTGTTTATGAATTGCCAAACTAATCAGATAAAATACTAAGCTTAAAATTAAAGCAGCAACAACTCCTGAAATAAGCCCATTAACCGTTTTACCTGGGCTAAGCATCGGAGCAAGCTTTCTTTTTCCCCATAACTTTCCACCAAAATACGCTCCAATATCAGTCATTTTTGTCACGGCAATCAAATAAGTAAGCCACAACCTTCCATCACCCCCGAAAGGGCTGAGATAAAGAACGCGCAGAGCCAAACCCAGCGGAACAGCGACATAACAGACACCAAAAAAACCCGTTGCAACATTTCCAATGGAATTTTGAATTTGCCGAAAATAGAGAAGAAAGAGTGTAAACCCCCCAATACAAAAAACTATCAAAGGGATATGCGAAAATGTGCGTATAAAAGGAATTTGTGAAAAAGCTAAAACAATCGCGATCCCAAAAACCTGCATAAACAGCGTTGGAGGGGAGAACTTTTTAAGCTTGAGCATATTAGCATATTCCCAAATGCCAATTGCCGCTAAAAGAGCTACAAGCACAATCAGCCCAATTTCGACGCCTTTTACCATCGAAAAAACAATAAGAAATGCTACGACCACAATGCTGATCGTTGCCACAACAACTCTACGAGATAAATCTTGGAAGCCCATCATTCTCCTCTGCGACGTTCCCTCTGTTGATATTCACCAATAGCTTTAATCAAATCCATTTTTGTAAAATCAGGCCACATTCTATCTGAAATTAATATCTCTGCATAGGATATTTGCCAAAGCAAGAAATTACTCACGCGCATTTCACCACTTGTTCTTATTAATAAGTCCGGATCTCTTCTCTCTCCCATATCGAGATAACGTGCAAACACCTCTTCCGTCAACCCTTCTTTTTTTATTTTTCCCATTTTATATTCCTCAGCAAAGCTAATGGCCGCGCGACGTATTTCATCACGCCCCCCATAATTAATTGCTAAGATGAGTTCAATCTTACTCCCGACGGATGTAATTTGCTTTGTCTCTTCTAAAATTTTCTGCAATGAAGTAGGGATTTTTGAGAGATCTCCAATCGAAGAAAGGTATACGCCCTCTTCAAGCATTAATTCCCGCTTTGAAAGTAAGAAATGTTCCAATATTTCCATTAAAGCGTCGATTTCTTCTTTCGAGCGGTTCCAATTTTCTGTAGAAAAAGCGTATAGAGTCAGGATTTTAACACCTAAATCCGATGCAGCACGCAACACTTCATCGATCTGCTTTGAGCCCTGCCAGTGCCCAAACTCAATCGGCAAACCTTTCTGTTTTGCCCAGCGGCGATTTCCGTCCATCATAATCGCAATGTGCTTAGGAATATCTTGAGTATCGATTGTGTTCATTTTTTAAAAAACTGGTCTGACATTTAAAGTTTGTTCCCTCTTCGGCCCATAAGAAAGAAGAGAAATGGGAACACCACAAAGCTCTTCTAAACGATTCACATATTTTTTTGCCAAAGTTGGAAGCGATTCAAAATCTGTGATTTCTTGCGTTGAAGCATTCCACCCTTTAACACTTTCATAAAGCGGCACTACGCCTTCTAAATTCAAAGGAGGGTGGCTAAATTTTTGATTTCCCTTTTGATACCCAATACAAATCTTAATTTCACTCAGCGTATCAAGAACATCGAGTTTTGTAAGTGCAAGTTGATCCACACCATTAATGCTTATTGAAAATCGGGCGAGAACTGCATCAAACCAGCCCATACGCCTCTTTCTTCCCGTTGTTGCTCCTATTTCGCGGGCAGAAGTGTGATTTAAAAAATTCTTTTCCTCATTTTGCGAAAATTGCGTTGGAAAAGGCCCATTACCAACACGCGTTGAATACGCCTTAATCACGCCCAAGGTCTGATCGATTGAAGAGGGTCCTATGCCACTTCCAATACACAAACCTCCAGCAAGCGTATGTGACGATGTAACATAAGGATATGTACCGTACACCACATCTAACAGGGCACCCTGAGCCCCTTCCAAAAGAATTTTTTCATTTTTCCCTCTGCAAGCAAAGAGCATTTCTTCAACAGGTGCGACAAACGGGGACAATTTTTGACGGTATTCAAGAAAAGTTTGCATTAACTCATCAAAATCAATTTTAGGCAGGCGATAACGCTCCAGCTCTCGATTTTTAAGCAAAAGTACACTTTTTAATTTTTCTTTAAATGCATCTAGATCCATTAAGTCGCCAACGCGTATTCCAATACGATTAACTATGTCACTATAGCATGGACCAATTCCCCGGCCTGTTGTTCCAATAGCCAACTCCCCTTTTTCCTCTTCTTGAGCACGATCAAGAGCGATATGATATGGAAAAATTAAATGGGCATACCTGGAAATAAAAAGACGCCCTTCATAAGGAATTTTATGAGATGCGAGCGTGGCAATTTCTGTAAGCAATGCCCCAGGCTCTAGAACAACACCGCCGCCAATATAACATTTGACTTTTGGGTAAAGGATTCCAGATGGGATCAAATGGAAAGTAAACTCGTCGTTTCCAACTAGTACTGTATGCCCTGCATTATGTCCACCCTGCGCACGCACAACATGTTGCACCTTTTTCGA
Organism: Chlamydiota bacterium; assembly: GCA_021772315.1. Classification (GTDB taxonomy): domain Bacteria; phylum Chlamydiota; class Chlamydiia; order Chlamydiales; family Simkaniaceae; genus JAJFMF01. Next base: position 343,232 of record JAJFMF010000008.1, read on the forward strand.
AAGGAGATCGACAATCTTCCCCTTTCCTTCATCTCCCCACTGGAGACCTGTTATCGCTAATATTTGAACCATAAGACCTCATTGGAAGTTTATAACATATGCTTGGTTATTTCTGTAGACATAATCAGAAAAAATTAGTATCCTATTTTTCTCATACACCTGTGTAAAATATGGTTTATACCAGGGGTTATTCTGTTCAATTTTCACCAAGGGAAGCACTTCAATGGAAAGGCAAAAGCGTTGGCAATCTGTAGTTATTATCGCTGTTATTCTCCTCACCATATATAACATTTTACCAACAATCTTCTTCTACACAAAGTCCCTTAATGAACCAATCGGTGATAAAAAAGCGGTCGAAGTTGCCCATTCTATAGTCGATCGTGTAAATGATCTTGAACAAGAGGCAGTAAGTTGGATCAAATCCTTTAATAAATTGCTCAAAATCAAAGCAAATTCTATTGCAATAGACGCCGACAACCCACAATTCATCCACATAAAATTTTCAAATGATGAAGATGCGAAGCATTTTAGCACACATATTCCAAGAGCTGGGGCCTTGATACCCTTCGTTCCTTCTCAACTCTCGCTTGTTCCAACGCAAGTTTCATCAAAACATGTGACACTACAACGTAATATTCCTATTCAATTCAATTCAAATGACATAAGTAATTATTTTGAGTTTTCGACAAAGTTAACACCAGATGGAAATCTTACACCAACCTATCAAAAAATTATCGATGATCGTGCAATCCAACTCGGCTTGGCCATTGGTGGCATTAGTGAAAATGCTCAATACGTCGAAGCTGCTCTTAATCAAACCGATCCGCAACGAGCTGATGAATTTCTCCACCTTCTAACCCAAAGCATCTTATCTTATACCAATGTCTTTGGGGAAAACTCATCCATTGCAAAAAGGTATTATGCGACATTTACGCAAGGTCCTAGTACGCAGAAAAGCGGAACAATAGACAAGCTGGCTAGCACCATGCAACGTTACCAGGACCGTATCCGCCTTGAAAGAATTTCACTGCAAGATCAGGAAAAAAAGATAAAAGAGAAGGGAGGATTCCTCGAATCAGTCGATCAGCAAAAACTGGATTACTTATCGTCTCGTGAAGAAAAAATTAATCAGGCAGTCCAAATTATCAAACGTCAAAAATACGCCTTTTCTTCTGGATCAGGATATTGGGATTACCAAGATTTCACCGCGCTGCTTAATGTGGAAGAAACCCCTCCTGAGCTTCAAAAAATTGATGTAGGAACTCACAATCCTCTTATAGATAGCATTGAGATCGATTGGCAAAATGAAAAAATCCAACTTACCCTGCACCAAGATATTCTTAATTTGAAGAAAGGCCTACTTAAAGAAAAAAACACCTACGTAAGTGACCAGTTGGATCAACTCATCTATAATGAAATCGCACGCATAGCACGGGAGTCTGGAGAGGCAATCACCCCATTTAGAAACACATTCGAGATCGAACTCAATCAGCTAACAGATAGTCAAAGCTTTTTAACTCTCAAGTTAAGTTCAATCGCAGAACAACAAGCAGCTCAGCTCATCTCACTTTTGAATGAAAAATGGAATCCAGCACACGCCGATCTACGTAGAGATGTTTTCCCTATTTGGGACTATGAAACCTATCAAAACCTCTCCCCATCGCAGAAAAAATTAGGGCTACTTATTTATGCCCCAGCTAGCTTAGAAGATCTTCCCCCACAGGGATTCCGAACAAATTCGGTCTACGTCGTTGCAAAAGGGGCCGAGCAAATTCTTGCTAAACTAAGAAATAATCCCGACTCTCCTCAAGCTAAAGCATTTCTAGAAGATTTTAGAAGCCTAAGCGAACTTTTAAGGCAAAATGGATTTTATGGGTATTCAGGCAATACATTCCCCTTAAGTACAGCCTTCTCCAAGGATTACATTTTCGAAGCAGAGGATTTCTACCAAAATATCTTAAATGCGACGCGGGAAGATTTTACAGTCCATGGAACTAAAAAATTTGCTGTTTTAGAATTTACTGATGTCAAACAACGTATTCTTACGCTGAACCGTATCGAAACACAGATGCATGAAGATCTCCTTAAATGGCGCGATGAATATCAATCCACTCAAGTTGATCCATCAGGCCAAACCCAGTTTGAAGTTCCAGCACCAACGAAAAACATTCTCCTAAACAACTTAAAACTTAGCTTCGTAAAGTATTTCCGAGGAGATGAAAGAAAAATTCTCCATTGGGGGCTCGATCTTTCTGGTGGAAAAACAGTACAAATAGAACTCAGAGACAGCAATAACAGAGTTGTTAAAGACGAAGCCGATATTAAGCAAGGAATCAACGAGCTTTATAATCGTGTCAATAAAATGGGTGTCTCAGAGGTCACCATTAGGCAGGAAGGATCCAATATCACCCTAGATTTCCCAAGCGCTCAAGGACTCTCTGCAGCAGAACTCGTAAAAGCCTCATCGATGTATTTCAACGTCGTCAACGAGAAATTTACACCGAACAACCCAACTTTAAAGGATGCAGTTAATCGATTCCTTCAAGAAGTCTGGAATGAAGCAGTTGTTACAAACCGCAAAGAAGTGGAAAATATCAATCAAATAGCCTGGAATCATCTCTATGGGGACACCTTAGACAGTGAGATTGCAAAACCAAAAAGCGAAGCGGCTAAAATTCTCTTCGACAATGGACTTCGACTCAGTTCCCCTCAAGAACAGGTCATTAGCAATGCCTTTAATGACAGCATTTCTAAAATAGCCCTCTTTAGAGGTGACAGTTTCACAGACTGGCAAGATCAAACCCATCCACTGATTGTGATCTTCAAAAACTACGCTCTAGAAGGATCAAACCTAGATAACGTTCACGCTTCATATGACCCTTCAAAAGGAAACTTTTTGTCTTTCCAAGTGAAAAGCTCTCAAGTATTGAAAGACAAGCAGAAAATCAATCCACGCAATGAACTGCACACTTGGACAGCGAATTTTGCAAAAGAAAACATCGGTGGCACCCCTCTAGAGAAATATTCTCAAGGAAGAGGCTGGCGCATGGCTGTCATACTTAATGGGACAATTATCAGCTCCCCAGGTCTTGATTCTCCGCTCCGAGATAGCGCGATGATCACTGGAAGTTTCACCCAGCGAGAAGTGAATCGCCTTGAGTCAGACCTTAAAGCAGGATCACTCACCTTTGCACCACATATTCTCTCTGAAAAGAACGTGAGTCCAGAGCTCGGCTTAAAAGATCGCTATATGGGTATTCTTGCGACTATCATCGCTCTCGTATTAGTCATCGCCCTTATGGTCGGCTATTACCGATTTTCTGGAATTGTAGCTTCAGTTGCCGTGATATTTAACCTCCTAATCATTTGGGCAACGCTCCAAAATATCCAAGCGACGATCACCCTTGCCAATCTTGCAGGAATTATCCTAACACTTGGAATGGCAGTCGATGCAAATGTGCTTGTTTTCGAACGCATTCGGGAAGAATTCAATCAAAGTGGACGCATTGCCTCTGCCGTAAGAATAGGATATCGAAAAGCTTTTTCAGCCATTTTTGATTCAAATATTACAACCATCATTGCTGCCGTTATTCTGCTCAACTTTGACTCAGGTCCTATAAAAGGATTCGCTATTACGCTAATTATCGGAATCGTTTCCTCAATGTTCACAGCCCTCTTTATGACACGCTATTTCTTCACTGGTTGGGTAAAAAACAAAAAAAATCAAAGCCTTAAAATGGCTAATCTCATTCGAAATACGAAATACAATTTCCTAAAATTTGCAAAACCAAGCATCGGAATTTCACTCGTCGTCATTTTAGCAGGCGCCTATTTGTTGATTTCCCAAAGAGCTACCATTTTTGGAATGGATTTCACCGGTGGTTTCTCACTAAATCTCCAGGTAGAAGCAAAGAAAGATGAAGATTATCGCAGTCTCATAGAAAAAGCCCTTATTGCAAACGGCATTACAGCTCAAGATTTTCAAGCAAAAGAGCTCTCACCAGCAAACAACATTAAACTCCTCCTCGGGAAAAGCCTCGATCAAAGTGGAAAACCCTTTTATGACATGCCGCTAGAAACAGATCATGCCAATGTTGAATACGCTTATCAAAACAACCCCCGCATCCTATGGGTTGTCAATGCTCTACAGTCGGAAGGAGTCATTCTCACAGGGCAATCGCTAAATGAGCTTGCAAAGAGTTGGACAAGCATTAGCGGTCAAATGTCTGATTCCATGAGAAACAACGCACTCATCGGACTCGGAATCGCACTCCTCTGTATTTTGGCATACATTACAATCCGCTTTGAATTTAAATACGCTGTCAGCGCCACTTTAGGATTAGCATTTGATGTCTTTGTAACTCTTGGTATCGTAGGCATTCTGCATGCTCTAAGAGTCCCTGTTCAAATCGATCTCAATACGGTTGCTGCCTTGATGACAATCATCGGATATTCCCTTAATGATACAATTATTATATTTGACCGCATTAGGGAAAACCTCAAAAGCAAGAAAAAACAAAGCTTTAAAGAGATTATCAATCAAGCACTCAATACGACGCTGAGCCGTACTTTGATGACATCTGGAACAACACTTATCGTGTTACTATCCCTAGTTACTTTAGGTGGCAGCTCCATATTCGGCTTAGCTTTAGTGATGATTATCGGTGTTGTCTACGGCACACTATCCTCACTTTTCATTGCCGCACCACTCCTTCTCTTCTTCCAAAAGAAAGAGGAAATTAAACAAGAAAAATTGGCACTAAATGAGAGATGATCCCGTTTGTTGAATGATAATGATCAAAGTCCCATGTGGGTATATCCCCAAGATTCAACTGACTGGTGTAAGCTAATTGTTAAAGAATTTAATATCCATCCCATAACCGCCCAGGTCTTAGCATCTAGGGGGTTTTCAAGATTCGAAGATATTCATAGTTTTCTTTATGCAAAGCTCCCAAACCTACTTGATCCACGTCTATTCACTGATATGGATAAAGCGATTCAACGCATTCTAAAGGCGCTCCAAACCAAGGAAAATATCCTTGTGTACGGAGACAATGATGTCGATGGAATTTCTGGTACAGCTCTCCTCATCGAATTTTTACGCGCCCTGGGAGCAAATGCTTTCTATTATGTCCCCAACCGAACATCACTTAAACGCAGCCTGATTATCGACGCCTTGGACTATGCAAAAGCAAATCAATGTCATCTGATTATTACCGTTGATTGTGGGATCACTGCCGCAGATGAAATCAACGAATGCGCTAAACAAAATGTTGATGTCATTATCACAGATCATCACGAACCAACACATCGTATCCCTCATTGCGTAGCCACACTTAATCCCAAACTCATTAATAGCACCTATCCAAATCGAGATCTAACAGGAGTAGGAGTTGCTTTTAAACTGGCACACGCCTTCACCAACCATCTCGTGTCAAATGGGATGATTAGCACCTCAAAAATTGATTTAAAGCACTTTTTAGATCTTGTTGCCCTTGGAACCGTTGCTGATATGGGTGCGCTGAAAGGAGAAAATCGAATTCTTGTCCGTTATGGACTCAAACAATTCCATAAATCCAACAGAGTGGGCCTCATTAAGCTCCTAGAAGTGTGCGAACTTAAAGCTTCAAAAATCACCACAACTGATATCGCATCAAAAATTGCACCCCGCTTAAACAGCTTAGGAAGAATCGCAGATCCACAAAAAGGCGTTGAGCTCCTACTAATCCGAGATCCCACTGCAGCCCATGAACTTGCACTGGAGCTCGAAAACATTAATATAGAAAGACAACGCATTGAGCGCAAAGACAGTGAAGATGTTGAAAACTATCTCTATTCTCACCATGCCATTTTAAAGCAAAAAGCACTCGTCTTACATTCTCCAAAATGGCATCCAGGTATTATTCCTATTTTAGCCGCTCGCATCTCAAAACAGTACAATCGACCAACAGTGATCATTGCCATTGAAGATGGCATTGGCAAAGGATCGATTAGAACCATTCCAGAGTTCCCCCTCCTTCCAACACTCCGTCAACTTGGTGGACTTCTTATCAACTTTGGGGGACATGATTTTGCAGCAGGACTCACAATTGATGAGAAAAACATCGAAGAATTTAAAAGACAATTTATTGCTTCTGTAAACAATACACTTAAGGCAGATGACATCCACCCAAAACTCTATCTCGATGGACATGCAGATTTTAAAGATTTAACTTTTGATTTTCTCGAATCTCTCAGCCTTCTAGAACCCTTTGGAACAGAAAACCCTCCCCCCATACTCTATACCAATGTAAGACAGACCTGGCCACCCAAAATCGTTGGCAAAACACACCTAAAACTCTATCTCGAACAAGGAGACAGAGTTCTTGAAGGAATCGGCTTTGGCCTCGCAGAGAGGCGCGCGCGAATCTGCAAAAAAAACATCGACCTAAACGTCGCTTTTACACCCCATATCAATGTTTTCCACAACAAATCAAGCATCCAATTGCAAATCAAAGACTTCCAAACAGAAGATTAAAGGCTCTATAGAATCTATTGCCTTTGGTGGTGATGGAATCCTACGTCTGGACGATTTTGTGACATTTGTGCCATATTCGGCCCCCGGAGACTTTGTTCAAATTGAGATTACCCAAAAGAAAAAAAATTTTCAGAGGGGCAAACTTGAGAAAATCCTCAAGCCAGCCCCCTCACGCACGCTTCCAATATGCCCACATTTCACCAAATGTGGTGGGTGTCAATTTCAACACCTTACCTATGAAGCAGAACTCCTATATAAGCAGCAATTTCTCACCGATTCGCTACGAAAAATCGGCAAACTTCTTCTAAATCCCCTGCCTATCATCCCCTCACCGAAAGAGTGGGCGTATCGCAAGCATATCACCCTCAAGCTTCTTCCTTACAAAGATACATTCAAACCCGCATTTGACACCTTTATACCCTCTCATTGCCACCTTTTTGAAGGATCCATACCACACCTATCCCTTGCATCGAAAGGTATCGAGAAAGCGACAATGCGCCTCTTTAACAATCTTCAAGCCTACACATTCTATCCTCATCTCCCAAACAACCATCACATACTAAAAAATGCATCTCAAACCACCCTTCTAAAATCCCCGAATAAAACAGTTGTCTACGGCCCTCCATTGCAGTCGATCTCGCTTCTAGACCTTACAATTTATCCCTCACCATATGGATTTCTTCAAAGCAACTGGGCTCAGTTTGAGAACATATGCAAAGCGCTTCTAGCTCTTGTTTCATCTAACCAAAAACGCGTCTTAGATCTTTATTCTGGCGTAGGCATCTACTCGCTACTACTTGCCAAGAACGGCCACCAAACTCTCGGGTTAGAGATTTCCCCTGAGGCCGTCAAAACAGCAAAAGAGAATACCATGAAAAATAATCTGTCATGTAAATTTCTTGCCTGCAAAGTCGAAGAAAAGCTTCCATACCTTCTTCCCCATTTCAAACCCGAGCTGATTATTATCAATCCACCACGCACTGGATTAAACCCATCCCTTATTCCCCTTCTAAACCAAACGAAAGTCCCCCTCATTTACCTTTCATGCAATCCTGCAACCTTATCTCGAGATCTAGCCCTACTCACGCACACAGCAACCTATATCCAACCCTTTGACATGTTTCCCAAAACAACCCATCTCGAAACACTTACCTATCTCACTCCCTAATTTCGAGCCTTATCTTCTTTCCTTACTAAGGAAAAAAGCCTACCTCTTGGCATAAAAAAAGGGAGATATCGTAAGATATCTCCCTAGGGGTCTAATAATAGAGGTAAAAAGGTAACTTTTTCCGTCCAAATTGGACATTAAAAAAAGTTCTTTAGTTACATTACATTAACTGAAGAACTCTTCTTATTTAAATAATTTTCTTGGTATCCCTTAATTTCATCAACATGAATAACCCAAGCTGCACCTTTTCTAGTAGCTTTTAGTAGGCCAATACGTGTTGCGTAATAAATTTTTTGTGCGGGAACACCGAGAAGTTTAGCTGCTTGATTAACTGAATAGAAACCACGATTGTTATCAAATAATAGTTCGCCATCATACATTGATTTAGAACGGGAATATTTTTGTTTTCTATATTCAGCCAGATCGTCTAGATGAATTGTCCAACGCGTTGAATCTTTGCGAGCTTTTAATTTTTTTTGTTTGATAGCAACATAGATAGCTTGTCTAGTTACATTATTAATCTTTGCCGCTTCAGTAATAGAAACGTACTTATTTTCTTGCGAAAGTTCAGGAGTTTGTATCCCTGTCTCAGGCAAGTAATGGTTTGAATCTTTATCCATATCCATGGGTATTTCATCCTCCTCAAAACCCAAAAAACATCACAGCAACTAAATAAAGGCAGAATTAGTCAATAATTCGAAAAATCTTTATTATTAGGCCCTGTTTTTAGCACTGTTTTTTGTTTTGTTTTATATTTTTATGTCTTTAGATAAGTTATTATTACAAAAAACCACATTGAAATCAATCTATTTCGATGGATTTTTCTATTTTGACCTGTTTTTTACACTAAAAATACAAAATATACCTAAAAAGTCTTTTTTTGCCCAATTTCTACATAAATTAATTTTAATGGATTTAAAGCTACTAGATGAGCTAGGATACGAACCAAGTATCGATTTAAAGCAGATTATGAAAATTTTAATTCAATTGTAAAAGGTTAATAATAAGAGAATTATGAGCTATTTAAAACGGTTAAAAACAATTTTTGCCATTGTTTTTGTATTTATACTAACATTAGCTGAAGCTAAGCCTCCGGAGCTTACGGCAGCAAGTACTAAGAGCAAGTTAGAAGAGATCTTAAAAGCTCACGTTACACACCAAGAGTTTAACACTGAAATTGCAAAACGTTCTCTAGAGAACTACCTAGATGAACTTGATCCAACAAAAACCTATATAATTGATAGCGAAGTGGTTAAGTACACATCGCCTTCTGACGAACTTCTGAACTCCCTGGTTGTACAATATAAAAAGGCAGATTTTTCACTTTTTGAAGAGATTTATGGTTTGATGATCAAAGCGATCCGTCGAAGAAATGAAATCGAAGACAATATAGCAACTACACCCCTCCCTGAAGGAGTGGATGTCGCTGAATTTAAGGACCTTAAGTGGGCTAAATCAGAACAAGAACTCTCAGAAAGGCTTTTACGTCTTCGTGCCCTTCAAGTCACAACAGCTGAAAAATTGGAAACTCAAACAAAAGACCAGTTTCTACAGAGATTAAATAAACACCGTTTAAAGCGTGAAGATGAAATCATTGAAATAACATCCAAAGCACGTCAAAAACAGGTTCTAGCGCATGCCTTAAAGGCAATTTGCGGAGCTCTGGATACTCACACAGCTTATTTTACTCCCTTTGAAGCGAATCAATTCATGATCCAGGTTCAACAGCGCCTCTTTGGAATAGGAGCTCAGCTTCGTGATGAACTGAACGGATTCGCGATTATTAGACTTTTAGATGGAGGACCCGCGCTCCGATGTGGCAAGTTAAAATCAGGTGACAGGATCATTGCAGTCAACCATGAACCAGTCGTAGGACTCGATATTATCGAGGCAGTGGAGTTAATTCGAGGACCACAAGGTAGTTCAGTGAATCTGACAATCTTACGAGAATTAGGGGAAAGCGAAGAAAAATTCGATATACAGATTATCCGAGATGAAATCGTCTTAAAAGAGACCCGTTTTGAAACAAATACATTGCCGTTTGGAGATGGTGTCATCGCTCATATCCGACTGTTCTCGTTCTACCAGGACCCCAATTATTCCTCCGCAATGGATATCAAAAATTCTATAAATGAAATCAAAGAAAAGCATAAAGTCAAGGGTGTCATCTTAGATTTACGCAATAATGCAGGCGGCGTCCTGCCCCAAGCTGTAGCCGTTACTGGACTTTTCATCAAAAAAGGAATCGTCGTCTCAATTAAAGACAATCACGGCACCATTCAGCATTTACGTAATTTTGATGGAAATATCTCCTGGAATGGCCCTTTGATTGTTTTGACAAATCGTGGATCTGCGTCGGCTGCTGAGATTGTAGCCCAAACACTTCAAGATTACGGACGTGCTATCATTGTAGGGGATGACCACACCTTTGGAAAGGGAACCTATCAAACATTTACACTTGAGACCGCAAACGCCTCTAATATCAATCCTCAAGGGGAATATAAAGTCACAAGAGGCCTCTATTACACTGTTTCAGGGAAAAGTCCCCAATTAACAGGAACAAAATCAGATGTCGAAGTTCCTGGTAGCTTATCAATGCTCGAATTTGGCGAATCCCATGGGAAATTCCCTCTTGAAAATGATTTTATTACAGAAAATTTCGAAGATACCCTAAACGATATTCATCCTTTTCATCGAGGAAAGATGATTCGAGTTTACAAAACGGATCTTCAGGAAAAAATAAATCTTTACGGTCCTTATCTTGAAACCCTCAAAGTGAACTCCGAGAATCGGGTTGCTCTAAATCAAAACTATCAAAATTTTCTTAAGGAAATAAATAAAGAAGAATTTGAAGAAGATGAGGTTGAAAAATTTGGTCAAAATGATTTGCAACTCGAAGAAACCGTCAATATTATGAAAGATCTGATTCTACTCTCGACGGAAAGTACCCCCCAAGCCGCATAAAACTGTTGAAAACTATGCCCTAAAGAGGAAAAATAGAGGGGAATTTTTCACGCGAGGATGAAATGAAAAACGAAGTTCGAGTCCGAATTGCTCCCTCCCCCACAGGAGACCCTCATGTAGGCACGCCCTATATGGCCCTTTTTAATCTGATTTTTGCACGTCACCATAAGGGAAAGTTCATCTTAAGAATCGAAGATACCGATCAATCTCGCAGCCGCCCTGAATATGAAAAAAATATTTATGCCGCTCTAAAATGGTGTCAAATCCATTGGGATGAAGGACCAGATATCGGGGGACCCTATGGCCCCTATAGACAATCTGAAAGAACGGATATCTACAGAAAATATTGCCAAGAGCTTCTTGATAAGGAGAAAGCGTATAAGTGTTTCACAACTTCTGAAGAGCTCTCCGAAATGCGCGAATTACAATCAAAGTCAGGCCAGAGGCTTGGCTATGATAGACGCCATCGCAATCTCAGCCCAGATGAGGTGAGCAAGCGTATTGAAGCAGGTGAGTCCTATGTGATTCGCTTAAAAGTGCCTTTAAAAGGAGAATGTGTTTTCGAAGATACTGTTAAAGGACGCATTACCTTCCCCTACGCAGATATGGATGACCAAGTCCTCATGAAGTCAGATGGCTACCCTACTTATCATTTAGCAAATATTGTCGATGATCATCTCATGAAAATCACCCACGTCATTCGTGGCGATGAATGGATCAGCTCAACTCCAAAACATGTCCTATTATACGAATCATTTGGCTGGGAACCGCCACAGTTCATCCATATGCCCTTGCTGCTTGGAAGAGATGGGAAAAAACTTTCAAAACGGAAAAATCCAACCTCTGTTTTCTATTATCGCGATACAGGATATCTACCTGAGGCATTCATTAACTTCTTAACTTTAATGGGATATAGCATGGAAGGGGATAAAGAAATCTATCCTCTCGATGAAATCATCTCAGAATTTAATAGCAAAAGGATTGGCCTTTCCGGTGCATTTTTTGACATCAAAAAACTCGACTGGATCAATCAGCAATACCTAATCAATTCTATTCCCGAAGACAAGCTCTGGGATAAAATCAAAGAATGGTCCTTTAACGATGACTTTATGAAAAAGTTAATCCCTCTTTGTCATACGCGTATTAAGACTTTCAGCGAATTCATGGAACTTTGCAGTTTTTTCTTTGTAAGTCATCTTGACTATTCTGAAGACCTTTTGTGCCCAGGAAAGGCAAATCCCGAGCTCTCCACACTTCTTTTACAGGCAGTTATATGGAGCCTAGAAGAGCAAGAAGATTGGGGAAGAGATGGGATTGAAAAAGCTTCAAAAGAAGTTGCTTCAGCCTTTGGTGTGAACCATAAAAAGATTATGATGAGAGTTCTTTATGCTTCACTTACTGGGAAGCATTTTGGCCCCCCACTATTCGATTCCGTTCCAATTCTCGGAAAAGATCGTACGCGTGCTCGTTTTCTAGCCGCTATTGAATTCCTTGGGGGTATCTCAAATAAACGGCTTCAAACACTAAAAAAGCATTGGAATGAGCGAGACTGTCAGGCATTTGTTAAGGAATAGCGGCATCTCTCTTGATTTCCGCAACTTCCTCTGTTTCGGAAATGATATAACTCGAATTATATCCGTTTGAATAACATCCAGTTAAAAGAGATGTGAGTAAACACGCAAAAAGAAACCTATAAATCATGAGAAACCCCTCAAATCGATGACCGAATACAATAAATTAAACCCCTTTTTTGGTAAAATAATAGAACGCAGGCTTTTGAGCAATCAAGAATCGAGCCGTTCAACCTATCATCTCTCAGTTGATTTAACAGGATCTGACATCACATATCAAGTAGGGGATGCCATCGGAATCCTTCCTGAAAACGACCCTCTTATTGTTAACCGCATTCTCAGAGCTTTAAAAGCCACTGGCGATGAAATGATCATAGATCATCGCTCAAACGCTCCTTTTCCCCTAGAAAAATATCTCTTGCGCAAAGTAAATCTCAACCGAATAACCTCAGCGCTTATTAAACTGCTCTATCAAATTGAAACCGCCCCTGTCAAGAAGAAGGAACTAGAAAATCTCTTATCAGACGACAATAAAGCGATGCGGTTAGATTATTTAAGCACCAACCATCTCGTCGATCTTTTAGAACAACACAAGCATCTTACAGTGCCTCTGCAGCCCCTGCTCCAGCAACTCCCCCCTCTACTTCCCCGCCTTTATTCAATCGCATCCGCTCAATGTTGCACGGAAAATGAAGCCCATCTACTCATCGCCACGCTAAGCTACGAAATCCACGGTGACAAGCGTACAGGTGTGGGGAGCCATTTTTTGTGCGAAAATGCTGAAATCAATACGACGCCTATCCCCCTCTACTATCATCCATCTCCAGGATTCACCCTACCCGAAGACCCCAAGCGTCCAATCATCATGATTGGGCCAGGAACAGGTGTTGCGCCATTTCGCGGTTTTTTACAAGAGAGAGTTCACACAAAGGCTCCAGGGGAAAACTGGCTCTTTTTTGGAGAACGCTCCCGAGCAACTGATTTCTACTATGAAGATGAGTTGTTAGAGTATGAAAAAGAGAATCATCTACGCCTCGATCTTGCATTTTCGCGCGATCAAGAGAAAAAAATCTATGTACAAGACAAAATGCGGGAAAATCAAACTGATTTATGGCAATGGATTGGAAAAGGGGCGTACATCTATGTTTGCGGAGATAGAAAAAGGATGGCAAAAGACGTCAATCTTACGCTGCATGAGATTGCAGAAAAAGAAGGGAAAATGTCCCCTGATGAAGCAAAAGCTTTCATCAAGGATCTGCGCCAGCAGAAACGCTATCTTATGGATGTGTATTGATTGTTAGGACACAAAAACATTGAAGACCTTCTCCCCGTCCAAAAGCGGTGAGCTCATCACCTGACGTAAATGTGATCCCTACCTGGGTCACCTCAATTCCACAAGCTTGTGCCACACTTTCTCGTATTTCATCGCTTCGTTTTTGAAACTTTGGACGTTTCCCCTCAATTGACAAGGCAATATGAGCAATTTCTGAACCGCTCAAAGTTTCTAAGGCCTTTTCAAGATATTTCAAACTATCTGAAATCCCCTCTTCATGGCACATCTTAATTGCAACGTCGCCCAAAATAGGCACATGTGTGACCGATGAAATCGCATTGCAAATGGCATGAAAAACGACATCTCCATCAGAATCCGCATCCATTCCAGCAGCGCCTTCAAAAGCAAGACCCGCAACAATGCAGGCTTTACCCTCATTTTTTAAAAAGCGATGACTATCTTGTCCGATTCCCACTTTGATCATGGAAATATCTTAGCATAAAACGAGATTTTGCTAGAATCGTTATATGAGCAAATTACATATTGCAAACATCAATTTCGAATGGGAACTCACACAAAAAACACCCCCCACTCTCGCATCTACTTTTGAGATGCATAAAGTTTTTTTACAACTTCAATTTCTTCCCTTTCTCTATGCTGAAGCAAATGATGGGATCATGCTTTCTCACCCCCCTCCAGAAACATTCGATACAAAAGGAATCGCTTGGCATCTTTTTTCTGATCAGGACTTAAAGCGTTATGATTCAATTGAATCATGGGGCCACTCAAAAAGTATTGAATGCTGGGCAAAAGAAAAACGTATACCCTACTCGGTCCCTCCATGGAATGTCACAGAGAAGGTCGCATCAAAAGCCTTTTCTTTTCAGCAAACACCGCAAATTCCTGGTAGCAAGCTTCTAACTTCAAAAAATGAGGTGAATGATTTTTTAAAACGCGGCGCGTTTCCCAAAGTTTTTAAGTCATGTTATGGATTTGCTGGTCGAGGGCTATATCGCGTGAAAGAAGCCCAAATTGAGAAGTATCCCGCACTGATAAAATTTCTAGAAAGTGAGTGGCGGGAGAAGCGGCCTGTTATCGGTCAAGACTGGGTCGAAAAAGTGATCGATTTTAGCAGTCAGTGGTATATCACAAAAGATGGAAAAATCGACTATCTTGGTCCGACGATGAATGAAAACACCCATGCAGGGGGATATTTGAGTAGCACTGTCGCTGAAAAGAAAGCTCTGTTTGGAACATTTTTACCCTTTTTGGAGCAGCATCTCAAGATCACACACCCTTTGATGAAGAAAATCGCAAGTATGGGCTACTCTGGGCATCTCGGAGTGGATAGCATGGTATATGACCAATCACAGCTTTACCCTGTAGTTGAAATCAATCCGAGAAAAACAATGGGCTACTTAGCGCTCAAGCTTTTAAAAATGCATCCATCAAGCTCTTTTCTCAACCTTACATATTCTAGCAATATAGAGGGAGATCACCTACCGTCATACCTTGGTAACATTCAGTTTTCAAAACACCTTTCTATCGATCTCCATCCCTTGCAATTATAACTCAAATTGTGCACTCTTTTGTTATGGAAATATTGAGGATCAAAGGGGGAAGACCCCTTGAAGGAAAGGTGAAAGCAGCTGGTGCAAAAAATGGCATTACGAAAATGCTTGTCGCTTCTCTTCTTTCCAATAAACGGTCTGTTTTTACAAATGTTCCCAACATCTTGGAAGTTGAAACAACCGTAGCCCTATTAGAAGAAATCGGGACAGAAATAGAGTGGGATCGAGACGCTCAGGTGATGGACGTAATCACAAGGGAGCTCAAGACAACCTACATTCCAAAGCGCTTCTCAGGCGCAAACCGCATCCCTATTCTACTTATGGGAGCCCTCCTTGGCCGAACAAGAGAAGACATCATCGTTCCTATGGCAGGAGGATGCAAAATCGGAAAAAGACCGATCGATTTTCATATTGCTTCCCTGAGAAAACTCGGAGCTTCCGTTGAATGCCGCAAAATAAACAATGAAATTGCCTACTGCGCTCATACACATGATGATCTTCAAGGAACACTTATTGAGTTGCCCTATCCTTCCGTAGGAGCCACAGAAAACACTATCCTTGCCGCATGTAATGCTCGAGGCACCACGGTCATAAAAAACGCCGCCATCGAGCCTGAAATCAATGATCTGATCCTCTATTTGCAAAAACTCGGCGTAAGAATCCATGTCGATGTGAACCGGACGATCCAAATCCAGGAAACGAAAGAATATTATGAGGTTACACATCGGGTTTTGACTGACCGCATTGAAGCTGCATCACTTGGGATGGCCGCCATTAGCACAAAAGGGCGTGTATTCGTGGAGGGAGCAGAGCAAGCGCACATGATCATCTTCTTAAATAAACTTCGGGAAATCGGTGCGGGATTTGAGATTAAATCTGATGGCATTGAGTTTTTCTATAAAGGTCCTTTAAAGGGTGGCATTCATCTTGAAACAGATGTCCATCCAGGATTTTTAACAGATTGGCAGCAGCCCTTTGTTGTTTTGCTCACGCAAGCTGATGGAACATCTGTGATCCATGAAACCGTGTATGAAAACCGGTTTGGCTACACAAACATGCTCAAAGAAATGGGAGCGGATATCCAGCTATTTACAGATTGCCTCGGTGGAAGAGTCTGCCGTTTTGCCTCCCAAAACTACCATCACAGCCTCCTTGTGAAGGGGCCGACGCCGCTAACCGGAAAAAAAATATCCGTGCCAGATCTGCGAGCAGGTTTTGCCTATGTGATGGCAGCTCTTATCGCTCCAGAAGAGAGTGAGATTTCAGGGCTCCCTTACCTCGATCGGGGTTATGAGAATATCGACGGGAAGCTCCGAGAACTCAATGCCCAGATCGAACGGATTCAAGAGAAAAAACCTCTCCTTATTTGACTTTGCTTCCTCTTAGGTTTAAACTGTTTACATGCGAAATCCCCCATTATGGCGAACAGTCCAAAAACAAAATTTTACAAATGCGACGCAACTTGCTGAATTTTTACAGCTTGATCCTTCGTCCTTATTAGCTAAGCCTAAATTCCCTCTAAATATTCCCAGGCGCCTTGCTCTAAAAATGAAAAAGGGGTGTTTAGAAGATCCTATTTTCAAACAATTTGTTCCATCCAATAACGAAACGATAGGTCGAGCATCTGACTGTTTGGATCCGGTCTCAGATCAAGATTTCAAACTTTCAGAACGTCTTTTAAAAAAATATCCAAGACGCGCCCTGCTCATGCCAACTAGCAGCTGTGCAATGCACTGCCGCTACTGCTTTCGACAAAATTACCCTTACGAAAAGTCCCATGGCTCTTTCGAGAAAGAATTGCGACTCCTAAAAGAAGATCCATCCATCTATGAAGTGATTTTAAGCGGTGGAGATCCTCTTTCACTCAGCGACCGCGTACTTGGGGATCTAATTTCAGGACTTGAGGCGATTCCACACCTTAAACTGCTCCGCTTTCATACGCGTTTTCCCATTGGAATCCCAGAAAGAATCGATCAATCATTCTTAGAACTGCTTGAAAATTGTCGCATGCAAGTTGTGTTTATTATTCATTGCAATCATCCCCGTGAGCTCGATGAAGACGTACTTCGTGCTTTAAAAGAGGTGCAAAAATTGGGCATCCCTGTATTGAATCAAGCTGTTCTACTAAAAGGGATTAACGATTCGCCTGAGACTCTTGAGGCTCTATTTGAAAAGTTGGTTTTTCATGGGATTATGCCCTACTATCTTCACCAATTAGATCGGGTCAGTGGTTCGTCACATTTTGAGGTAGATCAAAAAGAGGGTAAAGCGCTGATATCCGCACTGCGAGAGCGTATGCCAGGATATGCCGTGCCATATCATGTGAAAGAAATTCCTCATCGCAACTGTAAGACAATTACATCCGATTGAGCGTTTTCAATCCGAGAAGATTAAGCGTTTGTTCCAGGATACGAGCTGTTACTTCACATAAAAGTAGGCGACTACCTTCTTCTGGTGAACCTTCAACGCGACAATCCCGAAAGAAATGGTGAAATTTTTGTGCAAGATTGTAGAGATATTCACAGAGGTGGTGAGGGAAAAGATCATTTTCAACAACCTCAATGACTTCACCAAATTGCCTTAAGTAAAGTCCCAAAGCGATTTCTGTTGGATGTTCGAGTTTGATGGTATGCTTTTGCATCACATCTTCAATATCTTTACCAATTTTTCGCTTAATTCCTTGAACGCGTACGAATGAATAAAGAAGATAAGGCGCCGTATTCCCTTCAAATCGGAGCATGCGTTCATAACTAAAGACATAATCTTTTATGCGGCTTCCAGAAAGATCTGAATATTTAATCGAATCAATACCTAAAACCTCAGCCATATGTGAAATTTCTTCATCAGAGGCATGAGGCAGTCTTTCACGCGAAATCTTAGAAGCTTCATCCACAGCTTTCGTGATCAGGTCCATCAATCTTTCAGTCTCACCTGAGCGTGTTTTGAATTTTTTGCCATCAGGACCTAAGACAACACCAAAGGGAACATGGTTGAGCTCTACCTTTTTTGGATCGACATAACCTATTTTTTCAGCACCTTTAAATAGCATATCAAAATGAAGGCGCTGGCCAGCATCGACGACATAGATAATCCGGTCTGCATGATCTTTCATAATTCGATAATGAAGTGCTGCCATGTCTGTCGTTGCGTAATTATAACCCCCATCAGATTTTTGTAGAATAAGCGGCAGTAGTTCACCCTCTTTATTTTGGAATCCCTCCAAAAAGATGCATTTTGCACCATTTGAGACAGAAAGATGGCCAGATTTCTCGGCATCATCGATCACACCTTTCAGAAAAGGGTTATTAAACGACTCACCTCTTTCAATAAGCTTCACATTAAGTCGGTCGTAAATTTCTTGAAATCCCTCGCGTGAGATCTTGCAAATTTGTTCCCAAGCCTTGATAGAAGCCTCATCTTTCGCTTGCAAACCAATCACTTCATTCTGCGATCTTTTTTTAAAATCAGCGTCTGCATCAAAATGTTTCTTTGCGCTGCGATAAAGTTGCATGAGCGTTGTAAGATCACTCTTTTTTTCTCCCGAAAGAAGCTCAGGTTCAAATTCTTTTAGATAGGCAATGAGCATCCCAAATTGTGTTCCCCAATCTCCCACATGATTGATTCTTAATACATCATGCCCACGGAATTCAAAAAGGCGGCAAAGGCTATCCCCGATAATCGTAGATCGAAGATGACCAACATGGAGTTCTTTTGCGATATTTGGAGAGGAAAAATCGACAACAATTTTTTTGCATTTAGCAGGCCTTTCAACCCCAAGCTTTGGATCTCTTAATACTTCATTAAGCTCTGAGGAAAGAAACTGAGAATCAAGAGTAATATTTAAAAAGCCGGGACCTGCAATTTCTACTGTGGAAATCATAGGATTTTTCAGAGAAAGAAGTTGATTGCAGATATTTTGAGCAACTTCACGGGGATTTTTTTTGAAAACTTTTGCAAGCCGAAGAGCTGTATTGCACTGATAATGTCCAAACTGCGGTTGCGTGCTTGGCACAACTTCCGCAGGAAGATGCGGTGCTAATTCCGATGCAACCCCTTCAAAAGCTTGCTGAATCGCAAGCGTTGCAAGCTTTTGAAGAGTAGTAGAAAGATTATTCATACATCCTTATTAATGATGAAAACAAAAACCTTCTTTTCTCTTTCCAACACCATACTTTATACGATAATCTGCAAGAGAAACGGCAGCTTTTGCTGTTGAGAAATTATTTTTCTCTGCAACATCATAAATGGTCAAAAGTTGATCATAAATTTGATGTGTTTTATGACGCGCCTTGCTAGCTTTATACCCGGAAGGTTCTAATTCACACAAGACATTGATGAGTCCCCCAGCATTTATGACAAAGTCAGGAGCGTAAAGAATATTTCTTTCGTGAAGCTCATCTCCATGCTGTTCTTCCAAGAGTTGATTATTTGCAGCGCCGGCAACCGCACGACATTTAAGCTGAGGAATGGTTTGACTGTTTAGAATTCCCCCAAGGGCGCATGGAGAAAAGACATCGCAAGGCACTTGATAAATCTCATCAAGCCCACATGTTTCAATACCATATTGAGCAGCAAGACGCTGTAATTTTTCTTTATCAGGATCCGTTGCAATCACCTCTGCGCCATTCCAAAATAGATATGATAAAAGCAGCTCACCCACACTTCCTAAGCCTTGGATAGCAATACGTTTTCCTGCAACAGATGGATTCCCATCAAGTTTTTGAAGCACCGACTGAATCCCACGATAAATACCCCAAGCTGTAAAAGGAGATGGATTCCCACTGCTTTTTTCATGCTCAAGACCGACAAGGAATTTTGTAGCTTTTCTCATCACGCCGACATCGTTTACTGTACAACCAACGTCTTCAGCACCGATATAAGTTCCCTGGAGCTTCTCTATCGCATTTCCAAAGGCTTGGAGCATCTCTTCGCTTTTACCTTCATTTGCAATGATCACACTTTTTGCACCACCAGTCCCAACTTCTGCGATTGCAGACTTATAAGTCATCCCTTTTGATAATCTTAGAACATCTGTCAAAGCTTCTTGAAAATTATTATATGGCTTAATACGGATGCCTCCAAGGCCTGGACCGAGAACCGTATTGTGAATTGAAATAATTGCTTGAAGTCCTGATTTCTTATCAGTAACTTTTATAACTTTTTCGTACCCTGGAACCTGGATATCTTCAAGATCAAGACTCATCTAAATACCTCTACTAAGGAATTTTCAAATATACTAAAAAAAGGATAACACACCCATCCTCTTCAAATCAACTCATTTTACATTGATCTTTTATTCTAAAATCAGCTAATCTCTTCTATCTTATCAGACACTAATTGAGGGGAAAATGGCTGAGATTGTCATTACGAACGACTTACAAGACTTTCTAAAAAAATTTCTTGAAGGGCATAAAAAGGCTGATCTTCTAACAACGTATCTTTTTTATTTAGAAAAAAAGTTTATTGTAAAGCCAGTTGTTTTCATTCGAGAAAAACAGATTTACCAAAGTGAAGAAATTCTTCTAAAAAAACTTGAGCTTGAAGGAAAACTTTGGCGAGAAACTGAAATTAAAATTCAAGTTGGACAGCCAAGTGTAAATAGTCAGACAAAGAAAATTTATATTTGTCCTTATACTGGAAAAGTTTTTGGCGATAATACGCACCCAAACCCTCAAGATGCAATCTACGATTGGGTTTCAAGTTGCCCCGAGAACACCGATAGAATCGGTGGACTTAAGGCAAAACGTTTTTTTGTTTCAGAAGATTCTGAGGTAATTAAAAATTATATTCAGAAACGGAAAGAACCCATTACAAAAACTGTTTTTTCATCAGCGAGCACAGGAAAACTCTTTAACAGCAAAAAAGCTGTGATTGAAGACCTGAAAAAAAACCAACTCAAAGAGATCCCCCTTGTTGACGCCTTAAATCAAAACAGGTTTCAAATTGAGGAAGGTTTTTTGGAATTCATTCAAAAACATCTCGATGAGAACAGAATTGGATCTTTCGTGGAAGGATTAAGTAAAATCGAATCCTTTTCAAGTTATGTTAAAAAATGGGTTGAATAAATTCTTAAGCAACTCTTCTGAAGAGACTGAGGAGATAGGAAAAGAAATCGGCCAAAAACTCCAGCCGAATACACTTCTCCTATTTTATGGAGATTTAGGAGCTGGAAAAACAACCCTGATGAAAGGCCTTGTTGCAGAAGTCACAGGCCTTCAGAAAGACGAAGTTAATAGCCCAACATTCAATTATCTCAACATCTATCAAGGGAAGACCTCAGTCTATCATTTTGATCTTTACCGCCTTACTTCCGAAGAAGAGTTCTATTTACGAGGCTTTGATGAGTATCTGAACGAAGGGCATATTTGTTGTATTGAATGGGCAGAAAAAATCGCCTCCTATCCGTTTGAAAACGCATTAAAAATTAAGATTGAATCCTTAGAGAAAAATAAAAGAGTTATTACACTAGACCATGCAACAGATCCCTTTTAAAAAAGCCACATTCCTCTTAAGCGCTCTTAATGAAAAATATTTCCCGGATCATAAAGATACGCATGGCGCTACCCTTCCCGAAATTGCATTTATTGGCCGCTCAAACGTCGGGAAATCATCCCTAATTAACCATCTTCTTAACATCAAAGATCTAGCCAAAGTATCTGGAAAACCTGGAAAAACTAGACTGCTCAATTTTTTTAAAATCGATGAAAAACTCATGCTCGTTGATCTTCCAGGATATGGCTACGCAAGCGTCTCAAAAAAAATGAAAGCCAACTGGGCGCGCCACATTGAAAACTATTTGGAAAATCGAAAAAGCTTAAAGTTGCTTATTCTTCTGCTCGACATCAGGCGCACTCCAAACCCAGATGATCTTGCACTATTTGAATGGGCCACCTATACTCAAAAAAAAATACTTCTCGTTTTCACCAAAGCTGACAAAGTTAAGGACAAAAAGAAAAACGTTTTAGCAAATTTGCAAAAACTTTCCTCTTCCGACCAGACTCACGTCACATATACGATTAAACGAGGCGACTGTCGCAAAATATTAATCACCGAAATCAACAACAAACTAAAAGAAGTAAATGGGACTGATACATAAAGACACCTTTATCTGCTTGGATTGTGAAGCAACCGGATTAGATACTGAAAATGACGCGATTATCGAACTTGCAGCAGTAAAATTTACATACGACGGCGTTCTTGATAAAACTGAAACTCTGATTAACCCAGAAAGGCCCATCCCAGACGAATCACAAAAAATCCATAATATTTCGGATGCCATGGTTCTAGGAAAGCCTACAATAAAAGAAGCGCTGCCAAACTTTTTAGAATTTGTCGGTGATCATCTTATAGTTGGACATGGAATTATCTTTGATCTGTTGATCATCCATGCCGAAGCAAAAAAAGCTTGTGTCCCTTGTAAATTGAGCACCACACACTTCATTGACACATTACGCCTTGCCCGTCTTTATGGAGAGAGTCCATCAAACTCTCTTCAAAAACTACGTGAGCACTTTAATATTCCTATGCAGGGAGCCCACCGCGCAATGAATGATGTCGTCGTCAACATCGATGTTTTTAAATACCTATCAAGAAGCTTCAAAACAACAGAAGATTTAATTAACCGTTTAAAAAAGCCTATTGCGATGAAAGCAATGCCCCTTGGAAAACATAAAGGGCGCCCCTTCAATGAAATCCCTATTGAATATCTTCTTTGGGCAGGAAGGCAGGACTTTGATCAAGACCTTCTTTTTTCCATTCGTTCTGAACTCAAAAAACGAAAAAAAGGCAATCCCTTCAATCAAGCAGCGAACCCTTTTGCAGAATTATAAGATCTGTGTTACAAGATTATCCTAGGAGGTGAGATTTCGTGAAAAAAATGACACTGTATGATCTTGATTTGAAAAATAAAAGAGTGCTAATGCGTGTCGACTTCAATGTCCCCATAGATGACGCAGGTCAAATCACTGATGCAACGCGTATTGAACAATCCCTTCCCTCAATTCAGTATATCCTCAATCAAGGAGCACGACTTATTTTAATGAGTCATTTAGGGAGACCAAAAGGTAAAAATAATCCAAAATATTCCCTCAAACCATGTGCCACACTTCTTTCCAAACTTCTTAATCAAGACGTGCCTTTAGCACCTGATTGTATTGGTGATGCTACTCAAATGCACGTCGATGCCATGAAACCCGGAAGCGTGCTCCTTTTAGAAAATCTACGCTTTCATGCTGCCGAAGAAAAGCCCGAAGAAGATCCAAACTTTGCCACATCCCTCGCAAACCTTGGTGAATGTTATGTCAACGATGCATTTGGCACGTCACATCGCAAGCATAGTTCAACATATGTTGTCCCTTCCCTCTTCCCTAAAAAAGCCGCTGCAGGTTTTTTACTCGAAAAAGAAATTTCTTTTCTTTCGCCACTTGTAATGAATCCAAAACGCCCCTTTGCCGCTATACTTGGTGGTGCAAAAATTTCGACCAAACTAGGAGCGATTAAATCTCTACTAGGTAAAATTGATGCTCTTTATCTCGGAGGGGGTATGGTTTTTACCTTTTTAAAGGCAAAAAAAATTCCAATTGGAAACTCACTTTGCGATCATGATCTTGAAGAAGAGGCGGCACACATCCTAAAAGCATGTGAAGAAAAAGCTATCAATGTGCACCTACCAAAAGACATCCTCATTGCAAACAACATCTCCGAAGATGCAGAGACTCGCCTGGTTAATATAAAAGATGGCATTCCAGACGGATGGACTGGAGTCGATATCGGTCCGGAAACAATTGAAGACTATTTCAAATCTTTAGAAAGTGCAGCCACAATATTTTGGAACGGCCCCATGGGAATTTTCGAAATTCCAATTTTTGCAAATGGGACAAATACACTTGCCCTTCAACTCGGAAAACTTTCTGCTACGACAATTGCGGGCGGCGGAGAATCTGTCGCAGCCATCAACAAACTCGGTGTCGGTAAAAATTATTCACACATCTCGACTGGAGGTGGTGCATCATTAGAATTTATTGAATTTGGCCATCTGCCAGGAATTGACGCACTCTCGAACCGCTAAAATTTTTCAGGCAAACTCCTGGTTTTTATATTATGAAATCGGTATAATAGCTGGTATAGTGAGACCTCTTTCATTAGGCGAAAAAAATGTTTAATAGATTTCTAAGGCAGGGGTAGTGAAACAAAATACACTATCTCATTGTGAACTTAGAAAACGCTTACATTCTAAATTTCTCTTTACTTCCGTTGAGACAAGCTCAATACGGATCTTCGAACACGCACATAGATTCCAAAAATTTTTAACACGAGTAATTCATGTCAAAAGCGGCTGATCAACCCTTTGGTAGATTAAGGGCCCTTTTTTGGCCCATTCATCGATTTGAAGTTAAGAGATTTGTGCCTCTCCTAATTATTTACGCCCTTGTGGTTTTTAATTACAGCATCTTGCGAGCGGCAAAAGACGCTCTAGTCATTACAGCGCCCTCTTCAGGAGCCGAATGCCTCCCCTTTATCAAAGTATGGGCCATTCTTCCAATGGCACTACTTTTAACTTTTTTCTTTACTAGACTTTCCAATCGATTCAATCAGGAAAAAGTTTTTTATATTATGATCGGGACGTTTCTTTCTTTCTTCCTGATATTTTCCTTCATCCTCTTTCCTCTGCGCGAAGTACTACACCCCCACGCAACTGCGGATCTTTTACAGGCTAGCCTGCCAGAAGGTTTTAAAGGACTGATATCTATTTTCCGAAATTGGACCTTTACTCTCTTCTACGTCATGTCAGAGCTTTGGGGAACAACGATCATGACAATGCTCTTCTGGGGGATTGCTAATGCGATTACACCAGTAAACGATGCCAAACGCTTTTACGTCCTTTTTGGAGTTGGGGCTAATTTAGCAACGATTATGTCAGGACAGGTTTCATGTACATTGACAAGCGGCGTCTTCAAACTTCCACTGTGGATGGGAGCAGATCCATGGGCACAAACCCTCGGCTTTGTCACGCTTTTAGTTGTCCTCATTGGAATTGCAGCTATGGGAGTTTTCCGTTGGTATACAAAGCACGTGATAATAAAAGAGGGACATTATCATAAAATGGCTACCCCCTCTGGCAAATCCTCTAAAGAAAAATTAGGACTTCGAAAAAGTTTTTCCTACCTTGCACGCTCAAAGTATCTCCTCTGCATTGCAGTGATCGTTCTCACATATAACATCTCACTTAACATGATCGAAATCATCTGGAAAGATCAACTCAGGCTCTTATACCCCCATCCAAATGATTATGCCGCGTATATGGGAAAAGTGTTAATGGCCATGGGTTTCCTTTCAACAATCATTGGGCTCTTTTTCTGTGGGAAATCGATTCGAAAGTTCGGATGGACTGCCTCGGCTCTAGCCACACCCGTCATTCTTCTTTCAACAGGGATCTTCTTCTTCGTATTTCTCCTCTTTAAAGATTCAAATCTTATTTTAATGGCTACAGCTCTACTTGGAACCACGCCCCTAGTCATCGGTGTTCTCATAGGAACCATCCAAAATTGTCTTTCACGCGCTTGTAAATACACCATTTTTGATGCCACAAAAGAGATCTCATTTATACCGCTTAATCCAGAAAGTAAACTAAAAGGCAAGGCAGCAATTGATGGCGTTGGATCGCGTTTGGGTAAATCAGGCGGCTCTATTTTCCATCAGGTTCTTCTAATGATTTTCGGCTCCGTTGCCCTCAGCACGCCTTATGTAGGAGTCATTCTACTCTTTGTCGTAGGAGGCTGGATTATAGCCGTTAAAGCACTCGGTCGTCGTTTCACCAGATTGGTAGCTGAAAATCAAAAAATTGATATTGATGCTGAAAAGCCTGGAATCGAGCCACTGCTAGAGGAACCAAGCACGCAAGAGGCATTAGTATAACCTATGGATAGCCTCGTCAATTTCATCATAGAATATCGGCAATTTGCTCCCCTAATAACTTTTTTTCTCATCTTGCTAGCTGGATTCAATATTCCAATTAGCATTGATATCATTCTCGTTTTAAGTGCAGTGCTTGCAGCAACAACGATCCCAGAATACGCAGTTCACCTATTTTTAAGCTTTTTCCTTGGAAGCTGTCTATCCGCATGGATCGCTTATTGGGTAGGAAGGAAGCTCGGTATTAAGCTTGTCAAATACAAATGGTTTTCTAAAATTCTTTGCGAAGAAAAACTCGTGCGCGTCGGTAGCTTTTATAAGAAACACGGGTTTTTCACCCTTCTTATTGGAAGATTTATCCCTTTTGGAGTGAGAAATTGCATTTTTATGACAAGTGGGATGAGTAAAGTACATTTTGGACGATTTATTCTCCGAGATTTCATCGCTTGTTTCATCTGGAGCTTAATAGCTTTTTACACCTGCTATAGTATCGGGGTTAACTACCAGCTCTTACTTCACTACCTCAAAACTTTTAATATTTTGATATTTTCAGCTTTCGGTGTGACTCTAATTGGGGTCATTTGGTATAAAAGAAGAAATAGAAAAAAAAGAGAAAGTTCTCCAAAGAATGATGCATACGAAAGAGAGTGAGACGATATACATCCATGCTTAACCCTTCAAATGGTTTATCTTTTTTAAGGGCTCCTCTAGCCTTATTTTTTTTAATCGATAATCCTATATCCCGCACCATTGTGATTCTGCTAGCGATGTTGTCTGATTGCATTGATGGCTATCTGGCGCGAAAATTCCGCTATACATCCCGATTTGGTGCAATATTAGATCCCATTATGGACAAATTTTTTGTCTTTTTTGCACTTGGAGTTTTGCTTTTTGAAAAAAAAGTAGGGTCATGGCAAACCTTTTCTATGCTCTCTCGTGATGGCTTTCTCGCAATATTTGGGGTCTATCTCGCGCTCTCTAAAAACTGGAAAGCCTTTAAATTTCAACCAATTCGTTGGGGAAAAGTAACAACAGCAGCTCAATTTTGCATTCTGATCCTCCTATCACTTAACGTGACAATACCCACTCCTGTTTTCATTGCATTTATCGTCATCGGCGGCCTTGCTTTTGTTGAACTCCTCCAACTCACCCCAAAAGCGCCCAGCTAGAATTCTTGTTCCCATTATTTAAACCCGGGTTGTATGATAGAGACCAGCATCAATTAACCAATCGAAGTAATACCCATGGAAGAAAAACGTCAGTCAATTTTTACATCAGCTATCCGGAGTTTTTTTAAATCATTTGCAGCAATGATCGGCATTATTGCCGGCCTTGTCATTCTTTTAATCATTGTGAGTAACATGGGAGATTCCTACGGCTCGATGGTGAAATCAACCATGACAATTACTCCAGATGCACATGGAAACCGCAAACCCCTATCTGATAGTGCTCCAGTTATTTTAAAGCTCAATATTCATGGCGTGATTGGTTCTAACCGAATGACAGCTTCAGCAATAGAAACAAAACTCCTAGATTCACTTGAAGGCTCTCTTGCAGGAAATCGCGTGAAAGGAATCCTTTTGCATATCAACTCCCCAGGTGGCTCTGCAAATGAAACAAACAATATTTATCTCGCATTAGAAGAATATAAAAAACGCTATCAAGTTCCTATTTATGCCTACATTGATGGAATGTGTGCCTCTGGTGCCATGTATATTGCCTGCACAGCAGATAAAATTTATTCAAAAGAAACTGGATTTATCGGCTCTGTCGGTGTCATTATGGGCCCTCTTTTTAATTTCTCGACACTCATGGAAAAAATAGGCATCCAATCAAAAGTCCTTAGTAGAGGAAAAGATAAAGCTGTGCTTAACCCATTCATTCCGTGGGTACCAGGTGCGGATGATTCAATTATAGAAATTATTGCTAATGATTATAAAGTGTTCGTCGATATCGTGACCAAAGCAAGACCCCGGCTAAATAAGCAGAAATTGATGGATGTTTATGGAGCACAAGTCTTTTCTCCCCCTTTAGCAAAAGATTATGGCTATATCGATGATGCAAGCGCAACATATCAACAAACCTTAAGTGAATTAGCAATTGCTGCGAATATCCCCAAGACAACCGCATACCAAGTTGTTGAACTTAAGCTTAGAAGACCATTCATCGCAGACATCCTCGAGGGAGACACCCTATTATTTTCTAAAGAAGTCAAACATACCATTGATTTGGGGCCTGGAATGGAAAAAGAACTGATGAATCAAGTTCTATATCTATACCAACCCTCTACGTGATTTATGATAAAGCAAATCTATATTCTCGACGCAACAGGCTTTGTTTTCCGCTCCTATTTCGCCATCCGTCGCATGACAAACCCTAAAGGGCAATCAACAAACGCCCTTTTTGGATTTATTCGCTGCATACAAAAACTCATCAAAGATTTTTCTCCAGAACATCTTGTTGCTGTTTTCGATGGTCCAGATAACAAACAATCACGCATTGACATCTATCCAGAATACAAAGGGCATCGAGCCGGAATGCCTGAGGATCTTTTTCCCCAACTAGATTTAGCCATTAAGTATTGTGAGATGGCTGGTATCCCCGTGCTTATGGTCCCCGGAGTCGAAGCAGATGACACCATAGGAACAATCGCCAAATGGGCCGAGGGCAAAAACGCCCATAGCTATCTCTGCTCTAGCGATAAAGACCTTTGTCAACTCATCTCAAATCAAATTAAAATGCTAGTCACACATAAAAATAATCTCATAGTCGATGAGGAACATGTTGAAGAAAAATATGGTGTAAAACCATCTCAAATCATCGATTATCTCGGCATTGTTGGTGACAGCTCAGATAACATTCCTGGTATTCCCGGATTTGGCCCAAAAACAGCAGCAAAGCTTCTTCAACAACACACAACGCTGCAAAATCTCATCGATCACTCAGATCAAATCACAAATCCTAAACAACGTGCAAAAATAGAAGAGCATGCTGAGCTAGCCCTGCTCAGCAAACAACTTGCTACAATCGATTTAGACATAGAAATCCCTCAGGAAGATGATTTTTATAAACTTAGAACACCTGACCAAGAAGCCCTAACCGCTCTTTATCAAGAAATGAACTTCCTTTCGCTCCTAAAAGACACGAAAACAGAAGTTGAAGCAGAAGAGGGCACCTATCACCTCATTGATACCGAAGAAGAGCTCAAAAACCTCATCGAAACCCTGTCACAAGCAAAAGAGCTATGCATCGATACTGAAACAACGAGCCTCGATCAAATGACAGCGCAGCTTGTTGGAATTGGGCTGAGTAGCCGCGAAAAAGAAGCTTATTACATCCCTCTTAACGGAAAAATTGGGCAAGAAAAAGCCATAGAGCTCTTAAAGCCCCTCTTGGAAAACCCCTCCATCTCCTATTATGGCCACAACATCAAATACGATCTTCACATCCTCCTCAACCACGGGATCGACATTCAAAACATCTCCTTTGATACGATGCTTGCCTCTTATCTCGTAGACCCCCAAAAAAACCGCCACAGTTTAGATCGACTTGCACTTGAAATGTTTGGCAAAGTGAAAACACCGATTACCGATTTAATCGGCAAAGGCAAAAAGCAACTTTCAATGCGCGACGTTCCCATTGAAAAAATCTCTAAATACTGCTGCGAAGATGTGGATTATACCGCCCGTTTAAAAGGCAATTTTGAAGAATTGCTCGATAAAAGCTCCCTTCGCAAGATCTTCGATGACATCGAAATTCCACTCATTCATGTCCTTTTACGAATGGAACGGCATGGCATGTATCTTCAACTTCCAAAGCTCGAATACATGTCCAAAGATCTCAACCAAAAAATTACAAAATTGCAGAGCGAAATTTACGGTATGGCCGGAGAAGAATTCAATCTCAATTCCCCCAAACAATTAAGTCACATTTTATATGAAAAACTCGGCATCGTCCCCACTAAAAGACGCGGAGCAAAAGGACTTTCTACACGTGCTGACGTCCTAGAAAGCCTCAAACAAGATTATCCAATCGTTGGTCTGATTCTAGAATATCGAGGCTATGAAAAACTCCGTTCTACCTATGTTGATGCCTTGCCGCATCTGATAAACAAAAAAACGCACCACGTTCATCCCACTTTTTTACAATCAGTTGCAGCCACAGGCCGTTTAGCATGTAGAGATCCCAACCTGCAAAACATCCCCATTCGCAGCGTAGAAGGGAAAAAAATCCGCGAAGCCTTTACCCCTGAAAAAGAAGGGTGGAGTTATCTTGGAGCAGATTATTCACAAATCGAACTTAGATTGTTAGCCCACCTCAGCCAAGACCCCAAACTCATCGAAGCCTTCAATAAAGGAGAAGACATCCACGCCTTTACAGCTTCAACTGTCTTCAACGTGCCCTTAGATCAAGTAACAAAAAAACAACGTTCCCATGCCAAAGCCGTGAATTTCGGCATCCTTTATGGCCAACAAGCCTATGGCCTCTCTCAAGGACTCGATATCAGTGTCAAAGAAGCCTCTGAATTCATCAATACCTATTTTGAGAGGTATCCTGATGTAAAAAAATATCTTAACACTTGCATTGAAGAAGCTCGAAAAACAGGTGTGGCAACCACAATGGAAGGGAGAAAGCGCCCCCTGTCAGAAATCCATAATAAAAATCAGATGATCCGCGCTGCAGCTGAAAGACTCGCCGTTAATACGCCTCTTCAAGGCACACAAGCCGATATTATAAAGAAAGCAATGATCCTAATTGATCAGGAGCTCCAAAAGGACCCCTCATTAGGGTCAATGGTCCTACAGATTCACGATGAATTAATCTTTGAAGTTCCTGATAGTAAGATAGATAAGCTTAAAACCCTCGTCAATGAGATCATGGAAAACATCACAAAACTCAGTGTTCCCCTTGTTGTGAATATTGCCATTGGCAAAAATTGGGCAGAATGTTAGAATTAAAGAAAATAGCAATAACTGGTGGTCTTTCTTCAGGCAAAACCACTGTTTGTCAAATACTCGAAGAACACGGAGCCTACCTAGTCAATGCTGATGAAATCACGCATCGGCTTTTATCATTAGATTCAGATTGTATTAAACGCGTCGCAGATCTTCTTGGATCAGATATTTTCAGTCATGACACCATTGATCGCAGAAAAATTTCACAAATCGTTTTTTCTGATCCGCATAAATTAGCAGCGTTGGAGGATATTCTCCATCCAATCATACTGAGTGAAATTGAAAAGGAATTTCAAAACCTTCGAGATAAAGAACATTTTACTATGTTTGTTGCTGAAGTCCCTCTCTTATATGAAGCAGGATGGGAAACACATTTTGATCTTGTGATCTCTGTGATTTCAGACATTAAAATCGCAGAACAACGAACACTATCAGACGATTTTAACAAGCGGGCTAAGCGCCAATTTACCAACGATGAAAAATGTAAACTGGCTGACTTTACTATCAACAACAATGGCAGTCTTTTGGAACTTAGAAAGCAAGTAGACCAAATACTTCCCCACTTAACTTAATATTTAGGAGCTAAAATTCAATGGAGCGCGAAAAAACTCAAGAAGAAACACCCAAAGAAAATACTGGAAAAAAGATTCTTCCTCCCCCAATAAAACCTCCAGAACACCAAAACAAACCTAAACAAGATCCTATCATCACCCGCATCTCTGACTTGCAGAGAATGAATATCAGTGAATTAAGCGCCTTTGCAAAAAATATCGGGCTTACTAACTTAAGTTCTCTTACCAAATCACAAATGGTTTTCGAAATTGTAAAGAAAAAATCTGCACAACCCAATGAGATTCTTGTCGGTGATGGTGTTTTAGAAATTCTTCCCGATGGATTTGGATTTCTACGCTCTCCTAATTACAACTATCTCCCATCCGCAGAAGATATTTACGTATCACCTGCTCAAATCAGACGTTTTGCTCTCAAAAAAGGAGATACAGTTTTTGGAGCCATTCGCTCACCAAAAGAAAAAGAAAAGTACTTCGCACTCCTAAAAGTCGACCGCATCAATAACAAAGCTCCAGAACAAGCTAAAGAGCGTATTTTCTTTGGGAATTTAACTCCTCTTTATCCCGAAGAGAAAATTGTAATGGAAACTGAAAAAAACAAACTCACCACACGTGTTCTTGATCTAGCAGCCCCAATTGGTAAAGGGCAGCGTGCCATGATTGTTGCGCCTCCCAAGTCTGGTAAAACGATTCTCATGCAAGATATTGCAAACGCCATTGCTACAAATCACCCTGAAATCATCTTGATCGCACTTCTCATCGACGAAAGACCTGAAGAAGTGACCGATATGACTCGCAATATTAAAGGAGAAGTCGTCTCATCTACCTTTGATGAATCACCAGAGCGTCATATTCAAGTTGCTGAGATGGCCATAGAGAAAGCGCGTTGTCTCGTGGAATACGGCCACGACGTCGTTATTCTCCTTGACTCCCTTACAAGGCTTGCAAGAGCATACAATACCGTCCAACCTCACTCAGGAAAAATCCTCACAGGTGGTGTTGACGCCCACGCCCTACATAAGCCAAAACGCTTCTTTGGAGCAGCGCGTAATATTGAACATGGGGGCTCCCTCACAATCATCGCCACAGCAATGATTGAAACAGGTTCCCGTATGGATGAAGTCATCTTCGAAGAATTCAAAGGAACCGGTAATATGGAACTCGTCTTAGACAGACGCCTTTCAGATCGCCGCGTCTATCCTTCGATTGACTTCCTCAAAAGTGGAACACGTAAAGAAGAGCTACTCTATCATCCTCAAGAACTTGAGAAGATATATCTCCTCAGACAGGCCCTTGCTGACCTTTCACCACTCGATGCGATGAATCTACTTCTATCGCGCATGAGGAAAACAAACAGTAATGCTGAGATGTTATTATCCATGAAATAATTAATGCTTTTTAATTAATTTTTTATATAAAATCTGGATTAAGGATAACTAACCTTAAAATTCAGATTATGGCTAACAATACAAAGATTCTTATCTTAACTATTTATGGTGGAAACGGCCATCTCCAGGCAGCGAAAGCT
Source organism: Chlamydiota bacterium (assembly GCA_021772315.1). Lineage (GTDB taxonomy): Bacteria > Chlamydiota > Chlamydiia > Chlamydiales > Simkaniaceae > JAJFMF01. The sequence continues at coordinate 376,259 of JAJFMF010000008.1, forward strand.
AAAGCCTTGGAGATGAAGCGTAAAGACCCCTCATGCCATGTAGTTGAACGTAATCTTCTGATTTATCTGATCGGCAAAAAACTCTCTAATCTCTTCACTCAAAAATGGAACCAAGCCCAGATTGAGGGAAAATATGATGTAAATATAGCTATTTCCAATTTGCTCTGCATCGCTAATTGCCTCTTGTTTTTGCCAACCTTCTTCTATATTTGCTATCTTCTTTTAAAACATAAGATCGATTTAATTATTGATACCCAGGTGGTTGGAACATGTGCATCCCTAAAAGCACTTCGATGCATCTCTAAATTGAAAAACAAAAAAATCTCCTATCAGAAAGTGATCACAGAACTCCCAACAAATAAAGTTGTTCATTACTTCCATCATATAAAAAAGCTCTCCAAAAACGACCGCCGTCATTTTTCCTTACTGACAACGCATCCCCTTCTAAAAGTAGGAGAAACGACAGAAGCCTTTTGGAAAACCAACTGCAATTTAACAGAAAACGAGGTTCACTATTCCGATCTACCCCTTTTGCCAGCATTTACATCTCCCAAAAAGAATACAGAACTAACCATTCAAACACATGGAATAGAGGAGACCCGCCTCACCAAAGAGATCATCCAGCGAGGAGATGCAACGGTTGTCTTCAGAAAAACTGGTGCTGATATCAAACTTGATTCCACCTCTAAAATTTCCACATTGATGTTAGGAAGTCAACCCTCTGAAAACGCCATTATTAAATATATTGGACACTTCATCAGGATTATGCATGAGAAGAATCAGCTCAATCAAAAGCATATTTTGTTTGTTTTTTGTAGTCCCACAATGCAACAGCACATCCGTCTCCTAAAAAAAATACACCGTCTTGTCACATCCATTCTGTTTTATCCAACCCATCTCACCATTGTTCCACTTGGAGCCCAAGAAGATCAGGTCGTAGCCTCCCTTTTCCATCAAAGTGATGCAACCTTTACCCGTTCAGGAGGCCTAACATCCATGGAACTCTTGGCAGTTGCAAAAGGGCAGATCTGGATCCATTCAGAATATAAAAAAACAGCTCGAGAAGAGCTGCTTTTAGAAGCAATGCCTATATGGGAAAGAGGGAATGCCACCTATCTTAAAGAAAAGAAGGGAGCAAAAATGGTTTCACCAGATATCTTTGAAGCCGTCTGCTCAGACTACTTCTCATAGTGCGATTAAGTAGTGTACCAATCCTTCCCAGTCATAGTTTGCAGCGTATGCCTTTATCCTAGACTGATCCGCACCAATATATTCACTAAAACCTAGAATAAAAGGTTCTACATTTCCCGAACTATGTTCTCGCGTTAAACGATTCGCCAAACCCTTCATAAAATTTTTCCACTTAAATGAGCTCTTTGTAATCTCTGGCATGTATCCTTTCAAACGAGGATTTGAGAAAATATGGCCTAGAAACCGTAACGGATGAACATTATCAATTCTCTTTCCAATTTTTTCCAATTCACTTTTCTTCCACAGGAGCTTATATAAACTCAATGTTCCCATTGATTTTACAAGTTTCGTAATCCCCTGTTTTTCAGACTCAGAAATCGGCAATTCGTAAAAAGCGCTCGCATGAGCGTAACATGGCACCGTGAACATGTTATCCGACCCTTTTAATTCAAGCGTTGAAAAATTTGCGAAGCCCTGTTGACCAAAAAAAAGCGTGCCCACAAGACACATCAGACCCATTTTCATATTTTATCCTCCTGATGAAATGGATAATTAAACATTTTATAGATTTTTAAGCAAACCCTCTTGAAAAAAAAATTCCAACAGAGGATATATAAACTTATAACCTGGGTTGTGTGGTAGAGATGTTCCAGATAAAATTGTATTTTTTGTCAGGATTTTCTGCCCAAATTTTTGACATACTTGATAAAGTAGGCAAAATTTAGACAGAAGATCCTGGTAAAAAAGACTTTTTAGATGGGATGTCTATATCACACAACCCGGGTTTATATGGCAACAACAAAAAAACTCAATATCCTAGCCTGCACAATCAGCGCAGGGCTCGTCTGGGCAATTTCCGTTCTTCTTGCCGGATGGTTTTCAATCTTTGGATGGGGAAATGCCTTCGTCCTCGTCATGAAATCCATTTACATTGGCTATGACCCCACCTTTGTGGGAGGAATTATCGGCGGCATCTGGGCCTTTTTTGACGGCGCCATTGCTGGGCTACTCTTTAGCTTCTTTTACAATCTCATTGCAAAGCGTAATGGGACCTTGTAAAATAGACTTATGCCAGCTTTTGCCACCGCCTGCGGTATTGTAAAAAAATTACAAGAAGCAGGGTTTACCGCCTATTTTGCCGGAGGATGGGTCCGTGACTACCTCATGAATCATCCCTCTGATGATATCGACATTGCAACCGATGCCGACGTTGAAGACATCCAAAAACTCTTTCCAAAAACAATACCCGTTGGCATTAACTTTGGCATCATCGTCGTCGTTGAAAATGAGGACCAATTCGAAGTCGCAACCTTTCGAGAAGAGCTTGGATATTCAGATGGGAGACGGCCTACTGGGATTGAAAAATCCACACCAGAAAAAGATGCCGAAAGGCGTGATTTTACAATCAACGGCATGTTTTATGATCCCCATACAAAAACCATCTACGATTACATCACAGGACAAGAGGACATCGAAAAAAAACTCATCCGCGCCATCGGAGATCCCAATAAGCGCTTCTTAGAAGACCGCCTCCGCATGATACGCGCTGTGAGATACGCATCCCGCTTCCATTTCACCATCCATCCCGATACCATCAAAGCAATCAAAGCTCACACACACCTCCTTTTCCCCGCAGTTGCCCTCGAAAGAATCTGGCAAGAGTTTTGCAAAATGGCCCGTTTCCCCAATTTTGATCGCGCCCTTATCATGCTCCATAAACTCAATCTCCTTCCTGAAATCTTCCCCACGCTCAAAAATCTTTCCACAGATGAAATTCAATCCCGACTAGCCGTCCTCGAAGATTTCCCCGAAAACGCTCCCGTGATCGCGCAGCTTCTCGAGCTCTTTCCAAACGCTACCCTAAATGAACAGCTAGCACTTTGCGATCACCTCAAACTCTCCAACCAAGAACGCAAATTCATCACCTACTACGATGAAGTAAAAAGAGCCTACCACTCTCAAAAGCCCCTCGAAATCTATGAATGGGTCAAAATCTACGCCAATCCTGCTTATCAACTCTGCTTTTCCCTCATCGTCGCACATGACCCCCTCAATAAACGCAGCGACCGGATCATGCAAGAGATACTACGCGTTGAAAAGCTCAAAAAACCCATCGAAAGGCACCAAAAACAAAGCCCCCTCATCTCATCTTCCGATCTCATCGAAGCTGGCATCAAGCCAGGCAAAACCCTCGGCAACCTCCTTTCCGAAGCAGAGCGCATCGCCGTAAACGAAGGCATCAACGAAAAAGCCTCCATCCTCACCCGCCTCAAAGAGTCCTCCCTCTGGCCTAAATAAAATTGTAATTAACTCCATTTTATAATAAAATACCCTGCATGGCAGCAATACAATATAATAATTTTTCTAATTATATCCACACTAGATGTCCCGAGAGATTTGGTGAGGATAATCAAGCTGATTACATCGCACGCTCTAACGAGGCGATTGATATCGCCGTTGATGTTATCAAGCACGCTACTCAGAATGGAGATGATCTAGAAGAGCTCTTCCATCAAACCATAGCGCAGCTTGCCGAAACGCGCCATCAAATCGCCGTCGATCACAAAACACACTTCACTGAACACGCAGGAATGAGAAGGGATCAAGAAATACTGCCTTCTGTCGCTCCTATGACTTTCATGACTCATCCTTATGACGCGTATGGTAAAAAAATAATTACTACTTTTGCCGAGCAGTTGAGCCCTCTTAAACGCAATCTAAAAGAATATCAGGAGAAAGCGCTTACAATAGAAGAAAAGTGCTTAGGAAGAATCTCGCGTTATAAATTTGAGGTTTTAGATGCCCAAGACCTACACAATCGTGGATGGGCGCATATTGCACTCAAACCTGATGGACTGCAACAAGTGGAGGCTGCTCTTAACCTTCCGCTTTCATCAGCAGATATCGACATGGCAACGCATGCAGAAAAATTAACAAGCCATCTCCTCTCAAAAGCAGACCTTCAAACTATAAAAACGAATAATCCCCCTCTTTATACAAGTATAAAAATGGGTGAAGCTCTCACTGAGCTCGTAAAAACATTCCCATCACCAATAAAAACCCCTGATGGCAGATCTATACAGTCTGGGAATACCGATTATCTTAAATCGATATATATCGTTGGAACACCTCGATTACAGGTAAATAAGAAGCTATATGCTCTCTCACCTCATATGACGTGGCAATATTGCAATTGGAGAGAAGACCCTGTTGAGCGCATGAAACGCTGTTCCGAAGCCCTAGTGATTCACCAAGACGTCTTTTTAGTCGAACCGATGTTGCAAGATATGGCTAAGCTTTTTAAAGAAGCCATTGAGTGGAATGGAGAAGATGTCAAAGCATTAAAAGATCGCGTAGGACTTCTCCGATATGAATTTGCACATGCAATGCCCTACATAAGAGGAAGTTCAGCTATTGGGGAAAATTTAGAAAAAACGATTTATCGTTATCATGAATTTTCAGTCTATCAAGATGCCGACAAACTCGTCGATTTGGAAGCGCTTTCAGCCCTTCTTCTCTCTCATTTCATGGAAACCTACCATTCAATGACCCATCTTTCAGAGCCTCAAGATCAATAACGTCAGATCATCGTAAAGTTCTTTTCCATTAGAAAAAGAGCGCACCTCTCGAACAATGGAATCAGAAAGTTCCTCTGCAGAATGCCGCCCCTCTTTTTTGATCACCTCGATCAGTCGCTTTTTACCAAACAGTTGATTTTCTGGATCATGCGCTTCGACAACACCGTCGGTATAGAGAAGCAGCGTATCCCCATCCTTCATTAAAAGATTCTGCGTTTCCACCTCCTCAAGTGGCATCACTCCAAGTGCAATACCTTCTGTCGTAAGTGAAGAAATCTCCCCCGCTTGAGACAGAAACAGCCCTTCCTGGTGACCTGCATTGGTATAGATAAGTTCATGTGTGTTGAGGTCAAGGATCCCTATCCAGGCTGTGACAAAGGCCCCCGAGTCTTGCGTGTCTTCCATAAAAAGACGATTCGCTTCTCTAACTAGATCGTCAAGACTTAGACCTTGTGCAAAAAGTGAGCGCAGCGTTGTGCGCATGCCAAGAGAATAGAGGCAAGCGTAAACGCCTTTTCCCGACCCATCAGCCATCACACAGAGCATGCGATCTTCAACCCTATAGAGGTCGAAAAAGTCCCCACCCACTTCTTTTGCAGGAATAAATTGTGTGGCGATATCCAGCGCCTTACTTTCGAGATGTTCTTTTGGCAGAAGTGATTTTTGCACTTCTCTTCCTAGCTGGAGTTCTTTTTCAAGTTCGATATTGCGGATAAGTCCTTGCCGCATTTCATTGAATACGCGCCCTAGATGATTGATTTCAAAACCAAACGCTGAAGGTTGATATTCTTGATGGATTTCCCCTTCGCCAACAGTGCGCATGACATTTGCAAGGCGCTTTAAGGGCTTTGCCATTTGCATGGTGAGATAAAGCACGCACAGGCCACCAATGATGAGGATGAAAAGGAAGAGATAGGAAGCTTCGAATAAATAATCGCCAAAGTGCAAGGTATACTTTTCTTCTGGAAAAGCAGTTAGAAGTGAGACTTTTCCTTCAAAAAGGAGCGCGTTGACAGCGAGATAATTTTTGCCAGCAAGTCGGAAGGTTTCTTCATATTTAAGAGTTTGTTCTTCCAGATGTGGGATGGTACTTGCAATGATCTCACCTTCATCTGTGAGTAAAAAAACTTCTTCCCCGCGAAAATTTTGCAGCAGATCGACTGCTGGGATTTTTTCTACTAACACAGCCTCCCCCCGCTCGATCATCTCAAATAGGTAGAGATCCTGCTTTTGGAAGAGAGCGTGACCTTGTTCGGCAACAAGTGTGGTATAGTTTTGGCCAATCAGAGTTTTATTGGAAGAAAGGGCGCAGATATAGTCCCCTTTTTGATTTTTTTTCAAATACAGAAGCGTTTTCCCATCTGCAAAATCTTGCAGAATCTCATTTGAAAGGCTGAGATTTCCAATGGACTGTAAAAGTTTTTTCTCAATTTGAACGTAATATTCAATCGTATCCCGCTTCTCATCACTCAGGAGATTCAATTCTGCTAGGTTTTCAACAACTTTATCCCGATAATTCATGCGATACATGAAAACCGTATGAAATAATAAAGGGATAACTAAAAACACAAAGGCAATTAAAAAAATGCGCCTAGTTAGAGATCCATTTATCGAGTTGTTTTTCAAAGGACGTTGTGTCATCATAATTTCATGGTAACACGAGAAATTAAGAGTTTACAACATCCGATTGTAAAACATTTATTGAAACTCAGGGAAAATCGCGCTTATCGTGAAGAAAATCAGACGGCTGTGATCCACGGAAAAATCCTCGTACAAGAGATTCCAAAGATCAAAACGCTGCTCATTGAAAAAGGGCACCCCATTCCAAAAAATCTGGATTTTGAGGTGTGTTATCTCGTAGATGAGGCCATTTTAAAAAAGGTGTCAGGTGTTGTCACACCGGAAATCATGGTAGCAGAAGTGGAGCTTCCAAAACCTGGAGATTTTTCAAACGCAAAGGCACTACTTGCGCTGGATCAAATCAGAGATCCGGGCAATTTGGGAACGCTTTTACGAACGGCTTTGGCCCTCGGATTTGAGGGGGCGTACCTTCTAGATGGCACGGTGGACCCATTCAATGACAAGGTCATTCGCGCCTCAAAGGGAGCCTCTTTCAAGCTGCCCCTCATGCAAGGAAGCTTTCAAAAACTGTCATCTCTTATCGAAAAACTCTCGCTTACGCCCTATGTTGCCGATTTGGAGGGTAAGTCCATAGAAAATGCCACTTTTAGCCCCCCCTTGCTCCTCATTCTTGGCAATGAATCGCACGGCCCATCAGAAGAGTCCAAAAAAATCTCAACCTCTGTTACAATTCCAATAAGTCAGAAAATAGAGTCATTAAATGTGGCGATTGCTGGAAGCATTCTCATGTATCAAATCAAATCGAGCTTATGTCTAAAATAGATGACAATCTCCGATATGAAGAGGAATATTTCTCTTTGGATCGCAAAAGTGGGCGTAAAGAGCGTAGACTGGCATCGCAAAGAGACCGTTCCAAATATAAAAAAACAGATCAGGCAAAATTGCAAAAAATCCCGCCCAACGATCCTTCCCTAAGACGGGGGCGCGTACTAGCTATCCGTCCTGAAGGAATACTTGTTGAAGTTGAAAAAAAACAACATCTCTGTCAAGTGCGAGGGCTTTTAAAAAAAGAAAAGACCAAAGAAAAAAATATTGTTGCCGTTGGGGATTACGTTCTTATCGATCCAAAAAAAGAGATGATCGTTTTTGTCGAAGAACGCACCTCCTACCTTGCTAGAGCAGATAATCTCTCAAGGCGGAAAATGCAGCTTATTGCCGTAAATATCGACCAAGTATTTATCATCGCATCTTTTCTACTGCCCAAGCTTAAACCCCCACTAATCGATCGGTATATTATCGCTGCAAAAAAGGGGAATATGCAGCCGATTATTGTAATCAACAAAATCGATTTCCTCACAACGCCGCACGAATCAGCTTCACAGGATCAGATTGAAACAGAAAAAGAACTCTTTGCAGCTCTTTTAGAAGGGTATATGAACCTCGATATCCCCTTTATCACCGTAAGTGCCTACACTGACGAGGGATTAGATGAATTAAAAGGGATGATGCAGGGTAAAACATCTGTCTTTTCGGGGCAATCAGGTGTCGGAAAATCCACGCTTATTAATGCCCTACTTGGCACACAATTTCCCATCGGAGATGTGATTGAAAAAACACGAAAAGGGATGCATACGACATCAACAGCAGAACTCACCCCCCTAGCAGGTGGAGGGTTTTGCATCGATACGCCCGGGATAAAAAGTTTTGGCATGTGGGATCTTCAAAAAGCAGAAATTCAAAACTATTTCCCAGAATTTGCCCCGTATAAAAGCAAATGCAAATTTCCTGACTGCACACACGAGCATGAACCCGAGTGCGCCGTCATCCAAGCTATCAAAGAAGGAGAGGTGTCTCATCTGCGCTATGATTCCTACCTCACCTTACTTCAAGGAGAAACACCAAAAGAATGGGAGTGAACATGGACAAGATTGATAAAATTGAAGCACTTGAGATTCTCGACTCGCGAGGAAACCCAACTGTACGAGCGATTGTGACAACAGATAAGGGACATGTCGGACAAGCCTCAGTGCCCTCAGGTGCGTCAACAGGTGAACATGAAGCTCTTGAACTCCGCGATAAAGATAAAAATAGATATCTTGGAAAAGGTGTTTTAAAAGCAGTGGCTAATGTCAATGGGCCCCTTCAAAAACTTTTAAAAGGACAAACGGTTACAGAACAAGCTCAAATCGATCAAATGATGATCGAAGCAGACGGGACCAAAAACAAAGAGAAATTTGGAGCTAATGCTATCCTCGGCGTCTCTTTGGCCGTCTCTCGCGCTGCAGCAGCAAGTCAGAATATGCCCCTTTACCGTTATCTTGCCGGAAATCATGAAGTAAAACTTCCCATTCCCATGATGAATATCCTAAATGGCGGTGCGCACGCTGATAACGGGCTCGATTTCCAAGAGTTCATGATCCACCCAATCGGTGCTCCCAATTTTAGAGAAGCACTCAGATGGGGTGCTGAAGTTTTCCATGCGCTAAAAAAGCTCCTAAAAGAAAAAGGTCACGTCGTCTCAGTTGGAGATGAAGGAGGCTTTGCACCACGACTCACACATAACGAAGAAGCCTTCGATTTTATCATCACAGCCATAGCAAAAGCAGGCTATACAAGTGGCACAGATATCACTATCGCCATCGATCCAGCTTCCTCAGAATTTTGTGAAAACAACTCCTACATTGAAAAAAAGAAAAAACTCGCAGGTGAATCTTTTAAAACGCGCACAGCAGAAGAAATGGTCGCTTACCTAACAGAACTCTCATCCAAATATCCCATCGATACCATTGAAGATGGCCTAGGAGAAAATGATTGGGAAGGATGGAAAATTCTGACTAAAAAATTGGGAGATAAAATCCAACTCGTTGGGGACGATATCTTTGTCACCAACCCCGAATTCCTACAAAAAGGAATCGACAATCACGTTGCAAATTCCATTCTCATCAAACTCAATCAAATTGGAACCCTGACAGAAACGCTCAATACAATGAAGCTTGCTAGAGACAACGGTTATAAAACAGTTGTATCCCACAGATCTGGAGAAACTGAAGATCCATACATCGCAGACTTTGTCGTTGGAACAGCAGCTGGGCAAATTAAAACAGGTTCATTATCCCGTTCTGATCGCATTGCAAAATACAATCGATTGCTCGAAATTGAAAACGAATTAAAATAATTTTTTTATAACAATCGTTGCATTAAATCGACATCCAATATATCCAAAAAAAGAAAGAGCTAACATTTTTTTTGGATATAATGAGACATACAATAGCACTCTTTGGAGAAGCAGAAAAGGGAGAGTTTTCAACCCCCATTTTTGTCCAAACGATCACAGAACTTTCTGAATGCCTTGGCAATCCCCCCGATCACAGTCGAGGGATTGACATGGCAGTGCAAGCGCTCATGTTTGATCGCGATCTGATTTATGTCCGTGTCAAAGAAGAAGGGTTTAGCTTAAAAGATTACCTTAAGGGACTTAAGCTCTTGGAATATAACCGCAAGCTCACCGAGCTTACGGCCATCTGTCTGCCAGGAGTTGGAGACGCAACGATCATCGACGCGATCCATCCCATCTGTTATCATCACAACAGCTTTCTAATCACATCCGAGCAAGACCTCTACGACTATCTCACCTCTCAACACTGAGAAAAAATCACTTAATTGAAATAATTAGCGAGTCCGTCCTGATCTGCTGTCATGCTCTTCTCACCCTCTTGCCAATTGGCAGGACACACTTCGCCATGCGTTTCATGGAAAATGAGCGCATCAAGCATTCTAAGTGCCTCATCAACAGAGCGGCCAAGCGGAAGATCATTTACTAGCATATGACGCACAACACCCTCTTTATCGATCAGAAATAGACCTCTGTAGGCAATCCCCAGATCCTCATTCAAAACACCATAATCGCGTGCGATTTCCTTTTTCAAATCAGCAACGAGAGGATAAGAAACCCCTTCAATTCCGCCTTTTGATTTCGGTGTCGCAAGCCATGCTAAATGGGAATACGCACTATCGACAGAACAGCCCACAACCTCTGCCCCTCGTTTTGTAAATTCCTCAAATTTTTCCTGAAATGCATGCAACTCTGTCGGACACACAAACGTGAAATCAAGCGGGTAAAAGAAAAATACAACATATTTACCCAAATAATTTTCTGAAGAAAAATCTTTTATTTGCCCATCTAAAGCCATGTCTGCTTTAAAACTGGGAGCCTTCTTTCCAATCATAATTCTACCTCCTAAAAGGAGTCTAGGATACCCTCTTTCCTTCATCTTGTCAAAAACCATTGCTATATATAAACTTAGCTTATGGCAAAGATTACCCCCATTTCTGGATTTCCAGAATTTCTCCCCAACGAGCAGATCGTTTTTCAAAAAACAATTGATCTCATCCGCACCGTATATGAAAGTTTTGGATTTGTGCCCCTGGAAACACCCGCCATCGAGCGCGTAGCCCATTTGCAAGCCAAAGGCGTTATAGATAAAGAAGTCTACGCCATCCACCGGCTCAATGCACCCCATAACGCAGCCTTGAAAAATGAGTTTGCCCTCCGTTTTGATCTCACCATTCCCCTTGCACGCTATGTAGCACAACATTACGGACGACTCATCTTCCCCTTTCGCCGCTATCAAATTCAACCTGTCTGGCGAGGCGAGCGCCCACAAGCAGGACGCTACCGCCAGTTCTATCAATGTGACATCGATATCATCGGCAGCGAAACTCTTTCCCTCACACACGATGCAGAAATCATCGCCATTACGCACCAACTCTTTACAAAGATGGACATTGGCCCCTTTACTATCAGGATCAATAACCGAAAAATGCTTCAGGGTCTTCTCAACAATTTTGGCATTGATTCGCAAGAAACAACCCATCAAGCCATGAAAATCATCGACGATTTAGAAAAGATGCCTCGAGAGAAAACAATTGAAGAGCTTACAAAGCTAAACATCACTCCTGAAAATATCAACATCCTGCTCGATCTCTTCACAAAAAACATCACTCTAGAAGCGCTCAAAAACTTAGACATAAGTGCTCTTTTTAAAGAAGGCGTTGCAGAACTCTCTGAAGTCATTCAAACCGTGCGGATGCAAAATATCCCCGAAACCTCATGTAAAATTGATCTCGGTATCGCACGCGGCCTCGATTATTATACTGGTACTGTTTATGAAACGACGCTCGATGATTTCCCAGAACTTGGAAGCATCTGCAGTGGAGGGCGCTATGAAAATCTTGCTGGCAACTTTATCAATAAAAAGCTCCCAGGAGTCGGCATCTCTATCGGTCTTTCCCGGCTTCTTCCCCAACTTCTTAAAAACGGCATCTTAAAAGCCCCATCTCATACAATCGCCCCCATCCTCATGACAATGCAAAATCCAAAACACCTCGATAAATACCTCTCACTAGCAAGCCACCTGCGCGAAGCAAACCTCGACGTTGAAATGTATCTGCAAGAGAAAAAGCTTGATAAGCAAATCAAATACGCCGACAAGAAAGGCTTTAAATACGTTATCATTGCTGACGATGCTGAAATTAAAAAAGGGGAAGTGCTCATTAAAAAGCTAGAAACAGGCGAGCAGCAGAATATCCCCGAAGAAGAGCTCGCCTCTTATCTAAAGAATGCTCTAGGCACCCTCAAAAGTTAAAACTTACAACGAAGGGTAGTAACCAACCGCAAAGTCTGAAATACCGACTTGCTCAAAAGCCGCTTCCAGTTTTTGATGTATCTCTACAACTTCCTGTTGATCTAGAGCTCCCCATCTTTTTCCAAGAGTTTTCATATGTTCAACAACTTCTTTAAACTTTTTATTAATCACTTTATCAGTCTTTTTTGTTGTACTCCCCCACACTCTAAGCCCCAATTGGATCTCCTTATTTTTTAGCTCAGAATATTCACCTTCATGGGTTCTAGTTGTATCAACTAAAACCTCATCTGCGGCGTCTCTGATCCAAAACTCATAAACTCCTAAGGCTTGGAGTTTTCTTGTTGTGGTTACAATATCATTGCAATCAAAAGTATTGAATACTTTCTCTCTGAATGCTTTATCTGCCATCTTTGTATAAGTTGTTTTCCATCTACATAAACAATCTTGACCAATATCTCCACCAGCATTACTTAGTAAGTCATGCCGGTCATTAAATGGGGTTGAAACTTTATTTGATACTGCCATAATTACCTCATAATTTAAGAAATACAATTTTGCCTATTAAGAGCCTTTGATGACAAATGCTCTGCAAGGATTTTTAATGGGTCAATCACACCACCTTTTAGTGGATATTTTTCATTGATTACAGAAAGCTCTGTACACCCGAGAATATAATGCTTATAAGGTTTGATAATTTCAATAATTCGCCCTGCATCCTTTTCTAAAACAGCCCCTGTTAAAACCCGATCAATGATGGCGTCGACTTCCGCTTGAATGTCTATCCCTGGGTAAATACCTTGATATACCTGATTGCGTCTTGATGTGCTCGTGCACAAAATCAGAGCATCTCGCTGCGTGTCATCGATAATGCTAACAAATTCAAATTCATACTGATCTAGATTAGGCAAAAAACCATGAAGCGTATTACAGGCAACCGACACAAGTTCGATCCCATCTTTGTCAAATGTCTCTAATATTCCTTGCAGTTGCATTGCAACTTTTGCACTTGGAGAATCAGTAAGCATCTGATCAAAAGGAAAACTTATCAGCTTGATCAATGGGAAATCTTGATCCTCTTTGCAGCCATATTTTTCCTGACAAATCTGTATGATCTGACCAAGTAAGAGTGCGCCGGCTATTGGCCCAGCACCTCCAACAATACCTATAGAGCGTTTCATGCAGCTACACGTTTCATCCGTTGAACTGCCATAAATCCGGCATAAGACATCCCAATACTGATGAGCTCTTTTGGAAATGGCACTTCCCAAATCCGAAAAGTTATAAACCCAATTGCCCCCATCGCCATCGATGTAAAGGCTGCCTCAACCGTCAATTTCTTCGAGAAAATTGCCATCGTAATCGGAACAAAGAGCGTACAAACAGATAGCTCATACGATTGAATCAACACCGGCAAGACGTCTTGAAAATAGGTCGAGATAACCATCGCAGATACTCCCACAATAAATGTGATCAGTTGCGACATCCTTACCCGAGCTTTAGGATTCTTCTTTTTAATGAGAGGAAAATCAAACGCCAGGTTCGATGAGATCGCACATAAAAGAGAATCAGCCGTGGAAAGAATCACCATCAAAAAGGCACATGCAAAAAGCGTTGTAAAAACTGGACTCGTCGTCGCAGCCACCGTGAGAAAAATGATACTTTTCCCCCCATCCGTTGCAATCCCAAGATCTCGTCCGAGCACTCCAAAGTAGATCGCAAATAATGAACAGGCCATCAAAGCGCCCGCAGCAAGCAGGCACGATATCGAGACCACACGCGGTTTTTTAGCAGCAAAACACCGCTGCCCAATATCCTGCTCAATCAACATGAAAAAGAGCGGCATGAGAAGCCATGCAAAATAGGGGATTTTTCCCGACTCCATTGGCATGAGCGCCATTTTTTCAACGGGTGCCGATTTTGCCACGAAAAAGACAGCGGCAAAAATCGCCATCACAAAAATCACCTGAACGATGTCTGTATTGACGACTGCTTTCAGCCCGCCAAGTACCGTATAGAGAATCACGACCAGCCAGAAACCGTAAAAGACATACATCCCATCAAATCCCAGCGCATTGAAAAACTTCTGAACCGCTATTCCCTGACCTATCAGAATAAAAAACAGCGTAGCAACAGATAATAGACCGGCGATACGACGCAAGAAAACTGAACCATATACCCGCTCAAAAAGCTCAGCTGTGGTATTCAGGTTCAGTTTGCGCATTTTAGCGCCATAACCAAGCCCCAAAATCACAAGACCAAGGCACATTCCCAGCGGATAGAAAATCACACTCCAGCCGTGACAATACGCCTCATCCGAAGCGCCAAGCAGCGCACCACCACCAAGTTGGGTCGCAAGCAAGGTCAGCGTCAGGGCAAAAACCCCAAGCGATCTCTTCCCTAAAAAATAGTCTTCACAACTCTCAGTCTTTTCTGCAGAGCGCTTTCCAATCCAGATACACAGAAGTGCAAATCCAATTAAAACTGAAATAAATAAGGGCATGTTTAACATAATAGTTCCGTCCTCGATGATATCGAGCTGAGAAAAACGTTAAATAATCATTTGAAAATACATCATCTCAATACCATCCATTGTTAATTAATGGTTTGAATGATGAAAATGAAAGGCAGCATGGATCGCACTAGCGCTAGAAAAGAAAATAGAAGCGTTAAAACGATTTTTCATTACAACCTTAAAAATTGATGCTTCCATTCTAGCAACTGAAAGGATAAAAAAATATTAAAAAATTTCCTTAGCACGACCCAACCACGGCTCATCTCCAATGGTTGTCATCGAGCCATGCCCGGGATAAACTTTCGTCTCTGAAGGGAATTGTGAAAGCTTTTTTAGAGACTCCCACATCTTTTCAGGCTCCGCAGTAGGAAGAGAGAGGTTGCCAATCGTCCCCTGAAACAGCGTATCCCCTGAAATTAAAACATTTTCTTTTTCAATATAAAAACAGACTCCTCCAGGCGAGTGACCTGGCGTATGAATCACCTTCAGTTCTAAATTTCCAACGTGCAACACCTGACCATCTTTTAAAAAGCCATCAGGCTCAACGTTTTCAACCTTAAAAGGGAGTGGAATCCCATCACTTCCCGGCTTGCGCAGATTGGGAGCGTCTAATTCGTGCACATAAACAGGCAGATTAAGTTCTCTTTTGAACCAGGGCACATCCCCAATGTGATCAAAATGACTATGAGTGAGATAAATGGCTTCAACAGTTACAGCGTGCTTCTTCATCGCTTTGATGAGCACCTTGTGACTTTCTGGGGCAGGATCGATAAATACGCCTCTTTTTGTCTCGGAGCACGCAAGCAACATTGCATTAGTTTGGAAGTCCCAGCAGGGGAAAATTTCAAGAATCATAATTGCACCGGAGAGGACTCGAACCTCTAACCGCCTGGTTCGTAGCCAGGTACTCTATCCAATTGAGCTACCGGTGCGTGTAGGTCACTTATCATGACGCAGAAACTCTTTTACTTCAAGTTGCTTTTCATTTTATAAAGATTATTATGAATATTATTATCTTAGGTGTTGGGTCACTCGGAACCTATTTGGCAAATGCTCTTTCAAAAGAAAAGCATAATGTCACCGTTGTCGACCGTGATGAAAGGGCTCTTGATGCCTTCGCAAAAAATGCAGATGTCGCAACAATTTGCGGCTGGGGCGGTGACTGGAAACTGCTTCAACAACTGCTTGAATATTCCCCTGATATGCTTGTTGCCATGACAGGAAATGATGAGACCAACCTTACAGCATCCTTTTGTGCAAAAAAGTTGGGTTACCCGTTAACTGTCGTCAAAGTTTCAAGCCCTTCCTATCTCGATCAATCGCGCATCGATTTTATGAATTGCTTTGAAATCAATTCGCTTATCGCCCCTGAAGTCATTGTCTCTCATGATCTTTTCGATGCCATTATCCATACCGGTGCTATTGCAAGTGACAATTTCATAAATGGCAAAGTGCAAATGCGAACCTTTGTTATTCCAGATTCTTGGGAACATCAAGGCAAAACGTTAAATGAAATCAACCTTCAAGATGCACGTGTCGGAATGATTTATCGTAAAGAATTCAAAGATAACCGCTTTATTTTACCAAAATCCGATGACAAACTCATCATCGGTGATGAAGTCACCTTTTTTGGGACATCAGAGCGTATTATCAAGCTAGCAGAAGAACTCAACGCAGCCCCCCATAAAATTGGTCATGTCACAATTGGTGGCGGGTCCATTGCTGCACTTCACTTAGCACACGCACTGCACGACCAAGGCATCGAAGTGAAAATTCTCGATAAGGATGAGTCACGCTGCCGAGAGCTTGCGGACGAGCTTCCCTTTGCAACCATCTTAAATCACGACCCTGCCGATCTAAACTTTCTAATAGGTGAAAAAATCTATCTCACTGACATTTTCGTCTCATGTAGCGAGAGTACAGAAAAAAACATCCTAACCGCAACGCTCGCACAAGATGCCGGTTGTCCCGCCGTTGTCACCCTTGTATCCGATACTAGTTACGGTCATCTCTTAAAACGTTTGGGTATCACTTACGTCATCTCAGAAAAACAAAGCGTAACCAACCATCTTCTTGCGATGATTTACGGTGAAGCTGCCACCGCTCTCACAACCCTCTATGCCGGCCGCATTAAAATCATAGAAAAAAAACTCACCCCAGAAACCCTTAAACTCCCCTCCAATACCATCCTTTGTGCCACAGGACATGAAGATACAATCTCCTTCATCCCTCCGGATACGCTTCAAGAAAACGACACCGTTCTACTGCTTCAACGCGGAGAGTTCTAATGATTCTGCGCGACCTATCTCGAGCCCTCTCTCAAATCCTCTTTTTTTTCTCCCTCGTTCTTATCGTTCCACTCGGCGTCGCAATCTACTATGATTTTATCGTCGATAACATCTCCCATTTCTACCCCTTAAGCACCCCAGCATTTGCTTGGACGCTGCTCATTTCACTGGTTATTTGTCTCATTCTCTATCTGTACGGAAGAAAGTCCAAAGGAGAACTCCGGCGAAGAGAAAGCATTCTGATCGTCGTCCTGTTTTGGATCTTTGCCTCAGCTCTCGGTTCACTCCCCTTTATCTTTTCAAAAACCATTGAAAACCCCCTTGACGCCCTCTTTGAAACCGTCTCAGGCGTAACCACAACCGGATCTTCAATCATATATCCAAAAGCCTTCGATCCACAAACACATCAAGAAATCCAATCTCACATCCCCCGGTCACAATCCTCAGCCAAAAACTACTACTTTTACGGCACGGTCAATCCTATTATAAACCCCAATACCCATGCCGTGCTCGAAGGACTCCATGCAATCGGGCGGCCCATCCTCTTTTGGAGAAGCTTTATTCAGTGGCTCGGTGGACTCGGAATCACCCTCATCTTCATCGCCGTCTTCCCCTTTCTGGCCATGGGCGGGAAATTCCTCGCAGAAGCAGAATCATCCTCTCCATACCGCGATCCCATGACCCCCCGTATCAAACAAACCGCCTCCAACCTTTGGAAAATCTATCTCGGCCTCTCTCTGCTTGAAGTCATTCTTCTGCTCCTTACCAATGCAAAAATGCACCTTTTCGACGCCGTTGTCATCACCTTCTCCAACATCTCCACAGGTGGTTTTAGCATCCACAATAATAGCATCGGCCACTACAACCATTCCGTTACAGAATGGATCGTCATGCTTTTTATGATCTGCGGGGCCATCAACTTCTCCCTCTATTTTTTCCTTATCAAAGGAAAAATCAAACGCCTCTTTCATCCAGAATTGTTCCTCTTTCTCATTTTCATCCTCCTCTCCTGCTTCCTTACCAGCTTCAAACTCTTCGCGCGCCTTCCCTTCTCTGACGCCCTACGCAATGGCTCATTTCAAGCCATTTCATCTATGACCTGCACCGGCTTTTTCACAGCCAACTACGACCTCTGGCCCTATGCCTCACAAGCCATCATGCTCTTTTCCATGTACATCGGAGGGATGACCGGATCCACAGCAGGCGGCATTAAAACCGCCCGTCACCTCATCCTTTTTCGCGCCGTCAAACACAAAATCGAATCGATTTTCCGCCCAGAAACCATCCGCTCCCTTAAGATCGGCACCCAAAACATCTCGGACACGCCCCTACTCACCATCTTCACCTTCTTCTGGATCGTCATCGTCATCAGCGCCCTCGGAATTCTCCTGCTCATCTTCGACGGCATCGACCCAGAAACCGCCTTTGGCCTCATCACCTGTGCCGTCAATAACGTCGGCCTATCCTTTCGCGCCGCCGGACCTACAGCCACCTGCGCTTTCCTGCCCCCCTTCTCCAAATGCGTCCTCATCCTCTGGATGCTCCTCGGCCGCCTAGAGTTCTTCGCCTTTCTGATCCTCTGCGTACGCTCCTTCTGGAAAAACCGTTAAACAAAAAAAGCCCGGAGATTGCTCTCCAGGCCTTTTTTATATAAAATTAAAAACTAATTATTCGGGTTTAGAATATTTGAGGTACATATGTAATGCCACACCGCCTACAACAACTGCTATAGCCCCTAAAGCCTTAAGGCGATTTGAACGCTGCTGTGGTGGCTGTTCAATATGTCCAAACACATGAGGTCTTAATACTTCAAAATTCTCACATTCAAAACCATACAGGTCTTCTTTCAATTGCTCCGGAATGATTCCTCTAACATTGTGTTCGAAGTACTTTCCATGGATAGGGGATGGCTGAACGGCACTGTAGCTAACTCTACAATTTTCACCCAATTCACTTGCTAATTCTCCATACATAACATAACGCTTTATACTATCATGGTTCTCATTGTTTATAGTTTTTACCTCAAGAATCACAAAGCAGTCTGGATATTTAACGAATTTACATTCAAAACTTCTATTTTCTCCTAATTTCGCATCATTATAGAACAATTGAAGACGATATTTTAATTCATCGACTGAACTAATAGTACGTAAATAAAAAAATTCTTTTATACTTATCCCTCGTGGAATAGACTCTCCCGGTATTATTCGCTTACAATGCGCTCTCCATAAGCAATTATCGTTAGATAATCTATGCCATTTTTTACTTACTTGACTACATCTCCCAAGATCTTCAGGCTCTTCCAAACAAGCTAAAACTGCCATACCTAGTTCTTCAGGAAAATATTCAAAAGGATCTTGTCCATTTGTTTGTTGAATCGCCATTTTATTACACTGTTGTTGATTTATTAATCATATACTATAACAAAAATATTAGTTTAGTTAAAGAATCAACACAGATTAAAGTTTTTTTATTCGGAATTAGAAAAACAAAAGCACACAGCTGCAGTGACCACCATACAAATTGCGACAGTCCAAACAATATATAGATCGTTTAAAGAATTTTTATAAACCCTCCGGGAAAAGTCATCTCGTATCTTAGCTGGATAGCTCTCTACCTGAGCAATTCGATCAAATAAAATCATTTTAATTTCTTTAGATACGGGCCCTACAAAATCATATCCTTGGCTGTCAAAAGAGATAATAAATAGCCTATTAATTTCATTAAAAGAAGAGGAGATACATACATTCTCTTTCTCATCGAAATCTGCACCAAAATGACTATCGGCATATTTTTTTATCACAACACAACACTCTTCAAATTGTTCTGTTGTATCTTCTTCATAACCATTGATTTCCAATACAATTCGACACATGGGCTCAGGATTATTAGTCATTCTGCAGGATAAAATGCCTCTAGCGTTAAACCCAACCCTACTGGCAAATTGTTTAGTATATTCCAAAAGATCGTCTCTTGAGAAAAAAAACACGCTTCCATAGGCTCTTATCATCTGCTAACACCTTCCACTTTCTAGAAACCTGGACACACCGTCCGAGATTCTCAACGTCTAACCAACTTAAAATCAAAAGGTTGATTTCAGCAGAAAAAACCTCCATAGGGTCATTTTTCCCTACAAGGGGTTGATATGAGTTAGGATTATAAGAAAAATTCACAGCTGCCATGGTTCTATTTTCCGCTATTTAATAATAAAGGGACACATTTTCTAACCTACTAATAAAAATTTTAGTTATAACTTGCGTAAAAAAATTATTTTATGATATAATTAATCCTTAAAATGAATATAATAACCGTCTAAAGACAATAAACTAATAAGGAGATAATACTATGTCAGCAACAAATTCACTAGGAAGAGGTTCACCAAATGCTACAGCACATCCCATTGCTATTCAAGGACGAAGCGAATCACCCCCCATCCCCTTCGAAGCAAGTACAGTGCAGGGGTTAGCAACAAAAATGGAAAGCATGCAATTTCAAGGCACATTTAAACTCTCTGAAGCAATCGAAATGGTTGAAAGCGCAGAAATAGAACAAAAATTTGCGAGCGTCTTAAGAGAAATTCAAAACTTGAATAGCTAATGCATTAGCATAATAGTCACAAAAAAAGGCCCAGAGATTAATCTCTGGGCCTTTTTTTTACTGAAGTGCATGATAGGATTTTCATTATTAACCCGGGTTATTATTCTATAAAATGATTCGTTAGATAAACGCTTAATTTAGTACCATCTTCTAACCCTGTCATTGGAGAACCGATGATAAACGTAGCATTATTCTCTTTACCAGAAGACAAGTCTATCTCTCCATGATGCATTTGATCCATACGTTGGAATACCAACCTAATCCGGCTTTTAAGAGCTGTTGCAGCTTGATTTTGCTTTGAATATGGACAGAAAGAACTCTGCTCTCTACTTTTTTCTTCTACTTTCCCAGTAAATTCGTATGTCACTTCATGATCCCATTCCTTCCCTGAAGCGTTCTTTT
Organism: Chlamydiota bacterium; assembly: GCA_021772315.1. GTDB lineage: Bacteria > Chlamydiota > Chlamydiia > Chlamydiales > Simkaniaceae > JAJFMF01. The sequence continues at coordinate 397,053 of JAJFMF010000008.1, forward strand.
CTAGACGAACCTGAATGTGCCAAATAGGATCTGCATTAAAAATACAAACGAATTTGCCCCTTTCTCCATCCTGAATTCCAGCAGCAAAGCCCTCAATACTATCATTCAATCCTTGCCTAGTACTTATCAAATTTTTGAGTTCATAACTTCGATTTAAAATAGCCATTATTATCACCCTTATTAAGTGTTTAATTAATAGTATTATAATACACAATTAGATAATTATACAATATTTTTTAAACGCTTATTATTAGCAACTTCCGCAACCTTCTTGTAATTAAAAACTTAACTAGCAATTAATAATTATTTTAATTAAACATTAATTGTGTTATAATAAATTATAAAACAACAATAAAATAGTCCCATTGAAAGGGAAATATAATAACGAGGCAAAAATATGACACTCCCAAGAGTAAATAACAATTCAGTTGCTGCCGTATACGAGCAGTCGTCGTCAAACCCGACCAAATGCGACTTGCAAATTCAGTTGAAAGATTTAATTCAACAAATCGACGGACAAAATCTTGACTGTGGTAGGTGCCTTGCTGACGCAAAAACATATGCAGGCAAGCCTTTAGCCCAACAAAAACCTAACACATTAGAATCTCATATTGAGATTCTATCCGCATTCTTAACGGACGATGACAGCGAAATATCTGAAGAATCTCAGCACACAATACACTTTTCCGCTCCACATACTTTGAATGAGTGGCAGACACCAGAGCAACAACAAACCAAAGAGCTAACAAACAAACTTGGAAACTCAATCCTCAAAAACAACAAATGGAAAACAGCATATCAATTAGGAGCAGCCTTAGTTTATGTACTCTGTACGCTCTCGGTATTCACATTTCCAATTGCGGTAAAACTTTACAACTACGTATTTGTCAAGCTTGAGATGGATAAGCAACAATCTATTGAGGGCCCAGCAGATGAAAAATACGAGGTTAAATTCACACCTCAAGAGAGAGCGGACGTAACACGGGTAAAAGCTGAAATTGAAGCGCTTGAAAAAGAGCTTCAAATCAAATATACTCCTCTTGATGACACAGAGAAACCGCTTCAATACTATACTAGGGTACTTACTGGTTATCATCGCTTGAAGGCAGGACTTAGGCAAACACGCATAGAAGCAAAAGCTCAGGAAGAGAAGCAACTAGAAAAAATTTCAAGTTTAGAAAATCAACTCCGCAACTTTGGAATTGAAGGTAACTTCGAAGCTAATAGATCTACAACCGATCAACTTAAATTTTTAACCGAAATTTACGACGACTATATTCAATTAGACAAGCTCATAACGACTCTTAGAATCGAAGGCAAAAAGCCTTGTGTTTTTATGAATGGTTCTCTAGTTACCCTGAAGAAGACTATCGATAAAAATAACGCTTTGATTTAAAAGTATAGCTAGCGACAAACTTTACAAAAACCCCACTTGACCCTACCATTCATCCCTAAAATCGCCAATTTTGCAATTAGCCACCTTCTTCCAAATCAAGAGAGTGATGTCATCATCACTCCACTTGATGAATGTTCCCGTATCTTCTATTCAATCTGGGCTAACAGTTCCTTCGGAGCGATTTTTTGTGCTCGATTATTTAATATTTGTATAACGTCGCACATAAAATGTTTTAGTTGAGAATTAACATTGGTGTTTATTTGGGGCAGTAATGCAGCAGAATATCTTACATAATTTGAACTAGCATACTTGAACATTTTGGCCTCACAGCAATCATTATTATCTAAGACCAAACAATTTCTATATATCGAAACATCTCCATATTTAGCAAGTTCGTTAGCATCAACCTTTCCATCATAGTGAACAAGTTCATCAAAAAAAGTTTCCACAAAAACACAAACCTCTTCTAATTTACTTACCTTAGGCTTAGATGTGCTTCTAACTTGAAGCTTTGCGGAAAAACATAACTGAGTTTCTTCTAATGAGTTACAATAAAATTCACCTTGATCTCCAAACTCAATTCGATTTGCAAACATTTCTAATCGCATGAGTAATTCATCGATTGATCTGATAGCACGACTAGTAAAAGCTTGTTTTAAGCTCCTTTCTGGGGGAAATCCCATATAAGACTGATTCCAAAATGATCTCCATAATCCATTGTCGCTTGCAAAGGCATGCCATTTTTTATTTACTAGGCAACACACCCAAAGATCTTCAACATCTAGATGAGATAAAACTTCAAGACCGAGTTCAGGAGGTAAAACAATTAGAGGATCCACCTTATTTGTGTTTGTTTGTGTAACAGCCATTTTAATTTCCTTTTTATTTATTAAAACCCGTATTATAACAAAATATTATTAATGTTTAAATAAATTCTTCGTCGACTTTACAAAATCTTAGATGGGGCATATCATTTCTCCATGCCCCACTACATTTTCCAAATCAAAACCACCCTTCAAGAGGCCCTAGCCGAGCTCGAAACCCATCCCCTCGAAAACCTTTACGTCATCGAAGACCCCATCCACAACAATCATCAAATCGGTGCTTGGACAACCCAGCTACCCACTCTAACCCACTCAACACCAGTCCTGAAAGACGATGCTATCGACTGGAGCGCCCAATGGGCCACCCACGTCCCCAACTATCAAGATGGAAGGCTCAAAATCACCCTCCCCAATCACACATTCCACCTCCTTCCAGGAGAAGGGTTTGGAGATTTATCCCATCCTACAACGCAGCTCATGCTTGATTTAATGTCCCATTACGTCACAAACCGCCCTGTAATTGATATTGGCTGCGGAAGCGGCATATTAGCCATTGCAGCCCACTTTCTAGGTGCTTCCACAGTCCAAGGCATCGACATCGATCCAAAAGCCCTCAGGCACGCTCAAATCAACGCAGAGCTCAATCAACTCAGCATTCCCTTTACTCACTCACTTCCATCTCAATTTCCTTCAAATCCCGTCTTTCTGATCAACATGATCACAAGCGAACAAGCCCCCATTTGGGCTCAATTCACCTCAAGATCCTCACTACCAGCAACTTACATCGTGTCAGGCATCCTTGATACCCAAATCGATTATATAAACAGCCTACCCTTAGACGCTTATCAAATTTTCCAAGAAAAATCATCGGATGGCTGGCGAGCCTGCGTAATCCAAACCCCATAAAACCACATATTACCCTAAAGCACTTAAAATTAACCCCCTCCGTAAAACCCTTATTATTAAAAACTTAATTAATTATTAAAGATAATTTTATAGAATTTTAATTATAATATGATAAAATAATAGCTTTTATGTTATAATAAAGTATAAATTAATAACAAATAGACCTACCTAAGGTTAATATAATAAGGAGGTAATAATATGACTTACACCTCATCAACAACAAATAGATTTAGAACTACAACGGAAAATCTCAAGATCGAGATCGACACAAAACGTGACCGATTGAACTCTTTAATTACTCAATTGGAAGAAATACGGGAAAAAGCTACTAACCCTGCTCCCACCACGACTATTGCAAACGCAAAAGAGTGTTTAACGTCAACAAATCCACATGATTTCGTCCCTCATTTCAAAAAGCTCGAACACGAAATTGAAACATTTCTAGATGCTGCGGCTACCAACTCATTTAAGGAAATGGAGCAAAAAGTAAGTAATGTAGCTCTACCGGTTATCCGAAATACTCAAAGGTCAACAGCATATAAGATTGGTGCAGCTATCCTTATCGGATTTAATTTACTAGCAGGATTTGGAACGCTCGGAGCAACGTGGCTTGCAGCTTATGCTATTTATTTACATGTATTCGGAGATAAATCTTTACAAGCCACAAAAACAGGAAGCAACGCAGATTTAATTCAACAGGTAATTAATCGCACTGAAGCTCAAGCAGCTGCTAATACTGAAGTCCTATCTGTGGGATCTTCTCGATCTGTTACTATCCCCAGACGAAACTCGTCAGGCAGGACGAGGTCAATAAGCTCAGGATCGAATACAGGATCATTAACATCTCGGCCAGATTCACCATCAAGTAGCGAACTAACTTCTGAATCAGAAGAGTCTGGTCCAACGGTCATAGAGCGATATAAAGAAGCTTTGGGCAACCAAGGCTCTGAACTAGCTAAGTATGGGATTACTAAAGAAGTAATTGATGAAAATGCATCTCCGAAGCAACTTACAAAACTTATAATGGGTAATTTTCATTTGATTCGGAAGCAAAGGGTAAAACTTGATTCAAAAATCCAGAATCTTCAATCAGAATTTCGGGAATACGGACTGTCATACTCTGAAATAGATGATAATGAAGAGACATCAAGCAGAATTTCTTATGCAGAGCAATTAGAACAAACACTTAATGAACACAAAGCATTAGTAGTTCAATTCAAGACAGAACAGTCGGCTGTGCATGAATTTTTATCAGCAAAAGATGTTCCTCATCCATTCTATTCGGAAAACGATTTGGACAGTTTAAGGAGCAATATCCATGTGTTAAATAGCTTAAAAAAGATTATCGAAGAAGTCGAAGCTAAAAACACTGCTTTTCACACTATTATTGAAGCCTATTATTCGAATGAAGGACAACAATCAAAACTACAAGCTATCATAGATGAATTGAATACGAAAAGCGCTAAGTTACTTACCCAAAGTCCCCTTGGACGCTTGAAGTTACTTATGGACTGGGCTAATATGAAGTTGAGTGAAAAACAATTAAGATCGAAATTAAGCAGATCAGGATTTACAGAACTACGTGAACAAGCAGCATTAGTACTAATTTACAAGCAATACAAGGCTTTATATCAGAGATCTGATTCTGACTCTGACTATAGGAATACCAAAGACTTGATAGATATTCAATATGAGAATTTGAGTAAGACTGTAAAAGATAAATTGAGCACTTTAGAAGATATTAAAACTAATTTGGAAGATTATATTTCCACTTTTAATACATTATCTAAAAATTACAACAGTGTATTACAAGACGAAAACAAAAATAGAATTACTGAAGGAAATAAAGTGAAATCAGCCTTTGATTGGGTTAAAACCGCATATGAATCACTAGAAAACGAGATGGATATAACCGCAATCGATAATCTGATAAATAAACAATACCGTTGGAATACTATCAAACAGGCTTAATCTTTCGAGAAATTTCTACAAAAGACAAAAACCTCTGATGCATAAGCACCAGAGGTTTTTTTATTACATCATTCCCATGCCGGGCATACCGCCCATTCCACCCATGCCTCCCATTCCTGGCATGCCTCCCATGCCACCATCCATAGACGGTGTGGCTTTGTTTGGCTCGGGCTTGTCAGTGATCATACAGGCAATGGTAATCAGCAGGCCTGAGATCGATGAGGCGTTCTTGAGTGCGCTCTTGGTTACGAGAACGGGGTCGATGACTCCAGCTTTGACCAGGTCAGTGAACTCATCGGTCAGTCCGTTATAGCCGTAGGCACCTTCTTTCTCAAAGACTTTCTCGGCGATGAGATTCCCCTGCTTACCGCAATTGTTAGCGATGGCAATGGTAGGGGCGTAAGCTGCGCGGCGGATGATATCGACACCAGTTGCTTCGTCTCCTGAGAGTTTGAGATTGTCGAGGGCTTTGAGAGCTCTAAGAAGCGCGACGCCTCCACCGGGAACGATCCCTTCGGCAACGGCTGCGCGAGTCGCGTGAAGGGCATCTTCAACGCGGGCTTTCTTCTCTTTCATCTCGGATTCTGTAGCTGCTCCAACATTGATAACGGCAACGCCACCTGAAAGCTTAGCGAGACGGTCTTCAAGGTTTTTGCGGTCGTAATCTGAGGTAGTTTCGGTGATTTCATGGCGAATCTGCGCAGCTCTTTCGGTAACGGCTTGATGATCACCTGCTCCATCAACGATGGTAGTCGCTTCTTTCTCGACTTTTACGCATTTAGCTGTACCAAGGACTTCTAGACCAACTTCTTCAAGCTTGAGGCCGACTTCTTCTGAGACGACAGTGGCTCCGGTGAGGATGGCTAGATCTTGGAGGATAGCTTTGCGACGGTCTCCAAAGGCTGGCGCTTTAACAGCACAGACATTCATGCCCCCTTTAAGCTTGTTGACAACGAGTGTCGCAAGCGCTTCACCATCGATATCTTCTGCGATAATAAGGAAAGGTTTTTGTCCTTGTTCCATGACTTTTTCAAGGATAGGGACAAGTTGCTTTGCTGATGCGATTTTTTGATCGGTGATGAGAATGCTGACATTGTCTAATTCAGAGGTCATTTTCTCAGCATTTGTGATGAAATAGGGTGAGAGATACCCTTTATCAAACTGCATGCCTTCAACGACTTCAAGTACTGTTTCAATACCTTTGGCTTCTGCCATGGTAACAGTGCCGTCTTTACCGACTTTTTCCATAGCTTCTGCGATGATTTGTCCAATTGCGGGATCGTTATTCGCTGAGATGGTCGCAATCTGCATGATTTCTTCGTGCTTGCTAACAGGTGTTGCAAGTCCACTTAGAGCATCACACATGACGGTCACAGCTTGCTCAATGCCGCGCTTAAGGCTCATGGGATTGGCACCTGCGATGACGCTTTTCACGCCTTGTGTGTAGATCTCTTCGGCGAGAACGATCGCTGTTGTAGTTCCGTCTCCTGCGACATCAGATGTCTTGGATGAGGCTTCTTTAACGAGCTGAGCTCCAATGTTTTCAAATTTATCCTTTAAGACGATCTCTTCGGCAACGGTAACGCCGTCTTTTGTGGAAAGAGGAGATCCAAAGCCTTTATTGATGACGACATTGCGCCCTTTAGGACCAAGTGTCACGATAACGGCTTTAGCGAGGGTTTTGACCCCTTTTAAAATCGATTTTAGTGCTTTTTCATCAAATTCTAGTAATTTAGCCATGTGGTATTTTTCCTCTTCTTAATTAATGACAGCTAGGACGTCTTCTTCGGACATGATGAGATACTCTAGCTCGGCCTCATCGGATTTCACTTCTGTTCCTGCATAGGAAGAAAAGAGGACTTTATCACCCACTTGAACCTCGACTGGGGTCACTTTTCCTTGCTCGTCCATCTTGCCTGGACCTGTAGCGACGATTTCGCCTTCACGTGGCTTTTCTTGTGCTGAATCGGGGAGGATGATGCCTCCTTGGCTTGCTTTGACTTCTGCACGTTTTACAAGAATTCGATTTCCTAAAGGTTTCACTTTTTTCATTGACATATCTGTCATCTCCTGAGGTTATTTGAACTTTAAATAATAGACGTTCCTGGGGCTTTATGTCAAGGTAGAAACCTAACTTTTTAGCAAAGACCAAAAGCAACTGCTAAGGGAAAATACTTCGTGTGCATATTCATGCCCATGTCTGAAATGATTTATAGCTTAGAGCTAGTTTTGCTTTTTTCAACCACAGAGAGCACAGAGAAAATTTGTATTTCTGCTGCGTAAGCAGCTCTGTGGTCTCTGTGATCTCTGTGGTAGATTAAAAAATTAAGATTTGTAGATCAGATACTTAGCGCGCTTTTCCATGAAGGCTTCCCGCTCATCGCTCTGAAACTTGATCAGCTTCCATGCGATGAACTTCTCCTGTGTGATGATGCGCCAGATTTCCTCATTGCCACAAGCTTTACAAAAGAGCTTCTTCTTCGACTCGCTCATCTTGGAAAGAAGCTGCTGAACCTTCTGGGGATACAAGCTTTTCAAGACCCCAAGCAACATATACTGAGTAGTCAAAGGTCGATACTTTATAGGATCAGTCACTTGAATGAGCACGCCGTGACATTCCTTCCCTTTAAGCGAACCATAGAAAGGACGGTAATGGAAGGGCTTAAAATGGACGCCTGGCAAATGCTGATCGTTGAGCTTCGCTGCATACAGGTTGGCATTAATCCAGGGTGCACCGATGACTTTGAATGGGAGCGTATACCCGATGCCGATATTGACGAGATCGAGTTCACCAAGGATGCCTGTGGTGGCATAGAAAAAAGGGGTGCTCTCTTCGGGGATATGCGGTGATGTGGGCACCCAATTTAGGCCGGTATCAGCGTAGCTCATGCTGCGTTTCCATCCGTGCATAGGAATGACGGTGAGCTTGCAGTTGATCTTATATTCGCTATTGAAAAGTCTCGCAAGCTCGCCAATGGTCATACCATGGCAGTAGGGAATATTGACATAGCCGATATAGGAGCGCCAATTTGGCTCGAGCATCATGCCATCGACTGTGAGCCCATTGATGGGGTTGGGCCTGTCAAGAACGACAACTTCGATGTTGTACTTTGCCGCTTCTTCCATGACATAGAAAAGCGTGGTCGCGTAGGTGTAGGAACGCACGCCAATGTCTTGAATATCATAGACTAAGGTATCGATATTCTTGAGCATTTCTTTTGTTGGGCGGCGCGTTGCACCATGCAGACTATAGACAGGTATCGCACCTTGCTGATCGGCAACTTTTTCAAAGGCATAATGGTTGCCATCGAGTCCATGTTCAGGGGCAAAAAGAGCGACTAGAAGAGAATGCTTTTTAAAGAGTTGGATGGTGGAGCATTGATTCTTATTGACGCCTGTCTGATTGGTAATAAGCCCAACGCGTTTATTAAGATACTTTTGATAATGCTGCTCTTTAAAAAAGACATCAACTCCAAGATCAACTGATGCTTGAAGAAATGGAATTATAAGAATTAATAAAAGGGCTCTCATTTTTTTACCTCGACATGTTATACAAAAATTAAGGTTATATAGGCAAGAGTATGTCAGATAAACAGAGTGAATCCAAACATATTTTGGCTGCGAAAGAGATTTTGGAGCGTGCGCGAGGGAATACGCTTGATCTCGAGAAGCGGGTAAATGCAACGGTCGAGCTGGCCGGGCATCTGCTAAATGCATCCAATTCAGAGCAGACGCGGTCAGAAAAAAGGTTGCAGGCGGAACTTTCGCGGATGATGCGCGATCCTACGGGCAAAGCATTTACGCTCGCTATGACGGATCAATGTTTCCGTTCAAAAAATTATCGGCGTGTTGCGGATCAGATGATTTACCTTTTAAATCTGTTCGGTGTGCCCCGTTTTCTTTCTATTGGCAAACGCATCCCACTCATGCTGTTCCATTTATTCGGCAAAAAATTCCCACATCTCTTTGTGCCACTCGCAATGACCTTTTTAAGGAGGGAGACAGCTTCTGTCATTCTGCCTGGTGAAAAAGGGCCGCTGCGTAAACATATCATGAAGCGGAAGAAAGAGGGCGTGCGTATTAACCTCAACCACCTGGGTGAAGCGATTTTAGGTGAAAAAGAGGCGCTGCGTCGTTTGGATATTTATCTAAGTAGCCTTGCGGATGAATGTGTAGAGTATGTATCGATCAAAATTTCTACGGTGTATTCGCAGATCAATTTGCTGGCGTGGGAAGAAAATTTAGATGTGTTGTCTGAAAGGCTGCGTGCTCTCTATAGAGCTGCCATGCAGAACCCTTTTATTCGCAAAGATGGCTCGGTTGGGCCCAAATTTGTCAATCTCGATATGGAAGAATATCGGGACTTACAATTGACGAAGGAACTCTTTGTAAAGGTGTTAAGTGAGCCTGAATTTAAGCACTTTGCTGCAGGGATTGTGCTGCAAAGTTACCTTCCTGATGCCTTTAACTACATGCAAGAAATCACTGAGTGGGCAATGCAAAGAGTGAAGGATGGTGGCGCGCCGGTTAAAATCCGCATTGTAAAAGGTGCCAATATGGTCATGGAACAGTGCGAAAGCTCACTAAAAGACTGGCCCCAAGCACCTTACAAAACAAAAGATCAGACGGATGCGAGTTATAAGAGCATGCTCCATTATGGGATGAAAAAAAAGCACGCTCAAGCTGTCAATTTAGGGATTGCAAGTCACAATCTTTTTGATATTGCCTACGCAATGATTATGCGTGCGGAAAATGATGTCGAAAAACATGTCTCTTTTGAAATGCTCGAAGGGATGGCTGATCCGACCCGGCGCGTTGTCCAAAAAGTCGTGGGAGATATTCTATTGTATTGTCCTGTTGCTGCGAAAAGGGATTTTCAACATGCGATTGGATATTTGATTCGCCGGTTAGATGAAAATACGGGCATCGACAACTTTTTGAGCCATAGTTTCAATCTTAAAGTTGGGACAAAAGAGTGGCACATGCAAGTGTCCCATTTTCAAGATGCATGTAAAAAGATCGAAGAGGTCAGTCATGCACCAAGACGGGTTCAAAATCAAAATGAGCCACCTGTGCATTTGCCATTTGAGGGTGAATTTCATAATGAATCTGATACGGATTTCGCCTTGAAGCACAATCGAGAGTGGGCTGAAAAAATTATCGCCACATGGAAAGATAAAACGATCGACCCAATTCCCCTTGTCATCGGAGGGAAAGAGATTTTAAGAGATGAAGGTGAAGGCTTCGATCCTTCAAATCCTGAAAAACCTCTTTATCGGTATACGATGGGATCTTGGAAAGAAATCGATCATGCACTATCTACTGCAAAAGAAGCGGAAAAAGCATGGGGTCAAACAAGTATTGAGAAGCGCTGCCGCCTGGTTTCAAAAGCGTGTGAAAAAATTCGAGAAGCGCGAGCTGATCTCATTGGATGTATGGTAGCTGATGGCGGAAAGCTAGTCACCGAAGCGGATGTCGAGATTTCTGAAGCTGTCGACATGGGAGAGTATTATTTCCGAACGCTTCAAGAACTGACGAGCTATCCTGATGTTAAATGGACACCGAAGGGAACTGTTCTTGTGTGTCCTCCCTGGAATTTCCCCGCAGCCATCCCTGTTGGAGGAATTTTTGCAGCGATCCTCACCGGAAACACCGTGATTTTCAAACCCGCACCAGAATCAGTGCTCGTCGGTTGGATTTTGGTAAATCTCCTCTGGGATGCAGGCATTTCAAAAGATGTGGTCCAGTTTATCAATTGTGAAGATGATCCTGTGGGATCAAAATTGATCAAAGATCCAAGATTAAATGTAGTGATTTTGACAGGTGCTACGGCAACAGCGCGTCTGTTCATGAAAATGCGCCCTGGAATTGATCTCTCAGCTGAGACCGGTGGAAAAAACGCAATGATCATTAGCGCCATGGCTGATAGAGATTTGGCGATTAAAGATCTTGTGCAATCGGCATTTGGACATAACGGGCAGAAATGTAGCGCCGCATCACTTGCGATTTGTGAAAAAGAAGTCTACGATGACCCCCACTTTATGCGGCAGCTCAAAGAAGCCGCTGCGAGTTTAAAGGTGGGAACCGCTTGGGATCTTTCCAGCAAAGTCACCCCTCTGATTCATCCCCCTCTGCCTGATCTTGAAAAAGCGTTAACGACACTTGAGAAAGGGGAAAGATGGCTTCTTGAACCAAAACAAGATCCTCACAACCCCGCACTATGGTCCCCTGGGATTAAAATCGGCGTGAAAAGAAATGGTTACACACATCTCACAGAATTCTTTGGACCTGTTTTGGGAATCATGCGTGCAAATGATTTAGATGAGGCAATCAAAATAGTCAATGCGTCTTCATATGGACTCACATCCGGACTTCAAAGTTTGGATACCCGTGAAATCAAAGCCTGGGAAAAGGCCATCATTGCTGGCAATTGCTATATCAACCGAAGTGTGACCGGAGCCATTGTCAGGCGTCAACCCTTTGGAGGATGCAAAAATAGCTCCTTTGGACATGGCTCGAAAGCTGGCGGCCCAAATTATCTCACACAATTTATGCATGCAAAACAGGTGGGCATTCCAAAAGAAAAGTTCCCTGTTAACGACTTCGTCAACAATCTATCGCGCATTCTCGAAGAAATCGAACTCACAGCTGAAGAGCTCGGCATCTGGTACGCCTCTATCGCCAACTATGCGCACGCTTCCAAACTGTTTAAAAAGAAATACGATCCTTCAAAAATCGTCGGTGAAGACAACTATTTCAAATATGTGAAACAACATAAAATGTATTTAAGAATTGGTCCGAATGATAAGCCTCTCGATTATCTTCGCTGTTTTGCCGCTGCCCTAACATGTGGGACGCCGCTCAAAGTCAGTTGGGAAACAAAAGACGGAACGAAAAAACTCAATTGGCAAACACTACTTCCAATTTTCAATCTCACCTATGAAAATGAAAAAGATTTTTTAGAGCGAGTTCAAAAAGAAAACATACGACGCATTCGCCTTGTTAGCCCGCCAAGTGATGAACTTAAAAATCTCGCAGGCGACCTCGGCTGCTACCTCGATACACATCCTGTTCTAGCCAATGGACGCATTGAGCTGCTTCATTACCTGAGAGAAGTGAGCCTCAGCGTGGCATATCACCGCTATGGCAACCTCGGTATCCGCGAGGGAGAGCTTCGTCATCCCGTTAAATAACACTTATGTTATAATTAACCCGAATTATTAATTTAAAAAAAATAAAACAGGTTAATTATGTCTAATCCAATAACAATTTATGCAAATTACAATACAATATTATATGACATTAGCAGCCTAGCCCCTGAAGATATTGAAGGGAATGATATGGAACAATTCTGGATGGAAGCACTAAATAAATGTCCTAAGGACCAACTGAGAGTAGATTGCAATCGTGTTAAAAAGAACACCACGATATCTTCCACAGAAAACATTGCATGTCAAAATGCTTTAGAAAAACTCTATGCAGCCTATGAAACACTCAGACGTGATAAAGCTAAGCGCCCTATTGTGCAAATCTGTACAACTAATATTTCGCTTTCAGTTGATTTAACTACCAAGCTTAAAAAAATTTCTGATATAACTTATAACAGATTAATTGCGCCCGTTTCAACTAAACCAGTAAAGATTTATTGGGGTGATGAATATACAGTGTATGATATTAGTAACCTACCCCAAAAAGCTTTTTCTAGAAATCAAATAAAAAAATTCTGGCAAAAGCAATTACACCGTTGTAACACACCACAATTAATGATATTTAGCGAATCATCTAAATATAATCCAAACCCAAACTCTATTACAAATCATGTTGCTGAGATGGCTTTAAACGGTTTATATAATGCTTGTGAGACAACTGAAAATCATATGAACAAAAAACCAATCATTGAGATTCATACTGAAAATATTTCACTTTCAACGACTTTAACTATAAGGCTGAGAAAGATTGCAGCCATAGTTTCGATTAGATAATCGTATGGCATTGTTATAGGCATTTATGTTACGCTAGCGCAGCATGGAAGACTTGAATTCTGAACAGAAGAAAGCTGCAATGCATCTCGATGGGCCCATGCTCGTCTTGGCTGGTGCAGGGTCAGGAAAAACACGCGTTGTTACCCACCGCATCGCACACCTCATCTCCGTTGGAGTCCCCTCTTCTGAAATTATCGCGTTAACATTTACAAATAAAGCAGCTCAAGAAATGCGCGAGCGGATCCGTTCGATTGCAGATCAGCTCGTTTTAACATGCACTTTTCATTCACTCTGTGCACGCATTCTAAGAGAATCCATCCACCATCTTGGATTTGATCGTAACTTCTCCATCTATGACCAAAGCGATAGCGATCAGCTCATCAAAACCTGTTTAAAAGGGCTGGGTTATAAGGAAGATCGCGCCTTTTTAAAAGGGATCAAGCAGGCAATTTCACAAGCAAAAAACGATCTTGTAACGCCTTCGGATCTAGGTGATGAATCTCTCACAACAGCCGATAAAGCTTTCAAAGCAGTCTATACCCTCTACCAACAAAAGCTTAAGGAATATAACGCCGTTGATTTCGACGATCTCCTTTTTCTTACCGTGAAACTCTTTGCCACAAATGAGGATAGCCTAAAAGAGTATCAACATCGTTGGTCCTTTATTTTGATCGATGAGTATCAAGATACCAATATGGCACAGTATAAACTTACCAAGCTCCTCGGCGGCAAGCACCAGAATATCTTTGTCGTTGGTGATCCCGACCAATCCATCTATTCGTGGCGCGGAGCAAATATCGATAACATCTTGAACTTTGAAAAAGATTTCCCCGGAGCGCAAGTCATCTCACTCGAGCAAAATTATCGGAGTACGACACATATTCTAGAAGGGGCAAACGCACTTATTGAATGCAATTCAGAGCGGTATAAAAAAAATCTCTGGAGTGACCTTGGAGAAGGGGAGAAAATTGGGCATTATATTGCTCCAAGTGAAAGGGAAGAGACACACTTTGTGATGAAACGCCTCTTAGAGCATCATCGCAATCAAAACATTCCTCTCAAAGAGAGCGTCATCTTCTACCGCACCAACTCTCAATCCCGTATTGTTGAAGATGCCCTTTTAAAATATCAGATTCCCTACATCATTATTGGAGGACTCTCCTTTTACCAGCGCCGCGAGATTAAGGACATTCTCGCTTACCTGCGACTGGCTCTTTCCAGTTCCGACTTCCTCTCCTTTGCTCGAACGATCAACCTTCCCCGCCGCGGTTTTGGCCCAACAACCCTAGATAAACTCCGCCTTGCAGCAGAAAGATTCTCTCTTCCCATCCTCGATCTTTTAGAAAATCACCCCCATGAGGTGAAATTCTCCAAGAAACAAACCGCTGGACTCGCTGGATATCTTAGTGGGATTCGTCGTCTACGTGGCATGGTTAAGGAAAAGGCAAGCCTAAAAAATATTCTTGAAGCTGGAATAGAAGGGCTAAATTATCTCGCCTATCTTAAAGAAGATCCAGAAACCTGTGAAGAACGCACAGAAAACCTCAACGAACTGGTTTCCAAGTCGATCGAGTGGGAAGCCGAGCACGATTCCCCCTCCCTACTCGGCTTTTTAGAAGAACTTTCCTTAAAAGCAAATAGTGATGAGAAAAATCTCTACGAAGACTCTGTCCGCTTGATGACACTCCACAATGGAAAAGGGCTCGAGTTTGAACTCGCCTTCATCATCGGCATGGAAGAAGACCTTCTTCCCCATGTCAATTGTAAGGAAACGACGCACGAGCTCGAAGAAGAGCGGAGACTCTGCTATGTTGGCATGACACGCGCCAAACAAAAACTCTATCTTACCGGAGCGAGCAGCCGCACGCTATGGGGCGTACCGCGAATGATGCAGCCGAGCCGCTTTTTACGTGAAATTCCCTCGCATCATCTTCATTCTTATAATCTGACCGTAGCAGTAGAAGAAGAAAACCCCTCTGAAGACGCATTTCATATCGGAAGTCTCGTATTTCATAAGACTTATGGAAAAGGGACTATCGAAAAAACTTACCAAACTTCGCTCGGTCTCACCTATGATGTTCTCTTCCATGAAGGGAACAATCTCCGCTCCCTTGTAGCAAAATATGCAAAATTCACGCCTATCGGGTAGCTAGAAATCCTCCTCTCGTTTAAACCGGAGGTAGGAGGCCGGATCGTGAAAAGGTATGAACTTAGCCAAAGGATGCATCAAGATCAGCGACTGATCATGTCGTTTGCGATGCAACGTGCCTTTAAAGTCTTGCAAATGCCTATCCAAACGCTCGCAGCCTTTATCGAATGTGAAATTGCGAGCAATCCCCTCCTTGAACACGCCGAAAAATGTCTCCCTTCCAATGCCCAAGACTTCACAATCCCTTTCAAAACAACACTCTATGAACATCTCCTTAAACAAATCCATCCCCATTTTAATACCATAGAAGAAAAGGGAATCGCCGAAATTCTTATCGGATATCTCGATAAGAAAGGCTTTTTAACCGACGAGCTTTATGAAATCTGCAAAGAGCACCAGCTCCCCCTTAAACTTACAGAGCACGTTTTAAAAGACCTGCATCACTTTGATCCTGTCGGCATCGGAGCAAAAGATGTCCGCATGACATTAATGATACAACTCGAAGTTCTAGGCAAAATAGAGTCGCTAGGTTATGAAATCCTTAAAAACCACTTCCAAGATCTCATCGAACATCGCCTATCAAATATTGAAAAAAAACTTAAAATTTCAAAAGAAGAGCTCAAAACCATCTTGCAAAAAGAGATTTCGACCCTTCAGCCCCATCCAGGGTATCAATTTTTAAACACCACCGCCCCAGCGATCATCCCTGACGTCATTATCGACTATGAAGAAGACCGATGGAACGTCGATGTCAACGAGAAGCCACTTCCTCACCTGAAAGTCGCCCCGAAATACCTAAACGAGCTTTCCAGCAATCATCTCCCCTCCCAAGAACGGGATTTTATGCGTAAATATCTCGCCTCTAGCAATTGGCTGTTTCGAATCTTAGGGCGTCGAAAAAAAACACTGCGAGATATCACGCGCCTGCTCATTCAAAAGCAGGGAGCCTATCTCAACGGAGAGCACAATCGACTTGTTCCCATGACGATGCGAGAAATCGCCGAAATCCTTGAACTAAATGAATCGACCATAGCGCGAGCGATAGCTGATAAGTATATCGCTAGTCCAAGAGGACTCTTAAAAATGAGACATTTTTTCACCCATAAGCTCAATACACCTGATGGAGAGAAAATATCCAACCAAACCGCAAAAGACCTACTTATCAAGCTCATTGAACAAGAAGACAAATCAAGTCCCCTAACCGACGATGCCATTTCAAGTCGACTGAAGCAAAAGGGAATCCCCTGTGCTAGGCGCACAATAGCAAAATACCGCAAGCAGCTTTCAATCGCCCCAGCATACCAGCGCAAGCACTGGTCAAACTAACCTCTTTTAATTGAATTAATGGTGGAAAGGCATGCAGAAGATCTTAGGCTGGGCGTAGTAAAGCCCAAGTCGATGTCCATATGAGAGCTCTGACCATGCGTCAATCAGCCCTTGTACATTATCAAAATACATCTTACTCAGATCTTTTTCGAGATCCACTTTTCGATAGAGTGCCATGTTCAACCCATCAGGATGACTCCATACGCCCTGTCCCTCTTCAATATCCCAAATGCAAATTCCCCGCTCAAAATAGGCGGATGCTGGGCGAGATTTTTTCTCTCGACCAAGATGGAAGTAAAAAGCGTAAGCTTCAGTCTGACTCATTGCCTCAATACACTCATTCAACTCGATATTGGATTTCACAATGACATGATCCGTCATCAACCCAATAAAGGGAGACTGAGAGGGCAATGCCTCGAGCAATGTCTCTTTCAATCCATGCCGATGACTCAGAGGTTCTTCAATAAAACGGATCAGAGGAAATTTTCTCTGCACCTCTTGATATTCCTGCTGATACTCTTCATCAGCATAGTAAATCACATACACCTTATGCATCCCTTTAACATGTCTTGAAATCGAATCAAGACACACATTGAGTTGGCGTGGACGATTGACTGAAATCACAACAAGATCGGCTTGGTTCGCATTTAATTCCCACTTATCCATGGAGGGCTTAGCTGTCGTTTTGGCCTGAGTGAGACTCGAAGCAAAATGTTCTGAATAAGATGCAAGATGCAATTTGCTTTTATTTGTATGTGATTTGTGATGTACGTAAAGCACTTCGGGTACAAAACGCACATGCCACCTAGCTTCTCTTGCCATGGGAAGTAAGAGCGCTTTTTCACTTTCTAGAGAAAGGAATGTCCCCTGATAAAAATTCTCTTCAATATCAATACGCTTGAAAAGTCCGGCATAATAAGTTTTAAAGGGTGAAATGACCCAAGGAGCGCGGTGTATTTTTTTTCGGTAGAGCGTTTTTCGAGGTAAAATTCTCTGATACCCTTTTTTAAAACTTGGATACTCAAGATATTGAGCATAAGTTAACCAAATCTCTGGATTCTCATACATCTGATTGAGCTTTGTCAAAACCTCAGGTTGCGATAGCCAATCCTTACCTTCTAAATGGATAATGATATCGTCATCCGCGCAACTATGCACTGCATGATAGTAGCTCTCCGCTAAGTTAGCTTCGCTTGGCTTCCGAATCACCTTCACCCTATGATCAGGATCATGCTGCTTTAAATAGGCTAGAGCCTTTTCATAACTTCCGTCGGTTGACCCGCCATCGAGATAAATCACACGATAATCGGGATAATTTTGTTCTAAGATCGAACTTAAAAGCTTTTCAACAGTCTCAACATTGTTATGCGCTGGAATAACAAAGACAAACGTCTTGTCATTTTGCTCTTTGACATGCTTGTGATAATATTCATTTGTGGCAGGCATTGTCCCTTCTTTTTTAGAGAGAATCAAGCGGGACTCTCGCAGGATAAAAAGGGGTAGAAGAAGAATTAAAAACAGCAGAAAGAGTCTATGGATGACTGATACTTTTTTAGAAAACTTTCTCCTCATACAGGATGCCCATTGTGGATGGCTCTACTCTTTTCAACGTAGCCATAAGCATGTGTGCTGTCAATAGATTATTTTAAAAGATATGAAGAGAGGATCTGTCTCCAGCGGAGAGATTCGAATTCTTTTTTCTTCATATAAGTTCTGATTTTCTCCAGAGATTTTGACGCAAACATTTTGATTTCTTTATCTGTGAGCCTAAGAGCCACCGCTTTAGGGCTGACATCTTGTGAAAAAAGAGAAGACAGTCGCTTTAAACATCGAAGTAGCAAGAACTGATCTTTCATCAGTCGAAGTGCAAAAAAAACAAGAGTGAAAAAAGGTAACAGTGTGAAGGTGAAATATAATTTTGGTGAAGGCCAACTAAAGATGAGGATCGCTAGCTGTGAAAGAAACGAAAAGACAAGAGTTAATGCAAAGAAATAGGTGCCAAGGGGGGTGCGAAAAAGAGGACCGAAGAGCTTGCGAAATGTATTTTTTGATGTTTGGAAGGCAAAAATCTCTTCAAATTTGGGCTCATTGAAAGCGCTGCGCACAGCATGCACACTTTCATGGGCCAGCACTTCTTGCACAGGATAAATTGACATAAGCTTGCCACTTTTAAGCTCTTTCCTCAGTTGGAGAATAGGAATGGTCTGCTCACCATTGAGTTCGCAAATCCATGTTGCAGCACCTTGCCAAAAAGAAAGCTTCTTATCGCTATAAAATCCTTCAATCCAATCTGGAGCAACTCCAAAAAGAGCGCGCGTCTTTTTACGCGCCAAATCCCAAGTCTCACTTTCCACTTTTTGGCATAGGTGGGATGGAATCCCCTGCGCTTTTAAAGCAATCTCGGGATGTTGTGAGAGTGTTTCGACTGTTTTTTTTCGCCTAAGAAATGTTTCTTCATCTTCTTCTGGGCCAAAAATCAGGCCGCGGTGATTTAAAGCAACTAAATCTTCATTTGAAAGGGTCGTCATGCGCGTTTTCGCCGTATTTTCATTAGAATAACACTTAATAAACACAGGTTGAAAAAGAGAATCACACCATTTATCAGAATGATTTGATTATTTTTCTTTAAAATTGAAAATAACCGTCTTCTCACATTCTTTTCAAATTTTGATTCATCATCAAACCAAAGGGATGCGTATTGATGGTGTGCGTAATCCCCAAACTCCTTTTCAATGACATTGAAATAACCAGACGGGAAAACAAGGGTGGTGTAGTCTGCATTATCATGCTCTAACTTCACAGCTTCGTCGAAAGCGGAAAATGTCCGATGTGCCACGCGATAAATGATTGATTCTTTATCATTTCCAGGAAAAGTCTCTTGAATACGTGTCCATCTCTCTTCAACAAGATCCATACATTGTTTAAGGATGGGATGATTTGGACATGAACCAATCAAATTATTACAGACGGAGACAGAGCTGCTAAGAATCGGTTGATGTAAGGGTTCGATCCCACAAAAGAGATCTAATTTATCAGATAAGGCCTCGAAACTATGACGACATTCCACATCGTGATCCACATAAACTCCGCCCTCGAGATAAAGAACCTCATAGCGTAGTAGATCTGATTTCTCTCCCCAGTTGTCAGACTCTTCAAACTGCTTTTTAAAGCGAGTAAAGGCAAAATCATCGACCAGTTGCCGCTGCATCTTCCGATGCGGCAGGGGACGCATGCTATCTGTCCAGAACTTCACCGTCCAATCGGGATGATGCTCAATCCAAGAGCGTACATTTTGAGCTGATTCTTTAGGAAAAGATTTTGGGCCTAGCCAAACAAAATGGATTACTTTTGGAATGGAGACTTTTGAAGGGATGACAAATTTCTGATTGGCTAAAAAACGCTCTTTATAGAATTCATAATTCTCATAATCTTCAGGAGTTTCTAAAAAATTATAACACTCCTTTCCCATACCCATCATCCGGTCAAAGTCATTGGTAGAATTTTCCTGTTTTTGACAACTTGCAGCGATAAAAATTAAGGAAATGGCTAAGAAAATGGCTTTATACTTCATGTTTCTTTCCTCGAAAGTGCATAAATGTTAGTAGGATTGTACCTGCAATGAGCATCAAGAGTAAACCTTTCTGAAGACGCAACAGAACTCCCCCCTGTTTTTTTACTGAGCGTAGAAGATCCCAAATTCTTTCTTCTGGCGCCGTAAAATTGAGATTATTCCATGTGGTTCCATAGTAGTGGAAGGAATAGACCGGTTCTAGGTCATCTTTCGGATAGAAATAGCTCGCAGGGAATACAATGTCCCGGTTCTGATTGAGATCAAGATTTTTTTGAAGAGAGGCGGTTAGGGCAATATAAGTGCGGTGCATCACCCTTAAAGCTTGAGTCATGGGATCTTTTTCTGAGAATTTTTTTCCCATTTCATCCCACCGCTCTTCAACTGCCTGAATGCAGCCTTTAATTAGCGGGTGATGGGGTTTTGCCCCAATGATGCCAATGCCTGCTGAAATGGTATAGCCGGCAACTTCATCATGTGGCACCTCCAATCCCCCATAAAAATCATACGAATGATGCAAATCATCAAAAGAGCGAAGACAGTTGGCATCGTGATCAGAATAGACGCCCCCCTCTCTAAATAAAATCTCATAACGCAAAATATCAGATTTCTCACCCCAATTTTCAGAGCTTTCATAGTGCTCTTCTAAAAAGTCAAAGTGGGAAGGCTGAATGAGGACGCACTCCATATTTTTGCAGGG
Source organism: Chlamydiota bacterium (assembly GCA_021772315.1). Classification (GTDB taxonomy): domain Bacteria; phylum Chlamydiota; class Chlamydiia; order Chlamydiales; family Simkaniaceae; genus JAJFMF01. The sequence continues at coordinate 417,875 of JAJFMF010000008.1, forward strand.
GGGAATACGCTCCCTATCCGTCCAAAATTTGAAAGTCCAGTCGGGATGATGTTTCATCCACATGCGCACATTTTCAACCGATGTTCTCGGGAAAGAGCGAGGCCCCAGCCAGATAAAATGCACAACTTTTGGGATCCGCTCATCTCCTTTCAGCCGCTCTTTATTTTTTTCAAAAAGATGTTCATATCGCTCTAGCTGAGACAAATCAGCTTGTGATATTTCATGGCCGCACTGCTCGATAAAGTTGCCATGAAGACATGTCGTAAGAAGTAACAAAAGAAAGATCTTTTTCATCAGCCTACCTTTCGATAAAGAGTGGCTCCCACTCCATATGTGCTGAATGATTTTCTATTTTATAGAGAGAGGAAAAATCGATTTTTAGGCCTGCTTCAAATTGCTCGAGTAATTCCATAACATCATATCCCTCCATCTCTCGATTTTTCCAAACATAAGATGAAACGATATTGAAAGGAATGTTGATGATTTTAGAATGATCAAAGTAGAGGCCAACCTCGTTTAGATCAGCACGCTCAGCCCAATATTGTTCGAGTTGATTGGGATTTGAAAATTTTATGCTGGCAAGATCGTTTTTAATCCGTTTTTTCTCAAAAACAGTCATATCTACCGAGTTTGGATAGCACCAATCACCGAGTTTATTTGCGAATTGCCACGCGTTGATTCCCCCATCAAAAGCAATCGAATCAGGAATTCCCTGCTGCAGCTTGAGATTATAACAATAGTCAACGTGCTTTCCAAGTCTCAGATAAAATCCATAAGCATGATGCGCCTGCATTGCAGAAACGCACGCCTTGAGATCGATTTCATCTTTCACAATGATGTCATCCACTGCAAAGGCAATATAAGGTGCTTTTGAAACCTTTGGATCAAGTAGCATCTCCATCAGGTGCACTTTAAAATTTTCTTTGGGATTTTCATTCGACTGCCTGACAAAGCTCATAGAATCAAAAGCTTTTTTTACCTCAAGATATCCCTTTTCAAACCGCTCTTCGCTAGCCCGATAGAGAACATGAATCTGATCATAATGGGAGATATAATGCATTGCAGATTCTAAAAATGCATAAAGTTGCAAGGGACGATCATATGAAAAAACGATCAGATCACATGCTGTCGAATTATACCTCTTGGAACTCTCAGGGTAGACAGAGTGACTGCGTAGGCTAAGCTCTACTTTTTCCTGTAAAGCACCCTTTTTATAATCACAAAGAGGATTTTCGATTTCGTAGAGATAAGAAATACTCGGATTAAAATAGACGTGGGTCGTTGCAAGTTCGAGCATCGGGATCATGATCCCAATATCATATGAAATGGGCAAAAATTTCCCCTCATAGAGAAGATCCTTCAATTGGACCTGCTTGAATAAGCCTGCGTAGAAAGTGCGTAGGTGAGATGTGACAAAAGCACGGCGGCGCATCCGTTTTTCGACTAAGTACTTTTTCAGAATCGGACGATTTCGCCCCTTCTCGAAATAGGGAACTTCAAAATAATCCCCATAAGTCAACCATACATCAGGATTGCTATAAATCTCATTATGCTCTCGTAATACCCCATGATGAGCCAGACTATCATCACCATCAACAATCACGATAATCTCATCCTCATCGCAACCATGTATTGCGCGATATAAGTTCTCCATCGCACCACAATTTATCTCATTGTGTCTATATTCAACTCTCCCCTTCAAATCATATTTTTTCAAAAATTTGGGAACAGCTTCAGACGTGCCATCTGTTGAAGCATCATCGATGTAAATCACACGAAATTTTTCGTAATCTTGTTCGAGGATGGAAAAGAGATTTTTTTCATAATAATTTAGATTATTATAAGAAGGAACAATCACAGCAAAACGCTTCTGCTCTTTTGCAGTTTTTGATGCTGGAACGATATTCATCTGCGTATATCGGTTCCTCTTTGCAAGAACCGCACGACCCGCTTTATAGGCAAATCCAAGGATGATTCCCAACGTGAAAATAATAAGGAAAGGGAACGACCTTTTCATTCATCCTCCTGAAGTGGACAAATCTGCAAGACTTCAGGAATGATCCGTCCTTCTTCCGCCTGATTTTGCATCTTGGCAATACGTAAACGCTTACTTGATGCGTCATATTTAGGATACCAAAGAGAGGCAGCCTCTATGCAATGAATGCCCCGATCAGAAAAGTAGGCATTGAGCACCTGCAAACAGTGGTAATGGGCAAGCCAATTTTGGGAAGGGAGTGAGATTACAATTTCATCGGGTCCAATTCCCGCCTTTTGCATTGCTTCATTTTCACTGAGAGCTGAACCTGTATAGAGCCGCTCTACAAGATGACCCTTGGGGTGATCTTCCAGATATTTACTGATTTCGTCATTTGTTATCCCCTCTTCAAAAAAAATAATACGAAAATTTTTATAATCTTGTTGAACAGCTGAGCGAAGCGCCTTTAAAGAAGATTCGCCACCTTTAGAATAGATAAAAACGACAAAGGGTTTTTGATCCTCAGATTTAAGAGGGATCTTACGCTCTTTTTCTACAAGTTTATCTTCCTTTGCCGATTGAAAAAAAGGTTTGGCAAGCTTAGATCCAACGAAGAAGCCACAGGAAAGAAAGAGAATTAAAAATATTTTTTTCATTTGCTTTGGGGAAAATTGTGTAAGAGGGGGAATTTACCCTATTATTAAAGGTGATGCAAGGGAATTATAAGATTCTTGTCATAAATACTGGATCCGTTCTATTCTCTTTTCAAGTGGCTTCGTGTCTTTAAAAAAAGTTTAATAGGAAATTAATGGGAAAAAAACTCATCATCGTCGAGTCTCCAACCAAAATCAAAACATTAAAAAAATTTCTTGGCTCGGATTATACTTTTGAATCTTCAGTAGGACACATTCGTGATCTTCCTCAAAAAGGGTTTGGAATTGACACAGATGACAACTTTACGCCTCATTATGAAACGCTTCCTGAAAAAAAGGATGTGATTGCCAAGCTCAAAAAAGCCGCAAAAGCAGCTGATATAGTTTATCTCTCCCCAGATCCTGACCGTGAAGGGGAAGCCATTGCCTGGCATATTGCTGAAATCCTACCAAAAGGAGTCAAGGCAAAGAGAGTTACCTTCAACGCCATTACAAAAGACGCTGTTAATGAAGCACTTAAGCACCCCAGGGAAATCGATCTACCTCTTGTACATGCACAGCAAGCGCGTCGTCTTTTAGATCGGATCGTAGGATATAAAATCTCTCCAATCCTTCACCGAAAGATCAAACGGGGTAAAGATGGAGGGCTTTCTGCCGGGCGCGTACAATCTGTTGCCCTAAAGCTCGTCGTCGATCGAGAAAAAGAGATCGATGCTTTTGTACCTGTTGAATACTGGAATATCGGTGCTACGCTCTCACCAGAAGATGAGAAAAAAGACTTCTATGCCAATCTTTATTCTGTCGAAGGGAAAAGAGTAGAAAAAGAATCCTCAGAGAAAAAAAATATCTTTACTATTCCCAATGAAGTAATCGCACATGGCATCTCATCCAAACTCAAACAGGCCACATACCAGGTCAAGACAGTCGAGAAGAAGGAAAAAAAGCGTAATCCCGTACCACCCTTTATCACTTCAACATTGCAGCAAGAAGCCTCCCGTCATCACGGGTTTTCCGCAGCTCGCACAATGCGCATCGCTCAGAGTCTCTATGAAGGGGTTGATTTAGGAAACCAAGGCGCAGAAGGTTTGATCACCTACATGAGAACCGACTCTGTAAGGGCTGAACCAGAAGCAATTCATGCAGCTCGCGCATTTATCGAGCAAAAATATGGGAAGGAATTCCTTCCAAAAGATCCGAAACAATACACCTCAAAGAAAAGCGCGCAAGATGCGCACGAAGCGATTAGGCCAACTAACCTCAATAATCCACCCGAGCTTGTCAAGGCGTTCCTCGATCCGGATCAATTCAAACTCTACACCCTCGTTTGGCGCCGGTTCATCGCCTCACAAATGAATCCAGCGATTTACGACACCGTTTCCTCTGACATTGAAACAAATCAAGACATGATCCTACGAGTAACCGGATCTGTTATCAAATTTCAGGGATTCCTCGCAGTCTATGAGGAAAGAGAAGACCAGGAAGAACCTGTGGCTAAAGATGGTGATAAAATCCTCCCCCCTCTCGAAGTGGGTCAAAAGCTCAAATTACATGAAGTTTCAACGACACAATCCTTCACAAAACCCCCTCCCCGTTTCTCAGAAGCTTCACTTGTCAAAGAGCTAGAAAAATCAGGAATTGGTCGCCCGTCAACTTACGCAACGATCATGAATAAGATTCAATCGCGCGCCTACACAACGAAAGAGAGACTCTATCTCAAGCCCACAGAACTAGGGCGCATCATTGCCGAGATGTTGGAAAACCATTTTGGAATCATCATGGACATTAGCTTTACAGCCAAAATGGAAGATGACCTCGATGAAATTGCACATGACAAAATGCAATGGCAAGGTTTTCTACAAGAATTTTGGGATAAATTTGATCCAATGATTGAAAAAGCTGCAAAAGAAGCTTTTGTTCCGAAAGTCATGACAGATATCAATTGTCCAAAATGTGGACACAAGCTCCAAAAAATCTGGTCGCGAGATAAATATTTTTATGGCTGTTCCAATTATCCCGACTGTAGCTTCACCGTCCCAATAGAAGCGCTTAATTTTAAGAAAGAAGAATATCATGATGATTTCGATTGGGATCAAAATTGTCCAAAATGTGAATCTCCCATGACAATTCGTTTTGGAAAGTATGGCGCCTTTTTAGGGTGTACACGCTATCCAGACTGCAACGGCATTGTCAACATCCCCAAAAAAGGGGAACCCCTCCCTGCTGAAATGCCCAATTGTCCAGCGATTGATTGCGATGGAAACATCGTTCAGCGCCGCTCCCGTTTTGGGAAAATCTTTTTTAGCTGTGATAATTATCCCGACTGCAATGTCATTGTAAATAGCCTTGATGATCTTCCTATAAAATATGCCAATCATCCTAAGACTCCTTATGTGAAAAAAGCGAAGAAAACAGCAGGAAAAACAGCGGGCAAGAAAGGAGCGAAGAAAACGGCCAAGAGAAAGACAACACGAAGTTCCGTCGGACCAAAATATACACCTTCCAAAGAGCTTGCAGCCATCATTGGCACGGACGAACTCACACGCGGCGAAGTGACAAAAAAAGTCTGGGAATACATCAAAAAGAACGACCTGCAAGATCCTAAGAAGAGAAGAAATATTGTTCCCGATGATAAACTCTCAAAGGTCTTTGGCAACAAAGAACCCATTGACATGATGAAGCTTGCAGGGATACTAACCCCGCACTTAACAAAGTGAAATCCACCCTCTTTTCGCTGATTTTCATCTTTTTGGTCATCTTTCCAAAAGGTGGTTTTAAGATAGGAGGCGTCCCCCTCACTTGGGGCTATTTTTTCATTGGCCTCGCAAGCCTATTTACTCTTTTTCAAAAGCGATTAAACGTCACAAAATTTCGCCTACTTTCCCTACTTTCTATCATCCCCCTTCAAATCGTCTTCCTTACCACACTCTTATTTAGAGGACAGGAGCATACAGGATATACGCTCTCATTTTTCATCTCATTTTTTTGCCTTCCCCTTTCATTTTATCTTCTTCTATCTGACTCCCTAGATATAGAGAGGCTAAAAAAACATCTCAACGTCGGTATCCTGTTCATTGCGACATATGGAATTTTTCTTTTTTTTTGGAAGCTCTTCCGCGGTTCATTTATTGAAATCCCCTTTTTGACCGTGAATTTCCATGATATGGGAATGTTAGAAACAGAAAAATGTATCGATCGAGGAAGTGGTTTCAAGCTGATTTCAACTTACAATAATGGCAATCTTTTTGGCATCTGCCTCCTCATGCTCCTTCCTATCTATCATGTGATTCAAAAAAAATTCCTGCCCCACTTTCTCGTTAAACTCTCCCTATTACTAACCCTGTCTCGCACAGTTTGGGTGGGACTTATTTTTGCAGAAATCCTCAGTCGACTCTTCCTTCAAAAAAAACGGGGAAGACTCACTTTTTATCTCATCTTATTTGCCTGTGCAATTTTTGGGATCATGACCTATTTCAAATTCAAAACGACCTTTCTTCTTGATAGTTCGCTTGGAGGCAGATTAGATCAATTTGAAGCGTTCAATCATCTCTATTTTTTCGGAGAAAATCCCTTCAGAGCCATTTCAGAGATCACCTATCTTGGCATGTTAGAAAGTTTCGGCGTATTAGGACTACTCACATTTCTCATCGCTCTCATCAGTCCCCTTTTCATCACGCTACTACATCGAAGATCTCTTCTGCAATCACCAGAAAAAAAAGGCATCTTCTTGGGTCTTATCACTTATCTTTTCCTATCACTTTCAGATGGAGCCCTTCTTCTCATCCCAACACTCGCATTCTACTGGGCGCTCAGCTCAATGCTTTTCGAGGATAAATTCGTAGATTGCGTCCCAGCTACCTAAATCCATCCATTTGCCCCTCACCGGGATCATTCTTATTTTTCGACACTTTTGCATCAGCGCTTTATCGATGGAAATCGATGGCATCGCATCAAAAGACCCCATCAAGTTGGGAGCGTGCTCTGCAAGCTCCCGTTGGAAAGCATCAATTCGGAAAAGAAAAATTCCCAGATTCCAATACGCGCCCGATTTAACAAGCTCTTCAGCTACTTCAAGGGGCGGTTTTTCAATGAACTGGCCCTCTGGAGTAATATATCCTAAATGAGGGTTGGCAGTGCGAGCTTGGTGACCGAATAAAACAATATCTCCCTTCTCAGCCCATTTTCTTCCCTCTTCCATTGCTTGTATAAGTGCTGCGTTATCTTCAAAATAATGGTCAGATGGACAGACGCAGAGAAGATCTTCCGGGCCCAGTTCCCCCCGCTCTGTTAGCATATAGATTGCATAGCAAATTGCAGGGCCCGTATTTTTTCTCTCCGGTTCAATAATCGTCCTCGATAAAGGAAACGTGCCCTCTAGCTCCCCTTCTTGACCAGAACCTACTGACACAAATGTCTCAAAAGATGCGAACCGTTTCAAGGTCATCTCAAGTAACGTTTCATTATTTTGAAAGGAAACAAATTGTTTAGGTTTGGATAGAGGTCTAAGGCGCGTGCCTTCCCCTCCTGCGAGAACAAGCACCTTCATCGCCTAGTTTTTTCCTCAACAAATTGCTGAAATTTATTTTGGAAATGCTCTCGGCTAAAAGATTCCGCATGCTGACGGATAAATTTAGGATCAAACCGCTCTTGATTGCGTTCGAAGAATTTGATCATATCGGCTAAGGCAGATGCAGATTGGTTGAAAAGGAAGAGACCTGTCTCATTTTCTACAACTGTCTCGAGAGCACCCCCTTTTCCAAAAGCAATCACGGGAGTGCCGCAACTTTGCGCCTCAACTGGAAGAATCCCAAAGTCCTCATTGGCCATAAATAAAAAGGCCTTTGCTTTTTGGAGCATTTCTTTGAGGTATTCACTCTTTTGAAATCCAAGAAGCGCCACATTTTTTCCTGCTTTACTTCGAATCTTATTCATCTCTGGTCCCTCTCCAATCACAACCAGTTTTTTATCTGGAAGATGACGAAAGGCTTCTACAATGATATCGATCTTCTTATAAGGGACAAAGCGGCCTGCCGTGATATAAAAATCTTCTCTTGGTTTTTCTGAGAGAGCAAAAAACTTCGTATCGACAGGAGGATGAATTACGGGAGCGTCTCTCCGGTAGATCTTTTTAATTCTTTTGGCAACACACTCCGAATTAGCAATAAAATGATCTACACGCATGGAAGCAAACACATCCCAATTACGAATGCGATGTAAAAAAGGCTTCATCAACAAGCTCTTTAGCCCCCCTCCCTTCATGTAATCGAAATAGAGATCCCAAGCATAGCGCATTGGCGTGTGACAATAGCAAATGTGCTGTTGACCGCCGTGTGGCAGCACCCCTTTTGCAACAGAGTGGGAAGAAGATAGAATCAGATCGTAGTCAGAGAGATCAAAACTCTCAATCGCGTGGGGGAAAAGGGGAAGTAAGTTGCGGTAATATTGCAACATCCCCGGCATTTTTTGAAGAAATGAGGTTTCAATCTCTATTTTATCAAAAAGGCCCCCCTTGAATTTCGATGCATCTTTAAAAAGTGTGAACATCTTTGAAGGATAGAGCTCATAGATGGCTTCAACAACCTTTTCAGCCCCACTCATGGAAGTTAGCCAATCATGTACGATTACAGATTTCATCGACCCTCTCTACAACCCTTTTTACACTGATTTGTCGCATGCAAAGATTATTTGTGCAAGTGGCAAATTTTTTCCCATCATAGCAAGGGCGACAATAAAGATCTTCCTCGCCCATGATAAAATCGGAATTCGGCGGAGCGAATTCTTGCGGATTTGTTGGGCCAAAAAGGGAAAGGGTGGGCACGCAGACCAAGTGTCCCATATGCAGCAACCCTCCATCATGAGTGATGAGTAGCTTGACACCTGCAAGAAGCGCACAGACTTCCACGAGAGTTGTCTTTCCCAAATAATCCAAAGTCTCCAGTGACTTAAAATAATGGCTGCATTCCTTTTCAAGACCCACAAGAAGTATCCGATATCCTTTTTGTCTCAACTGCTCTCCAAGAGACACATAATGCTCAATGGGCCATGACCTTAGGCCCAGTAAGCTCGGCGTCAATGCAATCAGATTCTCTCCAAGATCCATTTTCTTTTTTTGCCATTTCGGCATTTCATACGTCTTCGCTTCCGCAAGTTGTAGATATTCATACCCATGATACCGCCCAGGATGACGCTGAAAGCGTCGCCTTCTTTTGCCTCTGCATAAAAGTGTCAAAAGCTGATACCTTACATCGGGATGCGCTGTCAGAATGAGATCGAAAGAATGCAAAAACAGCGCTTTCCACACACCGAGGACAACTCTTACCTTTGAAAAAACATTCCCCTTCAAAAGCTGTCTTTCATCCACCAAAATCAATCGATCAACCCAGTCTTGTATCAAAGGCGCAGCAGCGTAGCCACAAACCCATGTAATCTCCGCATCTTTCAAACTCTCGAGCATTGAAAGCGACATGATCACATCTCCAATCGCCCCAATTTTTATGATAAGAATTTTTGCTTTTGCCAAAATCGATGTATCCTTTAAGATTCCCGCATGATGAGAAAGATTTTCTGTTGTTTACTACTCATTTTTTCTACATCCCTTTTCAGCGAGCCATTTGTTGTTGGCAGACTCAGTGGAGGGCAACTCGGCAATCAATGCTTTCAAATTGCGACAGCCCTAGCTTATGCCTATGATCACGATCTAGAGCCCTATTTTCCCGATCTTAAAAACTTGCAAGAGCGGGATATCCCTATGAATTATAGGTTTATCTTTTGGCGCCTAAATGCCGAAGCTCCTCCAGGTGAAATTGAAGATTTCTATGAAGAACCCCATTTCCACTACGCACCCATTCCGGAATCAGAAAACATCGCCCTTTCAGGCTTCTATCAATCTGAGAAATATTTCAAACACCATAAGGATAAAATTCTTCCCTTTTTTGAGCCAAGTGATTCTCTCAAAACCCATATAGAACGGAAATTTAGTCTCGTTCTAGAACACCCCTGCACTGTTGCCGTGCATATTCGCACACTCTTTCTACACGATTCCCAAGGCCTCAATTATTTTAGAAAAGCCATCTGTCTTTTTCCTGAAGAATCACTCATCGTTATTTTTTCCGATAATATCCCATGGTGTAAAGAAAACCTCATTAACATTCCTCGAAAACTCGTTTTTATACAGGGACAACCCCACTACATCGATTTCTACCTCATGAGCATGTGTAAGCACCATATCATTTCCAATTCCACCTTCTCATGGTGGGCAGCATATATCAATAAACACCCAACGAAAGTGGTGATCGCCCCTCCTGAATGGTTTACGCCAGGATGGGGACATGGGCTCGATTCCAAGGATGTCATTCCTGAGGACTGGATTGTACTACCTCTTTAGTCTACTTTTTTTTCTGCCTCTTCAGGCAAAGATTTATGATTGCTTCCTCTTTTTTAATGAGGTTGAGCTGCTTGAACTAAGACTCGAAGAGCTCTACGATGAGGTAGATCATTTTGTCCTCGTCGAGAGTTGTGAAACGTTTAGAGGGAATTATAAACCTCTCTATTTCACCCTCAATAAACAGAAATTCTCCCCCTATTTAGATAAAATCATCCATGTTCTCCTTCTAGAAACCACCTCTTATCCCAATCCATGGGATCGAGAAACCTATCAGCGCAATCAGATCATGCAAGGGCTCACCGACTGCTCTAATGATGATATTATCCTAATTTCTGACATTGATGAGTTCATCAATCCTCATAAAATCCCACTCATCCTCGAATCCGCCCTAAAACATCCCCATGCCGTCATATCTCTTGCTCAAACACTCTATCGCTACTATCTTAACCTCCACGACCCGAACGAACATCCATGGTATGGAACCATCTTTTGCAACTATGGAACTTTAAAAAATATTACGCCTCAACTGGCTCGGAATGAGCGGGAAGAACTTCCATACCTCGAAGACATGGGATGGCATTTCACATTTATGGGTGGATATGAACGTGTTATAAAAAAATTGGAAGCGTATTCACATGCTGAACTCGACACGCCACATCATAAGCACCCTGATACCATTCAAGCTCACATTGATACATGCATACCTGTCGAAATTGATGAGACCTTTCCAGAAAGCATACAGCGTCATCAAGATCGGTTTAGTTCTTGGATACTGCCGTTAGAAAATTAGGGGTATAGATACCTCCCCACCGCTTCCCTGTTGTCACCAGAAGATAGAGAGCGATAAGAGGTTGAACACACCCATGATACAGACATCTACGCACTGCACTTTTAATCCCATGAATCAATGGCGGCAAACTAAAATGGTTCCACGCAGCAAATCCGCCATAGCGCAAGCTTTGTTCGAGGCTTTCTAAAGTATACGCTCTCAAATGCGTTACATCCCCATGGCGATGGGGGTTTAACGGGCAGAGGCTATTTGGAACCTGAATTAAAAGCAGTCCCCCATCTTTTAAACTCGATTTAATGTTCTGCAGCAAATCCAGACTATATTCAAGTTCCAGATGTTCTAAGACATCAATGAGCAAAATCACATCATACACCCCCGTCTTACCCTGCAAATAGTCGAGTGGATCCACACATTTTACAAATTCAAGACCGGAGCGTTGTACCTGCTTTTTAGAAATATCGATACCTTCGAGGTTATCAAATCCACTTTCTTGTAAAAGTTTGAGCATTGCCCCATCACCACAGCCAACATCCAATATCTTCATCCCCTCTCGTTTAGAAAAGTGGGAGAAAAGATAGGAAAAGAAGTATCTTTTTAAAAAATCTTCATTTTTTGATGGACTAACATAAGAATCAAAAGGATTCATACCATTTCCAGTAGACCCGGCGATAGTCGTGAAAGCGCATTTTACGAACCCGCTTTTTGATTAAGCGTCTAAGCTTCATCATTAACGAGAGAACGTGTAAAAATAGAGGGATTTTTTCACTGGCGCCAGCAAGTATTTTTAAGGGAAAGTAATACACTCCATCGAGATCTTCTTGATCTAAAATCGGAATCACGGATTTTGCAATTTTAATATTTCCCCGCCCGAGATGCCGCATCGCAAGAAAATAAAGTCGTTTTAGACAAATCGCATGAAATCTATTTTGCAGAAAATTTTCCATCTGAACAATCACTTCTTGATGGGTAAATCTGGAAGCTTTCCAATGTGTCATTGGATCACACAGCCGCGTAAAAGACGTTGGCTGATCGATAAAAAAGGCGCAGATTTTTTTCATGAGCAAAATGGGATGATCTAAGCTGACTTTCAACATAAAATCGAAATCTTGCAAAGCGGCAGCATCTAAACTCAACGAAGGGATCTGTTTTTTAACTTCATGTCTAAATAAGACAGAATTCCAATTTGGAAAATCATCCGCCATCACCTCAGTAATGCCATCTTCATAATATTCTTCTTCTTTTCTCTCCTTGAGAGTGATCTTTGTGATTTCCCCATCCTCACTCATCTGAATCGACCCACCCGCGCAACATCCAACGTCTGGATATTTCTCCATTTGTTTTAGAGAATCTTCATAAAAATTTGGTAGCAAGACATCATCATCTGAAAGAAAAGAAAAATAGGGAGTGTCTATGAGTTGATATCCGAAATTGAAATTTGCTCCCATCCCCTTATTTTTTTTATGACAGATATATTCAATGCGTCCATCCTCATCGCAATAAGACATCACAACCTCACGCGTCCCATCATCTGAGGCATCATCTAAAACAATCAGCTTAAAATGGGAATAAGTTTGTTGCAGGACACTTTCAATGGCCCGCTTAAGACGTTTTGGACGGCGATACGTCGTTAAAATCGTTGTAACTTTTAATTTTTCCATGCCGAAAATAACCAACTACAGTAATTGCCAAACACAACGTCCCTCCAATCCATACTCCTTGGAGAAGAAGCACTTTTGAAGATGGGAAAACCAACCGACTAACGAAAGCAATAAAAAAAGAAAGACCCAGAGGAATGAAAAAGTCCTCGCGTAGCCATCTTTTTTCTTCCTGAGGAAGGTGTTTTTTGTGAACCAAACGAGAGCCGCCCACAAGGTGGGCAACATTAAGTGCAATCCACATATATGGAGCTCCCATCACCCCAAAAACTTTTAAGAGAACATAAATAAAAGGCGCATAAATGAGAAGAGAAATCAAATTCTGTTTTAAAAAGATATCTGTCTTCCCAAAAGAGAGCTGCAAGTAGTAGGGAAGCTGCACCATTACATTGATCAAATATCCGAAACAGAGCAGGCTAAAAAAGGGAGCCACCTCCGATGCTGTTTCGATATTTCTCGTCCAAATATGCAGAATTTCTCCAGAAAATAAAATACCAACAGCAGCGATCGGCATTACCAACATTGAAAGAAGTGAACTGCTTTGATGGTAACACCTCCCAAGCGCTTTCTCCTCTGTTAACTCTGTAAATTTTGGAAAATAAGCACATGTAATGGGGATCACAAAATAATAAAGTGCACTTGCTAGAGTGGCAGCCAAAGAGTAATACCCAAAAACCTTGAGTGGAAAAAGATAGCTGACAAAAAGGCGATCACATTGCGTTAAAGCCATGCTAAGCACTGTTGTCATACTCACACCCAGCGCAAATCCCTTCACACCCTTCAATTCATGCAAGCGAAAACGCCCTCGCATTTTCGGCAACTTTCTCCACAACACCCCATAACTCACAACAATCTGTAAAAAATGGGAGATGAGCTGTCCCATGAAAAACAGCTCGATAGATGCTTCCACCTTCACTAGCAATATCAAAATAAGGCCGGCTCGAAAGAGTGTAAAACCACTCACAATGCCATTTAGCACCACCTGATGTTGCAGGCCGATCAACCCCTGGCCATAAAGCATGAAGGGAAATTGCAACAATAATGCACACCCCATAAGTAAAATGACATGCCCCTTGCCTTCTACATAAAGCCAGTGTGTGGCAATTGAAGATGAAAAACAAATGAGAATAAGAGCAAAAAAAAGTGCAATGCCCCAATACACAACTTCAAAAGAGCGAAATAGATCACAAATCGAGCGATCATTCTTGTCACCCTTGGTCCATAACGCCATCTCGCGACTAATGCACGTTCCGATCCCCAGATCGCACTGCATTGTCAGAAAAAAAATGAGCGCATAAAAACCAATGAAGCCATATGCCTCAATCCCAAGCAATTTCAAATAGATTGGCGTGACAGCGAGATTGACAAAGGCGCTGATACCCTTGCCAGCAAAACCCGCCAGTAGATTCTGTGTTAGATTTCTTTTTGAAATGTGAATAATAGGATCACCTTAGGAATGAACTGGGTGCATCATCCAGGGGGCTTTCCCCTCTTGCCAGAGCCTCTCTAGACGACATAGGTCCCGATCAGTTTCCGCTGGGCCATAAAAACCCTCGCTTTGGAAGGCCATCACCTCTCCATCTTGGGCAAGGCGTCCCATGGGATACTCTTCCCAACTTGTATCATCCCCTTCGATATAGTTGAGCACTTCGGGTTCGATGAGATAAAAACCACTGTTGATCCATCCCTCTTTGGTTTGAGTTGTATCGGAAAAGTCGAGAACGGCTCCACTTTTGATATTTAAAGCTCCTAAGGGGGCAAGGGGTCTTACAGCTACTGTTGTGACGAGTTTATTATGAGAATTATGAAAGGTATAAAGTGCTTCAATATCGAGATCGATAAGAGCATTGCCTGATGTCATCATAAAAGGCTCGCTGCCGATCCATCGCTTTAAGCGTTTGAGGCGTCCCCCGCTAGCGGTTTCTTTGCCAGTATCGACAAGATGCAGACGCCAACTGGGATGCCGTCCTTGATGGACATACCGCTCCCCAGTGACTAGATCAAGCGAGACATCGTGCGCTACTGTTTGATAGTTTAGAAAGTACTCTTTAAGCTTCTCTCCATTTTGACCAAGTGCGATGACAAATTCATTGAGTTCAAAAGCAGAATAGAGTTGAACTAAATGCCATATGAAAGGTTTCCCTCCAATTTCGGCAAGTGATCCTCTACCTTCTCCAGCAAGAATGACAGTCTTCATCTCAACCTCCAATCAGTTTAGAAAGAAATTAAGTTGTTTAGAGACTTCTTGTACAGAAATTTTTCGGATGCAGGCCATTTCTGTACACCCTTTTTTAAGGTGGCAGGGAGCACACGTGGTAGGATGTGTGATAGCAAAGGAGTGCGGAGAAAGAGGCTTCCAGTAATGGATGGGGGCCAAACCTGTAAAAAGCACGACAGAGGGAATGTGATAGGCAGCTGCAAGATGTGACATTGCGGAATCAATCGTGACAACTGCCCTTGCAGATTGAACAAGCAGGGAAAGATCCTGCCACGTGAGTTTGTCACAGAGGTTAAATGCATGAGGAAGATCTTTTGTGATCCGATAAATGCTTTCTTTTTCCTTACCCCCTTTGCCTGTAAAATAGATCGGCGTGGGTGCGTATTTTTCTGCAAGCGTGCGCCACTTTATTTCAGGCCACTGTTTGAGGAGGTTGCCTGAACCGGTGTGAAAAATGAGGTGGGTCTTTTGTTTTGTGGTTGTACGTTTGAGATTGTAGGAAAAAGGCGTTGTATCAATATCAAGAACACGAAGCAGATCGCAATAGTGGGATGCAATGGATTCGCTGCGAGCTTGCCACGTTACAGGATGGGTATAGAGCCGCCCACATCCCCCACTTATATAGCCGATCCGTTTCGGGATTTTCGCCTGCCACAAAAGATAGGCGTTATTTGGAAAATAGGGGTAGAGATCAATGGCCAAATCATAGGATTTGATCTCTTTGAGAGCTTGTTTACGCGTTGTAAAATAACGTCGTGAACCGGTGCGATTTAGTTTCCAATGGTCAATAAAATGGAGCTGATCGATATCAGGATGATCTTTCAAAACCTCCTCTGACCAGCTGCCAATCAAAAAACCTAATTTTGCATTGGGAAAGGCTTGTTTTAAGGGGGTGATGATCGCTGTAGAAAGAATCACATCCCCAAGATGCGCTCCATTGCAAATCAGGATTTTGTGAACCGGCCGCTGTTGATTTCTTTTTGGAAAAAAGCGGAAGAGAAAATCTAAAAACATCAGGAGAAGTTTTAAATAAGGATTTTGGATCATTTGGGATGATCTTCTAAAAGTTCCAAGTCTTTGTAATATCTCCGAAGATCGCGATAACGGGCTGCATCTTCAAAACGGAGCTCTTTAGCTGCGAGTTTCATTTCTTTTTCACATTCTTCAATGCGATGTTTGAGATCTTCTGGCTTGATGAAACCCTCTTTTTCGACTTCTTCTTTTTCATCTTCTTTCAGGGAGTAGCCTGCAAAGGCTCCTGCAAGATCTTCGGCAACATCTTTTTTTATCGTATGAGGTGTAATGCCATGTTCCTGATTGTAGGCTTCTTGGATGGCGCGGCGCCCTTTTGTGGTATCAAGTGTTGCTTGGATCGATTTTGTGATTTTATCGGCATACATGATCACACGTCCTTCAACATTTCGCGAGGCGCGTCCACATGTTTGAATAAGTGCAGTTTCACTACGGAGAAAACCCTCCTTATCTGCATCTAAAATAGCAACAAGTGTGACTTCTGGGATGTCGAGCCCTTCTCTTAAGAGGTTGATGCCGACTAGAACGTCAAAATTTCCAAGCCGAAGGTCTTTGATAATTTGTACGCGTTCAAGTGTATCTATATCTGAGTGAAGATATTTGGCTCTCACACCGATGTCTTTGAGGTATTTGGTGAGATCTTCAGAGAGGCGTTTGGTAAGGGTTGTGACAAGAATCCGATTCCCCTTCTCAGATTCTTTGCGGATTTCATCGAGGCAGTCATCAACTTGATCTGTAGCTGGTCGTATTTCAATATTTGGATCGAGAAGGCCTGTTGGACGAATGATTTGCTTGACGACATCCCCTTCAGATTCGGCAACTTCCCAAGGACCGGGTGTTGCAGAAACATAGATGACTTGGTGGATGTGACTATGAAATTCTTCAAATTTTAAGGGGCGGTTGTCATAGGCAGATGGGAGACGGAATCCATAATCGATGAGAGATTTCTTTCGCGCGCGATCTCCATTATACATCGCATGAATTTGAGGGAGTGTTTGGTGAGATTCATCGATAAAGACGAGAAAATCATCCCCAAAATAATCAATCAAACACGAAGGCGGGGCACCTGGAGCACGCTGCGCAAAATGTCGTGAATAATTTTCAATGGCTTTGCAATATCCAATTTCTTTGATCATTTCAAGATCATATCTCGTGCGTTGATTGATCCGTTGCCTCTCAACTAAGAGCTCTTCTTTTTCAAAATAAGCTGTTCTCTCTGTAAGTTCATCTCTGATGGTTTCGATGGCCTGCAAGCGAATATCTTCCGGGGTAACGTGGTGAGAGCCAGGATAGATGACAACTTTCTTCAGCCTTTCATGCACACGCCCCGTTAAAGGATCAATCACACTGAGACGGTCAACTTCATCCCCAAAAAATTCAATGCGGTAGGCAATATCTTCTTCATAGGCTGGAACGATTTCTAAAACGTCACCGCGTACGCGAAATTTTCCACGCGCCAGATCGTAATCATTTCTCTCATAGTGGAGTTCAATAAGATGCATTAAAATATCATCGCGACGGTAGCTTTCACCTGTTTCAAGGGTGAGTTTCATCTTGTTGTAATATTCGGGAAGGCCCAAGCCATAGATGCAGGAGACAGACGCGACGATCAGGACATCATCTCTCTCAATTAAGGAGCGCGTTGCACTGAGCCGAAGTTTGTCAATGTGATCATTGATTGCGAGGTCTTTTTCAATGTAGGTATCGGTGCGGGGAACATAGGCTTCGGGTTGAAAGTAGTCGTAGTAAGAGACAAAATATTCGACAGCATTGTTTGGAAAAAAGGCTTTAAATTCCTGATAGAGTTGTGCTGCAAGAGTTTTGTTGTGGGCAAGAACAAGCGTTTTTTTTTGCACTTTTTGGACAATATTTGCCATGGTAAAGGTCTTTCCAGACCCCGTCACGCCGAGGAGGACTTGGCTTCTTTTGCCAACCTCTAGGCCATGGGAGAGTGCTTTTATGGCGTGGACTTGATCGCCTTTAGGCTCAAAATCAGTGACTAATTGAAACATATGGTTCTATCAGGGATTTGTAATATCCCCATTGTTCTAAGATATCTATAGCAACGATTGCGAGGGCAAATACAATGATGCAAGCAAGGAGCAACCGCCCCCCCTGTTTCCGATAAAATTTAGGTTTTTTTAAATGCCAGGCCATCCAGGCAGGAAGTAAGATGAGAAGGATAGCTACAAAGGCACCGGCATACTCAAGTGCGACGATAAATCCCCTCTGATACGTTATAACAAATATGAGTGGAGGCACAAATGTAAGTAGACATGCTGTTAGACGCCCCTCCCAACTCTTTTTGATCTTGAAACCATCGGTTAAAAAGTCGGATAAACTCAGTGACACCCCCAAAAACGAAGTCACAATGGCAAAAAAAGTGAAAAAATTCGCACCAATTCGAATCCATTTATTTTGAATGATCCTAACAAGAGGTTGTGTTGAAGAGTATCCCTGTTGCCAAGCTTCAGCAAGACCAACCTTACCCTCGATGGGAACAATGCCGAGAATTAAAAATTCCCAGAGAAGGTAAATGATCAGAGGAATCAAGCTGCCAATAAAAAGAACCCATTTTAGATGCTTTTTATCGTGATGCATATATGTCGTTAGACTCGGGATGATAATATGGTATCCAAAGGCAGTGATAATCACAGGTACTGCTAAAATTGAAGGTTTAAAATCGAAATGCGTAAGAAGAGCCGGTTCAATATGCGAAGGGAGAAAAATGACGAGGATGACAAAGGAGATCCCAAGTCCAAGCATGAGAAGACGATTGATAAGATCTACGCCCAATGTGCCAAGATAGACAAAACCTCCAAAAAGGACAGGCAGTGCAAAAGGAGAAACAAAGCGAGGGAGCGTATACCCTGTAATATACGCGATGGCCTCTGTAAAAATCGGCGTACTCGCTGCAATGTATGCAGAGATTAGGGAGTAGAGAAGTAAGATATAAAAAATCCAGGCGATGACTTTCCCTTTGACTCCAAGGGTTTTATGCGCCATTGAAATGAGGTTTATCTCTCCCGGTATCGAACAGTTGACATCGAGAAAAAAGAAGGATGTGCAGAGCATGATTGCCCAGATGATCAAAAAGGTGATAATTGACGGGATAAAGCCCATAAAACCGGTAATGACAGGGAGTGCAAGCATTCCAGCGCCGATCGTAGTTCCTGAAACAAGAAGAATTCCGCCAATGTAGTGATTAATTTTTATCATAATTTTATGGATGAGGGAAAAGAGTTAAGCCAAGCATATTTGTAAGTTGATAGAAAAAAATAAAGCATCCAAATACGAAAATGCAAATTAAAAGAGGTTTCCCCCCTCTTACGGGATTTTCTGACCGAATATTTTTGCGGTAACGCCCAATCCACACCATCATGGCGGGGAAAACACCAAATAGGATCACTGCACAAATACCACCGGCAAAATTAAGAGCCTGAAAAAAGATTTGAGGAAAAAGAATAGAAAAAACCAATGGGGGCAGAAGAGCTAAAGCACATAAGCTGACATGTTCCCGCTTTTTTCGGTTGATTTTTAGACCATCTCTTAAAAAATGGACGAGCGCTAAAGATTGTGCAAGAAATGAGGTTAATATGGCAAAAAATGCAAGGATTTGAGCTGACGAGCCAACCCATCCCGCTTTTAAATAATTCCGAATCGACTGAGCCGCATCAATATCGTTATGGAAACTGCTGATGATCCCCTCTTTGCCACTCACTGGAAGAATTCCCAAAGCAATGAGTTGCCAAAATAAGTAGATACAAAACGTGAATAGAGATCCCCCAATAATCGCCATTCGAATCCTTCTGGTGTCACCACCAAGGTAGACAGATAGGCTTGGTATCATATTTTGAAATCCAAAGGAGATAAGTAAAATGGGGAGTGCAAATAAGGAGTACTTAATATCTGTATAGAGAAGAAGCTTTGGAGTAATGTATTTCAATCCCAAAATGATGAGGAGTAGATAGGCGAGAATCTTGCCTATCATCAAGCCTCTGTTGAGAAGATCAACAGGATATGTTCCTAAATACACAACCCAACCAAAGAGAATAACAAAAAAGATTGTCCCTATCCAATCAGGGATATTCCATTGAATGAGATGCATAAGGAGATTTGAAACATGATTTCCACTTCCTACCATGTAGGCAACGAGGAGAGCGTAAAATAAAAAGAGATAAAGGAGCCAACAGAGGACGCGTCCAACCATGCCAAGTGTATGGCCAACCATGGATATGAAATTGACGGGATGTTCAAACCACCCATTGACTTCAACAAGCAGGAGGCCTGTCGTTGTCATAAAAATCCAAGCGATAAAAAACATGACAAATGAGGGAAAAAAACCGGCCATTCCAGTAAGAATAGGCAGCGCTAACATTCCAGCGCCAATACAGCTCCCTGCAATCAAAAGCATTCCACCGAATACGCTTCCTTTTTGGGATGCATCGTGGGAGTAGCTCACTCGCTTGCCTTTAACTTTTCTTCTTTGCGAACTTCCTGTCCCAGACGTCCGAGCTCGTAGCCGTCATAATCGACGAACTTAAAAAAACGTTCAAATTCAGGTAGGACGGTAGAAACTTGTTTTGCCATCTCTTGAGCAATATAGCGATAATTTGGATGTCCCGCGGGAGAAGAGCGAAGTTCACAAAGCCATTGCAGTGCGCGCAAGTTGACATGAAAATACCAGTGAATGTTGTATGCCATAGGGACAACATATTGCGCTTCTTCTGGAAGCTCTAATTTGATCGTATCATAGGCACCTTTTGCCTTTTCCATGACCTCGCGATACTCTTTTTCCATATCAGTACCGATAATTTCATCAGGGATAAAATATTCGTGGTCACAACTAAGCATCTGGCGTTCTTGAGTCAGCATGCGGTGTCTTTGCAAGTCGCGATAAACAGCAAAATCAGCAACGATTTCAAATGTAAATTCTGCATGCTCTAAGGCCCTAGGCGATTTATGGCGACGATTTTCACGATAAGCTGCACCCACTTCCAAAATACGCTCAACCTCTTCCTTTGGCAACTTGCCACAATGATCTTGCAGTTCAGCAAGACCTACATCTGAGTTTGCAAATAAAAGTCCCGCTGCTACTTTCGTAGGACTTTGAGCATCATAACTCACAAGGCGCACACCTGCGCTACTCATTTTGGCAAGAGATTCTGTATACTGTTCAGACAACTCTTTAAGTGCCCCGTCTTGGCGCTCTTTAAACTCGCTGTAAGTTTTTTGATATTTATGAGATCCCTCAGAGCGCCGTACAAAAGATGGAATTACCTTGGAAAGTTCCTGATAACTCGTTTTTCCAATCTCTTGCAATTCACTTAAATTATGGCTATTTAGTTTTTGAATCAGACCTTCAAAAAAGCGCCCATTTCCAAATACACCCATATTTGTCAGAGCCCCAGAAGGCAATAGACCTCTCAAACAATCGAGAACACGCGCCCGAAGCGCGGCAGTATAGGCGACCTTTGAAACCTCATTTTCTTTTGGAAACTTTTTCTCCATCATTTCCGTCATAGGAGGAATCAATCTGCCATACGTTTCAAAAAGGTCATTGCATACTTCGAGATAGAGGTCCCGATAAGCAGATGTCATCAAAATCGGTTCGCGATAAAAGAGAAATTCACCGTTTATTTTTTGATCAAAATAGATATAGCGAGTTGATTTTTCAAGGGGAGAGCCACCAATACGGCTATCTTCGATCACTTTGGCAGCGATCATAGAGATATTTTCAACCGCGAGGTGCGCTCCTCCAAGTTCACCTATAGAATCATCACCATAACCATCGAGAATGCGATCATAAAAGCTCTGAGCTTTTTTAATCGCCATAATCTGATCCTCTTCACCCTCATGCTTTTCCCCTGAAATGGTGGCAAAAGCTGTATCTTCATTGAGAATAAATTCTTTTAGAAGCAGAGAGCGTAGCCCCAAACTTGAACGAGAATAGCGAGAAAAGAGGGCTCCTTTGATGACCTCTGGAAGATTACGAAGCACAAAAATATTTTCATCGATATTCGTGACATACCGCTGAATAATCTTTAGCTGTTGTTCACTGAAATTTTCATAATCTTCCATTGCAATTGATCCTTTTCTAAGATGATGATTTCGATCGTACCGCTTTCAGGCTTTTTTTTCTATAGTAGCGGCATCCCAGTCTCTTCAATAAATTTAAACATTAAGGAGCCTACTTTCATAATAAATCGATTGTGAAGATCTACAAATTCAACTTCAGCAACGGTTCGGGGAGCAATCTCACGCGAAGATAATTCCTCTAGTAGCCCTTCAGCAAAGAAAGCATCCTTTGGATTTAACGCGTCTAAAAGATCAACATACTCCCAATCTTCAGGATACTCTGAAAACAGAGTCATTATCAGAGGGTCTGCAGACGTAATAAAATTTTCAAAACTTTGCTTAAGAAGATATTCGGCAACAATCTCCTCAAAATCTTCCTCTTCCTCAAATCCAAGCTGTCCATAGCGTTTAAATAATTTATCTTTGATAAGCATTTCTTGCCAGAGCTTCAACTCATGTTCTGAAACATTTGGAGCAAGACCTAATAAGACAAATAAGGCGCCTTCAATAAGTTGTCTTCTATCCACGTTCTTACGTTTTTCTAAGTCCTCTAATATCAGTTGGGAAATCTCTTCCTCAGGATATTTCAAAACAAAACTATAAAGCTTGCTCTCTTGCTCATTCTGTAAAGTTTCAAAAACATCAAAAAGAGCATTTATTACATTGTCTAATCTCTCTTGAGAATAATAGTTTATCCATTTTGCATGTTCGACAGCGTAGAGACTTTTCGCATCATTTAACGCTTCAGCATATTCGATACTCAAATTATCTAAAGCCTGCCTTTCATCAGTAGTTAACTCCGAAAAAAGTGAAAATGTGCAGAAAGATGTACACAGTAATATTAGAAAATATTTCATAAAGCCTCCGGTTGTGATTGAGAATATGTCAGAATGTTTTTTATGGAAATAATATTTTCTAATCACACATAATCGCTTCCATGCAGTTTAAACGCTTACGAAGAAATCGCAAAAGCCAGGCAATCCGCTCACTCATTCAAGAAACACATTTGAGAGCGTCTGATTTTGTCATTCCCCTCTTTATTATCCCGGGAGAAAACAGAACAGAAGAAATTGCGCCCATGCCAGGTGTTCTGCGCTATACAATCGACCGCGCCATAGAAGAAGCAGCAAAACTACACAGTGAGGGCATTGCAGCTATTGCCCTTTTTCCTGTCGTAGAGAAAGAGTTAAGAAATAAAACGGCCTCTGAAGCCTACAATAAAGATGGGCTCATACCTAAAGCGATCAGAGAGATCAAAAAGCAGCTCCCAACACTCTGTATCATAAGTGACGTGGCTCTTGATCCTTATACCGTACATGGTCATGATGGCATCGCCAATGAAAAGAACGAAATTGATAATGATCTGACACTTGAGGTTTTGATCAAACAAGCCCTTACACAAGCTGAAGCTGGTATCGATGTGCTCGCGCCAAGTGATATGATGGATGGAAGAGTTTATATGATCCGGAAAGCGCTCGATCAAGCGGGCTTTCACCATGTCAGTATCCTTTCTTATGCCGCAAAATTTGCTTCTGCCTTTTACGCCCCTTTTCGCTCAGCAATTGATACAAAGCTTTCATTCGGCGACAAAAAAACCTATCAACTCAATCCTGCAAATGTCCGTGAAGCGCTCCTTGAGGCAAAGACAGATGAAGAAGAGGGAGCTGATATTTTGATGGTTAAACCTGCTCTACTCTATCTCGATATCTTAGCAAAATTGAGGCAAGAGACTACGCTCCCCCTTGCGGCTTATCACGTTAGCGGCGAATACGCGATGGTAATGGCAAGCCATGAGAAGGGATACCTCGACGCTGGCGCAACCTTTTACGAGTCTCTACTTTCAATAAAAAGAGCAGGTGCTGATTTTATTTTCACATATGCATATCCACATTTACGAAATTTCATCCATAAGCTATAACGATGAAATGGGCAACGTAGATTAGGGAGATATATCTGTGAAGAAAAAGCTATACTTAGGAAATCTACCTTTTGATGAAAAGTTAGATACCGTGACAACATCACTTAAAGAAGCTTTTTCCCCATTTGGAGATATCGCAGAGATCTCTGTTTTAACCGATCGCTATACAAAATGCCTTAGAGGCTTTGGTTTTATCACCTTCACAACCATGGACGAGGCTGAAGCAGCCCTGGATATGGATGGGCAAGAACTTCTAGGAAGGAAAATTCGCGTGGGTTGGGCGAATGAAACCGAAGACAAACAGGCAACAAAAAAGCATACACAAGGGAATATATGATTGAAGAAGGGAAGAAAGTGTCGATCGAGTATACAGTTTTTTTAGAGGACAAAACCCCTGTTGATACAAACGTAGGGAAAGACCCTCTCGTGTTTACACATGGGCGGCAACAAATCCTTCCAGCTCTTGAGAGCGAGCTAACAGGACTTTCGAAAGGAGAAACTAAAAAAGTTACACTTACCCCTGAAAAAGCGTACGGACCCATCAATCCCGAAGCCGTCAAAGAAGTCAATCCCGAGCTCATTCCCGAAAAACTCCGTTATGAAGGAGCCATTCTTGTCATTCCCGATGAAAACGAAGGCGACATCCTGATCCGCGTGAAAGAAGTCCTGCCTGACAAGGTCACACTTGATTTCAATCATCCGCTTGCAGGCCAGACGCTCACCTTCGATGTCAAAATCCTAGAAGTGGCATAGTTTCTAAGTTTCGAACCAATCCGAAAAGATGGCGCTCAATACCCTACAGCCTTTCATAGAAGAGAGTCGGGTAGAGCTGTTTACCGGTAGCAGCCTGCGCGCCTACATCGCGTAGCCAAGCTGATACAGCATATCCAAGACGCGTGCGACTGCTCTTTTTCAGAAAGAAATCAAGCGGAATGCTGAAAATAATTCCCTTATCATAGTACCGCTCATTATTGACCCGATCGTTTCCGTTCGTGAGCGTATACCAAATAGAAAAACGAAAGCCACTCGGAAAAGTACGTCCGATTTCAAAGCGTGCTCCCTTATCCCGCGCAAGAAACTGCCCAATACTCACTTGAAAGTCGAGCCATAGAGGCTTGAACATATAATAGAAGTCGAGAAAGTATTGATAACCAATAAAGTGAACAAATTCTGGTTTAAACCCGTCGAGTTTACGGACATGTGTTGTAAAACCAAGTCCATGATAACTTCTTTTTAAAACGGAGGCACCTGAGATACCAATGGCCCAATTAGATTGCACGGGATAGTAAAGAAATTCAAGAGCTGCGCCAGCGTAGGCGGGTTCAAAATAACCTGAGGCCAGGCGAGTAAACCACCCTTTACCTAAATTGAATCCTTTTTGGATGTAAGCTTGTTCGAGAGAAAAGCTATTTTCCTGATAATAGCGCACGGTATCTGATCGTACATTAATGAGTTGGGAGGGATTGACCATATCCATATCGCCCACGTCTGACATGCTTGAAAGGGCAGAATAGCCCACTTGGAGTTTGTAATAGATCTGATCAAAAAGATACCCTTCTGGTCCAGCAACAAATCCTAAACTATATTTATATTTGCCCGAGACACTTCCAAAAAAACTGAGCAGACGTGGCCTGATAGTGAATGTCCAGATGTCTTTTTTTCTTTTATAAATAAGCGCGCTATCATAGGGAGAAGGAGGCGGGCTAGCTTCTTGCAAGGGGGAGAGCGTTTTAAATTCAAATGGAGAGAGCATGCCATAATGATAGCGTCTTAAATCCTCTCCTCGAAAATAATACTCCTGCACGGGAATGCCATTAGCTTCGACAACAACGGTCACGAAGAAAATATTAGAAGGGATGAGCGCAGAAAGAAGCGATTCTAACCTCTCGCGGATTTCCTTTTCTTGCCGATACCGGACGTTGACCATTTTTAAATAGAGCCCTTTTTTCCCCTCTCCATTGGTTGTGGTGTAGACGCGATAGAGGGGGATGCCTTGCTCTGCAAAAGCAAATGCAATTTCATGGGCGAGTTCTTTTTCACTGCGCAGGGGCCCAATTGATTCCATATTGATCGGAGCTTCATAAAGTGGCGGATTGTCCACTTTTGCGAAAAAGCCTTTAGTCTCCCCTAAATTTGCATTGAGTGAAAGGGATGCAGCAATTTTCTCCCCTCGAAGGGAGCTTACTTTGAGTTGGAGTATGTCCCAAAAATAGGCCATCAATCCGACATTGACACGCCATTTGACGCTGCGCCCATCCGGATGTTCATCTCGGTGTTTTTTGTAATCCATCGCATCATATTCAGCTAAGAGGGTGAGGTTTTTTAAAATCGGCCAAGTTGTTTGTCGAAAGGGAGTCCAGGCAACCCCTCCGAAAAAACCATCGATCCGGTCCTTTCCCCATCCAAATGTCGCCTCAAAGTTGTATTTCAATACCTCTTTCGTTG
Organism: Chlamydiota bacterium; assembly: GCA_021772315.1. GTDB lineage: Bacteria > Chlamydiota > Chlamydiia > Chlamydiales > Simkaniaceae > JAJFMF01. The sequence continues at coordinate 444,020 of JAJFMF010000008.1, forward strand.
CGACTACATAAAAAGAATGAAACCGACGACTTCCATAAAAGTCATTAAATCCAATGGCAAAATCTGGAAGGTATTCAAAGCCATCTTGTCTACGAAGTAGGGCTATTTTGATATTGGCTACGCGATCTGCATCGTCACCAAACCCTTTATGACCAAAGTTTGCTTCTGTAATGCCATTAAAAATTCGATAATTTCCCGAAAATTCAATGTGGCTAAACATTTGAAAGTTGACGCTAAAAATGTCATAGGGAGGAACATATGCAGCCCCAATTGCTGCCATCCCCACTTCATTAACGCGCGCTGATGGCATGACAAAATACCCCCCTTGCAAAGTGTGATTGTAGATAAAGGGGAGCGTATCTTGAATTTCTTTATCGACTCTCTCAACGATTTCAAGATCATGGAACAGCGAGTCTGTGTCATTTGCAAAAAGAAATAACGGAAAAAAAAGAAGGCTACGCCAAATATTGTTCGACATATGAGCGAAGCCCTTCACGAACAATCTGCGTCATGGCAATCTTTGAAGGACATATAAAAGACGGAAGAGCAAAATCTTCAGCATCAATTTCTAAAGCCCCCAGCTGCGTAGCTTTTTCATAATCTGCAGCAAGAAAGGCTTTGACCAAATGAATAGTAGAAATTCGAAAAGGCATCACTTTTTCATAGACAGATCCATCAACAAAGGCACGTTCTTCCCCATGCTGTGATGTCGTAAAGGAAACATCCTGATGACTTTTTGGACCATGTCCTGAAAGATAGGTGCGCGTTGCTGTATATTTTTTAATGCCCGGTCTAAAAAAGTGGAGAAACTCTCTTTTCTCACTTGGATTTGGAATGGCACATAATACATTGTGGTAAAAACCAAGAAAATCCTCTCCTTCAACTTTTTCACCCATTAGAGGATCTCCGGAAATCAAGCGAAATTCCCCTTCCGCAAGGCGTTTTTGCATGAGCTCATTGACTTGCATGCCGCGTCTCACCTTGTAATAACTACACTGATCAGGAAGCACGCCCTCACCCGCAATGCTAATCACGCGATTTGGATAATACTTCCCTTCTTTCAAAAGCTTGCCAATTGTAATTACATCATTGACTGTAGCAGTCCATATGAGATGGTCACTCGATAGAATGGGATCAATATGATAGATGTGCACAGAGGTATTTCCTGCAGGATGCGGACCTTCAATCGTGTGAAGCGTTACCCCCTCTCCATGAATGGGAGAAGATTTCCTTTTTACGAGATGTACTTTCCCATCAGAAAGTTTTGCAAGTGCATCTAAGCCAAATTGAAATGCCTCCTGTTCCCCTTCCAGCTCAAGTTCAGCCTGAGGACGAAATGGTGCTGATTCTACCGCGTTGACGAAAATGGATTTGGGCAGGCGTGTTGGATCCACCAAACGATTACAGGGACGCATACGAAGATGCGCAAAGACACCCCCTTTCATCAATCTGGAAACAATCTCTTCTTTAGAAGCTTGTTGAATATCAAGCGCTTGAGATTCAAAATAAGAATCGGTTCCATTTCCTTCAATAACAAGACTTAAGATGCGCCTTTTTAACCCACGGACAATTTCTTTGATGCGACCCAATGAAGGTGAGACAAACATACGATTCTCACACGCTTTGTCTTCAGCTAAAGGTTGTCCTATTGAAACTTCATCCCCAACTTTTACGAGGAGATTAAAGCGAAGCGTATCGAAGGGGGATAAATCAAGCGCAGAAAGCGTTGGGGTTGGAAGCGTAGTGACAGAGCCTTGCGGCTTCCCTTTTATGGGAACATCAAGCCCTTGTTTGACTTTGATATGCACATTTAACCTTATGTATAAAATATCTAGAGGGAATCTTAAAAAGAGAAAGTGTTTTTAGCAAGAACAACCTGCGACTCTATTGCGATTGCAGTTAATTAAGAAAAAGACTACAATTTTTGGTAGATTAATGCGTGAAAATTTCAAAAGGGAACGGATGAATTATTTTAACCAGTTTCAAAAGCACATTTCAAATAATGATTACTCTTCTTTTCTCACTCTTTGGGAAGAATATTGCATGGGAGATGAGATCGAGGGTGCTGAATTAAAAAAAACTCTAGAAACTGTTAAGGATTCTGGACTTGCAGTCCCTTTTGGCCGTCATGTAGAGCAAATTATTCCTCTTTGGGACCTTCTAGAAGAGTCGGACACCAAGCACAACATCTTTAAATACATCATCGACCTCCAAACTACGAATACTCCAGATATTGCTAACCTTACCTTTGACTATTTAAAGAAAAAGTATGGTGACCACCCTAATTTTAATGTCTTTATCAAACTTATAGGTCTTCGAGAATTAGACACATTCCAAGGCGCAGTAAGTGATTGCGAACTCCTTGTTCATATGCAGCCGAAAAAATTCGTCTTTCACACCGGCGGCTGGGGAACGGGAGAAATCATGGAAGTCTCCCTCTTAAGAGAACAACTGACGCTCGAATTTGATTATGTCGCAGGAAGAAAAGATCTCTCATTTAAAAATGCCTTCAAAACCTTGATCCCTCTCCCCGATGATCATTTTCTTGCCCTCCGTTTCGGAAATCCTGATGTCCTCGAAGATCGCGCAAAAAAAGATCCTCTTCTGGTAATGCATACGCTCCTTAGAGATCTTGGACCACTTACAGCAGCTGACATCAAAGAAGAACTCTGTGAACTCGTTATTCCGGAAGAAGATTGGGCTCGCTGGTGGCAAAATACACGCGCAAAAATAAAAAAAGATACGCTGATTGAGTCTCCGAGTAATCTCAAAACCCCCTTCAAACTACGAGATTCAGAAGTCACTCATGAGTCGAAACTGCAAAAAGCTCTCGAGACCAAACCCGATGCCAACACACTCATTCAAATGGTCTATACATTTTTAAGAGATTTTCCAACTGCCCTAAAAAATATAGAATTTAAAAACTTTTTAGTTGAAAAACTGAAAGAAGCACTCTCCACACACGAGCTGACAGATGCTCAAGCACTTGAAATTCACTTCTTTTTAGAGGATCTTTCCGGAGAAAAAGATTACGCTCCTGTAACTGAACTCATTAAACGCTTTTCCTCCGTTGAGGATGTCGCTTGCGGACTTTCCATTGTCGCATTTAAGAAAAGGATGCTTCTCAATGTTAGAAAAGTACGCGAAGATTGGGCAAGTTCTTATCTAAATCTCATCCTTTCTATCGATCAGAATCCTCTTAGAGATACCCTCTTTAGAGAGCTCATCAAGCAGAATAAAAAAGAAGAAGTTGAAAAAAAACTCGAAGAACTCATTGCCTATCCTTCTCGTTATCCACATGCATTCCTTTGGTATATCCAAAAAATCATGAAAGATTCAGGCATTCCTTTCTCCGATCAAGAAGGTAAAAATCGTTTCTTTGAATCGTTTCTCATTCTCCTGAGTATTTTAGAACAATCATCTACATCGCGTGATCTAATCAAAAAAATACACAACTTTCTGATCAATGGACGCTATGCAAATGTTCGAAAAATCATTCAAAATGCAAGCGAAGAAGTTGTCCAAGAATTTTTGCTTCTAGCAACAAAATGTCATAGTTTAAGCGATCATGATATTAAGATTTTCCACTCCCTTGCAGAAGTTGTTCACCCCTCCCTCGGAAAGCTGCGAAAAAAATACGAAGGGGAAGAGAAATCACAAGAGGACGATATCATCTGGTCAACCGAAGAAGGGTATCGCAAAGTAAAAGAGCGTATTCACCAAATCGCAACCGTTGAAACTGTTGAAAATGCCCGTGAAATCGAAGTTGCAAGATCACATGGTGACCTCCGTGAAAATGCAGAATTTAAAACCGCCCTAGAAAAAAGAGATCGTCTTCAAGGAGAACTCAAACACTTATCTGACATGTTTGGTAACGCCCGTATTCTTAACGAAACAGAAGTAGATACATCCAAAATTGGTGTCGGTGTAGTGATCGATCTGGTCGACGATTCCGGAAAAACAATCTCTTACACTCTTTTAGGCCCATGGGAAGCCGATCCAGATAAAAATATTATCTCATTCCAATCTAAACTCTCCCAAGAAATGACTGGAAAGAAAAAAGGTGAAAAGGTAAAAATTCAAGGAGTGGATTACACCGTTTCAGAAATCAGAAACTTCTTTAAAACCAAGGTTTAAAACCTGGGTTGTATGTTAGAGATATTCCTGATGAAAAAGACTTTTTAGATGGAATATCCATATCACTCAACCAGGTTTAAAGGCCAAAATGAAACTGATTATTGCGAGTAAAAACCTCCACAAAGTGCGTGAATATCGCACAATGATGAAGCAGTTCCCTAAATTCGACCTCTTTTCACTCAACGATTTTCCAGATTATATTCCCCCACCAGAAGATGGCAAAACCTTTGAAGAAATCGTTTCAACAAAAGCACATCACGCAGCAATAGCCCTCAATGAGTGGGTAATCGCAGATGATTCAGGACTTGTCATTCCAGCACTCAATAATACGCCGGGTATTCACAGCCAAAGATACGCAGGAGAAAATGCTTCTGACGCAGATAACCGCCACAAACTCATCAAAGAACTCAAAAATTTAAAAGAGCACGAACGCGTTGGTTATTTCGTTTGTTCTATCGCTATCGCCTCCAAAGAAGGAGTCAAAAAAGTCGTCACAGGAATGTGTGAGGGCACACTACTAATAGAAGAAAGAGGAAGACATGGTTTTGGCTATGATCCCCTCTTCATGAAATATGATTACGGGAAGACCTTTGCAGAGCTCGACGAAGACATGAAAAATCGCATCTCGCATCGACGTAAAGCCTTTGATAAACTCCTTTCAACACTTGAAACCCTAGCTCCTTTGTGCACTACATCATAGACGGTTATAATCTCCTTTTCAAAACAGGAGAAAAAATTCATCCCTTGCAAAATAGCCGACAAAACATCATTGACATTCTTGGCGACCTTGCAGAGAACCTTAAATTTCATCTCTCAATCGTCTTTGACAGTTCCATTGAAGAATCATCCCTATTTCCATCCAGTTACCAAAAAAGTGGCTTAGAGGTGATCTACTCTCCTCGAGGTTCTTCTGCAGATGACTACATTGTCGAACTACTGACCGTAACTAAAACCGTAAAAAACACAACCGTGATTACATCAGACCGCGAATTGTCGATGAAATGCAAACAAGAAGGCGCCAAAACCCTCAAAATCGAAGACTTTTTTGACCTGCTGATCAAAAGACAACGAGCACTAAAGAATAAAACAAAAGAACATAAACCCGAGTATCAAGAAACCGAAAGCAATTTCAATCGCCTTTTAAAAATCTTCGAAAACAGATTTAACTCAGAGTAGCTTGCCAGCGGCGCAACTGGATTATTCTTCCCTCTTCCTGCATCTGCTCAAACCTTTTCTGGTAATCTTGAATAACCACTCCCCCCATCTCACACTTACTTTCAATCACATGCTTTCTATCAAGCACAATTAATACATGCCCTTCATAGAGGATAAGATCTAGAGGACGCCTTGCATCAAGATCTTCAATTCTTTGTCCAAAATGCGCAAGCTCTGATGTGTTTCTCGGCGTACATCCCCCGCTAACCTGATAAAGAAGACCCGAACAATCCACTCCATTAAATATCCATGAATCCTCCTCAAGCGGATTTAAAGCATAAGTTGGGGGGTATAGTTTTTTAAATTTATTAAGCCCACCTTTCACATTCCCTCCCCAGATGTAACGGGAGCCAACATACGTTGGCAGTGCTTCAAGCATTTGAGCAGTTGAAGGTATGCTTTTACTTCGTTCTGGATGATTAGCACCCACGAGTTTGACAAATGCTTTGTGTAAAAACAGCTGATCCCCTACGTACTCAGATGTTTTTACTCGATAAATTCCATGATTTTCTTCTAGAATATGAAATTTTGTTTCAGAAAATGCGATGAACTCTAGATGTCGCATAAGATTTTGCTTATCAAGAGGAAGTTTTTTGGAAAACAGCCCCTGAAAATCGGGCGTGTTTAATATGGGGGTCCATTCTAAAGATATCGCATGTCTTTCCATTATACCTCTTGCAGAAAAATAGTTTAGGATCTAAATTCAAGATTTACAAAATTGATTTTATGTAAGGAATCATATGAAACGTTATACCAGATTTATCCCGCTCATTTCAATATCACTTCTTTTTCTTACAGGCTGTGGCAAAGAAAGGCCAAAGACAAAAGTCGCACCGACAAAAACGGTTGTAAAGACGATGAGAATCAATATTACAACAGAACCTCAATCGATAGATCCGAGAAAAGTACGCTCCTTAAACGATATCAATTTGCTTAAAATGTTCATGGAAGGACTTGCGCGTGTTAACCAGGAGGGGCAGGCTGAACTTGCACTCGCAAAAAAGGTCGACGTCAGTAAAGATCTTAAAACCTACACCTTTCATTTAAAAGATGCCCACTGGTCAAATGGAGATCCAATCACCTCGAAAGATTTTATTTATGCATGGAAAAAATCTCTTTCTCCTGAGTTTCCATCTAATAATGCCTTCCAGCTTTATGTGATAAAAAATGCACGTCCGATTAAAGAAGGAAAGCTTCCCATGAGTCTTCTAGGAATTAGTGCTCCCGATGAACAGACCCTTGTCATTGAACTAGAACACCCAACACCTTACTTTATTAAACTTACAACACATCCTGTCTTTTTTCCCGTCAACACGCAAGTGGATAAAAGTAATGAGCATTGGGCAGAAAATTCTGATACATTTATCGGAAACGGCCCTTTCAATTTGAATTCATGGAGACATCATAATGTCATCGAGGCAACAAAAAATTCCCTCTATTGGGACAAAAAAAATGTCAAGTTAGCCTCATTAGAAGTGATCATGGTCGATCAAGACACCGGTTTTAAAATGTTTGAAGCAAATCAACTCGACTGGGAAGGCTCTCCCTTTTCGATGATTCCATCAGATGCTTACGAAGCGATTAAAGACCAAATTCAATCTAAACCCATATTAGGAACAAAATTTATCCGCATCAATACGGAACATGAAATATTAAAATCACTGAAATTTCGTCAGGCTCTTTGTTATGCTCTAAATCGAGATGAAATTGTAACCCACGTCGTTGCTGGAAATCAAAGAGTTGCAACAGGCCTTGTTCCCGATCAAATGAATTTGCAAGAGCAGCCCCATTTCCAAGATGGAAATATTGAAAAAGCTAAAGAACTTCTTGATCAATATTTAGCAGAAAATTCGATGCGTCATCAAGACCTACCAAAACTTACCCTTGTATTTTCAGCAAATGACCGCAACCATGTCATGGCTCAAGCAATTCAAGAGCAGTGGAGACAAGTACTCGGCTTTAGAGTGAACCTTCTCGCCTTGGAAAACAAAGTCTATTTTGATTACATCTCAAAAAAGAACTTTGATCTAGGCTTAGGATCATGGACAGCAGACTTCGATGATCCTGTGAACTTTTTAGAAGTGTTCAAAACAAAAGATAACGGAACAAATAATACGAACTGGGAAAATAGAGAATATATTAAATTACTCGAAGCATCCCGCCGCTGTTCTGATGAAAAAGACAGACTAAAAATCTTAGCTGAAAGTGAAAAGGTACTTATACAAGAGCTGCCAATGATTCCAATCTTTCACTATACAATGCTCTATGTAAAAGATCCAAAAGTTCACAATGTTGTCCTTACACCGACAGGTGAAATTGACTTCAAGTGGGCTGATATAAAATGAAATGGCTATTATTTTTAATTGCCTTTGGAGTCCAAACGCTTTTTGCAGGATCTGTCACCTTCTATAATGATAGCCCATATAAGCTTACAGCTACAATTATTACAGCTAGTGGGCAGAACCGCGGAAGTATGACGGTTTTGCCGCAACAACAAATGCAATGGCAAGACACCGGTCAAGACACAACTGAATTTTCTGAAACACCCTATACCGTTATTCTTCGTTGCGATAATGGACATGAATATGGTTTTTGGGGTCAAGTTTCACCTGGTGCGTGGATCACAGCTCAGGGAGCTTCAGGAAATAGAATTTGCCCCCTCCCTAAAAAGAAACAGGAGAAGCAATGAAGAAACTTTTTTTTCTTTTGCTCGCCATGACATCCCTTCATGCTGGCGGCATTTCTTTTTATAATAATAGCAATTACACGCTCACTGTAGATATTCACAACATCGCAGGTGTCACATTGGGGTCGATGACGGTCGTACCAGATCAACAGATGAAATGGCAAGATAGCCTGCTTGGGTCATCTGTCTTAACTCAGCACCCCTATACGCTCCTAATCTACTGCCCCAATGGAGATAAATACGGAATCATCGATAATGTACGCCCCGGAATGAATGTTTCTGCACGCAGTGCATTTGGGCCGCAATATTGTTCTAAAACAGAAACAGAAATGACACCCTCTGATCGTGCGCTAAAGAAGGTAATTCCCCCGCAAGGTATTGTTCCCGGAAGCACAGACCAAAACTAGGTACTACCCCAATCTCCTTAAGTAAACGATCGTAATGCCCTTTCCCATATCCTAATCGGTGATGTTTCTTATCGAATCCAAGACCCGGAACTAAAATACAAGATACTTCTTCAAGAGATATACGCTCACATTTTTTAGGGTCTGGCTCAAGAATTCTTAAATTTGAAAGAGCAAGCTCGGTGGTAATACATTTCACGCGATGTGGCACGAGCTCATCATCTTGCATGCGCAGAAGAAGAAGCCTACCTTCCTTTTCTAGCTTGGCATTGAGTGGCCAAAGATCAAGTTCATCGTCAAAAGATGCAAATGAGAGAACATTTTTATACGGCGTAAGCTGCGGCCATAGATCTGTTAAGATGCGATCTTTTGCCTCCTCTCTCCTACCGAGAGAAATCTGAGCTCTCTTTGCTTTTAGTGTTTTTCGCAGTTCTATTTTTTCATTCACAGACGGATCCCTCGTGATAAGTGATACGCTTTAAAAAAATGCCATCCAAATCAAAAAGTGTTGCCACTCCGCTCCCGTTTTCAATACTCGAAATAGGAAGCTTTTCCCCTTTTTTGTAATAGGTGCCTTTCACAAGTGTATCATTTTCATATTCTTCCATTAACATAAGATTTCCATCCCGGTACCACGCAATAGAAGGGCCATGCTTTTCATTGTGGAACATCTCTTTTTGGCTCTCAAGTGTCCTATCTGGGTAAAAGGTTTTTACCATCCCATGTATTTCATCTTCATACCACATCATCTCAATCATCGGCACGTCGCTCTCCTTGTGATAGAGAGTTTCCAAGCCATGTTTCTTCCACTCATGCAGATAATATTTTGCTGTAAGTAGACCTTTTTCTGAAAAGCTCTTCACCTCTCCTTCAGGTTTTCCCGCTTGATATTCTTGCAATTGCAGCAATATCCCATTTTGATAATAAGGTTTCATTCCAAAACCATTTTGAATCGAGGCGACTTCATCACCCTCAAAGTCATAATAAAGACCCTTCATCAAAAATCCATTTTCATATTCTTCCTCATAACATGGAACCACCTGGGTCCCCTTGAAAACAAATTCCCCTTCCCGTTTTCCTCTGCAATATGTCATTTCACTGATCTGATTTCCCACATCATCATAAGTAATGAGCGCGCCATGAATCTCTCCATGAGCATACTGAATCGTTTGGCCAATGCATCCATTGGGATGATATTTGATCCCTTGGCCATGCAAAAGTCCCTTGTCATATTCAAAAGAGGCAAGAAGATTTCCTGTTTTATCAAACGCTTGCGTTGTTCCATGAAAGATCCATCCTTCTTGCGCACTTTCAGAAAGATCGCCAAGTCCTTCAACAACATACGTTTCTAAACGGGGCTGGCCGTTTTCATACCACTCCCGATACACTCCAAAAGCCCGACCATTAGCGATCTCGAGATATTGCCAAAGCTGACCATTTTCATGATAACTCGTCATGATCGAAGGCGTTTTGCCCTCTTGATCCCTTGAAAAAATCCTGACGACCCTTTGAAAAGGTTGAGGAGATAAAAAATCATTTTTCCGATGCAGGTTTAACCGGTCCTTAGAGCTAATCGTTTCGCTAAAACCATTCCGATCAACCGTGTGCAATGTCATAAGCTCACTCTCATCACCATTTTTATGGTGACAGCCAGCTAGTAGTAATAATACAAGGAGATATTTTTTCATGGTGCCTTCTCACGTTTGATCAATTCGAGGCAGATGAGATAATTTTCCCCACCTGAAGAGAGCAAATGACGTTTTAGTTGAAATTTTCGAATGATAAGCTGCGGAATCGGTCCCTCGACCGAGAGGCCTTCAATCTTGGATAGTAATTGTTTTAAGTCTTCTAAATTCATCTCAACAGCTTTCAAAAGCTTGTGGGAGGTCTCTTCAATTACTTTCCCTTTTTCGCGACCTATTTCAGCAAAAATCAATTGGTTTTCTTCACGCGTTAAAAATCCCAGTCTTTTTTCCAAAGCAGCGCAGCGATTAAATGCAGGATGATCCATCATGCTTTGAAGCGCTAAGACCTCTGAATTGAGCAGTCGCATCGATTCAACCTCATTATCGAGATAGTAGTGATCTGCTTCTCCATGCCGTTTCCAAAACTGCGTCTGATCTTTTTGAACAATCTTTGCACGCATGGCCATGAGATCGAGCGATACCATCTCTTCTCTTAACATCTTCACTTCTGATAGCTTTTGAACGTTTGTAAATATAACCCACACAAACGGAACCAAAGAGAATCCAAGTAAGCCCAATAAGGCAAAACGAGGGTTGATGGAAGACTTCAACTTCTTCCAATCCTTTGATAACTGCTCTAGCTTAATGATTGAGGAAAAATGACGTTTGATAGACATCTCCGTTCCGACTCCATGTAACCCCTTTTTTTTCATTGATATACGCATCGCCTCTTAGCAAAGCATCGTGAAAAGCACGCGCTTTTAAAGCCTGCAGCGTTGAAAAAGTAAGGTCTACTTTGATTTCATAATTTTTACTTGGACTGTTAACTGAAGGGTAGCTCTCTAAATTCCATTGCAAGCTCTCAATTTTAACTCCTTCCTCATTTAACTCAGGATACACACTCAAATATAGAAGAAGATCGCTTACCTTCGGAGGCTCGAGATAGAGCTTTCCAGCCGCTTTGGACCCCCTAAGCTGCTTCTTAATTTGCGAAAGATTATTCTCTATTCCTTTCGATGCGTCAAATTTCAGTAGAGGGAATTCTTGCTTATACCGTGAGATAAATCCTTTAAGCTCTTTACGCATCACCTTTTGCTGTTTTCCAATCACCATTTGAAAGGCAATAAGAGCGGCAAGCATCAAAGTCACTCCTCCGCCAGCTAGTGTATAAAAAAGCCGTTTTGTTTTCTGAACATGACCCAATGTTGTGAGATGACCCTGTCGAAATTGTATCACCCCCTCACCCTGCGTCTCCAAACTCAAGCCAAGAGGAACAGCAAACGGAAGAAGTTCTTCCTGATTTCCCCTCAACTCTTCAAAATCATCGCGTGCGCGAAAGAGATAACTCAATTTAGGAAATAATGTGACATCCCCACATAACAAATAATTTTGAGGCAACGTGCCCCCATTTTTTTCCTGTAAATAATGGAGAATCCGCTCAATTTTCACCTCTGAGACATCTTTCCCTAAGTTCATTGCAGCTATAGCCCGCCGATCCTGCATCAAGACAAAACCTACCCCCTTCTCACTCTGATGGACAATCAATACATCAGAAATCTCAGGCAGATAAAAACAAATAAAATGAATCAATGCCGTCGGGACAGACGAGATCCATTCAGAAGATAGTCCCCGCTTTTCCAAATCAAAAAGATGTTGGCTAACCGTGTCATTATGCGTTGCATAAATCAAAACATCCGTTTCATTCCCCACTTTTGTCAACTGAGGGATAAAAATACCCTCATCGATAGAAAATGGAAGCAAGCTTTCAAGTTGAAAAGGTAGCGCCTCAAAAAGGGCTTCTTTTTTAGTGAGCGGCATCCTTAATTTTCGGATAAATAGCTCTTCCACCTCAAGTGGAGAGACAATTTCAAATTTTTTATCGCAACAACGCATTGAAATCTTATTTTTGATCTCTTTACCCACAAGCGTCTCAGCGAAGTCAAAAACAGGCTTTCCTTGAAGATAACTGACTGAAGCGACCCTACAAGTGTCACCATCGCAATATATCCCGACTCGCTGCATAAAATATCCTATTTCAAAACAAGAAAAATCAGTATACTAGAAGCAGAGTTTTTCCCACAAAGTGCAAAAATGATTGTTAGAATAATACATCTTCTTTTTTTAACCTACACTATCATGCTGATTGCCAGGATTGTAGGTTCTTGGTTTCCTAACCTGAATCGTTACCGGTTCATGCATTTCATTGCCCATTACGTCGACCCCTATCTCAATCTATTTAGGCGCTTTATCCCTCCAATTGGAGGCGTATTAGACCTCAGCCCCATACTTGCTTTCGTCACCCTCCGCATTGCAGAATATATTTTACTTAGCTTGATTCGATGAAAAAACATATCCATCCGCTCCAATTTGGCAACCTTCATCTACCAACCAATATCATTTACGCTCCCCTCGCTGGGTGTTCAGATTTTGCTTTTCGCCAAATGTCCGCCCTCTATCATCAAGGGCTGAAATACTGTGAAATGGTTAAAATGGACGCACTCATCCGGCACGATCCAAATACCTACGCACTTCTAGCCTATGAAGCACGCATGCATCCCGTTGGTGCCCAGCTTTGTGGGAGCAAGCCCCATCTTGCAGGCCCTTCAGCAAAAATCATCGAAGAGCTAGGGTTTCCCATCGTCGATCTTAACTGTGGATGTCCCGTTGATAAAGTCACCAAAGACGGAAGCGGCTCTGGCATGCTCAAAAATCCCCGACGCATTGGCGATGTGATCCATGAAATGGTTTCCGCCGTAAAAATCCCTGTCACCCTAAAAATTCGAGCAGGCTGGGATGATCACATGATCAATTCCGCAGAAATCACCACCATTGCAGAACAAGCAGGCGCCAAAGCCATCACCGTTCATGGTAGGACGCGTGAGCAGCGTTATAAAGGGAAAGCCAATTGGGATCACATCAAAGCCTGCAAAGATGTCGCCAAAGACATCAAAGTCATTGGAAACGGAGATCTATTCACAGCAGAAGACGCGCACGATATGCTTACACAAACCAATTGTGACGGCGTTCTCATTGCACGCGGCACCATGGGACAACCCTGGATAGCTGAAGACATCATCCGAAAAGACCAAGGCAAACTACCTCTTACCTTTAGCGGTCACGCCTACCGTGACCTCCTCCTACAGCACATGCAATTTATTCTCTCCTATCAGACCGAAAAACATGCACTTACCGATCTTCGTCGCGTCTACTCCTGGTATCTCAAAAAAGGAGAAGGCACCCGCAAACTGCGCGACGCCCTCAACAAAACGAAATCACTCACTGAAATTGAAACGATCATCAACAGTTATGATTGGGAAGGAGCTTCCATATGCTAGAGATCCATTTCACAATCACAGGAGGAGTCCAAGGTGTTGGTTTTCGCGCAACCACGCATCGCCTAGCAGAGCAACTCCATCTCAAAGGCTACGTAAGCAATCTGCCCAATGGAAAAGTTGAAGTTTGCATCCAAGGAAGCGAAGAAGAAGCTAACCAACTGTTGAATGCCCTAAAGCAGACATTTGAGATCGAACATGTCGAAAAATCAACACATCCCAACAGTAAAACCTATCAATCTTTTGAAATTAGCCTCTAGAAATCAACCCTAAGCTTGATAGTTAGACCCTGCATCGTCACATCTTCGGAACAACTCTCATAGCGAACAGGTGACGTTTCATAGACCTTAACCATTTGATTCTGACGCCACCAATATTGTCCCTCATAACCAAGTTGCAAAGTGACAAAAACACTTCGATTATTGAAGTAATCGCCATAACCCAATCCCCCAGCAAACTCAGCCATTGGAGAAAAACGATGGTCATTATCATCAATATCCATGTTCTCTTGTGGATTAATGGAATGCTTCTCCCGATGATTTACATCGAAGAAGCCATAAAGGAATGCCCCCGCAAGATTGGAATATAAAAACCAGCGTTTGTTGACATACCATCGACTTTGCAAGCCAAATCGAGATCCCATTCCCCAAAAATCAGAAGAATTAGTAATCGTGGCTGTATTTAACCCCAGATCCTGCCCTCCAGAATAACGGGTTTTTTGCTTAAGCCGTATCCAACTATTCTTAACCCCAAAAAATGGCCTTAAAGATAGCCGACTACTGATGAAATAATGACGCCCCAACTCCAAATCAAAATTATAATAGTCGAATTTAAACTGAGATTTCGCAAGCATCACATTTGCATCATCAGTAATCACACCTTGAAGAGGGACAAGCGTACTTAACCCCTGAGCACTTACACCTTTTGACCCATGAGGCCGATAACACAGAAAACTGAGATACACATCCCATTTATCATGATCAAGAAGGCGTCCAACACCCACACGAATTCCCCATTCCCAGTCGAATTTGATTCGCTTCGTTCGTCCCTTAATAGGAACATCATGACTTGTTATATTATTAGAATAGGCGAAAGCGGTATCCATAACTTTTGGATGCCAGTAAAGGGCTTCGATCGTCCCATACCACTTGGCCCCTGTAACTTCAGGATTACCCGTTGCCGTGTTGACACCCGGGGTATCGAGCGCCGTTTGTGTTGCCACAGCGTTTACTTGGCTTTGTAAAACTCTTACTTGGTTTTCAAGATCATCCATTCGCGTCTTCGAGACAAATATCGCCTGAAGGTTCAAGCCATAGCAAACAAATACAAGAAGTGATAATCCAATCGTTTTTTTCATAATAAACCAAGCTCAATTCTACATACTGCGAGCCCTAACTTTTGTTCTACTTAATTACCATTATGAAATCAACGTTAATTAAATTATTTGTACATAAAAAAGGCCAGGCAATTATGCCTGACCTTTTTTTGTTAAAACCTGGGTTTTCACCTAGAAATCAATTTTTAGGTCAATTGTTGCACCACGAAGTGAAACATCCTCTGAATACCGCTCATATTTAGGCGGAAGGAGAGTGTTTGGACCCCCGATTAAATTACTGTCATCTTTCAACATTTGATTCATTCTCCACCAGTAATTCACATCAAAAGAAATGCCAAGGCTAATATGTGCCGTGTCATCCATCACATATGTATCATACGCAAGCCCAATCTGTAGTTGCATTGTTGGTGAAAAACGATTCATGTCAGCTCCGAGACGGATACGATTGTTTGCAAGCTGGCTAAATTTCTCTTTGTGGCCTACATCATAGTGTCCCCATAGAAGAGCTGCTGCCACATTCGAGAAGAGGCTAAACCCATGTCCAATGAACCACTTTGTATCTACACCTGCTCGAGGTCCAACACCCTTAAAATCACAGTTGTCTTTTATTTTTACTGTATTTATCCCAAGACCTAGAACATCAGCACCAACAACTGAAATGAGATCACCTCCATAATAGCGCGCGATTTGCTCTAAGTTGATCCATGCCCCTTTTAATCCTATATGTGGGCGGAGAGATAACATTCCACTCACAAAATAATTACGAGCAAGCTCTAAATCTAGCGTTTGATAATTAAAATCAAATTGAGATTTTGCGGCATGAGAAAACACAAAAACACTATTAGCGACATTATTTGCATTTCCAGTAATAGTAGAAGCCGATCTAAGTGGAATGACGGTAGAATTTCTTCCAGCAGTATGTGAGTCACTTCCTGAAGTATCATACCAAGTATATTCTAGATGCGTATCCCATCCATTACATTTAAAGTTATACCCAAGACCTGCACGCAGACCCCAGCCCCATTTAAAATCAATATCCTTAACGCTTCCTTTTAACGGGAAGGTACCACTCAAGGGAAATGTAGGATTAATCTGATTAGCACTGCTATAGGCATATTCCGTTCCACCAACTTGAGCTCTCCAAAAAAGAGCATCCATAGTGATAAAGACTCCTTTTCCATTCACTTCAGGTCGCGCGTTCGTTAAATAGGCGCCATACGTCCCGTCTATATTTTCTATCCCTACTTCTTGCATTTCTTTTTCAAGCAAATCCAATCGCTCATCGCTTGACACAGCAAATACTGAAGCCGTAATCCCCAATAAGAGAGACCATTTGATCATGTTTTTCATCTTATACCCTTCTTTTAACTGAAAAAAGGGCTGGCAAAAAAATACCCACCCTTTGCTTAATTACCGATTAACCGACATCTTCAACTTAGAAATCGAGTTTCAAATCAAGTGTTACGCCACGAAGATTTACATCTTCTGAATACCGCTCGTACTTTGGAGGGGTAGTGACGTTTTGGAACTTTAGTATTTGATTGTCATCGATTTTTAACATCTGATTTTGACGCCACCAGTAGTTAATATCAAAACTAAGACCAATGCTTAAGTGAGATGTGTTATTCATCATATATGTATCATATGCAAGACCAAGTTGCATTTGAACAGTTGGTGAAAAACGATTCATATCTCCATTCAGGCGAATCCGATTATTACGAATTTGACTAAATTTCTCTTTGTGGCCTACATCATAGTGTCCCCATAAAAGAGCTGCTGCCAAATTTGAAAAAAGACTAAATCCATGTCCAATGAACCACTTCGTATCTACACCTGCTCGAGGTCCTACTCCACTAAAATCACAATTATCTTTGATTTTGACTGTATTTACGTCAAGACCAAGGACTTGGTTTGTTGAGTCAACAATTGGTGCCTGTCCATAGTAACGGGTGGTTTGTTCCATATTAATCCACGCACCTTTTAATCCTATATGTGGACGAAGAGATAACATACCGCTTACAAAATAATTACGTGCAAGTTCTAAATCCAAAGTTTGATATTTGAAATCAAATTGTGATTTTGCAACGTGGCAAAATTCAAAGATACTACTTGCAAGGCCATTAGCATTTTGTACGATATTTGCCGCACCTCTAAGTGGAATCACAGTAGAATTTCTTCCAGAGCTATGTGAGTCACTACCTGAAGTGTCATACCATGTATATTCTAACTGAGTGTCCCAGCCATCTTTCTTAAAGTTGTAACCAAGACCTGCACGCAGACCCCAACCCCATTTAAAGTGCATATCTTTTATATTACCCTTAATAGGGAATCCCTGGCCTAGATCAGGTGTCGTATTAAACCGATTTGAATCGCTATAAGCATATTCTGTTCCACCTACTCCAGCTTTCCAGAAAAGAGCATCTATTGTTAGATAGACATTTTTTCCATTAACTTCGGGACGCGCATTTGTATATAGTGCACCAAATGTCCCTTCTTCGTTCATTATTCCCACCTCGTTCATTTCTTTGTCGAGCTGAGTGAGACGATCTTCCGTCGATGCCGCGAAAGCAGACGAAACTCCAAGTAAGAAAAGCAAGCCAATTGCTTTCTTTGAAATTATTCTGTTCATCTTTACTCCTTAACGAGATGGTAAAATCTCTTGTTTCCTTTAATTAGACATATAAGGAGTTAAGATAATTATTTCAAATAAAAATTTTAATTATAAAAACAAGAAAAAAATCAATCCCCAATTCGGCAAAAAGAATTCACGTTTTGCCTCATAGGGGATTGATTTAACGATGTAATGGGCTTTTTAGAAATCCCACTTAATATCGAGAGTAACACCCTGCATACTTACGTCTTCAGAGTATCTCTCATATTTTGCTGGAGTTGAATCATCAATCTTCAACATCTGGTTTTGTCTCCACCAGTATTGAGCATCAAATCCAAGACCAATAGTAATATGATTTGTATCATTTAAGAAATAAGCATCATATGCAAGACCAAGTTGGAATTGCACAGTTGGAGAAAAACGATTCATATCAGCACTAAGCTTGACATGGTTATCTGCAACTGGGCTATATTTTTCTTTATGACTTACATCATAGAAACCCCAAACAAGAGCTGTAGCGAAGTTTCCAAAGATACTAAATCCATGACCTAAATGCCATTTTGAATCTAAACCGGTACGTGGTCCAAGACCTTTAAAGTCACAGTCATCTTTAACATGGATTGTGTTGATCCCAGGTCCAATGTTGTTGAAGGCATCTGGCTCACCACCAGTGTAACGTGTGATCTGTTGTTGATCAATCCAAGCAGCTTTAAGACCAAAATATGGACGGAATGAAAGCTTTCCACTTACAAAGTAGTTTCTTCCTAAATCCAAGTCAACACTTTGGAAATCAAAATTATACTGAGATTTTGCTGATCTACAGAACAAGAATAAATGAAGTGGGTTTGCAGGAGTTGATACAATTCTAGCAAGTCCTTTTAAAGGAACAAGACTACTGTTTAATCCAGCACTTGAAGAATCCGATCCACTTGAATTGAACCAAGTGTATTGAGCAGATACATCCCAACCATCATGTAGGAAATTATATCCGATACCAACACGGAAACCCCAATCCCAATCGAAATCCATATCTTTTACTCTACCACTAATAGGAAGAGCTGCGATAGGATCTTGATCACTATATGCATACTCTGTTCCACCAACTGCTGCTTTCCAGTAGAAAACATCACCTGTTAGAAACCAACCGTTGCCGTCAACATCTGGACGAGCACTCGCTGTTTTAGCCCCATAAGTCCCCATAGCGTTTTCAGTACGCACTTGCTTCATCTGCTGTTCAAGCTGCGTAATTCTGGAATCGGTATCCATTGCCGCAAAGGCGCTAGCACCAACCAAAATCGCCATGGTTATTGGGATTTTTCTTAATAAATTTACTTCCATCTTCCTTACCTCACGTGGGTTTGCTTTGATAATACTTTTCTAAATCTTCATATAATTCATTTGATAAATTTTTTAAATAACTTTTTACAAATAGGCGTAAATTAATCAACGAATCGCTATATTTCAGCAATAATCCGCCAATTAATCACCTTATTTGTAAAATAAGTTATTTCTAAATTCCTTAGAAATCCAATTAGAGTGTTATAATACCGTTAGTTCGTATTTTCTCCTGAATAAGCCCAAGGCCAAATTACAAATTTCATAAATCCCGTTAACCAACTAGATATGAAAACCCTGCATTTATGTACAGTCTATAATCAATAACAAAATATAAAGAAAATCCAACCTGCTAAATACTAGCAAGCTAAAATAAGTAGCAGGTGACACATGGGGCACGCACAAAAGCAAGAATTAAGAAAGATATCTTAATTAAAAATTAATACATTAAAAATGTACGACAACCGAATATTATTTTTTACCTAATTCGTTGTGGATGTGAAAAGGTGGGAGATTTTTCTGGTGAAGGAGTGTTTGGGTGTTTAGGCATACCTTTAGGTAGGCGAACACCCAATAAGTCTTCTTCCCCAAAAAATCTCCCCCTTTTCCCTAATCTGGGGCTTCGATGCCGGCAATGTCCAAGAAAGCTTGAAGTTGTTTTGAGCGCGTAGGATGTCGCATCTTCCGAAGCGCCTTTGCTTCGATTTGGCGCACACGTTCGCGAGTGACTTTGAAGCGAACACCTACTTCTTCGAGAGTTTTGGGTTTACCGTCGAGGAGACCGAAGCGTTCGATGAGAACGGTTCTTTCCCGATCGGTAAGGGTTGAGAGGACCTCATTCATCTTATCTTTTAAGATGGAGTATCCTGTAGCTTTATCAGGGGACTCAATAGAGGTATCTTCTAAGAAGTCACCGAATTGACTTTCTCCGCTATCACCGACTTCGGCTTGAAGGGAAATGGGGTGTTGAGCGATTTTGTAGATTTCGCGGATCCGTTCGGGAGTGAGACCGAGTTCTTCAGCGAGTTCTTCCGGGGTAGGCTCTCTGCCTGTCTCCATCATGAGCTTTTTAGCACCACGGAGGACTTTATTGATCGTTTCGATCATGTGGACGGGGATACGGATAGTTCGCGCTTGATCAGCGATCGCGCGAGTTACAGCTTGGCGAATCCACCAAGTCGCATATGTTGAAAATTTGTAACCACGCCTGTACTCAAACTTTTCTACGGCTTTCATAAGACCCATGTTCCCTTCTTGGATCAGATCTAGGAAGGAGAGGCCTCGATTCGTATATTTTTTTGCAATGGAGATAACAAGACGAAGATTGGATTCAACCATTTCCCGTTTGGCTTCCTGGCTTTTATCCATCCATCTTTGAAGCATGCGGACATCTTTTTTAAATTTGTCGAGCGTGCGTCCCGCAGCTAGCTCTCGTTTTTTAAGCTTTCTCTTTGCAGCTAAAAGCTTTCCTTTTGCAAAGCGATTTTTTTCGGCGCGTGGAATAAGTTCTTGGATTTCTTTTTCGAGGGATAGAAAACGGCTATAGGCGCCTAAAATCACCTCACCAAAATCGTCTGTAATATTATGTCGAAAATGCATTCTTCGAAGATATGCTTGTGTCCGAATCGAACATTTTTCAATCTCTTCGCTCAATTTGACTCGGTCAACCTTAGAAAGTGTTTCATCATCATCTTTTATAAGTAACGCTTCCAAGATACGATCTTCTTTTTTCAGAAGATCCCGCAATTTAGGGAGGAGTTTGAGGAATTTTTGTTTATCCTCGATTTCTTTTTCAGCGATAATTTTATCAAATCGATCTTTTCCAGTGATGAGATAATTCGCGATAGAGATCGTTTCACGTAGAGAATAACGGAAACGCATGATGATTTTTTCGATTTGGAGTTGCGCTTTTTCAATGCGTTTTGAGATTTCAACTTCTTCCTCACGTGTGAGAAGAGGAACGGAGCCCATCTCTTTTAAATACATGCGAACGGGATCATCAGAAGTTCCTTCCACTCTTTTAGGAAGGGCTTCCATCTCTTTTGCTTCTTTTTTCCTTTCTTTTTGTCTCTCTACCTCACTCTGATTGAGGATTTGAATGTCCATCCCGCTTAAAAATATAAGAACCTGATCGATCTGTTCGGCCGAATCAAAGGTCATTGGGAGGATTTCATTGATTTCCTCATAGGTGATATAGCCCTGCTCTTTGGCAATAGCGACTAATTCTTCAATTTTTTGCTGATGCTGTGGATCAAAATTTTGGCTAAATCCCGTCTTGCTCATGAACTCCTGGGGTAAAATTTGTTCCTCAAAAAAGGACAGTACACCTTTATTCGAAAGATGCTATTATGCTCTCTCATAAATATCGTGAGATGATTTTGCAAAAATATGGATAAAAATGTCATCCGGATGCATAAATTTTGACGTGAGACGCCCTTATTGTCAAGTTTATATTGATACTGAATCTCATTAATTATTTGCAATAATGCAATTATTTGGCCTAAATTGTGAAGGGAAAATTATAGTTGCCGCCAATGCATGTCTGGGGGTTAATTATTTTTGTCCCGAATGTCAGGGGATTTTACGCGCCCGAAAAGGCCCGCAAAAAAGAGCCCATTTCTTTCATTTAACCTCTCCTTCAAATTGTTTTTTGAAAGGCAAAAGCCTAAGACACCTACAAACCCAACTCTTTATTCAAGATATTCTTCCTGACACCTTTCTCGAGCACTGCTTTCCTTCAATCAATCGCATCGCGGATGTTGCCCATCATCAAAATAAAATAATTTTTGAAGTGCAATGTTCTCCTATTTCCCTTGATGAAGTCATTTCTCGCAATCGAGATTATGGCTCATTAGGTTACCAAGTGATCTGGATTCTTCATGATATACGCTATAATAGAAGACGTATGTCAGCTGCAGAAGCATATCTCAGGCGGAATGGAGGGGCTTATTTTACAAACATGGATGAGATTGGACGGGGCTGGGTCTATGACCAATCTGAGCGTTGCTCCTATTATCGTCGAATCATCAAAGGAAAACCCTTTCCAGCTAATCTCTTAGCACCGCTTACGCAAAAACCCACCCTGCAAAAGCAAGATAAAAAATTTCTTTTACGCAATTTACTTCGTTATTTCATAAAAAATCTACGCTGAGTCTAATTGTACGTGTCGACTGACATAATCCTTTAGCCAAATAAAATAGAGCAGAACAATGACTGCTAAGGCAAAATGGATGGCGGCTTTATAGGGGAAATTATGCTGCAACGCAGAAATTTTCGGGTTAGAAGGCCGATACCACACATCCCACTCAAGATTTTTTAATCCCTGAATATTCCTTTCTGCGACTGATTTATTGGGGAAAATTGGCTTGGGAAAAAGGTATCTCCCGCTCACTTTTTTTGAATTAAGATCAAAGATGTAATCAGCAGACACAAAAAATTTAGACCCGCTGACCTCTACGACTTCCCAAGACTCCACGCTAGCCAAAACTTTTTTTGAAAGTGAAAAATGGGAGTATAATTTATAGGAAAAAACAGCACCAAAATAAAGACCGCTACATCCTGCTAGTAAAAAAAGAAATTTCCAAATTTTAAGCTGTCGCATTGACGAAATACTACCGTTTTGTTATGATTTTCATCAACTTATTAAATATTTCATTTCCCGGGGAAACAATGGCTGAAGAGACAAAAAAGAAAGTGAAACGACCGACTGCTGAAAAGCGGATGATCCAAAACGAAAAAAAACGCCTAGCAAACCGCATGTTTAAATCTCGTGTTCGTACAGCAATCCGAACATTTGAGAGCACTCTCAAATCAGGTGATAAAGATACAGCTGACAAAGACCTGAATCTCATCTACAGCCTGATGGATAAAGGTGTCAAAAAGGGAATCTACAAGAAAAACAAGGCTGCTAATACGAAGTCTAGATTTTCTTCTCTAGCTAAATCTGCTTAGCAAAAACATCTAAAGTTTCGCGCAAATGATCTGTGATAGGGTAGCCATATGTTTCTTGAAGGTCTACCCATGCATACGCGCTGTGGTCTCTAAGTTGAATTGAAAAGGGATCAAGAACAGTCGCAATAAAGTTAATTTGCCTTACCCCATTTTCATCAAAATGATTCAAAAACGAGATAACATTCTCGAGCCTTAAATTAGTATTTTCAATAATCCCTCTTTGCAATGCTTGTTGTATCGTTTCCCCAGATTTCAGCTCTGCTGTTGGGAACTCATAGATTTGATCCCGTTTAATGAGCAGCAACTGCTCTCCATTTCGAATCAAGGCAGCAATGAGGATCTTTTGCATCCCTTCTGCTCTCGCTGTTTCAACTAAGTTTGTATAAGGCATAAGGGCAATATATATCTTTTTTTGATTTATTTTACCAATGTTCTAAACTCGGGTTCTAAGCCGCTGTGATAAGGATGACCTGCGCAACGAATCTTTAGACAGACAAGCCCTAAGCGTTTCATCAGAGGCATAAACCCTGAGTGATTTTTTAGCGCGTGTAATCCCAGTATATAAGATCTCTTTTCCAAATTTTTCCGAACCCGGAGGGACAACGAGAAGAAGATCCGTATATTCACTCCCTTGGCTCTTATGGACGGAGATCGTATAGGCTAAATCATATGGAGGCAGTAATACGGCTGGCAACTTTTCAATCTCTCCCTCTTTATTCCGAAAATAGGCTTGAGCGAGCTTTTCATCATAGTGTCGAACTAAGAGCCCCACTTCACCATTTGAGCGTCCCAGACGGTGATCATTTTTTGTGATCATGATCGGAATAGGCCACCACATATTTTCTGCAAACGTTGCCCGCAAGCGTTCATAAATCTTCCGATTGATCTCTTTAACACCAAGCGGACCTTCACGCAGAGTCGATAAGATTCTATAGTCTGATAATCCTTCAAAGAGTTCTTCGGGATTTGGTTCAATGAGTGATGGCTGCGGAAATCGCTTTGATAGATGGTGAAAATTTAACGTTGCGATTTTTTTCAACGTAGAAAAAGTTTTTGCCATATCCTTTTGATTTACAGCGTCTGCAAGTGATAAAATTTCCATCTGATCTGAGCGCATGGACTTTGTTAAATGCACAAACGATTCCTTGCGGTGCTCCTTTGCATAAAGGGAAAGCTCCGCAAAAAGCGTTCCACCTTCAACAGGTGGGAGCTGATGGTGATCTCCAAGCAAAATCAAGCGAGAGTTGGGTCCAACCGCTGATAAAAGAATCGACCAAAGCTCCACATCAATCATCGAACACTCATCGATGATGATCATCTCTTCAAAGAGATGGGGCGATTTGTTTCGAGGTAATCCCAAAACTGTATGGAGCGTTCCAGCTCTAATCTGATCCGAAAAAGGGAGCTTCATCAGTGTCGTTTGGAGATGAGATGCCGCTTTTCCCGTCGGCGATGCCAAGAGTACGCGCCCACTCCCAACGTCTGATAATCCTTTTAGGAAAATATCGACAAGATGGGAAACTGTGTAGGTCTTTCCAGTTCCAGGTCCACCGGAAATGATCATGAGCGGCGAGTTAAGTCCCTTTTGAAGGGCCTCGTATTGCTCCACTTGCAACGCTCGACCTTCAAGCTCTTTCGAAAAATCCCTCTGCACCATTGGCACATCCCAAAGCCGCTTTAAATTTTCAAGGATTTTGGTTTCATACACCCAATTCTTCTGCAGATAGTACCTATCTTGATAACGGACGATCGGCTTAAATTCTGTGCCAACAAACGTGTCGGGAAGCTCGATGGAAGATTCCACATAGAGATGTCCCTCTCTTGATTCTGCCATTAAGGTCGCGAGAAATTGGAAGTGCTCTTCATCTTCACATAAGAGCTGTGCAAACGCCTGGTCAACAAACTTCAATGCCAATCCTTTGTGATGGGTTCAAACTAGGAATATGATATGTGCCGCCTCGCACAAATAGATAAAAGACGCCACCAAAACATTCTTCAAACGGGCGCGTCTCTTGCAGAGCCAAGTAAGCCTTTAACGCTTCCATGTACAGGTTGGCCTGAAAAAAATAATCGCCATGTTTCATAGCCTCTTCTAAATGCGCCTTTTGATAAAAACTCTCATTTTCCCCAAGATAATTCGTTTTCCAGTCGAGAAGATAATAGCGCCCCTCCATTTCAAAAAACAGATCTGCAAATCCTTTCAGATACCCTTTTTGTGGGAAGTGAACGGGGAGTAAAAATTCAACTTCGGTCAACATTTGAGATTGAGGAACATCTTTTAAGCAAAATCCAGCGGGCTTTAGGGGCTCTGTAAATGCTTTTTCAATCAGTTGAACGATCACCTCCTCCCATTCTGCATAGGGAGTCATTGTAAGCCGCTTTTGTATCAGCTCTTTGAAATTTAAAGTTTCATGGCGCCCTTCTTCAATGATTTTTTCGAAAAGGGAATGGATGAGCAGGCCCGTTTGCACACCGCTAGGGAGCGTATGCACCGTCTTAATTTTTGTTTCAATCTGCTGACCAAAGGGGGAGGGCGTGCTCTTGGCAAGACTTGTAAATGAAAACACAGCTTTCGCATCATAGACCGGTGCAAAAGAGGATGGGGAGATTAAACTTACCTGATCATCTTCCTCATATCTGGACCCTTCAAAGTGTATTGTATTTAGGTCCGTAACACTCATTCCCATCTCTTCAAGATGATCGGTCGATTTCAAGAAAAGCTCGATTGGAGAAGCTGTTCCAAGTGGAGGGGCATCTCCACTTAAATCCACCGCAACAGGCACATAGACGCGCCTCTTAGCACGTGTTAGAGCGACATAGAGCTGACGCAACTTTTCACTTTCCTGCTCCGCGATATAACTTGCATCTTCGCGAAAAGGGATCAATTCATCGCCTCCATTTTCCTTGATCCGCATGAAGTCTTGTTTGATAGCTGTACGATTCATCAGACCCAGGGCAAAAACAATCCCAAATTCTAACCCCTTGCTCATATGAATAGTCATCAAGGTAACTGCTTCTTTCCCTTTGACGCTGCGCTGGCGCACCCGCGCATCATCTTCCACAGAAATATGCACTAAGTCCTCAAACAGATCGAGATTCTCAACCAATTGAATAAAGTCACTGTAATCTTGGGCCTCAGAAAAATAAGTTTCAAATTCTTCGAAAAATGCGTGGATAAATGGAGCGTATCCTTCCGCATCTAAGACATCTTTTAAAAGATGGATTTTCACCCTCTCATCGATCAATTCTTCCTTTAGCTGATGATGATCATATCCCATAAAAGGGTGAGAGAGGAGTTCTTTGAGAGCGCTGATATCATGCGGTGCATTCACAGCATTGCGTAGGAGCTTCATCAAAAAGTAACTCTTTGTATTAGAAATATGTGTTGTTCCTTTAGACAGCACAGGGATTCCGCGTAGATTCAAATGCTGCCTTACCCGGGCTGCTTGATAGCGATCCCGTACAAGAATAGCAAACTCATCAAAGTTAAATCCTTCATTTTTCAATCTGATAATCTCATCGGCAATAAATGGGAGAAAAAGCTCCTCCTCCATCACGCCGTTTGGAAACCGCTTTTCCCTTTTTTTCTCTTTTGAACCGATAAAAAAGTGAACCGGCTTTTTACCATCTTGAAATTGGGTGTCTTCAGCTCCTGGGCGCGCCTCGACCGTCTGATAATCCAAATCACCCATGCCCGATAAAAAAAGAGTATTTAAGCACCCTATAAGCGCAGGATCACTCCGATAATTCGTATTTAGAATGTAACGTTTTTCATCTCCCAGCTCCTTTGCAGCTTTCAGATAGGTCTTCAAATCAGCATTGCGGAATCCATAAATCGATTGTTTGGGATCTCCAACGAGATAAAAAGCCTCTATTGGATCTTGTTCTAAAAATAAGCGGTAAAAAATATCCCATTGAATCGGATCGGTATCCTGGAATTCATCGATAATAGCTGCTTGATACTTTTGCTTTACCTTGTGATAGAAGAGAGGATTCTTCAAACATTCTTTCATCTTAATCAGAATCTCATCTGGGGAGGCTGCCTCATATTTTTCAAAGGCTTCTCCTACTTTCTTTTGGCACGCTCTCGCAAGGCGCAAAAGTGTATTTCTAGGATCCTTCGCCTCTTTTATAATCGGAAACAGTTGGGATGCAAGCTCTGGATAATGCAGTTTAAGATCTTCTTTAATCCGCTTTTTTTTGTTCTCTTCCGTCAATAGCTCGAGAATAGATTTTTCATCCTCTAATAGCCCCTCAAAAGACCCCGAGCAAAGCGCCTCAATTTCTCGATGCCACTTTTTGTGAATATTCCCCGTGAGATCACAAATCCCTTTGTACATCAACGAAAGCGTCACCAAATCCTCTCGTAATTTATCACTTTCCATGACAAAGTTCACATCAAACGCTTTCTTACTCTCCTCAAAAGAACGAGCAGAAGCAAGCTCACCTGGATGCAAAAGGAGTGGCGTGAGTTTCCGGAGTAGTTTTTCAAGATCTTGCCCGCAATGTTTTAAAAGAAGGCCCAATTGATTTGTGCTGAATTCTGCTGAATTCAATTCATGGCGCAAAAAACTCAGAGCCGCATTCTCAAGAAGCCGCAAATAGGTCATCTCATCCGGACCCGTCATTCCCATCCCAACGCCCGCTTCAAATGCGAATTCCGTCAACATCCGATGGCAAAATCCATGAATTGTAAAAATCTGCGCCTTATCAAAAGATAAGAGAGCCTCTTCAAGACCCAGCGCATCCTCCTCAGAGAGATATTTTTGCAAATTCTTCCGAATCCGATGTTTTAAATCCCGCGTAGCTGCACGTGTGAAAGTGACGATCAAGATTTCATCTAAATTAAACCCTTCTAAAAGCAAGCGAACTGTGAGATTTTCAATGGCAAAGGTTTTTCCAGTGCCAGCAGATGCCTCTAAAAAGTAGTGATCTTTTACATTTAAAGTAGGTTCTAAACAGTTAAAAACTCTCATGCCAAATCCACCAAAGAATTAAATGTGTCTTTAAGATAGGGCGCCCAACTTGCATACATCTTTTCGTGGGAATACGCTCCCTCGCCAAATAATTTGAAGAGGTAGGGATCGATATAGCGTGAAAAAGAACTTGCGATCGCCTTTTGAAGCGCCGTGTCATCCTGTTTTAAAAGGGCTTCCGACCATCTTGGAACAAGAGGCGAGGGGAGTGATTTCGCCTTTTTATAATAGAGAAGATACGCCTCGAGAGCCCTTTTCGCCTCCTCTCGTGTGAGATTGATCCTCTCACCATCTTTTAAACACACAAGATCTCCCTCAAATAGCATCCGATAAACCAAATAAAGAGGCCAAACGGCAACCACATCAGCAAGTGTTTTTCTACCCTCAATCCACATTTCATTTTCATTGATCCCTTGAAGTGTGCCTGTAATACACGCTCCGCTTATTTCAAGCGGGGGATAGATCCAATGTTCAGGAGAGAGTTGCATGGGAATATGACACCCCTCTTTGAGCTCTATATTTAATTCTTCTTTTTGCAAGTGCTCTCCTAATTCGCGTGAAACCCTCCGAGCTGCAACCTCTCTGAAAGGACCAAGTGGCACCTTCCCCCCAAGTTCTGCTTCATCTAAAATCCCATCTAGAGAGCGTGTTAGAGCGCGTTTACGGAAAATTGCCTTATCAAGATCTGAAAGGATAAATTCCCCTTCATCCTTTTCAGTAAGCATCCCCTTCAAATAGATCCCCATCCCCTCATTGAAATAAAAGCGAATGGGATTTTTTGCGAGATTTTGCAGAGAACGCAGCGTCACTTCCTGCTCTGATGCTACCTCTTCTTGAAAAGTCATCTGTTCTAAAAGCTCAGGGATAAAAGGTTTATCTGATGGACGATCTTTTTGATAAAAGCGTTTTGCCATTTCAAAATCTTTTTGAGAATAATTGTGGAGAGATGCGTTTTTTTCGAAATAGGAGCGATCAAAATGGAAAAAGGGGTGCACGCAGTGCAGATCCATCCCGAGATAGGCAAAAAGCTCCTCGATAAGAGGGCTATATCCCTTGTCCTTTCCATCTTTTTCACACACATTCACATAACTGCAGATGAAAAATTTCCGCGTTGATAAAAGCGCCTCTAAAAAAAGAAAACGGTCTTGATCAATTTGCGTCGGCTCAAAATGACTTTTTTTCACCTCATTCAGAGAGATATCTGTTTGATTGCGAGGAAAGCTCTCTTCATCCATTCCCATCAAAATAATAGCTTTTTTGGGAAAGATTGCTCCGGGTTTAAATGAAGCACATCTCACAGCCTCAATTTCATGCGATTGAAACGTCCCCGTTTTTGAACGGAGGGCCTGTTCTAATTTCGGGCGGAGCGACGAGAAGGTGTAATGCGCCTCAGGCAAGAACATCGCAAGACGGCCCAATTTTTCAAGCTCATCAGTGAAAATAAATGCCGCCACATCTTTTGTCCCAAAACACCTTTGCGTGATCTCTTTTAAAAATAGAGCCCATTTATCAAGCGTCATCGCCCCTTTTTCCAATATCTCAAGATCCCGCCTCAAATGACGCAAAAATTCGATCAATTCTCCCAGTGTTTCAGCTTGCGAAAAAGGAATCGAGCAAAGAGGCCAATAAGCTTTTGTATGCTCATCAAACGTAACACCCTCTGATGTCATAACAAGACCCAATAAGAGGTGCTTCAGTGCATGGCTCCACGTCCCAAACTCGGAAGGATCCTCCGCACCCATCGCCAGGCGATGCGTCTTATCATATCCCCACCTAATTCCCCCCATTTCAATCCATTCAGAAATTTCAGCGAAAGGCAAAGACGAAAAAGATAACAATTTTAGAATTTCATCCTTTTCCCATACGCAGTCAATCAGAGAAAATAGATGCAATACCCCCTGCAAAAATTCACTTTGCTCAGACACGTCAAGATCACTCACTGAAAAAGGGATCTCATCAAAAGACATCTTTAAAAAGGGAGCGTATTTTGAAATATCAGGGGCTAAAATCAAAATTTCCGAAGGAGGAATTTCTTCCTTCTGCATTAGATTTTGAACGATGAGTTTTACCGTTTCAACCTCTCGAAGCTCAGAGTGGGCAGCGTGGACGCCGATCGACCCATCCTTTTGCGATGAAGCCTCTGGATTGCGCATCTCCAAGATATCTTGTTGTACACGCTCTAGGAGCGTTGTTTCATCAGAAGAGACATATTCCTCACTGGTAGGATGATCTTCAAGTAAACGAAGCGTTTCGCGCCCTACACGGCCAAAATTCGCAAGCAGTCGGTTGCGATCTCCCAAATACGCGCGCATCTCCTCCCGCTGATCTTCAGGTGTTTTTTTCTGCAGATAAACCTGCTCACTATCT
Organism: Chlamydiota bacterium; assembly: GCA_021772315.1. GTDB lineage: Bacteria > Chlamydiota > Chlamydiia > Chlamydiales > Simkaniaceae > JAJFMF01. The sequence goes on from JAJFMF010000008.1 coordinate 474,055, forward strand.
GAGCATATATCCCCCCAAAACATCTGGCATGGTGAAAGCTGGTAATGGAACACATTCCAATGCTTCGAGAGCTGATCAAAAAATTTAAAATAAACCGGCGGGATATGAGAAAGATGAAAAAGATGTACATCCAATTGCAGTCGGGGCTGAAAATCTTGAATTAGCTCAGACGGCAGGTCCCAGACTTTAAAGACTTCTCTCCATAACTCTTGCTGCCATCCCTCTTTTTCTAGCCACAATCGCAACCCTTCGCCCCCATAATGCAAATTGCGGATGAATTCTCTTGCAAGTGCAGAAGCAAATCGCTCCTGTCGCATCCCCCTTTTTCCATTTAAATACTTCTGAATTATGGGCGCATCAGAGCGGCTGATTTCATGTTCGAGATGCAAAGCAAGAAGAGACGTTGAAGGAAGATTGAGATCCCGATTTGTTCCTGCAAGTTTATAAAGATAGTGCACGCCCGATAAAAGTTCGTAATAATTCACCCCGGTTGCAATGCCGAGATTTTTACGATCGAGAAAGTAGCGCATCAGTTCGTTTTTCAACCCCTTATGGGGAAGAATTACCACTTTGCGCTGAAAAAGAGGCGCCTTTGAAAAGTACAGCCTTTCACATAAACGATCGGCAAGGCTTTCAAGTTGATTGCTCGTATAGATCTTCATCGCCTCTCAGTGTATACTATAAACAATAAAGTATGCTACATTCATCCACATGAATGATTCAAAAGAAATCTTTACAAAAGGGCAGACCTTCCTACAAAAAGTTGGCTTTCCCAAAAATGATGGTTTTTACAAAAAGCATGGCGTGCATTTTCTCAATATCGCCCAATTTCTAGGCGTCATCAATGATAATGCCTTTAAATTTCTCATCGTCTTTCTCTTTATTGCGCTAAGAGGCGTCGAACACTCGAGTGAAATCCTTTTTTGGGTAGGAGTTGTGTATGTTCTCCCATTTTTGCTCTTCTCTTCAGCAGCAGGCGTCTTAGCCGATCATTTTAGCAAACAGAAAATGATTGTCATCCTTAAAGCCGTAGAGATTCTTGTAATGATTTCAGGTGTCTTTGCGCTTGGATTTAAGAGCGCTTGGGCATGTTACACCCTTCTCTTCCTCCTTTCCATGCAAAGTGCCATCTTTGGGCCGCCAAAATATAGTATTATCCCTGAGCTCGTTCTGCCAAAGAAGATTCCAAAAGCAAACGGACTTGTCACATCCTTTACCTATCTCGGAATTATTTTTGGAACCACCCTAGCCACAGTTCTAACCCAAATTACGAATAGAAATTATGTACTTACCGGCCTGGTAACCGTCCTTATTGCCATTGTTGGCTTTATCTCAAGCCTTTGCATTCCATACACAGAGCCCAAACAAAGTCACAAAAAAATTAATCCTCTATTCGTCTATGAAATTTATCAAACACTCAAAACAACAGTAGGGCAGCGCTATCTATTTACATCCATTATCGGCGCCTCATTTTTTCTTTTTGTCGGAGCCTATTTCCAGCTCAACATTGTCCCCTATGCCATTGAATCTCTCGGTTATAGTGAAATAATTGGCGGCTATCTCTTTCTAATTACAGCCATAGGCATTGCTTTAGGTGCATACATTGCAGGAAAGCTGTGTAAAGGACGGCCAGAGATAGGCCTTTCTTGCGCTGCAGGCTTGTTGCTTTCCCTTGTGGTTTTTCTCTTTTCAGTCAGCGCATTCTCCCTTACCTTTGTGATCATTCTTCTTGTTCTCATTGGCTTTGCAGGAGGACTTTTTGTCGTTCCCTTCGATGTATTTATTCAAACCTACGCGCCTGAGGTCAATCGAGGAAAGATCATCGCAGCATCAAACTTTTTAAGCTTTGTGGGCGTTCTATTTGCGCCGTTTGCGCTCTATCTATTTAGCGGTATTTTACACCTGCCAGCCTCTGCAGGATTTGCCATTGTAGGCGGGATTATCGCAGTCTACATGCTCTTTATTATTTCGAAATTAGGCAGCACGTTTATCAGCTATATTTCGCGTAAAGTCCTCTTAAAATTCTATCACTTGAAATTAGAAAACGCACCCTTTGAGCAAAAAGGGCCCTATTTAGTTTCCTTTGACAAACCGAGTCTCTTTCCCCTTCTTCTGATTTTGGGGCAATATGAGGATCTCAAGATCTTTTTTATCAAACCCAAGTTCAACCCAGTTGACTTGATCCTCAATAAACTCTTTCCCGTCAAATTTTTCTACGCCAAATCAATCGATCAAGACACCCTCGATGAGCTCAAAGAAATCTCCCATGAACATGCGCTCATCTGCATCCCAAAAGTCGAAGGACTTACCATCCCAAATGAAACACATCTAGCTATCACGAAAGCGCAGCGAGAAATTACACTCTCATTTTCAGGCGCGGGCTAACAGCCTTAGCCATTTACATATAATTTCCATCTTTATCATAAGAATAGGTGCCCATACCATCGATGACATATGTTTCTTTTTCTACATTACCTTGCTCATCACATTCTCTGATAATTTTAGCCGAACCCCTTTGTTCCACTTCACGTTCTTTGACATCATCAGATGAATAAGCTGTTCCAGTGTGAGTAGCCCCACTATGCTTAACTTCTACCCTGGAATCATCTGAATAGTGCACCGTTTTATCTCGCGAATGCTCTCTAATGATTTCTTTGGCAACTTCTCCAGCCTGATCTGCTACTGTAGATGTAACAACAGCTGAAGTAATATCCGCTACAGCTCCATTATCACTCGGCATAACTTTATCCATCCCATAGCTCACAGCTGTAGTCACTATCGTTTGTGCTACATCTTCTATAGCGTCACACCCTTCACCATATTCAACAGAGACAACAGTGGGTTCGCTGCTAGATTCAGATTCGTTTGTATCGCTGCTAGATTCAGATTCGTTTGTATCATTACTTGATGTGCCGTCCGTAGATTCTGTATCTGTAACATTACAGTCTGAAACATCTGTTCCATAACCTGCATAATGATCGGAATTAGATGCTGAACCCGATACGCTTGATGTCATAAAAAAACTCCTAATAGATATTTAATGAAATTAATAGCTGAAACTTATTTTGCCATTTTCAATCAAAACCGCCTGTGGCTGCATGATAAACAAGGCCAATGACCCCTCCGAATCCCGCTCCCATCATAGCACCAACTGGACCAAGTGGAGCGCCACATGCTGCACCCGCTAACATTCCTTTTTTAGCAGGACTTGGAGCTTTTATTAATGGAAGTGCAACGATTTCTACTGTTTTTCCTATACCTTCGCCAATATGACCTCCGATATCTCCTCCCCAATATTGTCCTATTGCTTTACCCGCTCCGCTTACTGGTGTAGCCATAATAAACCTCCAAAAAATGTTAATTGACAGAAAGTGTATTCTCACAAGACGTTTTATCGCAATATTTCATATTTTTCCGCGTATTCTTAGGCGGGGGTTAGTCGCAGGATGAAGACAGGAATGCTCATCTAACCGATGGATGCGATGATGGTTCAAATAAACTCTATTTAGATGAGAATTCGCAAGCTCTAGTACTTTTTCATCAGTTACATTTACAAGAATCCCCGCGAATTCAACAATTTCTAATTTAGGACAAGTTATCAAACTGTCAAATCCCGCATCAGAAACCGTCACATCCCGATTGAAATAGCAATGAAACTCCTTTAACTCTGCAAACTTCGTAAGTTCAACCATACATGCATCTCCTACATTGTGTTTAAACCCCTCTATTTTCTTAAAATCATATAGATGGAGAGCTTCAACGGAGGGGAAAAGTGTATGTATAGTTGAAATAGTTGCTTTGTTATATGGCAACTTGAGATGCAAATGAACTTTTTTTACATGAGGAAATGGCCCCTCAATAGTAAGCGTTGTAAAATCTGGCATTGAAAGTGGGAAGTTCATAAAATCAAACGTTTTCACATGATCAAAAGCATTTCCCATTTCTAGCCAGCACCGGTTGACCTTTTCAGCGAGCCTTTCAAAGAGATCCCAATCTACAGAGTGTAGCGAGCGAGTTAGCAAAAAATGTTCTTTAGAAAGGAGATAGAGATATTTGCAAACCTGCATCATTCTCCCCCTTCCCTGAAGGGGCAAAAAGCTAATCAATCTTGCAAGAAGTTCTGGGGAAAGCACATTGATATAACATGCATCATTTGTACCAAAAAGCACGCAATTATCCGGAATGTCAAGGTCTTCATCTTGAGATGGCCCATCAGGACAGCAATTAAATTCCTGGGTTGATGGGGTCCCAACGACAGACACAATCAGAACGCGTAGATGAGTTCAACTTCGTACGATTTATACCTAAATGTAGGTCCAATCGAGTGATCGAGTCGAACGGATTGATTCCAACTTTGGAAAAGAGTTAGATTATTGGTAAGTAAATAGAGGAACTGAATTGCAACTCCCTTAAAGTTACCCTTACCAATCGCATCTCTTTTGAAAGTCACGATATCCCCTCTTCCCTTTGATTTTGTACTATAGAAGCCCGCTCCTGCAGCATTACCTCGCCCGACACCACCTTGATCGAATTCAGGAATGGCTTGAGCCGAGACCATCTGATAGTTTGCATCAAATGACCAGTCTCCCTTCTTTCGAAGTTCCCCTATCGAGAACCCTCCATACCACGCCCAGTTTGCCTTGGTATTATTGGTAATCGCAAGACTATGGGCTGCATGGTTCAAAAGACCAGCTAAGTAGAGTGTTATCATTTTTTTAAATCGTTTTGGAGCGAATTTATACCCCAGAATGACTTGAGAGTTCATGTAACGGAAGAAGCGATCCTTGATGATGTTTTTATCCCGTTTTGCTATATCACCCGGGTCATTTGGGTTATCAATCGTTGTTCCAAAATGCTTCGTATTCCAGTCGATAAATGAATATTTCGCATAAAGCCCCGAATTAAACATGTTGAGAATTCCAATCTCAAAGACATAGCCATATTGGTCATTTCTCTCATCGATGACAAAAGGCCCCCCATGGAAATAAGCATCACCAAGCCAATCAAGAGCATGGTCATATTTAAGCAGGATACCATCCATAAAGGAGACAAACTGAATCCGTGAATCAAAGGTATACCCCAAGTTGCGTCTACCAAATTCTGTATCAACAGTGTAAGTATCTTCATTGATAAGACGGACCCCAAAAAAAGCTCTTTCTAACGATAGATGATCGAAGGACCCAGAAATAGTTCCTGCATCATTGTCAAATTCAATTTTAGCCGTTGCCCAGGTACGTTCTGTACGATAATCAAAGAGGAGTGTCACTTCAACATCATAGCCGCGGATCGGTTTTTCGGAAAATTCTCCACGTGACCCCCGTTGCTTAATGCCCCGTCGTTTTTCATTATTCACCTGGAATTCAGTCCGAACTTCACCACTGATCGAGAGATTTCCACCCCGTTCTTTGACCGTGACCATCCGTTTGGTATTGACCCAATCCCGAAGAGCTTCGATATCCCGTTCTTCAATCGCCGGTGTGACAGCTGCTTCATCTTCTTCATCTTGCGCAAAGAGAGAATAAGAAAAGGAAAGGAGTGCGAAGATAATAAAAAGACGGCCAAGTGAGCGCATTCTAAAAAAACTCCAACTATTATTAAGATTAAGAAAAGAAATATAGATGAATTGGAGATTATTTACAAATCAAAAGCGGAGATTACCGCTGATCGTATATGCTTCTTCATCAATGACTCGTGCTTCGACTGTGAGTTCAAAGATGTCGGTTGTTGAAAAAGAGGTGCCAAGAACAAGGCCGATCTTACGCCGATTTTTAGCATCGAAAGAGCGCCGATCTATGAGAAACCCCTGAGGAAGTCCGGTGAAATGTGCTGTGGCATTCCGATATTTCCCTGCAATATAGGGGACAAAAAGCTTAAGGGTATAAGAGAATCCGAGCGCAACTTGCCACTCATGAAATTTCACTTTAGCTCCTCCGGTTTTTGCCGCAGGAACCCCATTTGTTTCAATGAGATCAAAACGGGGATGTGATGAGCCATAGGCGAGATTTAAGCCCATTAACAGATTCTTCCAGTGGAATAAAACGCCTCGCACGCCAGCGCCCCAAGCAAATTGACGTAGCGATTGATACTGCTTAAGCTCTATTGGCGAAACTCTTTGCTCAGCATGTAGTTTCATAACACCTGCAGAACCATAAAATTCAAAGCAATCGATCAGATTTAAGGTGAGAACTCCCTGATCCATGATATAATTAAATCCTGGCATCCGCCCTTTAAAGGCGTCGACAGCTTTCATTTCACCATTTAAGAGATCATCTCTTTGATAGCCCAGCTTAATGGCGACCACATTCTCCTTGCAAAAGAAGATGCCTTCTTCAACAAGTTCTGGAAGAGCTGGATTGCCCATGTAGAGCGCAAATAAGGGCAGTTTGATACATGCTAACAATAAACCTAGTCTCAAAATCTAAAGTCTAATGACCCTCCAAGTGCAATTTCCCCAATAATGCGCAGTTCGAGATTAAAAACCAAGGTGTTCCATGTCGAGATACCAGCGCCAATAAAGAGATTAAATTTATCCCGATTTTCCAGGTCTTCACTCCTAGGACTAAAAGAAAAGCTAGTGTCGCTTGGAATATTTCTCAGCTCAGCATGGGCTACGGCATAAGATACGCCTGCATAAGGGACAAAAAAGCCAAAACGTCTCGTTAGACCTACCCCTACTTGCCACTCGTCATAATGAAGAGCTCCTCCATCTTTTCGCTCGCGTCCGTTCTGTTTAAATTGATCAATGGGGAGGTTGGAATAAAGATATTTGGCATCGGCGCCTAACACGAGCTCTTTCCATGTAATCACGATCGCTCGAGCGCCTCCTTCAATGGAAAATCCGGTCGACGTATGCACATCAAGATGTACACCCTTTGCGGGATTTTGACACAGTTTTGCTTTCATTCCCCCAAGCCCCGCATAAACTTCGAAGCGATTGAGGATATTAAAAACGAATTCACCCTGATTTTTAAAAAATTGGAGCTCTTCAACACGTTTTTTTACACTGCTTTGTTTGTTCTCCACCTCCATGCGCCGATCAAAGACATAATCTCCTTGATAGCCCACTTTGATGCCGTACCAAGCGCCTTCCCGAATCAAAAGTCCTTTCTCAGGTAGCTCGGGAAACGCAGGGTTGCCGTTGTAGAGCCCATATAGGTTTGAAAAAAGACAAAAAACAGAGACATAGAGAGTTAAAATTTTCATGCATCTAGTTTACTAAATTGATGCGCTTTTAATCTATACTTTCCAGAAGAGATTAGGTGGAAGGGATCTTCCGCCATACTCTGAGGGACGGATTAGCACTCCCCAAGCATGTTTTTCCATCTTAGAAAAATGATGGCTCCAAACAGACATCGGGGCTCCCCACGCATCTTCAACCTGCCAGAGCTCAAGTTCACACGTGCCAGGACCTACTACAAAGGCAAATGAGCGGTGCGCCCAATTCGTATCGGCAAAAATAAGAGGTTTTTGGGGAAATGCTTTATATAAAAGCGTATCCACCTCTACCGTATCTTTTGCAGTTTTTAAAAGATTTTTCCTAAAGGCTGCAAGTGTTACAGGCATTTTTGATGGCTTAAATGGCTTGTTTTTTGGCAGGTGCTTTGCAAGCTTAACCTGTTCATTGCGATCGAGAAGAACATTTTGAAACCGCTCACTTGCAGGCATAATAATCTCATCGCGTAGCCAAGTATAGGTAAAACCTTTGTCTTCCCACCCTTTCCTAAAAAGAGGCATCCCAGGCTTAAATAAAAAGGCATGCGTTGGGGAGTGCATGAGTAGCATTTTAGATGGATCCTTTTCAATCTGGCGCGTGAGCTCATACGGAAGCTCTTTCATCAGATCAAGAAGAAAGATGGCAAGCTCTTGCGGGGATTCTACGCACTTTTTCGTCTCGGTAATTTCCCCTTCATTGCGATAGTAACATTGCAGCAGGGTATGCATGGTACCACCTGAGATATATGACCAAGGCTTTGCGCTCGGCCCGTGGAGTTTTGTGATCCGTTTAACGCTCCACTTAAAAAACTCGTCACTCCGAATGTAGTTGATAATCAATCCTGTAAAATAAGGAAGTTCCTCTTTCCCTCTCTTCCACTCACACGTTGCTACAAGCTCTCCTTCAACTGCGAGAAAAAACTGGGAGAGGGTGGAGATAAATTCTTTTTCAGATTGGATCAGCGTCCATGTGGATGGATCACTTCTCCCGTGCTTATAAACGAGACGAAAACCTGCAGGGCTATCGTCAAAGAGAACGGTTTTACGATCGACCACTTCAGGATCATAGATCTCCTGGAAATATTCGGGGAATTTTTCCGCATAACTTTTAATTAAAAAGTTTAAAAACTCGGCATAATTTCTAGAAGCACCTTGAGCATCATCACGCATACGCTGCATCGCGTCCATGTGCGCCGCATTTGTATTCAGTTCTGCCTTCCTGCGCCTAGCATCATCATATGTCGTAGCCCGAGATAGAAGTGCCTGAGCGCTCATTGTTTGGTGATACGCTTCTTCATATTCACCATGCAATTTTCCCAATTTGTCATTACACTCATCGAGTTTTTTTTGAATTTCTTGAAATAGGAGCGCTCCGATCCCTTTTTTTTCTTTTGTATCCAGCCCCAACGACGTGTAGAGATTCCATTTGTAAAATTCGGTATGATAATCGGAAAACGAAGCGAGTGTAAATTCCCAAGCTTTTAAAAGTGCGTGATCTATTTTAACATTCTCTTTTGACCCGACACTCCAACTGGGAGACACAGGGGTTGAATTTTCTATCCCTGCAAAGGTGCGTTTGAGCATTCCTGTCTCGATGATCTCAATGAGGTCATCCAAAAGCCGTTCGGGTTGCTCAGCTTGAATGAGAATAGCCGGCGCTGTAGCAAAACACGAACCCACATTTTGCCGAAGCGGCATGAAAAGCGCAGATAAAACAGCGTGCTGAATCTCAAATGCGCCCATCTTGTCACTCTCTTTTTTATCAATAGAATAGAGAATCAACCTCTCGATATATTTATTTCTTACAGGTGGACGTAAATTTTTGATGCGACGCAGGGCAATAGGATCTTTTTTTAAAAAATCTAAAATTTTTGAGATAAAGGGATCTTTTTCTTCAACCTTTTCCCCATCGAGCAACCGTTTTGCAATATCACGTGCTCTTTTTAGATTTTGAATGCTTTTTGCGTTTTGAAGTTCCACTTTTTCCTCCTCTTAAGTACAATAATAACATAAAAAGGGAAATAATATGTTTGTGCAATATCAAGATTCTAAAATTGAACTGCCAGAGGGTAGCAAGGGATATAATCTCGCCGATAAACTCAATCTACGCGACCCAAGCCAGGCTCTCGCCATTGTCATAAATGGAACGACATGTGACACTTCACACCCCCTAAAAGAAGGAGATGAAGTCTCTTTTTGGAATTTTGAAGACCCAGAAGGGAAAGAAATTTTTTGGCATTCATCCGCACATGTGCTTGCACAAGCTGTTTTACGTCTCTATCCAGATGCAGAACCAACCATTGGCCCGCCAATTGAAAATGGATTCTACTATGATTTTGCCAACCTCTCCATCTCAGTAGACGATTTTAAAAAAATCGAAAAAGAGATTCAAAAAGTCCTATCCGAAAATCTGAAGCCTGAGAAGACCACATTCAAAGGAAAAGAAGAGGCTCTAAAAGAATTTGCTTCTAATCCATACAAGTGCGAGCTGATCAAAGAATTTGATGCAAGTGCTCCAATCACCGCGTATCGTCAAGGGGAGTTTTTCGATCTTTGCCGCGGCCCGCATCTTTCATCACTTAGCAAAATCAAAGCTTTTAAGCTGATGAAAACCTCTGGCGCCTATTGGCGAGGGGATTCAGACCGGGAAATGCTAACACGCATTTATGGAATCTCTTTTCCCGATAGAAAACAGCTCAAAAGCTATGTCACACTCCTTGAAGAAGCAAAAAAACGGGACCACCGAATCATAGGACAAAAACTCGACCTCTTCTCCTTTCATGAAGACGCTCCCGGCATGCCTTTTATACATCACAATGGCACCATCATGTGGAACAACATTCTCGCCTTCTGGCGCGAAATCCACCAAAAAGCCGGATATTTAGAAATTCAAACCCCTCAAATGATGAGTCGCGAGCTATGGGTGAAATCGGGACACTGGGAACACTATCGGGAAAACATGTTCACCTCTCAAATTGAAAACAAAGATTTCGCCATCAAACCGATGAATTGCCCCGGTTGCATGATTTATTATGCAAAAAAAAGTCACAGTTATCGCGAATTCCCTCTGAGAATTGCAGAAATTGGACACGTACACCGCTATGAACCATCTGGCGCGATCAACGGCCTTCTACGGGTGCGTAGTTTTCACCAAGATGATGCCCATATTTTCATGACCCCATCCCAAATTAAAGATGAGATCCTACGTGTTTTTAAATTGACCGATGAACTCTACGCTCCTTATGGGCTAACCTATCGCACTGAACTATCCACACGTCCTGAAAAAAGCATCGGAACAGATGAGGAATGGGAAAATGCAACAAACGGACTTCATGAAGCCCTCAAAGCTTGGGGGAAACCCTTTCGCATCAATGAAGGGGATGGCGCCTTTTATGGACCGAAAATCGACCTTCACATCACCGATGCCCTCGGAAGGAACTGGCAATGCGGGACCATTCAGCTCGACATGTCCCTTCCCGAGAGATTTGATTTAGAATACACCGAAAGTGATGGTTCTATGCAGCGTCCCGTTATGATACACCGCGCCCTCTACGGATCCGTTGAACGCTTTTTCGCAATTATCATTGAACACTTTGCAGGAAAGTTCCCTCTATGGCTTTCCCCGCAGCAAGTGCGCATTATTCCCGTTGCTGACAGGCACCATGAATACGCCCACACCATTGCGAATGCCTTGAAAGAGACTGGATTTTTATGCGATGTTGATGATACAAACGAGTCGGTAAGCAAAAAAGTACGCAATGCGCAACTCCAACAAACCAACTACATGTTAACCGTTGGAGATCAAGAGTTAGAGAAAAAAACTATTTCACTTCGAACTCGTGATAATGTCGTTCATGGTGAAGTCGACCTTGCGATGTTTTTGACAAAGATCCTTGAGGAAAGAGATAGTCGCTCACTCACATCTAGTTTTGCAAAGGAGTAATCAGTGGAAAAAAAAGTCATCGCGGTAAGCAGTTTTAAAGGGGGTACAGGAAAAACTTCCATCTCACTTAACCTTGGATCAGCTCTTTCTCTTTTGCACGATAAAAAGGTCCTTATGATCGATTTTGACGCACAAGCAAACCTTACTGCCGGACTCGGATTTGATCCCGATAACCACGAAAGTATGGCAGCTGTGCTCCAAAAGAATAAAACAGTCGACCAAGTGATCCTAAAAACAGACATTCCAAATCTCGATCTCATTGCCGCAGACACCTGGCTTGAAAGAGTTGAAGTTACAGGCGTCTTGGCATCTGATCGCTATTCTCACGAGAGACTTAATGAATACTTAAAACCACTTGAGTATGATTTCATCTTAATCGATACCCCACCTTCACTTTGTTGGCTGACAGAATCAGCATTCATTGCATCAGACTACTCCCTCGTCTGCGCTACCCCCGAGTTTTACAGCATTAAAGGGCTCCAGCGCCTCTCCTATTTCATGCATTACATTTCCAAAAGACACCCCTTCGAAGTGCTCGGCGTCGCCCTTTCTTTTTGGAATAAACGGGGAAAAAATAACGATGCATTTTTAGAAGTTGTCGAAAACACCTTTCCTGGAAAAATATTAAACACTAGAATCCGAAGAGATATAGCAGTTTCAGAATCCTCGATCCATGGCAAGCCGATTTTCACGGCATTTCCTAAGTCGAGAGCAGCTGAAGATTATGGGAATTTAACAGAAGAACTTTTAACACGCATGGGATGTAAAACGGCTTTACATGTCTAAAGATAGTAGCTCCATCCTCTCCGAAAGGCTCAAGATCTCAGTCGATAAACCGACCAAGATGAACATGCTTGCAGAACGCTCCGCCTCAGGAAATCTCTCCAGCTTTTCCGGGGTATTTAAAATCTCTCCCATATCCACTCAAGAAAAAGAAAAACTCACCCAAATCCTCACAAATTACAATGACCAAAACACAGATATAGCTCCTGATCTTGATTTCTTGACAACGATTACATCAGAAGTGAAGGCGATTAATAACCAAGCCATCATCCTGCATGGCGAAAGAATTAAACAGGCTCAAAATATCTTAAAAAAATATCGGGACGGAGCCTTTACAGCATGGCTGATTTCAACCTACGGAAACCGCCAAACCCCTTATAACTTCCTCCAATATTATGAGTTCTATCAATCCCTAAATGTAGAGCTTCAAAAACAGATGGATGACATGCCTCGCCAAGTAGTTTACACATTATCTAGCCGCGAAGGTGCCCAAGAGCAAAAAGAAGCTATCGTTGCAAATTATCAAGGGCAAACAAAAAAAGAACTTCTCGCCTTGATTCGAAAAGAATTCCCTCTTGCAAGAAAGGATAAAAGGAAACAAAACCTAGCAAAACGTCTTATTACACACCTTAGAGAACTGATCGAAGAAGCAGAAGAAGGGGATTTTCATCCCACAAATTCACAAAAAAAAGAGCTAAATCATCTCATCAAAGAGCTCAAGGGCATGATTTAAACCCGGGTTTTATAATGGAAACATATGTCTCGCCACTAACAAGTCGTTATGCAAGCCCACAAATGAGTCTGATCTTCTCTCCAAAGTTCAAATACATGACATGGAGACGACTTTGGGTAGCCCTTGCCAATGCAGAAAGAGAGCTAGGCGTGGAAATCACTCCCGAGCAAATCCGCGAAATGGAAGCCAATGTCGATACCATCGATTTTGCAAATGTAAAAACATACGAACGAGAATTTAAGCATGAAGTGATGGCTCATATCCATGCCTATGGTGATCAATGCCCTCTCGCTAAAGGTATCATCCATTTAGGTGCGACATCTTCCTTTGTGATGGATAATACCGATCTTATCCAGATGAAAGAAGGGCTTATTCTTATTAGAGAAAAACTCTCCATTTTTTTATCTCAGCTCAATCATATTGCCCTTAATTATGCCGATACATCTTGCTTAGCGTATACCCACCTTCAAATTGCCCAACCAACTACCGTTGGAAAACGCTTTTCACTCTACTTGCAAGACTTTCTCGCAGATTTTAAGGAGTTGCTTCATCTCCTTGATGATTTTCCTTTCCTTGGAGTCAAAGGAGCTACAGGCACGCAAGCCGCTTTTCTAACACTTTTTGATCAGGATCACGAAAAAGTACGAAGGCTTGATACACTTGTTACAGAAAAAATGGGGTTTGATCGCTCATTTAAAGTCGCATCACAAACATATCCAAGAAAAATGGACATGCGTATTCTCTCCACCCTTTCAGGTTTAGCCGTCAGCGCGCATAAATTTGCAACAGATCTCCGCCTACTCGCAAATTTTGGAGAAGTAACGGAAGCATTTGACGAAAATCAAATCGGCTCCTCAGCTATGCCTCACAAGCAAAACCCCATCAGATCAGAACGTATCTGCTCTCTTGCACGTTACCTTATTAGTCTTTGGGAAAATACAGCGTATACAGCATCAACACAGTGGCTCGAAAGAACGCTCGATGATTCTGCAAACCGTCGTTTAACACTCCCTGGAGCCTTTCTCACCGCTGATTCCCTATTAAATCTCCTCTTAAATATCACACCGAAACTTAAGATTCATAAAAACATCATCGAAAAAAATCTTAAAGAAAAGCTCCCTTTTCTCGCCCTTGAAAATCTACTTATATCTGCTGCAAAAGACGGCGGTGATCGGCAAGAAGTGCATGAAAAATTACGTCAAAGTGCGAAAAGTGCAACAAGTGGAGAAGAACTTATTCAACTTTTAGAAAAAGATATTCCCAAAGCTGACATTGAAAAATTTCTTTCAAAAGAAAATTTTTCGGGTCGTTCAAAAGAGCAAGTGATCGAATTTTTAAAATTAGAAGTTGAGCCGATCCTACAAAAACACCTTCTTCCCGGATATTCGATCCCCATAATTGAAATCTGAAGCGCTATCAGAAGGGCTCTAGACTAATTCCTCATCTAAACACGAACAATCGACCATAGCCCCTTTAATTGCGTTTTTCGTCATTTCCTCCACTTCAACAAGTGGAAGACGAAGTGTTCCTTCACACTTTTCCATTAAATTTAAAGCGTATTTTATTCCTTGCGGATTCACTTCCAACATTAGTGCATCGATCAACTTTTCATATTTTTGAAATACGTTCTTATCTTTTTTCCAAATCATTTCACTCCACTGCTTCGGCAAAATATTTCCAATCACACTAATAGTTCCTGCAGCTCCTTCCATCAACTGTTCAAATACGCACCCATCATCTCCAGATAAAACGGGAACATGCCTTCCGATTTCCTTAACTAGCTTTATGTTTCCAGAGCAATCTTTAATGGCTTTTACATTCGGAAAACCAGCAATTTCCAACAGGGTTTCACTGTTTAAAGTGATTCCCGTCCTTCCCGGATGGTGATAAACAATGATCGGCAAACCAACTTGAGAAACCGCTTTGTAGTGCTCAATGCATCCTCTGATTGTAGGATGATTGTAATATGGAACGATAACGAGGGCGCCTTGCGCACCCATTTTAAGCGCCTTTTCTGTTTTCCAAATACTTTTACGCGTGCAATTCGTCCCGGTGGTCATCACGACAGGAACCTTGCCTTTAACAGCATCAAGAGTAACCTCTAAAACATCACACGATTCTAATTCACTTAGTGAAGTGCCCTCTCCTGTCGTTCCAGCGCAAACAATCCCATCAACCCCTTCAGAAACTTGCCACTCAACAAGATCAAAAAGCGCTTTCTTATCAACATTTCCATCCACATCAAATGGTGTGACAACTGCAATAAAACATCCCTCAAACATGGTAATCCTTTCCAAATAAAATAAATTCTAATATTAGTAAGTAAGTAACTAAGTTTCTACAAGGATATTATTATATGGGACGCTTTAATTTTGGGTCTGCAATTTTTGCAGGGATCGTTGCTACGATTGCAATGACAATTGTCATGTACTTTTTAGGTACAAATATTATGCTCGCAATTGGATCAATTGCAGGTTTTGAGGGAGGAGGAGCTTATGTCATTGGTGGCATCGTTCATTTCATTATTGGAATCTTCTGGGCTTGTGTCTATGGTTTTATTTTCGAACCAATGATGAAAAGACTTCCTGGATTTTTATCAGGCGGTATCTTTTCAATACTTCCATTTGTGCTTTCACTCTTCCTAATGGGTGTTTTTATCATGACAATCAAAGGTATTTTCACCACAGATCGTGATTTGGACAAACAAAATGCGCAGGATTCAAGTTATAGCTACGGTGGAAGCGAATGCGATCCATATAGCCAATGCACTCCAGCACAAGACGGTGGTGGATGGTTCATTAGCCTAGTCAATCACCTTGCATATGGTGTTGTGTTAGGACTAGTCTACCGCCCTAAAGCTTATAAAGAGTCAGCTTAATTATTATAAGCCACCTCGAATTTACATGGAGAGGCTGATTAACTTATAACCCGGGTTTATAGCTTCAATCAGTCTCATCATATTCATAAGATAAGGCTTTAAGATCTTGTAGGGTTCTTTTGAGTGATTGGATAGAGATTTTTGTCTTAACTTTCGTCGCTGGTCTTGCAATGGTCATTGGAGCTGTTCTTGCTTCCATTGAACATATTCGTAACGATTGGCTCGAAAATGAACTTCGTCATACAGTAATTGCTTTCGGCGGTGGAATCCTTATTTCTGCCGTTGCACTAGTACTTATTCCTGAAGGAATGCAGAACTTACCTCTTTTCTTTGTAGCCTTAGTATTCGGATTGGGCGGTCTTTTTTTTATGGGAATGAACATCATATTAACTCTTATGAAAAAGAAGATTTCTCAACTGATAGCGATGCTTCTTGATTTTATTCCAGAAGTGGTTGCTCTAGGAGCTCTCTATTTGTTAGATAAACGTTATGCTATGTTACTGGGTTTTTTAATCGTGCTTCAGAATATCCCAGAGGGGTTCAACGCTTATCGTGAATTACGCAATACCACTCAATATAAGAGATGGACGATCGTTTGTGCTTTTCTAGCAATGTCTTTTTTAGGACCGATTGCTGGTTTGTCGGGCTATTTTTTCTTATCAAGATCACCTTCTATTATCTCTGGAATTATGTTGTTTGCATCAGGAGGCATTCTCTATCTAATCTTCCAGGACATTGCTCCCCAAGCAAAGTTAAAACATCACTGGGCTCCTGCTCTTGGTGCTGTTGCGGGATTTCTACTTGGAATGATCGGAAAAATGTTGATTTTTCCACTTTAGACCGGAGTTTCAACAAGAACACCGCGCCAGATGGTGAGAAGATCGATGTAATCTTCGATAATCCGTTTGTAGCTAATATATGAAGTCAGAGATTTGACTTCTTGGTTGAGGTAAACTGAGCCTGCTTCTTTATCCGCTTTAAGATAAACTTCGTGCGACTGCAGCTTTAATTGATGAATAGACGTAAGGCTTTCTTGGATTTCCCGTGGAAGCACACCATACCCATTAAAAATTTTAGACGACACAATCCAGGATTTTGATTCTGGTTTTGCGCATATAAAAATTTCTATACCATTTATAATAACATGAGCTTCTTTTTGATAAGAAAGCTGACTTAAGAATACTAAAAAGCTATTGTAATACATAATTAATGTTGATTATAACATAAAGTACAAATCACCCCAACTTAGTTTTTTAGTTTTCTTGTAATGCTCTTTATCTTTTTTTGAAACAATTTTTTCTTTGACACCGTCACTTGTACAAAGCTTTATTTGAACATGCCCTTTATGCTTATCTAGATGTCGTAGAATACGCTCACCATGTGTTTGATAAGGTTTTTTTGAAACAATTAGATAAGAATATTTTTCATCCTCGTATCCTAGTTTTCCCTGCTTAATATGACGGTGCATCGAAGTTCTAGAAATTCTTTGAGAAAAATGGCACCAGTCGCCTTTCGTTAGAGGACAAGCGTTGGCATGAGGGCATGGGGCAACGATATAGAACCCCTTTTTAAGAAGAAAATTACGCGCTTTTAAGATGTTTTGGTAACCCACTGGTGTTCCGGGTTCAATTATAATTAAAAACTCTTCAAATGAGCTGGAAACCTTCTCTAGCAACTCCTCCTTATCTTCAACTTCAGTAAGAACGTAAGACAACAAGACAAGAGAATGGATAGGATAGGGTTGTGAGGTGAGAAGGTCTGCAAGAATCCATTCAGATTTGCTTTTAAATTGCTCGGGCGAGTAGGTTTTACCAAGGTTTATTAGGTCGAGGTCCTGGTCCATCAGGGAGATCTTATTAAGATCTAAAAGCGTATTTTTAAGAGCCCAGAGGGAGCTTCCACTTCCTGAACCAAGATCAAGTAGAGAATCATAAGCCTTTTCGGGAAGCTCTTTTAATACACGTGCAATGACACCTGAAGTTGCCGGCACGCGGTAGAGCAAATAGGCTAGGCGCATCTCATTTTCTGTGATGTATTTTGATAGCGCGTGATTTCTATAACGCGCCCTGAGCTTTTGAAAGGCCTCTTCAAGTTTTTTAAGTGAAACGCCTTCAAGGGCTTTATCAATTAGTGAGATAAATTCTTCGTCCATTAGATAAATATCTCATGTAACACGTGTTACAAGCAAGAGAAGACCGCCAAGGAACGTGGCACCCGCTGCAAAAATGAAAGGAATTGCCGAATGAGCATGCATAAACAGCCCCCCCACAACAGCTGCTAAAAGCATTGTAAAAGAAAGAATCGATTGACTCACTCCCATCACCTTGCCTTGAATCGTCTCATCTGCAGCATTTGATATGGCACTTGTGCATAAAGGCCAAATTATTCCTGCAAAAACTGTTGATACCCCAACAGCCACAACCGCCCATAAAATTTTATGTGGAATATCTATCATGAGCAGCGTAGCGGTGATTAGAAAAAAAGCAAAAAGAAGGGTGATTTTAGGCCTTACAAAGTAGGAAAGAATCTTATTAACCACACCTGTTCCAAAAATCCAACATATCCCCATTAAGGCACAAAGATCACCAATTGTTGAGTTTGTAATGTGGAAGTTCTGTACAAAATAGGCTGGAATAAAGAGAAAGATGATATTCCAGGCAAAGAAAAAAAGAAAATAGATTCCATAAAGTTTTTGTATCCTCTTTGTTTGAAATGCAAATTGAAGATTTTTGAAGCCTTGAAACAAATCAAAAGGGGTCAATAGTTTTTCTGATAAGGTTTCTTTAAATCCGAAATAGATAAATAGGAAATTAAACGCAGAAAAATACCCTCCAATCCACATGGGAAGAGCAGGGTCAAAGAAAGAGTTAACTGTTGAATCAGAAAGCCTTCCTCCAATGAACGGTCCAAAGATAAAGGTAACCCCAGCAAGGGCGGAACCATACGCAAAATAACGGGTTTTATCCTGAGGCGTTTGACTTAAATCGGCAAGTCCAGAAAGACACACTGAAATATTTGCAGCTCCAATTCCCATAATAAAGCGTGCCGCAAACAAGGGAACCAGCCATAAAAAATCAATACTTACGGCGCACAAAAAATACCCGACCATAATCGTAAAACTCGTAAAAAGAAGAGCTTTTCTCCGCCCACTACGGTCAGCATAGTCCCCAACGATCGGATTGAAAAAGAATTGCGATAGGGGGAATGCGCCCAGAAAAATTCCAAGCATGGCCGTTTTAAAAGCTAACGAAGTATCCCCATGAAAAAGTCCCTGACTTGGGTTGAGAAAAAGAGGGGCAAAAATAGGGTAGACAATGGTTGCGCCTAAATTATCGACGCCGAAGGTGAGAAAAAGCGAAATCAAGGACGTTCTTCTTTTTCTACCTTCTAATTGTTCCATGACCCATCTACATTTGATCTAAACTCCAATCAATAGGTGTTTTACCCCATTTTTTCAAGAACTCATTTGTCTTGGAAAAATGGCGACAACCAAAAAACAGGTGGGCTGAAAAAGGGGAGGGATGTGCCCCGCTTAATACAGCATGACGATGCTTTTTTTGATCAAGAATTCGGGAACATTTTTCTTTAGCGGATCTTCCCCAGAGGATAAAGACAATAGGGTCCTCCCTTTCACAGAGCTTTTCGATGATCTGATCTGTAAATTGCTCCCATCCTTTTCCATAATGTGATTTTGGGCTGTGAGCTCTCACAGTCAAGGTGGCATTAAGGAGTAAAATTCCTTGATCAGACCATTTTTCCAAACAACCATGATTTGGAGGATTAATTCCGAGATCAGCTTTGAGTTCCTTATAGATATTCTGAAGAGAGGGAGGGGTACGCACCCCCTTAGCTACGCTAAAGCAGAGACCGTGAGCCTGTCCAACATTGTGATAGGGGTCCTGTCCCATGATCACAACCTTGACCTTCTCATATGGCGTTTTTAAAAAGGCGTTAAATATCAAATGTTCAGGGGGAAACACCCCCTGACCTTGCTTCTTTTCATCAGTTAAGAACTTTGTCAGTTCTTGGATATAAGGTTTTGAAATTTCATCTTTTAAAACCTTTTGCCAACTTTTTTCAATTATCAGTGTCATTTTAAACCCGGGTTGTGTGGTAGAGATGTTTCAGATAAAATTGTATTTTTTATCAGGCTTTTCTACCGAAATTTTCGACATGCTTGATAAAGTAGGCAAAATTTCGGTAGGAAAGCCTGGTGAAAAAGACTTTTTAGATGGAATATTTATACCACACAACCCAGGTTTTAACACCCGGGTTTGACATTTACCCCCAAAAATCATACGATTTCTGTCATTTGAATCCCACAGGAAATACCAATGCAGAATCTAGCTGAAAACAATCTCATACGATTTAAAAACATTTCTAAAAAAAAAGAAAGTATCTACGCCAATTTCAAAGTAAAAGGAGTTCGAAAAGGAGTCCTTTTTTCTGCGACGATCTCAGTAGATCTTGCTGCAGCTGAGCTGCATTCTGGTGATACGATGGAAAGCATTGTCGAAGAATGCGCAAAGATTGGACTGAAAGAATTCCAAGCCGCTGATTTCCAATTTGAAGGAATCACACAACTTTAAATAACTATCTGGGTGTGGCGCAGCTTGGCTAGCGCACTAGCATGGGGTGCTAGGGGTCGGAGGTTCGAATCCTCTCACCCAGATTCTTTTAAATGGTTGTTCATAAGTCTGTCGATATCTTGTTGAAAGTTTTGATCAAAAGTCAATGTTGATGATAAAGTCCCTTTTATGAACACCCCATCATCAAGCTATGAACAATGTTTTTTCTCTATGAAAAATAGGTGTTTATCAACACTTCCACAGTAAATGAAGAAGAAGAGTATTATATATATATGAAATATATTTCTTATCTTATGTGGGGATTACTCCCCTTTTCCCTTTGGGCTCGTGTCTATGATCTCGTATCAACTGAAAGCCTATCCTCACTTTATCAGCATGTGAAAAACAATGTTGAAGAAAGGGGGATTATTCTAAAAAAAATGAATCCTCATGAGCTATGTACTTTGGTAAAAAATAATGACACAGAAAGGCAACTTATTTTTTTTAATTTGGTTACTCCTTTTGAATATCAACTGATCAAAGACTTTCCAAAAGAAAATCTTACACTATTTCTATGGGAACCCCCCTCTGTATTGCCTAAAATGTATGAGGAGGAAACTCTAAGTTGTTTTGGGAGAGTCTTCACCTGGGATGACAAGCTTGTTAAGCGAAAGAATTTTTATAAATTTTATTACCCAGAGCTTAAGGTGATGGAAGAAAACCCTATCCCCTTTAAAAAGAAGAGATTGTGCTGTTTAGTCAATGCAAATAAAACCTCCAACCATCCAAACGAACTCTATTCGAAACGGGTAGAAACAGTCCGCTTTTTTGAAAAAATAGGAGAAAGAGGGTTTTCACTTTATGGTTATGGATGGGATGAAAAGAAATTTCCTTCCTACAAAGGGGGCCTTGAGGATAAAATTGAGGCAATGAAGGAATATCGCTTTTCGATCTGTTATGAAAATATTACAGAAATCGAAGGCTACATTACCGAGAAAATTTTTGATAGCTTTCGAGCTGGATGTGTTCCCGTTTATTGGGGGGCCTCAAACATAGAGACTTACATCCCTGAAGAGTGCTTTATTGATAAGAGAAATTATCCTACGTATGAACTCCTCTATGAGAGACTAAAAAACATGGAAGAGTGGGAGCATCAGGGGTATATCGAGGCAATTCAAAGATTTTTGGAGTCAGATGAAGCGAAACTCTTTTCAGAAGAAAAGCTAATTGAGATTTTTACCCATGAAGTGTTGCTCTAATTTTTTTGATCTTTCTACTTTTGATCATGGTAAGCTCTTTAAAGAGGGTGCGTTATGGCAGCCCCTCCTTGAATTGAAAGCGTATATGGATCAGCTAACATTGGGTCCGGAGCGGATTTTAATTGGTGAGGGAACGTGTATCGGAAAAGGTGTCAGCATAGAGGGACCCTGTGTTATTGGTAAAAATTGTGAAATTCGACATGGAGCTTACATCAGACCTTATACGTTGATTGGAGATGGATGCGTTATCGGACACGCTTCTGAGGTGAAAAATTCTATTTTCTTAGGTGGCGCGAAAGCTCCCCATTTTAATTATGTTGGAGATTCCATTTTAGGAAAGGATGTGAACCTTGGAGCAGGTGTCAAACTTGCAAATTATCGTTTAGATGGAAAAGAAGTGAAAATTAAAGGGATAAATACAGGTCTTATAAAATTGGGAGCGATTCTTGGAGATGGGGTGCAACTTGGATGCAATAGCGTGACAAATCCAGGCTGCGTGATTCATAGCGGAAGATGTTTTCCACCAGGAGTTGTTTTACATGGGGTATATGAAACTTAAAGAATATAAAACAAAATTCGAAACGTTCCTTCGCGAAGAAATCTCATCTCTAGGGATGCCATCAGATTTGAGGGATGCCTGCGAATACGCTTTGTTAAATGGCGGAAAAAGATTACGTCCGATTTTAGTGATGATGATTGCGAAAGATAAGGATGTGATGCAGGCAGCGCTTTCTGTGGAGCTTTTCCATACAGCATCACTTATAGCAGACGACCTTCCATGTATGGACAACGATGATCTTAGGCGGGAGGTTCCTTCTTTGCACAAAGCATTTGATGAACCGACAGCACTACTCGCAAGTTATGGATTGATCACAGCTGCATTCGAGCGCATCTCACGCGCTAGCGAGGATGGGGTGGTGTGCAACCTTGCCTTAAGTTGTGCGGCGCGCTGTGCGGGTATTTCTGGAGCAACTGGAGGGCAGTATCTCGATCTGAATCCTGAAAGGAAAGATGAAGAAGAAATGCGCGAGCTGATCTATTTAAAAACTGTGACGCTTTTCGAGGTGAGTTTTGTTTTTGGATGGCTTTTTGGAGGCGGGGATATTTCACGACTTGAAAAAGTGAAAAAATGTGCCTATCACTTTGGAATGGCATTTCAAATCGCAGATGATCTTTTAGATTATGATGAAGATAATGAGATGAATTATGCACGCCTTTTGGGAAAAGAGGAAGCTTTGGAAGCGTTTCAAGAAGAGTTAGCATCATTTGAATGCTTATTAGAATCTCTGGATCTTAAAACGCCCCCGTTTGACGAGCTTATTTCTCTACTAAAACTTTATCCAGTGCTTCAGTAGGTTCTGCTGTTTCTAGCATCTTTTTTAGGATGGTTTCCTCAATTTCTTTTGCTAGATTTGTTTTTGATTTAAGCTCTTCTCTTGTCTGCTCTTTACCTTGACCAAGTCTATGGCTGTTATAACTGAACCAAGAGCCTTTCTTTTCAACAATTCCCATTTCGACACCCATATCGATGAGAGAACCAACTCTAGAGATTCCTTCATTGAACATGATGTCGAATTCTGCGATGCGAAAAGGTGGCGCCATCTTGTTTTTCACAACTTTTACCTTAACTCGATTTCCAATCTCTTTATTGTCAGAGCCTTTAAGACTTGTCATGCGACGAATATCCAATCGAATTGAAGCATAAAACTTCAGCGCACGTCCACCTGATGTCGTTTCAGGATTTCCAAACATCACGCCCACTTTTTCTCGAATTTGGTTGATGAAAATCGCACATGTATTGCTTTTAGAAAGCGTAGCTGAAAGTTTGCGAAGAGCTTGTGACATCATACGCGCTTGAAGTCCAATAAAACTATCTCCAATCTCACCTTCGAGCTCTGATCTTGGAACGAGAGCTGCAACGGAGTCGATAACGATCACATCAACAGCATTAGAGCGCGCAAGCATTTCTGCAATATTGAGCGCATCTTCACCACAATCAGGTTGAGAAATCATCAGATCATTTAAATTAACACCAATTTTTGCAGCGTAAGCAGGATCAAGAGCGTGTTCTGCATCGATATACGCTGCAATCCCTCCACCCTTCTGACAGTTTGCAACAATGTGCGTGGCAAGCGTAGATTTTCCAGAAGACTCAGGCCCATAAATTTCAACAACCCTACCGCGCGGAACCCCACCAATACCAAGAGCGACATCAAGAGAAATAGCGCCGGTTTTAATGACACTAACTGCATGTGAAGCGAAATGTTTGCCGAGTGTCATGATTGACCCTTCACCGAATTGCTTTTCAATATGAGAAACAGCGAGATCAAGCGCCTTTTTTTTATCAGAAAAATTAGAGTTGGACATGTTCGCACCTTGTTAAATTGACATAAGCGGGATAATATCATATTACATGAGTAAAGTAAAACCGCTTTACAACGAGAGAATATGTTTTTAGCTGGAGATATTGGGGGAACAAAAACACACCTTACCCTTTTTGAAGTAAAAGGTGAGACTGTGCATCTTATTAGAGAAAAAAAGTTTCCAAGTAAGGATTACGAAAATTTGGAAACGATTGCGTTAGAATTTATTTCTGATGACAATCATTCGATTAAACGCGCATGTTTTGGGATTGCAGGTCCCATAAAAAATGAAAAGTGTATTGCAACCAATCTTCCATGGGTAATCGATGCTGCTGAACTTCGCAAAATTTTGAAAATTGAATCCATTTCCCTAATCAACGATCTTGAAGCAAATGCCTACGGGTTAAAAACCCTTCCCAAAAATGATTTTTATGTGCTCAATCAAGGGGATCAAAGTTCCAAAGGAAACAAAGCATTAATTTCAGCAGGAACAGGCTTGGGAGAAGCTGGGCTCTATTTTGATGGAAAAGATCACCACCCTTTTGCATGTGAAGGGGGACATTGTGAATTTGCTCCGCGCAATGATCTTGAAATTGAACTCTTAAATTTTTTGCGCAAAAAATACGAACATGTTTCCTATGAGCGGGTCCTTTCAGGTCCAGCTCTCTACAATCTCTACAGTTTTTTGACGGAAACGGGAAAAGAAAAAGCCGATATTACATATGAAGATGAAAAGCAGGCGCCCATTGTTATTTCTGATAAAGGATTGAAAAAAGAATCTGCTGCGTGCGTGCGTACGCTCGAGTTGTTTTCATCCATTTATGGTGCAGCGGCGGGAAATATGGCTCTTAAATTTATGGCATTTGGAGGAGTTTACCTCGGCGGAGGAATTGCCCCAAAAATTCTCGATGTAATCAAAAATGGAAGTTTTATGAAGGCGTACCTTTCAAAAGGGCGTTTTCAAGAATTTGTTTCTCAGATTCCCGTTAGGGTCGTACTCAATGAAAAAACCGCTCTGCTTGGAGCGGCTTTCTATGCAAAAAATGGAGTGTAACGGGATCGAACCGTTGACCTCAACAATGCCATTGTTGCGCTCTACCAACTGAGCTAACACCCCGCAATTGAGGAGTGATTTTATGCCATTTTTGTTTTTGTTTCTAGGAAATTGTCATCAATATAGAAATGGGATATTATTTAATAAAAAGTAAGGAGAATAATGAGTCTTTTTGATCAAATCACCCCCGTTCCACCCGATCCCATTTTTGGCATTGTCGCCGCCTATAGAGCTGACAGTAGAGAATCAAAAATTGATTTAAGTGTGGGAGTCTATCATTCTGAAACACTGAAGTGTCTGATCATGGAAAGCGTTAAAGCTGCAGAAGGGCTCATTTTTGAAAATGAAAAGCAAAAAACTTATCTACCCATGCTCGGTGAAAAAGCTTTTCTCGATGTAAGTCTGAAGCTTGTCTTGGGTGAGGCTTTTTTTGAAAAAGAGAGAAACCGCACCGTTATCGGCCAAACTGTTGGGGGGACAGGCGCTTTAAGATGTGGAAGTGAAATCCTTGCACAAATCGGTTTCAAAAAAGTTTATATGCCCGATCCAACCTGGGCAAACCACAAAGCTATCTTTAGGCGCAGTGGGCATGAAGTTGAACTCTATCCCTATTTTGATCACAAAGAAAATCGGCTAGATTTTGAAAAAACATTTGAGTTTTTCAAGACAATCCCAGAAAAGTCCCTGGTTTTAATGCATGCATCAAGCCACAATCCAACAGGCTGCGATCCGACAAAAGAGCAGTGGCAAGAGCTTTCAAATTTATTTATGAAGCGAGGGATCACCCCACTTTTTGATACCGCATACCAAGGCTTATCAGATGGCCTCGATGAGGACGCTTATAGCATGCGCCTGTTTGCAGATGCTGGCCATGAAATGTTTATCACAAATTCGTACTCGAAAAATTTTGGCCTCTATGGGGAGCGTGTTGGTAATCTCATCATTCTGACAAAGAGCGAAAAAGAAGCCTCAGCACTTGAAAGCGTTGTCAAACAAACCATTCGCGCAAGCTATTCGAACCCACCTAAACATGGAGCAAGTATTGTCACGACAATCCTTCAAGATGTTAATCTTAGACAGCTTTGGGAAGAAGAGCTTTCAAGAATGCGTCAGCGCATCAACGGATCGCGCGACAAATTTGCTAAAGCGATGTTAGATCGTGGCAGAGATGGAATGTACAAACATCTTACTGAAAAAAAGGGATTTTTTTTCTTAAGTGGACTTTCTAAAGAGCAATCAATACGTCTTCGCTCAGAATTTGCGATTTATGTTCCGAATAGTGGGAGGATCAATCTCACTGGAATAAATGACGAAAATATTCAATGCATTATCGATGCAATCATTGAGGTAGGATGAAAAAAAATGCACGTTCCTATTTTATTTTAGGAGCTTTGATCGCATTTCTACTAATACTTCCTTTGAGTAAAGTGAAAAAAATCCGATCTGGAATGATCACTTTGTTCTCGCCTCTGAATCACTATTTATTTTCAAAAAAAGCCGATGAAAGGGAGATGCAACTGCATGCGCTATCTTTAGAAAATAATCGGTTGAGAGTTCAAAATGAAATATTAAAAGAGATGGTAAGTAGTGAAGATGCCCTCCATGAAAAGGAGATGATCTTTGCAAATGTCATTTTTCGTGAACCCGCCTCTTGGAGTAGCGTTGTTTGGGTCAATGCAGGCCAAAACAAAGGCATCAAAGAAAAGAGCCCCGTTTTAATTGGAAGTGCTTTGATTGGAATGATCGATTACGTAGGAAATAAAAAAAGTCGCGTTAGGCTTCTTACAGACTCAAGCCTGCCCCTTTCTGTGAGGGCTAAAAGAGACGGGGTATATCTTTCTAAAGGGGAACTGTATGGATCAAATCAACCCTTATGGCGCTCCCGCGGCCAGAAATTGAAAGGGGTGGGGTTTAATTACGATTATGCCGATGAAAAGGGGCCCGCTCAAGAATTAGAAAAAGCATTTCTTCAAGTCGGGGATCTCCTTGTAACAACCGGCTATGACGGAATTTTTCCAGAAGATCTCGTTGTGGGTTATGTCACACAAGCTGCTCCTCTAAAAGAAGGTGCGATTTCTTATGAAATCGAGGCTAAATTGGTCGCTGGAAATCTCGATGATGTGAAGATGGTCAACATCATTTCCCCCATCTTAGATCCGTCGTAATGTAAGCCCTTTTTATCGCCTCTCGAATCCCATCAAAATCAGGCGCATTTCCAAACGCATGAAGATACATTTCCCGCCTGTTTTTTGAAAAATCATCCCCTGAATGCTTCTCAATAGAGTGAAAGGGATCCTTTTCAGAAATTTCTACACCACAATGATGAAGATCACACCCTTTGGTATTGCGATCGAGATTAAAAAAGAACATGGGGCGATCAAAACTCAAAAAGTCATATCCAACAGATGAAAAATCTCCCAGATAGAGATCACATCGATTTAATAAAGGGTAAATCAAAGGAAAATCGATGATGATTTGAATGTTTGGAGAGTGTTTGAATTTTTCAAAAAGGTGGGAAGAAAAACCAGGTGAATGCTCATTTAGAAGGGGATGAAGTTTGATAAGTAAATTCATGGAAGACGGGAGCGTCGAAAGTAGAGGATCTGCCATCTCAAAAAAGGAAGAAGACCCCTCCTCATCTTGCCAGCTCGGTGCATAGAGCAGCGTTTGCTGTTTCTCTTTAAAGCGGGAGAAGATTTCCTTTTCAATCAGTGCATCATACAACTTACGGTGTCTTTCATAAAAGCTAAGACGTAAATTTCCAGTGGGGATGATGGCATTTAATGTCTGATCATCGCCGCGACTTTTGATAAAATCAGTCATTTGAGGGCCATATGTGAGCGTCATGTCCTGAAACTGATAGGGCGTCATTGAGTGACTACGCTGCCCCTTATCAGAGTTGCCATGTGGACAATAGATAAAACGCATCTTCTTGTTTGCAAAGAGTTCGAACGCGGGCATGAGGTGAACTGCAATCGATTTTGTAGTCACAAAAAGCAAATCAAAATGCTCAGCTAAGTAAAAAACAGAAAGTTCAAGTGGTTCTTTATAAATCGTTTGAATTTGAGGATAATAAAGCTTAGAGAGCTCTGCCGTTTTGGCATCGTCTGTAATCAGAGGCATCTTCATCAGCTCACAGAGAGGCGCAAGATGATCTAGGTGTTGAAAGTTATAAGATTGGCAGATGGCAGCGCATCTCAAAAGAAGGGTTCCTCATCTAAAAATGTTTCGCAAACTTCTTCAATCATCAGGCGGGGATTTTCCTCCGCGTCCATATTCTTAAAGACATAGCGATCAATTTCACTGCGGATTGCTGAAAAGTTATCCCGATCAGTAGGGAGCGTTTTTTCAATGATTTCATAAATTTTATCAAAATTTTTATGTGCAATTTCGATTCCTGCTTGGAAAAGATAGGTTCCCTTGTCCGCTCTCCCATTCAGATTGATGAAATACATTGGCTTATCAAAGGTCAAAAAGTCATAACCAATCGAAGACATGTCTCCGATATAAATATCGACAAAGTCTAACAGAGCATAGATAGGTGGAAAATCGACAAGAAATAGAAGGTTTTTCCGCCCTGTGTGCGACTCGGTAAACTCGCGATACTGAGCTTCTTTTTGAAGAAGGATATTCGGATGGACTTTGACAATTAAATTATACGCATCGGGAAGGTTTTTGATTAAGGTCGGGCAAAATTCAAAGAAAGAACCCGATTTTTCACTATCTTCCCATGTAGGAGCATAGAAAATTGTGGGTTTTCCCCTTTCCAAAAGAGAGGCAACCTCTTTTTCAATGATCTGATCATAAAAGGGTTTTCTCTTCTCATAGTAGACCTTGCGATAATTTCCAATAGGAAGTGCGCGATAAAGGAGGTCAAAAACCCCTTTTTCTTTCAGAAAATCCAACATCTTCTCACCATAAGCAAGGACAATTTTTTCCTTACTTAATCCTTCCATATATTCAGCTAAATATCCCTTATCTGAGTTGCCATGAGGCGTCCACACACTGAGGAGCTTTTTTTTCTGTAGATTTTCAGCGACGAAAAAAATCTGAGAGATCAAATCGCGTGGCAAAGAGGAAAAAATAATTTCATATTCTGCGATCATTTTTATGGGAAGTTCGACCGTATTATAGTGATATACAATGAGTTCAGGATAATATTTCTCCGCAAGATGATACAATTTTTCTTCTGTAACAACAAGGGGGATCTGCAGCAGAGTGCAAAGAACGCTAATATGATCCAAGTGATGTAAATCAGGACCGTAGACTAATCCGACAGATCTGGGCTTTTTCATATCCCTTTTGAGATATCACTCTCCTTCGAAATCTTCAAGTGTCATTAAAAATCTTTTATTAGTCCCCGAAGTTTTGGGAGCGATTTCAATTTTATTCAAGTGATTGAGTGAAAGATTGAGATTGATTTGATCTTCGATCTTTTTAATGAGGGTTGCAATGCTTTCGAAGAGAAGGAGAGTTTCACATCCACCCTCTTCATCGATGAGACTAATCTTTTCTAGCGGAAAAGTATCAGCCTCGTCTATTTCCTTAGGAAGGAGTTCTTTCGCAAGTTCTAAAAGAGTTTTAGTAAAACTTCTTCGGCGATCAAAAATGCTCTTAACTTCCTTAAGATAGGTGCTTTTCATAGATGTAATTTCTCTAAGCAAGATCTCATCCTGCGCTATAAGCGTCTTTTCCTCTTGGCATAGCAAATCCAGAAGGAAGCGTCTTACCTCAAGCTCCTTTCGTAAGATGCGTTTCAATTTTTCGTGCGTATTAACCCATTTATCCATAAAATCTGCCTCTTTAGGTAATTATATGTGGTGCAAGTTTTGTGCCAAAAAGAGCTAAAACAGTGGTTTTTTTCTCAGCGGCGTCATTTACCATGGAGAAATGACCCCTCTCCCTATGAAGTCTGGGTTTCAGAAATCATGCTCCAGCAAACCCAAGTCAGTGTTGTCATTCCCTATTTTAACCGGTGGATGGCACGCTTTCCGACCATTTCTGCCTTAGCACACGCTCAAGTCGAGGAGGTGATCAAAATGTGGGAGGGGCTGGGCTATTATTCTAGGGCGCGTAATCTCCATGAAGGCGCAAAATATCTCCTAGAAAAACACCAAGGGAAACTCCCATCCAACGGCGCAAACCTTGAAAAAGTGAAAGGGATCGGCCCCTATACGAAGGGAGCTATCCTTAGCTTTGCCTTCAAGCAAAAAGCAGCAGCCATTGATGGCAATGTTGAACGGATTCTTTCCCGTTTTTATTCTCTAAAAGAAGATGTCAAGCTGGCAAGCACCCGGAAAAAAATGACCAGTCTACTTGAGAACTTTCTTCCGGACAACGAATCTTGGATTGTCATGGAAGCGCTCATTGAACTAGGAGCACTTATTTGTCAGAAAAAGCCCCAGTGTAATATTTGCCCCCTTAAGTCCCACTGCATAGCCAATAAACAAGGCAACCAAGAAGAACTTCCCATCAAATCAAAAGGGCCCGCCATCCAAAAGCTCTTTCGTTGGGTTGCGCTCATTCAATATAAAGATGAAATTCTCCTGAGAAAGGGTAAAAAAGGACAGGTGATGGCAGATCTCTATGAATTTCCCTACCTTGAGAGCAACGAGCAAGATTATACGAGCAATCTTACTTCAAAGCTCGATTTCGCCCTGAAACTTATCTATCACAAGCCGCTCGGGGCTACGCACCACAGTTTTACCAGATATAAAGCCCATCTCTCATCCCACCTTCTATCAACACCACAAAGAAAAAAAATCCCAGAGCATCATTGGGTCCCTATTAGTAGAATCAGCAAACTTCCCTTTTCATCAGGCCACCGACGTTTGCTAAAGTATTTCATCTCGTGATACAACAAAACTATGAAATGCCATGCCTCACCGACCCATTTTCATCTCAAGTTGCAAGCCACCGTTGCAGCCATTTTAGCTATCCCTCTACTTGTTTTCATGTTTTTGCCCTATGAAATCCCCCCCTGGATTCAATTCGTTCTTGCAACGCCTGTGCAATTCTATTCAGGCTATTCATTTTATGTCGGTACATTTAGAAAATCGATCAATATGGACACCCTCGTTGCACTTGGAACAAGCGCAGCATATGGACTCAGTTTGTGGAATATCTTTGCCGGAGGGCATCTCTACTTTGAAACGAGTGCTGTTCTGATCACATTTATCCTTATCGGGCGCATCTTAGAAGCCCGCTCCAAAGAAAGAGCACAATTTGGGATGAAAGCCCTTCTAGAAATGCAGCCAACATCTGCCCAAGTTCGGCGAGGCGACTTACTTGAAACAGTCAATATCGAAGCTGTGAAAAAAGGAGATATCGTCGTCATTCGCCCCGGTGAAAAAGTGCCCGTCGATGGCGTTGTCGTCAAAGGCAGCTCCCATATCGATGAATCGATGCTTACAGGAGAGAGCATGCCTGTAAAAAAAGAAGAGAAGAGCCCTGTCAGTACCGGAACCATGAATAAAGAAGGGGCCATCGAAGTTGAAGTCACAAAGCTTGGCACAGAGACATCCCTCGGACAAATCATTAAGCTAGTCGAAGAAGCTTCCGCCTCAAAACCGCCTGTACAAAAACTTGTCGATCGCATCGCCTCGATTTTTGTCCCTTGCGTTGTCCTCATCAGCATTATCACCTTTTTCTTATGGCTTTTTATAGAATCAAACGCTGCTAAAGGGATTTTAAGCGCCGTTGCCGTGCTTGTCGTTGCCTGTCCCTGTGCTCTTGGTCTCGCAACCCCTATGGTGATCATGGTCGCTGTTGGACTTGGCGCTAAAAAAGGCATCCTCATCAAAGACATCTCCGCTCTTGAAAAAGCAAAAAAACTCAATACCCTTGTCATTGATAAGACAGGAACTATCACCGAAGGCAGGCTCAAAGTCGTAGAAGCAGAAAAAAACCAACTTCAAATCGCCGGAGCCCTCTCCCAATACTCAGATCATCCCATCTCCACTGCCATCACCGAAGCTGCTCAGACGACAACCCCTTGTACTGATTTTGTTGCACATCCAGGAAAAGGCCTAGAAGGAAAAGTCGATGGAAAAACCTACTATTTAGGCTCTCCCGCTTTTCTAAAAGAAAAAGGGATCACGGTCGAAGAAAAAGAAGAGCGCGTAGCTGTCTTTTTAGCCGCTGAATCAAATTACATTGGAAAAATCGCCTTTGATGATCAGATGAAAGAGGGCACTAAAGAAGCCGTTGAAAAATTAAAAGAAATGGGGTTTTCTCTCTATCTCCTCAGTGGTGACCGGAAACAAGTCGTTGAAAAAATAGCTCAAACACTTGGAATTGAAGGCTATTTTGCCGAAGTATTGCCTCAAGACAAGGCGCAGCATATTAAAGAGCTGAAGGAAAAAGGGGAAACAGTGGGGATGGTGGGGGACGGTGTCAATGATGCACCCGCACTTACCGAAGCTGATGTTGGATTTGCTATTGCTTCGGGTACCGATGTGGCTATGGAAAGCGCCTCCATTGGACTCATGCATAGTAACATGACCAATCTCACCTCAGCACTTCTTCTTGCCCGTTATACCCTTTCAAAATTGTGGCAGAACCTAGGATTTGCCTTCGTCTACAACATCATCGCCATCCCCTTTGCTGCTTTTGGGTTATTAAATCCCATGATTGCAGGCGCCGCCATGGCCCTCAGTTCCATCTCTGTCGTCCTAAACGCACTCACCCTCCAACGTAAAAAAATCATCTAAACCCGAGTTTTAAGAGTTACAAATGGATTTCTTTTTATGACGTCTTGCCCGGATTAAGGAGCTAATTTTTGGTTTTTGAGTACGAATTTTCCATAAATCTAGGGCCATTTGAGCATTAAGCCAAAAGTTCGGTGTTGTATCAAAAGCTGCAGCAAGTTTAGTCGCCATCTTTGGGGTAATAGCAGCTTTTTCATTAATGATTCGATTAATGACTTTATAATCACAATCAAGATGTTGTGCTAACTCTTTTTGAGTAAGATTTAATGGCTTTAGAAACTCTTCATAAAGAATTTCACCAGGGGTAGTAGGTTTGTGTTTCATACTTTTCATTAATGATAATCCTTAATACATACATCATATGGTTGATAATCCCATCCAAAAACTATCCGCCATTGATCATTTATTCTAATACTATACAACCCTTTCAAATCTCCTTTTAATCGTTCTAATCGATTATTAGGAGGGCTTTTGAGATCATTTAGTTCATTGGCATAATGTAGCATATCAAGCTTTCTTTTAACTACATCACTGGTACTGGCCCAACCTTTTTTTCTGGGACGAGTTCCTTTGATAAAAAAAGCTTCAGTATCCTTAAAGGAGCGGATAGCCACTTATTAATCATCTTAAACTGATTTATACCTCAATAACAGGCGTTAAAATCCAGGATTGAATTACCCATGAGCATGAACTGATTGCAGAGAATAGATAAAATTTGCATAATCATGAGATATGAAACTGATCGACTGGCTTTTAGACTATAAAAAACATCTTTCTTACACCCTACCGGTGCTTCTTCTCGTTTTTGTGATCGTTTTTCGATTTTCAATGAAGGGGGCTCAGGCGGAAGGGGATTTTGTCGCAGCAAAGATAAGCTTTGCTGAAGTGAAGCGCATGGCCGAATTGAATGAACAGACAATCGATCAATTGAAAAAATTATTGAGTAAGCATCCTGAACTTCAACCGACCTATGATGACCAACTTACGCAGAAATTTCTCGCTTTAGGTGAGGCAAAAGAGGCGAAAGTATATTTTGATCGCGCCAGTCAAAGATGCGCACTGCCTGAAACATATTCCTCCAGATATGCAAAAACTTCCATGGTGATTGCGAATGGGGAGTTTGAAAAGGGATTGAATGAGGCCCTTGAGCTCAAAGAAGAGATGCTATCAGATGAAAAATTCATGAATGCAAAGGAAAATTCCACTCTTGTTGCATTCAATCAATTGAGAATTGCCAGCCTTTATCAAAAGTTGAACTTACATGATAAAGAGAAGGCTGCTTGGAATGAGATCAAACAAGGGCTTGAAAAAACCTCTCATGGCTATCAGGTTCTACTCTCCCACTTCTCTGATCGAGAAGTTTCTCTCCTAGACTATATCAAATATCGAGAACAAAATAATTAATTTGTTTTTTTTGTGTACTCTTGATACCAGTTAGCAAGAATAAATCTACCAAATGACTTAGATCCAGTTTCACTCGCACAAAAATCAGTGGGTTTGAATGTATCTTGAGCCATAAGCCACTCTGTAATCAATGGGATATAGATTTCAAAATCCGCTTTGTATACTGGAAGTAGGATGATTGCGTTCTTAATAAAAACTGCCTCTTTGGTTAAACCAAGATCCACAAAATATTCAGGAGCGTTTCGATCCAATAAATGATGTAAAATAGGCTGGAGATTAGGTAAATTATCAGGTTGTCGTTCAAGAAAATTAGCTAGATTTATCCAGTCTTCTCGGTGAGGGTTTGAAGAGTCTATCAGAAGGTGGTACTCTACATCGTGATAGTAGACGTCCAAGGGGTGTACTACTTTTTCTATATGAATCATTTTAGGTTGAGAGAAATACTCGACACATGGAATTGCAACATCTCGATGCTTAACATCCCACCAATATTTTAGATCGTTAGAAAATCCAAAAACAGGATTTGGTTTAATTGCGTTTGCACCAAATTTAGCTTTCAAAGTTTCCTGGATTAGCTGAGGAGAAGGGAGTAGATATTTAAATTTAGTGTCTTTGGGTGTAGGTCTTTGGCTGAAGGTTCTAATAATTGTATCTATGCTAGGGTTATTTCTAGTCTTAGTTTCTAAGACAAAAAAAACTTTATCAAGAGGCTTTAAGGTACGCATATCTATTTCATCACAATCATAGGCTTCCTGATATTGAGCTCTATCATCTGGATGATCAATCGTTCGAATAGAAGAGGGGTCTACATGGCACATGAGGCAGAGCGTTGCAAGCTGGTTGCGATTGATTTCGCGTTTGAAATAAGAGAGAAACGCAACCGGGAGGTAGTTCTCAGGAAAAACATCGATTTTCGCATTTAAAAAGTCTTGAGAGATCTGCTGGAGCTCATAATCAGTCAGTTGCAATTGATTTACATCCGCGAGTAACCTTTCACCTTCGAGATCCTCGATTCTAGCAAAAAAATCATCAGACTTAAGCTCTTCTACTGTTTGAGGGGTGCCTGATAGAGAAAAAGCAACATGCCCTAAATTGTGCGATATAGTAACTGGACCTAATGCACTCACAATTTACACCTTATCAAGGAGTGATACGTTTTGTTTGGTCTCGATTGCATTTAGCCAAGCTTCTCTGAAAATGGAGAAAGCTTCCTTGTCGAGATTATGTTTTTCACAAAAACAATCTAGGTGTTCTACTTTGAAAGTATTCTGGTTTGCTAGCCAATTCATCAACGTATCCGCATGAGATACAAGACCAGGACTCTTTAAAATCGCTTGAGCAATAAATAGAGCCTCAGGAGGAAAATCTTCCCCATATTTTTCGTTCCGATAATAGTTTCTGGCTTCACGGTCGAGATAGAAATCACGCATTTCATTATCATTCCAAAATAATTCCGCTAGTTCAAACCAACTCTCTTTGTACGGATTGGCTGAATCCAGATAGAGGTGATACCGTACATCATGAAAATAAATATCATATTCAGAATCCACTCGAAAATTATGAATTGTTTTTGGCTGGGGAAAATATCTGCATGGAATGGCAGCATCGCGACGATTGATATCTGTCCAATATTTTGGATCGTCTGAGAATCCAAATACTGGATTTGGTGAAATGGCATTGTCACCAAATTTAGCTTTCATTGTCTCGGTGATAAGTTGAGGTGAAGGAACATAGAAAGGAATAAAATCATGATTCTCTTTTAAAGTTCCTATGTCAAAGGTCTCTTGTTGCATGCGCGTTAGAACTTCTGGTATGAGTTCATTCCTAGATAGATCAGCATTTAGTATGAAGAATGTTTTATCAAGGGGTGAGAAATTTGACATATCTAAATCTATTTCTTCGCAGTCAAAAACTGTTTTATAGGTGCTCATGCAATCTGGGTGGAAATCAATAGAGTAATTCACGGAATCAGGCAAAGTTTCCATTGCTTCATACAGGCAAAGGGTGGCGAGCTGATTACGGTTAATTTTCTCCTCAAAATAAGCTAGAAAAGCAGTTGGGATAAAATCCTCAGGAAGCTTCTCAAATTCCGCATTCAAAAAAGCTTGGGATATCTCCTCGAGATCAGCGTCAGAAAGCTGCAGCTTGTTTACTTCCTCTAATAGCTTTTCTCCTGCGCAATCAGAGACTCTAGCGAAAAAATCATCGGATTTAAGTTGTTCTACAGATTGGGGGATGCCGGATGAAGGACTAGTTGTAGGAATAGTATTTATTATTTTATTAGTATTGTTAATAGCTGCCATGTTGTTACTTTATTGGTTTTAAAGTGACAATACTATCATAAATATAAATTAAAATCAAAAAAAAACAACAACAAGGGAGTTATCGCTCCTTTGTTGTTGTTGACTAAGCATTAGCAGCTTATGGGGAGTTAGAATTCCTCGTGGTGATGCTCTTCAGTGTGCACTTTCGTGCCGTGCACTCCAGAAGCTGTCGTAAAGACCCCAAATCCGCCCATTAGACCCAACATAAAGAAGATGAGTGGTGGAAGGAATATAGAGACGATTACGCCAACAATTCCGAGGATAATCTGTGTTATTCTCTCTTGCTTAAATACAAAACGAAAACATGCTTGCGAAGCCTTTTCTAGTTTTCTTGGTAGAAAAACACCTAAGATGCCACCAAGTCCTGCTAGATAAATGCTCCAACTCGCTCCAAAAAATAAAAATGTAAAAAATGAAGCGAGGATAAAATATGCTAGAAAAAAGATCTCAAAACGATACTTTTTTCCAAAGCCTTCAATCTCTTTAATACTGACACCCTCTTTAAGCTTATTCTTATCCATATAGGGAAACCTCTAAACTATAACCATTATAAACTCAACTTATGTTGTAAACATTTTTTTTGCAAGAAAATGCCTCTTTATTGCGATAATAAGCCAAATCTTCTAAACTGCTCATCGAATTTCAGGAGATTTTTTTTGCTCATACGACAACTTCCACTTATTTTCTATTCGAAATATCTTCGCTATTATCTTTTGGCAGTGTGTGGTGGGGCTTGTTTAATTTTGCTAATCGGTTTGATCTCCCTTTGTTTTTGCAAGGCTGATAAGAAAGCGGCATTACCACAAAAGGTTAAGAAGTTAGATGAGAAGAGCTATGACTTGATGGGAACGGGCGCTCTTGCGCTAAATCAACAGTTTGTAGATTTTCCACTTCCTGATTTAAAACGTGAAATTTTACTGCTTGGGTGTAATCAACGCCCAGATGCTAAAGATGAACTCCTTCGCCTGGGGCTTCGAGGTTCCTCAAGCGAGTTGGTTTTAAAGATGGGACAGGTCGTTTATTTGAAATATGGGGAGGATTTGGAGTTTTCTTCGGAGAAGACACCTTTTTGGCTCTGTTTGAATTTGGATAATGAAAACAAACTCTATGCCGAAGTGGGAATTTCACTTTTGGATGCTCAAGAAAAAAAAACCCGTTTTTTGTTGGAAGAGGTCATAGGGAAGGTTTCAGAAAAAATGGCTATGTCACAAGGTTATCAGCTCATCCAACAGGGGACATGGTTAGAACCTGATCTCTTGCTAGAAAAATATGGGGGAGAGGAGTACCGATCGAGAGCTGGGAAAAAACGGATTTTAGTGGATGGGCAAATTTATTTTGTGTCTGAAGACCTTCCGCTGACTTGGAAGGATGATTCATGGGTTCAGGGTGTTGCAAGTAAGGGGCTTTTAGCGCGCCTCATCGATCGGGGACAAGGTGTGAATATCGAATTGTGGGATGAAACGGGCTTGGAGCGTATCGATTTAAATTTACCAGAGCAGAGGATTGAAAGAAGCGTTATTCGGATGCAGGAAGTGATGACGCAGATCCGAAAAAGAACTTCAAAACGGATCTCCTGTCGCTTAGATAATAAAAGCATCCATTTGAAAGAGGGTGAATGGGTTTTACATCAGGAATCGGGGTGGAGAGTTTTGAGTAGTTTAGAGGAGATAGAGCGATATCTGGAGTATCAATTAATCGGCGAATTGTTTATCTTTGATGGGGTCGAAAAGCGGGATGGAGCCGAATTTTTGAAGGGTTCCTTTTTCGATAAGTACCGTTTGCAAATGGTTGATGTCGAATTGCCATTTGCGAAACAGGCGAAAGTAGAACCAGTTAGGCGATATTCTTCTAAAGGAGATGCTTCGAGAGAACTTCATGAGAGAGAAGCTAAACGACGCGTTGAACCAGCTCGCTACCGCTAAGGTGAGAAATTTGCGAAGTCATCTATTTATTTTTCTCATTTCTACTTTTTTTCTCCTTTCATTCCAAACGATTGAGGAGAAAAAGAGTTCTGTTGCGCTTAGACAAAAAGGGGACGTAATCGCCCTTGACCTTTTTCTTAAAGATCTCAATGAAAACTTAAGTTCCATGCGCAGAGAGCTTAAGGAAAAGTATACGCTGGTCCAAAATCTTACCGAGAATGAGGATTACGAAACGTTGCTGGGTGAAGTGAGGGATCTAAAAGACGAAATTGTTCACCTAGAAAACAAATGGCGCGATCTTTCATTAACAGAAAGCAAGAAAGAAGAAGAGGGCTACGCGCTGTGGGATCAAGCGGATACGACGCTTTCCGAGCTCGTCATGGAATACGGCTCAAATGACTATCTCTATGTCATTCCTCCTGAACTGATCTCGATGAAAATTAACCTCTATTCCGCTATCCCAATTCCACGAGAATCATGGAACGAACTTTTAGAAATTATCTTAGCTCAAAATGGAATTGGCATTACAGAATTAAACCCTTACGCTCGCAAGCTCTACTTGATGAAGAAGGATCTCTCCTCAGTTGAAGCCATTTTGAGTTCCGAAGCAGATTTAGAAAAAATTCCAGCACATCAACGCATTGTCTATATTTTCACCCCTTCACCGGAACAAATCAAGTTTGTCAGCCACTTTTTCGATCGTTTTCGGGATCCTCAGCGAACGTTTATTTATCAGGTGGGATATAAAGTCGCGATTGTTTCGACGAAAGAAGAGGTGCAAAAACTTTTAACGCTCTACGAGACGGTGTGGGCTGAAGAGAGCCAAAAAGTCACAAAAGTATTCCCTCTTACAAAATTATCTCCAGAGCAAATGGAAAAGATTTTAAAATCTTTTTTTGGAACGATTTCCAAAACGGGGCGTGTTGGTATGAGCCGGGGCGTTACAGATGAGCTTTCGATCATTCCCTTAAAAGAAGAGGGCGCTTTGATTTTGGTGGGGGTCAAAGAGCTTGTAGCGAAAGGGGAAGAGATTATCAAAAATACCGAAGAGCAGATGAAAGACCCCTGCGAGATGACGGTTTATTGGTATACATGTCGGCACAGTGATCCAATTGATGTGGCTGATGTGTTGGAAAAAGTATATCTGACACTGATCTGCACGAGCATGGAAGATAAAGTCGAAGCAATGCAACTTATGCAGCCAGAAAAGGAGCCTCAACTCAAATTCACACCGAAAATTTATGGCCCTCCGGGTCCCACGCCTGTCGTTAATCCACCTGTTGCCGTGGCTGCAACAGCGGGCTCTCAAAAGCAAGAATCGCGCACGATGAACTTCATCCCTTATCCGAAAACGGGAGCGATTATGATGGTTGTGAGGCGTGATACTCTCGACAAGCTCAAAGAACTACTTAAAAAAATCGATGTCCCCAAAAAAATGGTTCAGATTGATGTGCTTCTTTTTGAGAAAAAGCTGACAAATCAGAATAATTTTGGACTGAATTTGCTCCGTATGGGGACGCCTGCGAAAGGCGTTAGAGAAACAGGACTTGATTATGACTCGTTTGCTGGTGATCCAACGCGCGGCATATTAGAATTTTTCATCCGTCGTCCCAAAACAAGCGGGTTTCCTGCATTTGATATTGCCTATAACTTCTTGATGTCTCAGGAGGATGTCCGGGTCAACGATTCTCCATCGATAACAACCCTCAATCAGGTTCCTGCACAAATCTCTGTGGTCGAGGAAATTTCCGTCAATAATGGAGCTGCACCGCTTGAAACGAATACGGGGATCACTTTTGAAAATTCCTTCACCCGAAATCAATATGGTACAACCATCGTCATCACTCCAACGATCCATGAACCTTCCAAGGTAGATGGAAAGCCATATATCAGTCTCGAGACAGATGTGTCTTTTGATACCATTCAAACAGATGAGAATGATCGTCCTAAAGTCAATCGTCGCCATATTGAAAATCAGGTACGCGTTCTTGATGGAGAAACGGTGATATTGGGCGGTTTGCGGCGCAAAATTGGAACGGAGCGGACCGAAAAAATCCCCTTCTTAGGTGAGATTCCAGGGATAGCAAAGTTTTTTGGCACGTCGAGGTTGACAGATCAGCAAACTGAAATGTTCATGTTTATCACACCACGTGTCATTCCGGATGAAATTGATCGGGCAAATAAAATGCGTGAGCAGCAGCTGATGAAACGGGCGGGAGATCTCCCGGAATTTTTAGCACGCGTCAATAAGGCCAAAGATAAATCACGCCGTAAAATCTTCGAAAACAGCTTCAAACTCTTATTCGGACGGGTCAATGGCTAGCCATCTTTTTGAAACAGAAGGGGAAAAGCTTTCACGGCAATTCGGCATTCCTGTTTTATCAGATCCAAGTTCAGCAAATTTTGTGGTCGAAAAAGTGCGCAAACTCCCGTATAGCTTTGTGAAACAGCATGCGGTGCTGCCTCTCGATGAAAGAGAGGGAAAGCTTATTCTGGCAATATCAGATCCAAAAAATCTCGATGTGATCCAGGAGGTGCGTAGTCTCACCTCGATGGAAGTTGAAGAGGTCTATTGTGAAAAACCGCGCCTTGATGAAGCGATAGAGAGGTGTTATCACCAGGATGAAAAGGAGGCAAATGCCTACTTTGAAAACTTGAAAAATGAGAGTGAAGAAACGCACGAAGAGAGCGATGAATACGACTTGCTTGAACAGCAATCTGACGCTCCAGTGATCCGCATGCTCAACATGATCATCTTAGAAGCTGTGCAGCAAGGGGCATCTGATATCCACTTTGAGCCGCAGGAAGAAGAGATGCGTATCCGTTATCGGATCGATGGGGTCCTGCTCGAACGCCACGCGTCACCTCGGGAGTTCCAAATCCAACTCATCACGCGGATCAAAGTGATGGCCAAGCTCGACATTGCAGAACATCGCTTGCCTCAAGACGGGCGCGTTAAGCTCAAACTCGGTGGACGCGCCATTGATTTTCGTGTCAGCAGCGTGCCCATTGCTTATGGAGAGCGGATTGTGATGCGTATTCTCGATAAAAGCAATGTGATCATGGGGATCGATAATATTGGGATGCCAGAGATCGCTCTCAAAAAATTTAAAAAAATCATCAAGCAAAATCAAGGCATCATTCTTGTCACAGGGCCAACAGGAAGTGGAAAAACGACGACGCTTTATAGCGCCATTTCTGAAATCAATTCATCAGAAATCAATGTGATGACAATTGAAGATCCGATTGAATATAAGCTTCCTGGGATGGCCCAGATTGGGGTGAACCCCAAGATCAAACTTAGCTTTGCAGCAGGTTTAAGGCATATTCTAAGGCAAGATCCTGATGTGATTATGATTGGGGAAATACGCGATCGGGAAACAGCAGAAATTGCCATTCAATCCTCACTCACAGGACACCTCGTCCTTAGCACACTTCACACAAATGATGCTCCCTCTGCAATGACACGCCTTGTCGACATGGGGATCGAACCCTACCTTCTTTCCTCGTCAGTCCTCGCCGTTTTAGCGCAACGTTTGGTGCGTAAAATCTGTGATCATTGCAAAACCCCATACGAGCCAACACCTGAAGAACTCGAGGAGCTGGGCCTAGATGCGAAGCATCTCTATCGGGGAGAAGGGTGCACGGCCTGTTTTGGATCTGGATATAAAGGACGCTGCGGAATTTATGAATTGATGGAAGTAACAGCGCCGATTAAGCAGCAGATCTTGAAGAGCGCGGATGCGACAGCCTTGCGCCAAGTAGCCCATGATCACAAGTTGCATTCTCTCAAAGAAGAAGGGGCGCAACTTGCCATCAAAGGGGTAACAACCCTTGCAGAAGTCTTGAGAGTCTCGAGGTAAAAACCCGGGTTGTGTGGTAGAGATGTTTTCGACATACTTGATAAAGTAGGCAAAATTTAGGCGGAAAAGCCTGGTGAAAAAGACTTTTTAGATGGGATATTTATACCACACAACTCGGGTTAACAATGCTCTTTCAGTATGAAGCCATCACAGCATCGGGAAAGAAAAAGAAAGGCGCTATCAACGCAGATTCTTTTGCAAATGCCAAAGATGCACTGCGCCGCCAAAAAATCCTCGTCACACAATTGATTGAGTGCAAAGAAAAAAAGAAAGAGAGATGTCTACCCTCTTCAATGGTGATCAATTTCACAAGAGACCTATCACTGTTACTACGCTCTGGTCTGCCGCTTTATGAAGCCCTCCTAACCATTGAAGAAAAATATCGCACCACCAAAGGGCATGTCATCCTACTAGATCTATGTGATCAAATCAAGCAAGGGAGGAGCTTTTCCGAAGCCCTGCGGGAATATCCCAAAAGTTTCGATCAAGTTTATGTTTCCATGGTCTATTCCGCTGAAAAAAGTGGCGCCCTCGAAGAGGTCTTCAATCACCTCACACAGCTCCTTGGTCGGCAGCAAAAACTTAAAAAACAGATCTTTTCAGCCCTTATTTATCCCATTTTCCTCGCCTCGTTTTGCGTCCTGATCCTGATAGCTTTATTTTTCTTCCTCATTCCGACGATGGAAACCCTCTTTGAGGGAAGAGAGCTGCATCCATTAACTGAAGCCGTACTTGCAATCAGCAAATTTTTAACACACAATTGGGTGACGCTTCTCATTTCCTTCCTCTCATCAGTTGCTCTGCTTATTTTCTTTTTTCGACGAAAAGAAGGAAAACGTTTTATTCAGAAAGTGACCCTGCGCCTCCCACTTTTCAAAACACTCATCACTGAAATTGTCCTGCTGCGTTTTAGCCGCGTACTCTCCGTACTTTTAGATGGGGGAGTCCCTCTGCTTAGCGCATTAAAGCTTTCCAAAAAAGCGATGCATCATTTATTTTTTGAGGCAATTGTGGAGGACGCAGAGGCAAAAATCATCGAAGGGAAAAAACTCTCCGATCAATTTAGAACCTCACCGCTTATACCCAATTTATTTATTCGCATGCTATCTGTAGCTGAAGAGGCGGGAAATCTCTCGTATATGCTCCAAAATATTGCGAATATTTATGAAGAAGATCTGGATAAGAGCTTGCAGAGACTCACATCTCTTCTGCAACCCGTGACACTATTGATCTTAGGTGTTATGATAGGCCTTGTTCTTTTATCGGTTCTTCTTCCATTAACCGATGTCGGATCCATGTTAAATTAAAACCCGAGTTGTGTGATAGAGACATCCTATCTAACAAGTCTTTTTCTCCAGGATTTTCTGCCTAAATTTTGCCTACTTTATCAAGTATGTCAAAAATTTAGGCAGAAAATCCTGAAAAAAAATACAATTTTATCTAGAATATCCCTATTACACAACTCGGGTTTAGGAGAACAAACGCATGAAAAGAAAAAAAAGAGCCATGACACTTCTAGAAATAATGATTGTAATCCTCATCATAGGGATTGTGGGAAGTGTGATCGGCTATAACATGCGTGGAAGTCTCGAGCGAGGAAAAGCCTTTAAGAGTCGAGAAGGCGCAAAAAAAGTTTATGAAATTCTTACTCTACGGATGGCAGAAGGCGTTACAATTGATAATGTCGTTGCGGATCCAGTCGATAATATCCACCGATCAGGCCTTGTTTCCAACCCATCAGATCTTCTCACAGATGGCTGGAATCAACAATATGTTATAGAGCAAACAGAACATGGGGAACTGAAGGTAATTTCACAGAGATATATAGAATTTTTAGAAAGGAAAGGAGGGGAGCTTCCTTTTTATATGGACATTGAAAACCAAGACTAGATCCCTCACTCTCTTAGAAATTTTTATCGCGCTGACCTGTTTGGCACTGATTGGGAGCGTGCTCATCTACAAAGGAAATGGGATGGTCAAAAAATATCGTTTTGATCATGACATTAGCACCCTTCAAACAGAGTTAAAGCTCACGAGGCGCCTAGCTGTTTCCCATGGTATCGATTTAGAATACACCTTCGATTTTTACCGAGGCGTATTGACCTATGAGCGTCATAGCGACGACCCCACACTAAAAAAAATACCAGACTTTTTAAGACAAAAAAAGATCAAAGGGCTGACTAACGTTCTTTTTAATGAAAGTGAGATTAACGAAGAAAAGAAAATCAATATCTCAAAAACAGGTTGGATGGTACCGGGCGTCCTTTTGACAATAGAATCTCCCTACGGGAAAGTTCAATTAAATTTGGATGAAGGCATAGTAACAAAGACCTAAACCCCAGACGATCGAAACAAAGGAAAAAAAGAAACGCCAGTTTGTCGTTTTTCTAAGTTTAAGCATGCCTTCGGGAAAGAAGAGAAGTAAAAGACCTCTAACAATCAGCACCCATCCTAACAAAGACACTAGAACGCTGAGTGATAAGTCCCATACAGAATAAAGATTAACAATGACAAGTC
This sequence comes from Chlamydiota bacterium, assembly GCA_021772315.1. Taxonomy (GTDB): domain Bacteria; phylum Chlamydiota; class Chlamydiia; order Chlamydiales; family Simkaniaceae; genus JAJFMF01. The sequence goes on from JAJFMF010000008.1 coordinate 518,587, forward strand.
CCATCAAAAGATTGATATTTCCACCCATCAATAAAAGAGCAGGAGCGTGCTTGAGTGAGTCGAGAACTTTTTTTACTTGTTTGTCGTAACTCAGACACCATATCGAGACAATGACAAAAAAAGGGCCAAAAATACCCGCTAAAAGATGGGAAATCTCCATTTATATACTCCAATGTGTATATTTCCTACCTTAGTATCACTAATTTCAGATTGTCAAACATTATTTCTTAGCATTTTTTTTAAGATGTTGTATCATGAGAAGATCATAAAAATTCGAGGGTGAATGATGAGAATAAGATTTCTAGCTGTAGCATTACTTTCATTAAATTTTTTAAATGCCAATCAAGATGAAGTCGTTCCAGTTGCCATGCAACTCACAGCCAAAATGCCCGAATGGCGGCCAGATGTTTTAGAGCAATTCCCGAATGGAAATCCAAAAGTCATCCTCTATTACGGTGAAAATGATGTTGGGGAAGAAATCCCTCTTAAACGCCTCTCTTTCTATCCAAATGGAGTATTACAGGAAGAATCAGATCTAGTAACGATCAATGAAGAAGAATCTGCTTTTAAAGAATGGGAAACCACCGTAGTACCACATGGCATTAGCCTTCTTTTTACAGCAGAAGGAAAGCCCAATCGAATTGGACAATTCAAACGGGGCGCGCTTCACGGAGAGATGCAAACCTTTTATCCCGATGGAAATCCGCAACACATACTTCACTTTAAAGATGGAAAACGGCATGGCGCTGCTACAAGTTACTTTGAAGAGGGGAAAATTGCCGAAGAAGGATCTTATGCAGAAGGTGCATTAGATGGGGATCTCATTCGCTATTACCCCAATGGAAATCGTAAAAGTTTAATGACCTATGAAGACGGAAAGCCTGTTGGTAAAGGGTCAGAATGGTACGAAAGTGGGATGCTATATATTAGCAAAAATTTTGTTGATGGACTGTTGCATTCTGAAAAAGATTGTCCTGCCTACCTCCTTTATGATGAAGAACATGCAATCTCTGAAGTGCAACATTATACCCACGGAAAACTCGATGGATCTCATATTAAATACCATCCCAACCAACGAGAAAGTTACCACGCTCCCTATGTAGATGGGAACCTTGATGGAGTCGAGCGTTACTTTGATCAAAAAGGGAACGTCCTAGGAGAGGGTAAATATATCAGAGGGAAAAGAGTTGGAACCCATTGGAAATATTATCCCACTGGAGAGAGAGAATATCTCGCAGAATTCAATGAAGATGGCGCCTTGACCAAGCCATACGAGAAATGGGCAGAAAATGGCCAGTTGACTGAAAGTGGCTATTTCATCGAAGGAAAGCTCGAAGGTCCTTTTGAAGCATGGTATGAAAATGGAACCCGGAAATGCAATTTTTTCTACCAAGACGGTCAATTTGAAGGAGAGCAAAAAGAGTATTACGAAAATCGACAGATCAAAAAAATCGTTCAATACAAAAATGGAAAAGAAGATGGTCACGTGCAAGAGTGGTATGAAGATGGACAGCTTGCCAATGAATTCTATTTCCTCGAAGGGGTTAAAAATGGTGAATTTACAAGTTATTACCCAAATGGACATTTGAAAAACCGTTATCACTATAACAAAGATCTTATCCATGGACTTCAAGAAGAATGGTTTGAGACTGAACAGTGTAAACTCAAAGCCCACTTTTTAAACGGTAAAAAAGAGGGTCTTTATCAATCTTGGAATGAAAATGGCGATCTCATCTTCGAAGGAAAGTATCGAGAAGATCAACCAGATGGTAAAGTTGTCTCCTACTATAAAAAAGATGCGCCTTGTGAAATCATCCACTTTAGAGATGGCATAAGACATGGGTCTCACCAAGAGTTTCATCCTAATGGGAATAAAAAGGTTGAAGCGACCTACCAAGAAGGCCTTTTGGAAGGAGAAGTTAAAGGGTGGTATGAAGATCAGACACCTCAGTTTGAACGCCAATTTAAAAACGGACAACCCGTAGGTGTTCAGAAGGAATACTTTCCAACATCAGAAGTTTCACGCATTCTCCATTACAGTGCGGAAGGAAAACTTGAAGGAGAGCAAAAGTCCTTCCATAAAAATGGTGATATTCACACCCTGCTTTCATACAAAAACGGTGAATTCCACGGAATGAGAGGCATGTGGGACCAAGAAGGTAATCTTCTAGAAGAAGCCCATTACAATGATGGAAAACTTGAAGGGCGTTATTTTGAGAGAGACAAAGAAGGGAAAGAAATTGTCTATCATTACAAAAATAATCGCCGTGAAGGACCCCATATTATCTATTATCCTACAGAGGAAAATGCAGATCAGAAAAAAATAGCACTAGAGGCGAACTTCAAAAACAATAAGCTCGACGGACCTGTCACAGAATACAACCTGGAAGGCAAGAAACTCGTCGTCACACTTTTTGAAAATGGCCTAAAAGAAGGAACAGCGCATCTGTTCAATCCTCAAGGCAAGCTTGTCATGACCATGGAATATAAAAATGACAAACGCAATGGCATGTCCTATCAATACCATGCAAATGGGACCATCAATAAAGAGGTCAACTTTGTCGATGATAAACGTGACGGTGAGGAAAAGGCCTACTTTGAAAATGGTGCCTTAAATAGCGTCTATACCTACAAGGGTGGACAGCTTGAAGGGCTCTCGCAGCATTGGAATCTCGATGGCGTCCTCATCTTTGAAGCAGAATATAGCGAAGGACTCCAGCATGGTGATTTCAAAAAATATTACGATAATGGGAAGCCGCGTCTAGAGCAAACCTATATCAAGGGGCAGCTTGATGGGATCAAGAAGTCCTACGACGAATTCGGCAGCATTTCCCAAACCAAATACAAAGACGGCAAGAAGCTCAACTAGTAAAAAAGCTAAATAGTTGAGTGCCATCTTTTCGGTCTCTTTCAAAAAAGGCCGACAATACCGTACTAACTGTACTGCTATTGTCGGCCTTTTGTAAAAGGGGCCAAAAACTCTGGCACTCTTTCTGGATTGTCTCTCGGCGACCTTGACCCCGCCCCTTGGGCAGGGCCAATCTCATCCAAGATCCAGAACTAGAAAACCCGCTCAGTAGAGGATCCCCGCTAACGATGCATGAGAAGATCCGCCTTTTTGATGTAGGGCGGAAGCTTCTTAATCGGGATCACTTCTCGGCTAAATTGCACGAGAGGCTCCTCATACTCTTCCCCTTCAGACATATCATTAATTGCTATGAGTGGAATCAGCCAGGCAAAAGCAGGATCGATGTAGGTGCTGCTCTCGAGCATATAGAAGACTTCACTATTGGAAATGAAGGCATTGGGATCGGCTGCTAGGATATCTGCTACGCTTGGTGGGGGAGTAGGTGGTGTTGGAGGAGTTGGAGGCACGGGCGCATCATCTTTATAGAAGATGGTAAAGGGGGTTCCGCCAAAGGTACTTGGAAAGTAGGTGCCCCACTGCTCTGTTGCTGTATCGACAAAGAGCGTGCCAGCTGTGAATGTCGCTCCATTGACATTTCCTGTTCCAGCGATAACATTTTGGTCTCGTTTTGCTGTAAAGATGCGAAGGAGTCCGCCGCCTAACATTCCAACACTTCCAAAACTCGATAGGTCAAAAACTCCATTGCCGATTGTTGGGGCAGTTGGAGCTTGGTTATCGACAACAATTGTGAGATCTCCTGCTCCTGTATTCGTAATTCGTGAAAAGGCATTGATAAAGATATCTTCGTCTGATGTGATTTGTAAATTCCCTGCAAGATTCTCTATAAAGCCTTCATTCACAGCTGACACACCACTGAGTGAGATACGTCTTCCAGCAAGATAAGTTCCTGCGCCACTTGAACGGATAAAGGCGTCTCCAGCTCCTGAGGCTGTTAGATTGATATCAGCTCCAGTTGTAAGATTGATGGTTCCTCCTGTCACTGTAAGGGAGGCATCGTCGAGAATATTGAGATTATTTTGAATGGATCCTGTAAGGTTTCCAATTGACGTCACGAAACTACTATCAACAATTGTAAAATCGCTACTGGTTGTGGCGATGGAACTCGTTCCTGCACCAGCATTACGTATAAAGCCTCCACCTTGAAGGAGGGCTGTTCCAGCGCTGAAGCTTAAGGTGCCGCCTGACCCACCCAGATTTTCAATGCGTGTTGAGGCAACAAGGTTGATTGTTCCAGTCGCGGTTACCGAGAGATTCCCTGTTGCTCCCTCGATAAAGGAGGTAGAGCCTCCAGCATCGGTCGGGGTGATATCGCCTGTCACGCTGATCGTGGTGTCTTTTGCTACGGTTGTGGTAAACCCATTTGTGATTCTAACAGGCGCGCCTGTTCCGGCGTTCATGAGGAGGTCGCCACCAAGGGTCATCGTGAGGTTAGTATTTGCTGTTCCCAAATCGGTATACGCTCCGATGAATGCTTCTGTTTGGGCGCCTGTTCCACTATTTAAGGTGACAATCCCTGAGGATTGCACATCGACAAGGCTGGGTTGAATGAGAGAGTCATGTGTGGCGTCAACGAGAGCTCTGGCACCGATGGATGTGATGCCATCGGTGCTGCCTGTAAATGTAATTGTGGTATCACTTATGGCTTGAACAATAGATGTTGTTGTAACAGTAATGCCATTTCCTGAACCTGCTTCTGCGACAGCAAAGAATCCTATGGCTGCAAAGCAATCGACACTTGTTCCTCCATTTAGTGTGATAGAATTGGCACGCACACGCACTTCGCCTGAATAGCTTTCAATTGAATTGGAATCACGTCCTCCATGTCCAAAGAGTGTGTATGATGTTGTATCAGCTCCACCATTTAGAGTAAGAGTTCCTGTAATCAGTGCGGGAGATCCAGCGGCAGTGCCTCGAATGTCTCCTGTAATCGTCGAGGTTCCTGAAGTGAATCGTGTATGTCCAATTTGAGCAAATTTCACAGAACCAGTAGCTCCTGTATCACCGGAAAGTGTAACATCTCTACCAACGGAATGGATAATGATATCCCCGCTATAGGTGCCAGCAGATGTAAATCCATGTCCGATGAGTGTGACGGAATTCGAATTTGATCCCGCTGTCAGAATAAGGTCCCGTCCAACGGTTAAATTGATGTCACTATTAACGAAGGAGGCTGAAAATCCTATTTGAGAGCGATCATTAGTAGTTGCTCCCCCAGTGATATTCAGATCTCGCCCTGTTGTTACGCTGACAGCACCAGATGCTGTTCCAAACTGAGAAACAATTGTGCTTGGGCCCAGGTTAAAATCATTTCCTGCAGAAGCTGTCATCGTTCCAGATGAATTATTGATCACAGGAGATAAGATATTGATATCATTACCTGCTGTGAGTGTTGTGTTTGCTCCTGTTACATTTATTGTTGCCACACTTAGGTTGATATCTCCATTTGTGGCTGTAATATTTACATTATCGACATTTGTAACCGTAAAAGGCATATCGGTTGTAAAATCATTTGAGGCGATAAAATTAAGCGTTGTCACACTAACAGGAAGGATGTCTGCTGCTGGATCTATAATATCGATATTACTCCCGGCAGTCACTGTAACTGTTGTGGTATTGTCAGGCTCAAAATCATTATTAATTATCACATCATTTCCAGCTGTGATATTACAGGCCAAGAAGTTGTTAATATCGATTTGAGAGTTAATTATTACATCATTTGTTGCTGTGAGGTTGAGCGTAGTCGTATCTCCAATGGTATCATTGAATAGATTGGTTCCCCCTTGATTGATAATGTCATTGACTGAACTTAGAGTGAGCGTTGTGATGTTTGTCGCAACAAAGCCATTATCAATGAGAAAATCTCCAGTAGAAGTTACCGAGAGTGTGGCACTATTCCAACTTGTGAAACGAACAAGATTATTATTTTGGATTTGATTCACAGCACTCCAGACAACATTCGAAGAAGCCCCATTTCCGACCATTGTGATATCTTCGGTAATCAAAATATTATTGGCTGCTGTAAAATTGATATTATTTGCAGTTAAATCTATAGTTCCGCCGCCTGTTGTTTCGATATCATTTCCTGATACAAAATTGAGAGTTGCTGAAATAGCTGAAATGTCATTATCTATAAAGATATCCCCGGACGTTGTTGTGAAGTTAATTGCACTCAGGCTTCCTCCCGTGATATTAGCCGTCATCGTAATATCATTGCCGGCTGTAAGATTAAGTACAGACGTTGTGCCACCTGAGGTATCGCTCATTGAAAGGGCACTACTCACGATAATATCATTTTCCGCAAGTAGAGTGAGGGTATTGCTTTGCGTTGCGAGATTTAACGTCGTCGTCGCCCCAATCGTGATATTTCCTACAGGTCCAATAATTCCTGAAGATGTTGTTACGACAACATTATTCGTTTGAAGAGCTGTATTTAGATCCCCACTGTTGAGTGTTGCAGCAGCAGCAGATCCTGAGAAGGTGTTGGTGGGAGAACCTCCATCAAAGGAGCCTCCAGCTGTTGCTGCCCCTGAGATCGTAATGTCTGTTGGATCGAGAAGAAGCGTTCCCGTTTGTCCATTCAACGCTCGCGTATCCACGATCCCTTTAAAAAAGAGATTTTTAAGACCAGAGACTTCGACAAGGGCGCCATTTCCTTGCAAGGTCCCGGCTGTCGCTCGAATCGTTCCTCGATATTCAGTTGTGCCGTTTGCCCAAATAACAACATCTCCCGCATCGCCTTTAATTACGGCATTTGACCTAATCAGGACATCAGGGCCCACTGTGGTATTGGTGGCACTTAGAATCGTTGGATCTTTCCCTTGAAAACTCCCTCCAATGAAGATGTTTCCACCTTGGTAATGATCAGTCGTTGAAATTTCTGTTTGATCTTGAAGAGAAACGGTTTCGCCGAGGACACGGATCGTTCCACCTTCCGCGATCAGCGATCCCTGATCTTCAATTCTGGTTTCACCTTTATCCGCAATGAGATAGATTTCGCCATTGACTTCTGTTGCCTTAAGAGCATTGATGATGCCAGTATGTCTGATAGCCAGGCCATAATAGTTGCCATCAGCTTTAAGTTCTGCTTGATGGCAGGTGATCTCCCCTGAATTTTCAATTCCCACATCTTCTCTATGCGCTGAGATGTCGGGATTGATATAGATTTTATTCTCATCTGTTTTGAGAAGAATGGAACTTCCGGCACCTAGGGTGACATTTGAGTTGATTGCAACGATGTCTTTTGCATTGATGATATGCCGCCCTAGCAGAAAAATGCCGCCTTGATCTGTCACGATAAGGCCATGATTTTCAATGGAGGCTTCTGACAGACCGGAAAAAGTCATGTCCCCTCCAGAGAGAAACTCTTCATTGGAAACATCTAAAGTCGATGCAATTAGAGCGTTGACGCTGACATATCCATTTTCTCCAATATAGATTCCATTCGGGTTAATTAGAATCACTTCGCCATTGGATTTAAGGGTTCCAAGGATCTCACTTGGACTTGTTGATAAGATGCGATTGAGAATCGCAGAGGTGGCATTGGGCTGGATAATATTTGTAATTTCATCCTGTCCGATGGAGAAATCATCCCAATGGAGGATAGTTTTATCAGTGTGTGTTGTGATTGTAAGTAGCTGATTTTCTGTAGCAAACATCGCTTGCCCATCCACAACACTAGGGTTGGTTGGATTGGCAATCATATTCGAAATCAAAAATAATATAATTACATAGAACCAGCGCATTATAAAATTGTGCTCTTTTATTATTATACATAACAAAAAGCACGATTAACTATAAGATAATATTTACTCTGTAATTACGGTTAAAGAATGCCCGTCTGGAGAGAGTTGATAGGGTATTTCAAATGAAAGGTTTTCAGTTGATTTGATGATGATATCATTCATTTGAAGAGACTTGGAAAAATTAATATCTGAAATGCTCACATTTTCAGGATCAAGAAGAAGCGAGCCATCTTGGCCATTCCGTGCCTGAGTGTCAACGGTCCCTTCATAGATAAGATCTATAAGTCCTGAAATTTCCACGAGAGCGCCATTACCTTGGACGGCCCCACCTGTAGCTTTAATGGTTCCTTTGTAGTCAGTAGTGCCAATGCCCCAAATGACGATATTACCCGCATCTCCCTGAATACCAGCAGATGAATTGATAACTACATCAGGACCCACAGTAGTATTTAGAGCATTTAGAATTGCGGGATTATTCCCTTGAAAGCCGCCGCCTATATAGATTGGGCCACCTCCATAGTCATTTGATGTGGAAACCTCTGCTTGATCTAAAAGAGTCACAGTTTCCCCTAAGACACAGATTATTCCACCTGCTCCATTCGTACCAGCAGCCAAAAGAGAACCTTGTCCCTCCAATAGCGTCTCGCCCTTATCAGCGATAAGAAGGATTTCACCTTCTCCTTCATTTGTCACGATGGCATTGATCGAACCCGTATGTCGAATGCCTAACGTATAGAGGTTCCCATCTGCCTTAAACTCTGCTTGATTGGCGAGAATGTTTCCAGAATTGTCGATACCCACTCCATTTTTATTGGGTAGATCTGGATTGATATCGATTTTCATGTCACTGGATTTAAACAGGATCGAGCTCCCAGCTCCAAGAGTTGCTATCGAGCTGAGCGTGATAATATTTCTCGTATTGATGATATGACGCCCAAGAAGCAGAACCGGACCTTGGTTTGATTTTATAAGACCCTGGTTTTCAATATCAGCTGTTGATGAGCCTGAAAAGGTCATATCTCCACCAGCTAAAAATTCAGCATCTGAAACATCGAGAGTCGAGCTAATGTAGCAGTTGACTGAGACGTTGCCATTGCCACCAACATAGGCCCCATCAGAATTAATCAGAATAACCCCAGCATTTGATTTAAGTGTCCCAAGAATGGTGCTAGGATTCGCAAGGGATACGCGGCAAAGGAGTGCTGATTTGATAGCGGGTTGGACGATGTTCGTAATCTCCCCAATACCTACAGAGAAGTCATCCCAATCGATGATTGTTCGATCACTCGTTGTTGTAATCGTAAGCTCATTACCCTCTGTTGTAAAAGTCGCTTCTCCATCAATAACAGTAGGGTTGGTTGGATTGGAGAAAACAGACGTAATAAAGAAAAAAGAAATAATATAAATATAACGCATAATTAAAAGCTCACAATTACAGCAAAGTTAAACTTGCTTGAGTTTTGTTCTACGCGGTCTTGAATTTTCTTATGAAGAGGATATCCCCAATCAACTCGCGCACTAATGTTAGAATTAAAATAGTATCTCATCCCAAGCCCAGTACTTAAAAGCCATCGAAAATTTTTTGTTTCTGGCGCGGGTTGATGATTTGTGCCAAAGCCATAATCAATGAAGGCTAAAAACTGAAGCACTTCGGCATATTGTTTTTTCATCTTTTTGCTTATAGGTCTAAAGGTGGGTGATCGAATTTCACCCGAGAGTAATAACCCATTATCAGCATTCAAAACCCTTTGATCATAACCTCTTACGGTATTAAATCCTCCAAGACCAAACTGCTCGCTTGAAAGGAGATTGCGAGAGGCAACCTGAAACTCCATCTTGAGCACAGCTTGAAAGTCGTGAGGGAGATGAAAAATGGGAATGGTTGAGAAGCGGACATAGGTATAGCTGCTTTTGGCAAAAGGTCTTAGGCTTTGATAATCTTCAGCACTTTGATGTGGAAAGATGTCACCAGGGGACATAAACCATTGCAACTCAAAAGACATATCGAGCACGCGATGCTCAAAGCTACTGTTATACCCGAGCATGGCTTGAGTGATGACAGTTTGATTACCCACGATCGGAATGGCATCGAATACGAGATTGACATCACTTTGCTTATAATCGATACCCCAGCGAAATTCATGGGTATATGTTCCATAAGCAGGGAGTGGAGCGATATATCTGAAGCTTAACTGCCATGCGCGCCCTCTATTTTCCATAACTTTCAGAGGCATCCTGGCGGCGATTCCCGAGTAACCCCCATAAAAATCTAAAATATGACGCCACGGAAGAGGCATCGAATACTGGGCAGTGTGAGCGTAGAATCGTCCAAAATCGGTCGATACGGTATATTGATAGGAAAGGCTATGGTCGAGATGGAATAGATTGGCAAACTGAGCTCCAGCAATCAGGCGTGTTTCACCCGTCGATTCGTATCCATTGTTGTCGACACCAGCGATCAGGCGGTAGGGTCTGCGATCTTTAGTAATGAACTCAACATCCGTTGTATTTTTATTAATTCCAGGATTTAAAACGACGATAGTATCCCTGAAAGAGTTGCGATTCATCCAAATAAGATCATCTGTCATGACCTGAGAATTGATAGCATCACCCTCATTGATACGGGTGTTTTTTTCTAGTTGCTCCGTTTTGAACCACTTATTTCCTTTAAATGTGACCTTGCCTACCTTTGTTTCAGCAACAACAAGTTGCAAAACTCCATCAGTGATTTTTTGTTCAGGGGCATAGACGACAATGAGAGGATGATGCCACTCTTTATAAAAACTGATGATAGCATCTTCAGCCTCGAGAATTTTTGCCGAGGTAAGCGGCTGACCAATTAGAATACGCTCCAAAGTTTTTTGCAACCTTCTCGGTTGTTTTGGAATATCTAAGTCATGAAAATGAACGCCATGATACTTATCTAGGTCGTAGGTGATAAGTTCTTTTGGATCACCAACAAGAATTACCCCCTTTACCTCGTTTAAAATGACGTTGTTATTTGCTTCTTGGGGTATTTTTGCAGCTGTATGTTGGATTGGGGGAGCTTGTTTTTTAGAAACTTTTTTCCAAGCGTTGAGTTCATGATTTTGCTGAAATCCAAAAAAAAAATCTCCCGACGCCCCCATCAGAATGACTGGAGAGCAAAGTAAACATAAAAAAACAAAATTTCGCAGTTTTTGAGGCATATTACTATGATATATATAGAAGAATTTATTAAGTTACAACTACTCTAAATGGCATTTCTTTGGTGACAAATGGCTTTAAACTCGAATTTTATGATATAAACGTCAGCTTTGAAAAGTTTTCAGTCCAATGAATCTAACACGCAACTTGAGGCTAATAAATGTCCGTTGAAATGTCACCTGGAAATAAATTGCTTAATTATATTATTGACCGTTACGATTTCAAACGGGACGATCTTAAAAATATTCGAACTCAATTTGATGCTAAATTTAAAATAACAAGAATTTGGTTTAATTATATTCTTCAGAGTCCAAGGATCTACGACGAACACTGTCAGAGAGTAGATGGGAAGACTTCGTTCTATTCTATAGAAGGCAAGAATTATAAGTGTGACGTTTTATGGGCAGATTTACCTAATGACAATACAACTGTAACGAGAGAAATGTATCTTCAACTTATTTCGGCTGCAAACTGATGTAGAGTAGAACTCCCATATTTACGGGAATTAATCCATTCAAGGCAGTTTAGAACTGTTTTTGGAATCTCTTCAGCGCGCTGGTCTTCTTCGACAAATACCAACCCATGAGCCTTTAAAATGGCGTGTGTGTCGATTTGATGGAGCAATGTGACACAAATAAGCTCACCCTTGTTTTTGAGTCCATATGGTGGGTCCATAAAGATGAGATCAAATTTGGTTGTGAGTTTTTTTAGATGTACAAGCACATTGCCCGGGATCACAGTGGTTTTTTCTTTCACATCTAGCAGAGCGATATTTTCATGAAGGGTTTTTAAGGCGGCTTTGTCAGATTCAATAAACGTTGCGTGCTTTGCGCCGCGGCTGAGCGCTTCAAGCCCCATTGCGCCTGTTCCTGCAAAGAGATCGAGGAAATTGGCTTCTTCGATTTGTGATTGAATGATGTTGAAAAGAGCAGCGCGCACTAATTCAGAGGTCGGGCGCGTAGTCTTTCCTTTAGGAGTTTTTAAACGGCGATTTTTATAGACGCCACCAGAAATTTTTAAGCTCACCGAAGGGGAGTGGGGAGTGAGAAATTCTGGGAGAGTTCTTTTGCTTCTCTCAAATGATCATAATTTTCATCTTCGAGATAATCATAATAGGCTTTTTGTGCTTTGTGAAAGGCAACTTGTTTTTCGAGGCGGTAGTTGCGGTGAGAGATATTTTCAAGTGAGATGCGTTTTTTGACATGGAGATATTCTTCTCCAACCTTGCCCTGGATGATAAGGTTGAAATCAGCAAGTTTATCGATGCTTCCATAGATGACATAGGGCCTGTCAGAATAGAGGTTTGGAGCTGAGGTGTTGAGAGGATAGAGTTCGATATTAGCTTCTCTATCATCACTTGAGGTATAAATATGCATCTCCTTGCCAAGGAGCTTACCAAGATGCTTGACAGTGATTGCAAGCTTACGAGGAAAGGCGGCATTCGTTTGAGAATAGGTGAATTCCCCCTTATTGAGCGTACTTAAGAGCTCGAGCATTCCCATATTGTTCTGCATGCTTGAAGTGGCCATATTAAGGGTATACTGCCCTTGGTTTTTATCAAGAAGTTGGTGGAGCTCTTCTTGATAACTTTCAATGTCTTTGAAAGATTTCCCATTGGTCAGATAGATAATCGTATTTTCTGATCCACTATTTTTCATGAGATTTCGAACTTTCTTGATCACTTTAAAGGGGTTTGGTGAAGAGAAGAGAGGATTATATGTGATCGATGAAAGATATTTTCTCGCTTTGGCAAGATTTGTTTTATTCCAGGGAAGACTATTGGTGCTGAGGAGTTCTGGTTTGCTCTTGAGGAGAAGGATGTTGAAAGTGTCACCCTCTTTAAGATAGCGAAGTGATTTCACCACCCCTCTAACATAGGAATTAAAACGATTGTTGTTGACGGAACGGGATTGGTCAATAACGAAGATGTAATTTTGCGTTTGGGGTGTAATATCAAGAGAATTGAGGGGATAAAGGGAAATTGAGAAGAGATATCCGCTGCCATCCTTTTTTGGAATTGTCTGGATGTTCGTGCGAAATTGCTCATAAAAGCATAAATTTTCAATTCGTTGGAATTCATCAAAATTCACCGGCAAATATTGAAGAATCATCCGTCTTTTTTCTCTGATTTCACTCGTTTCAACATCGTAATTTTCTCTAAGTATAAAAGGCTGAGGTTCGAAGGCAAGATGAAGATGAGAATCTGAGAGCTCAATGAATTTGGAAGGTTGCATTGCAGGAGGGGTTACCTCAAAGTCAAACTCTTTAATTGTAAAAGGTGTCATTGCATTTTGTTGTAATAAGGCTGTCGTTTTGTAGTCTGCAAATCCATCTGAGGGGGGAATCGACTGAGGAAGATATAATTGTGAAACATCTTTAACTAAATCAGATGGCTGGGATGTGGTTGGAGCCTGCGGGCCGCTTGCGAGATATTGATCGTCGATTAGCGTGTCATTTTCTGAATAGAAAAAAGAGGCTGGTTTTTTCTGTTTTTTTGAAATAGATGCCAAAGTTTCATCAGGAAGTGGATCAAGTGTAATATGGGATTTTTTCGTAGCCTCGTAAATTGGAGAGACTTTCTGCTCGACTTTTGGTTCAGCTTTAGTGCGATGCTTAAGATCGACTCTAGCAGAAGCAATCAACTTTTCTTCCTTTATAACAGGGGTTGTTGGAGAAGGCTCGGCTTCCTTTTCGACAACGCAGATGCCACTTGAAGGAGAAAAATTATCAAATTTGGCCTTAGATCCGTGCCCATGATCTGTAAAAATAGGTGCACGCACAGATGTTTTCGTTGGGCGATGCACATTTTCCAAAGATGCGATTGCTTGATTGACACAACTTGTGGGGAGAGGTGCTTGTTTAGCAGCATAAGTTGGGATGATGTCTAAGAAAGGTGTCACTTTTGACAAAATCGTCTCTGTTGCTTGGCAAGGGCGTAGTAAATAAGCCGAAGCAAGAGAAATAGAGGGGTTTTCTAAGGCGGTTAGAATAGAGGGCGTGCTAGATAGCTGCAGAGTTGATGGAGAAATAGTGGGAGAGACGACAGCTAGCATTGTTTCGATAGAAGGAACCGTCATGTGGCGCACTGGAAATTGATCTTGTAGGTTAGAAGAATCTAAGGAGACGACATAAATATCTATAGAATTTGTGAATTGAGATTTTTTCTTTTTAAATTCAAGTTGCGTGTCAACACATACAAATGAGGAGGTTTTGTCGAAATCAAGTGAGGGCGTATTTATTGTTGGAGAGGTGACTTTTTCAAACTCTAAGAGAAGGCAAGTTGAAAGATAAGGCAAAGAAGTCTGCTTTTGTGCCAGAGATTTTGTTTGTATCGGCTGATTTTTTCCTTTTATAGCATGAAAATATTGTAATTTAGCGCTCTGGCATTCTAGTAGAGTTGGCCTGCCACTTGTCTTATCCCCTAGAAGTGGGGCAGCAATCATGTTGATGCAAGGTTGATCAGTATGACACTCTAAGAGATAGGTGCGAGAAATATATTCCCCTTCAATTGGAACTTGCTGCTTAATTTGCATGCACCTTAAAGGTGTTTTTAGATCGATCTGTTCTAAAAAGACAGTGGCCTCCTCGGACACCTCCTCTCGGGAGGAGAGAAAAAGAGGAGTCGTCGTCGTGACATTAAGTTGAAACTTAGAAAACCGAAATATCGTTGCAAGGGGAGGTGGGATATAATTTTCACTCGACCTTTCAATAGGTGAATCAGAGAGCGCATATCTATTTTGATGCAAATAATCGGAATTTGGAAGCGGGATAAAAGTAAAAGCATTTTGAATAGATGTTATAAGAGCTTCTTTTTTAGGAAATACTGCAATATCTTGATAGGAGGATTGGTCCCATGTAGGTAAAACATGGGGGATTTTCAAACCCAGAGCAACGAAAAAATCGAGTTGAATAGAGGATTTATTGTGGCAAATATATTGCAATTCTCTGCAAGGCTCATTGTTGGGGTCCTTTTCTCTGAGAAACGTCAATTGTAGATAGTCTATGGAGCGGACAAAAGGATCATAACCCGAGATGAAAAATGGAATAGCAGCAATTTTTTTGTTTTCATGACAAGGCTTGTAGTAATGGTCACTCAGATTTTGCCCAGAGGGAAGTTTAAGAGGGGATACGCTTCCAATTTCTAAGGATTTCCATAACTCACGTTTGAACTGATGTTTTTGAGATAATTTTGGGAGTGCATTTTCAATATGAAGGGAAAATCGAAAAGGAATCGTTTTTTCTTCTTCTTCAAACTCAACAGGGATCGACTTGGCGTCCAATGTAAGAATCACATCAATTTCTTCATTATCGCTGCACACCCCATGAGTATGGAGTGTACATGCAAAAAGACAAAGTGTGAGAAGAGAGAGTCTAACCCCTTTCATCAATACCTAATTAAACGATTGATTTCCTCAATACTTTCACAAACGCGTTTATGAAGTTCTTTTGGCGTTGTTGGAAGATCTTTTATTTCGTTAAAAAGCGCCAAAGAGTTTTCATTGTATTCTTCCATTTCGGCTAGCTTCTCTTCTTTAAATTTTTGTTTTCCATGGAGTCGATAGATTTCAGCATCGACAAATTTCATATAATTTTGGAAGAGAGCCTGTTTTTTTGGATCTTGGCCCAGCAGGCGATGATATTCTTTAGAAAGATTATCATCAGCAGATGAAAAGTCCTCTTTCATCCGTTTTAGGAAGAAGATATGGCGCGACTCCTTCTCATAATTAGCGGCTAAAATAGATCGAATTTGAGCATATTCAAGAGCGGCCTCAAGATGAATTGGTTCTAAATAAGCATTTTTTCGAATTTGCAGTTCTTTTAAATAGTTTAGAATAGAAATCACTGATTCATTGTGTTCTACCTTTGCTGCCTCATCAAGCATAGCAAACTGAAGGCGTGCGGAGTGAAATGTTGAGAACGTATCGAGAGGGTTTTGCAATCTGTTTGATTTATTTCTTAAGAAAGTGAATGTTTCAAGCGCCTTTTCATAATCCCCAGAAGCTTCATAGGAACATGCTAATTCATAAAGAGTTTCTTTTTCAAACTTCCAGTCCCAATTAGGATGGTTATTTTGTTGCTGAATTAGATTTTTGATCAGGCTGATTTTCAGTGCGTTATCACCACTAACCTCTGCCAATTCAGCATACTTTAGCGTTTCAGGCTCCAATGCTAAAGAATCTTTTGTGAACATAACCAAAGTGCTTTGTTCAGTGATAAGGACTTGACCATATAACATCATTCCTCGTTCAATCCATTCAGAATGGGCGGATTCTTTTGTTGGTATAGAGCGCCAGTCTTTATCTGCTCGATGTTTAATGCAGTCATAGTAGTAGTTTGCAAGCCAGAGCTTGTTCTCACCCTTAATAGGGGTCTCATTTAAGGCGATTGCTCTGTAAAGATGGTCTGCTGCAAGACCTTTAAATTCTTGCTTTTGATCTTCTTGAGTCACTTCCAGCTCATCATCCATTCCAATTTCTCCTGAAAGGGAAATAAAGGCATTAAAAAGACGCAGATGATTTGCGGAAGTGTCGTGAACTTCGGGATGCAGTTTGATCGCGGCTTCAAGATGAGTTGAAAAATCAGTATATTTAGTGTTCATTTGTTCATGACATAGAGCTGCAATATAGTGAGCCCTTGCAACGAACTCAGGATGTGTCTCATCGCGTTGATGAGTTAAAATATAACGGTGCAAATAGTCATGTGAATTTTGATAGTTTCCAAGTTCATAAGCAATCGTTGCATAAAGGAGTTGATATTCCATTTTTTGATCGACAGTTAGGAGATCCTCAACCTCTAAAATCTTCATTAAATCAGATTGGAATTGTTTTTTAGAGTAGGAAATATGATTTGAATTCATAGATTCTTGATAGAGGTGGAGAGAAGATGAAAGGAAAAGTTTCCAAGCAGAATCAATTCTGATGCTTTCAGGAAATTGATTCAGATACGCTGAAAGCGTTTTATAACTTTCGTTCCATTTTTCATTTTCATGTGTGAGGAAACTATATTCATAAATCAGATTTTCCTGATCATCAAAAGTTGAGAATGCAAGCATCAAGAGTTTAAGCTTTTCCTCAGCTACAATTGAATTCCCATTTTCTTTAAGAATCATCGCATGCATAAAAATAGCTTTTGGAAGTTCACTATCAGCAGGATAGAGAGCTTCAAATTTCTCATAAGAGTGTTCGAACATTGTTTCGTCATACATGTGGTGTGCACAAGTCATAGACAAGAGAAGAGCGTTGCGTAGTTGAGGACTTGGACTATCCTGTGATTCGATACACTCTTTAAGTGGTGCTAGAGCATTTTGGAAATTATCTAGAGCAAAATAACTTTTTCCAACGATATAATTAATTGTCGCTAAATCGGGTTCATCTGCGCTTTCTTTTACTTGCTCATACTTCTCGATGACCTCTTCATACTTTTCAGTTTCGAAAAGGAGAACAAGGCGGTTATATGCCGCTTCAGAAGCACGTTCGCCATTCATTGCGATCACTTTTTCGAATGTGCCTAAGGCTCCTTCCTTGTCAAAATGGGCTTGCATTGCACCAGCTTGATAGAGCAGAGCTTCTTGTTTTTCTGGGTTTGATTTTGAAAGTTCTAAGTAGAGATTCGATGCGATTTCATGTGAGCCGACTACGCGGTAGATTTCAGCCAGAGCGAGTGATGAGACTTCAGCATAAGATGAGCTAAGAAGTGATTGATAGAAAGGTTGGGCTTTTTTCATCAATTCTGTTCGAAGTGCAACATTGTCCAGGGTCAGGGCTTGTCTGAAGAGTGATTCTGCGATAAGAAAATGAAATTCATCTTTCCGATCCACACAGGATTCCGGGAGGTTTTCTAAGAAGGGGAGAGCTTCTGTCGAAAGTTTTCCATAGTGACTAAGTTCATAAAGACACTGCAACTTATTGAGGAAGATTTTGTCTTTAACAGAGGTGTCATTGATTTTAGAATATGCGGTTAGAGCAGCCTGATAATTATTTTCTTGAAGGTAAAGATCGCCCAAAATGCCTTGGAAGTAATCTTTGAGGTGGCTATCGGGATATTTTTGGAAAAAATCTTCAATTTGAGATTTCACAATTGCAAAATCGCCATCTTTCCAAAACTCGGCAATCCTACGAATCAGAAAAGCTTCCTCATCATTTGACGCCTCAATTTCGAAATTGTTTTCCACTGCAAAGCTACTCGTCGTTAAACACATGAGTATACTACCCATGACCGACAATTTAGCAAATTTAGAGTGAATCTTGCCCATATATGTCCACCGTTATTTAAGTTTTTTTTTGGAGTATACTCATCAATAGGGGTCGCGTCAATTAAATCATAGTAATTGTTTCGACATGGTACTCATTACGTAAATGAGCATCATAATATTCGATGAGATCACTCGCTTTTCTATAATTTAAATATTGCAACTTTTCATAAACTTGCAAACCTTTGGCGTTTTGTCCCTGTTGAAAATAGAGAATGCCAAGACGATACATGATCTCTTTATCATTAGGGTGCAATACAAGGATTGTTTCATATTCCTTAATTTCTAAATCGATCATTTCTAGATCGTGATAACATAAGGCTAATTGTGCATGGACCCAGGGGTCATCCGGTGCGTAATTGTCCATGATTTTAAATTCTTCAATAGCACGCTGCGCAGCGACCTTAAATTTTTCGTCCATGAGTTGCAATTCGCTATTTCGAATAGCAAATCGATATTCTCTAATATTTTTTGAAATATATAGACGAGAGAGAGCGACATACGCGTTGGCAAGAGAGGCATGAGCTTCAAGATCAGTAGGTCTTTTTTTGATGAGGATGATATGGCGATGGATAGAGGCTAAAAGAAGGATTTCTTTCATTATATGAGCATCTCTCCAATGCAGGAGATAACTCAATTTTTTCATCGAATTTGAAAAAGACTCAAATGTTTTCGAAAGAGGATAAAAATAGAGCTCTTGATCATCGAGCAATAAGCTCAGGTGGTAGCTTGCATGAGCCAATGAAAGGTGGTATTCCGAGTCGTTTAAATCTTTTGCAAGCGTTTCCTGACATTTCGATAAAAATCGATCTCTTAGTGCAATAAATTGTTCAGGCTTTTTAGCTTGTAGATAGAAATGCAGGATGAGGTAGGAAAAACCAGATAAAACAAAACCGGTTAAGAAAAATGCGAGAATGGTTGAATTTGGGCGGTTCATCAAGAGAAAAGAAAACGCAATGAGTTCTCCAAACAGAAGACTTAAGAAAAAAAGATGAAAATAACCATAGAAACGGATGACTTTTTTAAAGCTCTTAAGGCTACTTGCAGAAAGAAGCTCTATAAGATGATGAAAATCACTTTTTTCCTCTTGAGAGGGAAACCCGGTTTTTGAAAATGACATTGAAATCCGCACATGATTTGACCTGTACTGATTTATTCAAAAAACCCTTTTTTCTGCAAGAGAAATGAGCCCCGAAACGATTGTTTTAGGGCCCGAAAAGAATTAAGTATTGATCATGTAGTTGATCACGCGGTTTGACACGCCAGCTTTTCTTAAATTATCGATCTGATAAGTATTTAACATGTAAGTACTATTTGTTTTGTCGATCAAACTAATGATTTTATCATCAGAAACTCCTGCTTTATGCAAGTCGATGACATCATTAACACTCAGTTGCTCTCCACGATCCACTCTTCGAAGTGTGCGTGGATTTTGTTCATTTACATTTTTGCGGTCTTGTTCATCTAAAGCGGCACCAATCAGCCCACCCCCAATCGCACCAACAGCACCACCGACAAGCGCGCCTGGTCCGCCGCCAATTAATGCACCTGTTCCTGCACCTAGCCCGCCACCAACTAGAGCTCCTGTTCCCGCCTTGCTCTCACAACCAACCATAAGTGTTGCGGCAGCAGCAATAATTAATAATGATGATTTTTTTGACATATTTCCCTCTCCCTTAGAGAATTGAACACCTGTTTCGAAAACAGGCGTTTAATTATATTCGCCTCTAATAAACTAATTAACATAAGATGAGATAATAATAAAATTATTTTATCTATGAAAATATCGAACCGATAATAGGGAAATAAGAAAAGCAATTAATATTGCTGACAATGAAAACAAATAAATTGTTTGTGTGCTAATCTGACCGATAAAACCACCTACAATAGGGCTCACGATCATTGCTACGATCATAATTGATTGGTTTAAGCCCAGAACTTTTCCCTGCAAAGTGGGTGCAACGCTAAGAGAAATCAAAGAAAGAAGATTTGTCCAACACAGAGAGACACAGAGACTGCCAAGTGCCATGAAAAGGTAGAAAAGGTAGTAATCAGGTGATAAAACAGTCAGGGTAAAGAAAATCGCAAGGAGAAATAGGGAATAAAAAAGGATTCGTTTCAGATTGAATCTCTTGACTAAGATCCTATTTATATAGCCGTTCCCAATAGACCAAAAAACCCCAACTCCCAAAAAAGTCAGAATGATCATTTCCTTTCTCGCATCAAAGGTTTCGATAAGGTAGGCCGATAGAAATTGGAGGGAGGAAATCCAGCCGAGCATAAAAAAGAAGAAAATCCCATAAAGAAGGGGGATTTTTTTAGAGTCTAATACAGAAAGCAGGTTTTGGATTCCTTGCTTCAGACTCATACGTTTTTTCATAGGGTGCTTAACTTCTTCAAAGAGCTTTGCGATGATGATAAGATTGATAAAAGAGAAGGCAGCCGTCACCCAGAAAGGAAATGAGGAATTAAAAAAGGGAAAAACCGAACGATCAGAAAGTTCTCCTCCTACAAAAATGGCGATAATAAAACTAATTCCGCCAACCGATGCCAGAAGTCCGAAATTTTTTGAACGGGATTTAGCTGAGGGGCTCATATCTGAAATGGAAGAAAGGCAGATTGTGAGATTTCCCGCAAAAAAGCCTGTGCAGAGCCTACTGATGAGAAGAAGCGTATAATTTGCGAAATAAATAGAAATCGCAGAGAAAATAAATCCGAATGTTTCTCCAGTCAAAGAGAGATAGTAAGCTATTTTCCGCCCTTTTCTATCAGCAATATCGCCTAAGAAGGGAGCTCCGATAAATTGTGCAAAAGGGAAGCTGGCGATTAAAAAGCCTAGGCACAAGGTTCGAACTGCTAGTGAATCAATGTGAGTTAAAAACCCATAATGAGGAAGCAAAATTAACGGCGTAAAAATGGGGTAAACAATGGCGAGACCAAAGTTGTCGAGGAAGAGAACAGAAAGGATCGCAATGAGAGAAGAGCGAGATGTTTTGTGCATATATTTCAGGGTTATAAAGGGCATCCTTTGAGATGCCGTTTATATTCAATCTACCATAGCTTCTACTTCGGATTCGACTTGTGCTTCTTCTTTCAAGCGATAACCGACACCTCTAACAGTCTCAACCCAATGAAAGTTGGGTCCTAATTTTTTTCGAAGAGCTGCAATGTGGACATCGATATTCCGATCGACAATGAAAGCGTCATCATTATGAATATCATCAAGTAATTGATTGCGGGTTAACACTTTTCCACGATTTGTAATGAGGCGCTTAAGAATTCCAAATTCAGATAATGTGATTGTGACATATTTTTCGTTTTTCATAAGTAAATAGCGGTCGATATCGAGAGAGAATTCCCCAAAGGCGAGCGTTTTTTGTACATTCTCTGGATCCCTACCTCTTCTAAGCACAGCTTTGATGCGAGAAAAAAGAACTTTTGGAGAGAATGGTTTTGAGACATAATCATCAGCCCCTAGTTCTAACCCTAGGACGATATCAAGCTCTTCATCTTTTGCTGTGAGAATGATCACGGGGATGGATTTAAGATCAGGATTGCTTTTTATTTTACGACACACATCGAATCCGTTTTGACCGGGAAGCATGATATCCAAAATCACAAGATCAGGCTGTTCTCTTTCAACAGCTCGATATCCATTGATTCCATCGACTTCAACATGCAGTTTATAGCCACTTAGCTCCGCTTGAAGTTTAATGAGAGCTGCAATGTCTTCTTCATCTTCAATTAGCAGTATTCTTTTCTTTTGACTCATAGAATTAATCCCCTATTTCCATAGATGAATTGTTCCTCATCTGAAAATTTTTCATGATCCCAATTGAAACAGGTTTGATAAAAAAATTCACCATTTTCTTTGCCAAAATAAAGGATTTATTCTGCATCAATGATAGGTACCATAATTTCTTGACCAATTTTGATGAGGTCATCATCGAGATCGTTGAGAGTTTGTATCTCATCAACTGAACTTTTAAAGTTTATCGCGAGTTCTTTAAGCGTATCACCTTGCTTGACAACGTATTTTTTGAGGTCTTTTTTTGATGAGATTTTCGTTAGTGATTTTTTAATCTTGTTCAGTTCTGAAATATGCTCGTTTTGTAGGAGGATGTTTTTTTCAAACTCAGAAATCTTATCTTTGTATTGCTGCAGGGCGGTTGTCGTATCATTTGCATGGACGGTAAGCTGGCGAATATCAGCAATTAAATTTTCTTGTTTTTTTGTAAGTTGGGATATTTTTTTTCCAATCTGAGCAAAGTCTTGGGCAAGTTGTTGAAGTTGACTACGCTGTGATTCAACTTTGTTATCAGTAAGGGATGTGATCGAATTTTCTAAATCAATGATCTTTCCTTCAATAATATGATGTTCGATTTGATATGTGTTGAGATCATGTTTAACATCTTCGATATCTGTTCGAACTTTGTGCAGTGCCATTTCCATCTTGTGTTTATCTTCCTTCGGAGACGATGTGATAGATGTACAAGAAGCGAGAATTAGAGGGAGGAGATAAATCAATTGATGTTTTTTCATTCTGTGGCGTCCTGTTAGCGAGTTTTATGATAAATTCTAAATTCAGCTCTACGATTTTTAGCCCATGAAGCCTTTGTATGTCCAGGATCTTTTGGCATTTCTTTTCCAAAAGAGATCGTGTAAACCTGATTGGAATTGACACCTCTTTTGATTAAGAGATTGCGAATCGCATTGGCACGTCTTGAACCAAGAGATAGATTATATGCTTCAGAAGCTCTTTCGTCACAATGTCCTTCGATAAAGACGTAAACCCCAGGGTGACCTTTTAAATATGTAGATACACGATCTAAAACTGCGTAATCTTCTTGATTCTTTGGATTGTGTTGATCGGTGTGAAAGTAAAGGGATGAAAAAATTGAGCTAAGGTCTTTCGAAGGTTTTTGGAATTGGCTAATGCTTGGAATCTGGCTACCAGCTGATCCAGGCGTCTCCTTAGGCTGTGCTACGATATGTTCTGCTTGTTGAACTCTCAAATCCTCGTCTTGTAAGGCCACAAATTCTTCTTCAGCAGGACCTCTAAACTCCTCTTCACTCTCGATCATTCTAGAATCGATATCTTTTTTCCAAAGAAGCTTTCCTTTTCTATTAATATATCGTCCAATTGTCTTTGTATCTTCCCATACAGCACCAGAAGATTTCTGACATCCGCTAGAAAATAAACATATGCTTGCTAGGCTGCAAATAAAAACATAATTAAGTTTATGCATGATACTCCTCTTAGACCGGGCATTACTAATTAAAGTAAAAATACCATAAGTGAATTTGTGTGACAATATTAATATTCCCAAGCAGGGTAATGCTTTTTCCCCTGGCCACTTGTGATTTTGTTTGCCTGGCATTGGTGAATATTCATGAGGTAGAGTTCTGCATTGTGTGATGAAACTGTGTTGAATACGAGGTGAAGGCTGTTCGGTGCCCATGAAGGGTTTTCTTTGTGCACAGGAGAACGTGTGAGTTGCAATTCCTCATTTTTTTCAAAATCATAAATAAAAATCTGTCTTACACCCTGAACTTTTGCACTATAGGCGAGTTTTTTTCCATCTGGCGACCAGTTTGGGCAGGTGTTTTCCCGATATTTTTTTGTCAGCAATATGGCTTCTGGCCTTTTCCCATTCTCTAAAGAAGCGGTATCAATGAGATAGATTCTTGGCGTACCACCTTTATCGGAGACGAAGGCAACTTTTTTTCCTTTAGGGCTTAGCGTTGGAGAGGCTTGAACACATCTAGGAAAAGAGTAGGCTTGGATGGGTTTTCCGACCATTCCTTTTTGTGGGTGTAGGTGCTGTATAAAAAGATCAGCGCGTCCACTTGCATCCGAAATAAAAGCTAACATTTTCCCATTGCGAGAAATCGTAGGCAAGAGTTGATTTCCTCGAAGTTCTAAAAAGGGTTTCCCTAAGCCGCCACCCAAAGAACTGATGAAAATTTTGGGTTGACCAAACTTATAATTGATATAGAGGAATTGATTGTCATAGAGGGCGTTTTTTTTTGGAAAAAAGGCGGGTGTAATGCAATAATTTTTTTCTTCGGTGACTTGGTGCGCATTCCCTCCGTCATAATCACACATCCAGATTTCTGAAGTCGATTCCCCATCCACATTCTTTTGATCAATACTCTGCAAGGCATATAAGATTTTGGAAGTGGCAATGCCGGGCGATCCAAAAAATAGTTTATGGATTTTATCGGCGAGTTGGTGAATTGTTCTTCGATCATCACACAATTTCCCAGAGAGTGGGATGTTTTTGATCTCTTTTAACCGTTGTTTTTTCACCATTAAAGCTTTGAGATTAAGACTGGTCCCAACAATTTCCCCAGAAATCACATAGGCGGCACCATAGCGTTTCCACTTATAGGGATTGTACGCCTCATGATTCGAAGAATTTTGCAAAAGAGCTTCTTTATCTGCTGTTTGTGTAAGAAGACGCATTGTTCCATTGTTCTCAAAATCGAAAGTAAGAATCTCATTTAGTACTTTGAGATACTCTGGTTTAATTGAAGATTGACCTGCTTTAATATCTGAAAAATAAAGAGGTTTAAGCGATTCTTCTGTCGGTAATTCAACAAAAATTTCCTCTTCAGCATTTAGAAAAAGCGAAGAAAAAAACAAACTAACTAGGAGAAATTTAATTTTCATTGCAAAACGTTAGGGTAAAAGTATGATTTTTCTTTTGTCCAAGCTCTTTACCAAACATTGGAAATTCCATGTTTGGAAGTAAGCCTTCCAAATAAGCCTTATTATTCTCACTTTCTGATGAAAGAATGATCACTTGTAACACTTTCCCATTTGCCTGTAAAGAAAGCTTTAGGGTTACGCTCCCAATTTCAGGAAGTTTCAATTCGTTTTGCAAAAATGCAACCAAATTGTCCCGATATTGGACCGCGGGTTCCATCGAAACCTCCTTATCAACTTTCAGTGCGTTAATTGGGGTAGGAACTTTTAAGGGAGCTTTTTCCTCAGGAGCAATTTTCTTGAGAGGTGAAGCTTTTAAAGGAGCATTTTTCTTGGGAGAAGGGATTTTTAAGGGGGTTTTCGCTACGAGCGTCTTTTTTTTTGGAAGGGGAGGTTTTTTTTTGACAGCCGGCTTTTTTTTTGCGACTACTTTCCCTTGCTTTTTTGTCTGAGCGGCCTTCTTGACCACTGCTTTTGGCTTTGGGGGAGGGGGTTGATAAATACGCGTTGTTACAACGAGGGGCTTAGGTTTAACCCGAACGGAAAAAAATGATTTGTGATGATAAGCATAATAAAATATACAAAAATGCGTGCCTAGCACCCCCATTGCAATGAGAACTTGAAGAGGATGTCTGAAGAGATAACGGATAGTTTTCATCTTAACCTGGCTTTAAAACAACATCTAGCTGTTCAAAACCAGAAGATTCGACAGCATTTTTTACGATCTGATATGTTCCAAAATACGCAGTTTTGTCATGAAACAGTTGAGGGATATGAAAGGGGTGTGCTTGTTTTAACTCCTTAAGGCGTACTATTAGTTCCTTTTGTGTGACCTGTAGATTATTTAAAAAGATCGTATTGTCAGAATAGACATGGATCGTAATCAGTGCTTGATCTTTTACCGGAAGTGTCTCCTTCGTTTTCACAGTAGCGCCATTTGAAAGATGGATCCTATCGAGTTCTAAAAGAGGTGCGATAATGATAAACATGATCAAAACAACAAAAACCACATCAATCAGTGGCGTGAGGTTCAATAGTTCCCCGTCAGCATCTGGAGTTTGATCTCTATTCCCTCTATAAAAACGCATATTAGTTTAAATCAACCTTACGGTATTGCAGTTCAATTGTTGATAGTAATAGGTGACTAAAATCGTGCATCTCAGAAAAATAATGCCGAGAGGCGTTTTTTAGATAATTATACGCAATGAGTGCGGGGATTGCGATGAGTAGTCCGAGTACAGTGGTCGTAAGAGCTGTTGAAAGACCTCCGAGCACGGCTGCATTTGATCCCATAAATCCCCCCTTTTGCAATTCTGAAAAGGTGATGAGGATCCCCCAAACTGTTCCTAGAAGCCCAAGAAAGGGGGCGAGTGTCACAGTTGTAGAAAGGATGAAAAAATTCTTTTCTAAATTCGCACGTTGCTTACTGCTTATCGACTGCAAATGAGAGTCAACGAGTTCCATGTCCGTGCGTGAAAGATAATTTTTCTGATCTAGATTTTTTTGCGCGAAAAAGACGTTCTTATCGAGGAGTTCAACCGTCTTTTCTTTGAGCGTGAGATAAATATGAGCAAACGGATGGGGGATTTCCCTGTTTTTTACTTTTGGAAGACTTTCTAGTGCCAAACTTAAAATGGCATCTTTTTGTGATTCGATAGAGGATTGAAATTCTCGAGAACACTTCCTCACTTGATGAATTAAATATACTTTATGAATGAGAAAAAACCAGCAGATGATTGAAAGGGCAAAAAGGGCCAAAAAAATAAGTTTCCCAAAAAAGTCCGCTTGCCAATAAGCACGAACAAAGGTCATCATGCTAGCTATTGGTAATTGTGGTAACATTGTATCTCCTCTATGAATGTATTAAAAGATTCTAACCAGAATTCTTCGTTTGTCAAGTTAATCGATTCGCATGCGCATCTAACATGTGATGGCGTTTTTGAGAATCTTCCTGAAGTTTTGAAGCGAGCAGAAGAAAATGGAATTGAACACATCGTAAATATCTGCACAGATCAAAAAACCTTAGAGAGGGGACTTGAGCTCTCTGAGAAATATCCCTGGATTTACAATACGGGAGCGACCACACCTCATGATGTTGAAAAAGAAGGGGAAGCTCTTTTCCCTCTTTTTGAAAAAACGGCTAAAGATGGAAAGCTTGTTGCCATTGGGGAAACCGGACTCGACTATTATTACGAGCATTCTAATCGGGATTTACAAAAGTTGTTTTTAGAGCGTTATTTCGATCTTGCCAAAAGCACGCAGCTTCCTGTTGTGATTCATTGTCGAGAGGCTTTTGAAGACCTATTTGCCATTGCCGATGAGGTGTTTCCTGGAGGATCTGCTGTGCTTCATTGTTTTACCGGAACACTTGAAGAGGCTAAAAAAGTTGTCGATCGAGGATGGTATCTTTCACTCAGCGGCATTTTGACTTTTAAAAAATCGGTCTGGCTCCGTGAAGTTGCAGAGGTGATACCGCTAGAGCACCTTTTAATTGAAACTGACACCCCATACCTTGCCCCTCAATCGAGACGGGGTAAACCCAATGAGCCAAGTTACGTGAAAGAAACAGCAGAAATGCTTGCTAAAACTAAAGAACTTACCTTAGAGCGCGTTGCGGAGGTGACTGCTGAAAACGCGAAGGTTTTTTTTCAGATTCAGTGAGACTCTGCAAAAGCATGGGATCGTGAAAAAGAATCTGCATCCCTTGAAATAAGGCAGCAGTTAGCAATTTGCCAGCACATCGATTTCCCATTGATCCAAGGGAGTCTTTTGCTTCCCCACAAATCTCTTTGGCATAAATGAGCTCATTTTTTCGGCTATAAACTCTTACATTGAATTTCACTTCAGCATCGACTTTTGCCTGAGGCATCGTTGGAGTCAAAATTCCGAGAACATCTAATACAGCTAAATCATTATCCTGAGGTTCCGTCATTTTCACATCTTGAAATTCAACATAACATTTATGAATTTCCACTTCGATGCGATGTGGATTACCACAAATATTGAAACCACGTGTTTTAAGTTCTTTCTCAAAAGCTTTTCGAATGATGTGATTGATCCGATATTTTGGAAGAATCTTATCGGGTCCAATATAACCAAGAGATTCTTGATCATCTCGGAGATCTATCACATCGACACAAATATCAACTCCCATTGCTGAAGGGAGACGTCTTGTACTTGGTGCAGGACGATATGAAATCTTTGCATGCTCGTCATCAGGACGGCATCCAACAAGAGGGAGAAGTAGAAGCATGAAAAGAAAAATCCTCATATTTCAGCATCTTATCATGTTTCTAATTTTTTTTCTTTTTCAATTTCTTTTTTTAGAGTTTAATGAAAATAATCAATTTATTCAGGAGTTATATGACTGAATCAAAAGCAATCTATCCCCGGGCGTTTGTTCGCAGTCGCCTGCATTCACTACTTGGATTGTGGATTGTCCTTTTTCTGATCGAGCATTTAATCACAAATTCGCAAGCTGCGCTTCTGATCGGGGACAATGGTGAAGGGTTTATTCGGGGTGTAAATTTCATCAAAAACCTTCCTTATCTACCTGTAATTGAAATCGTTTTGATCGGTGTACCGATTCTTTTCCATGCCTACTGGGGCATCCGTATTTCTATAAAAGGGAAAATGAATTCCTTTCCAAATGATAGCACCAAACCAAAACTGACACAGTATTCGAGAAATCAAGCTTATTCCTGGCAGAGGCTTACATCCTGGATTTTGCTTGTTGGAATCATTGCACACGTTGCATACATGCGTTTTTATCGTTATCCAGTTATTGTTGAAGAGGGAAAGCAATCTTGTTATTTTGTCCGCGTGGGAATGGATGCGGGCCTTTACACAGTTGCAGAGAGACTTGGCGTCAAACTCTATGATGAGTCGGCAATAAATGAGCAAGATCGCAAGTTTGATCAAATGCGCACCGAAGTGAATAAAATTGAAAAAGAGGCGCAAGTTCTGCGGCATAAAGGGGCAGATGAATATAGTTCAAGTCAAGCAGCCACCTTAGACGAAGCTCAGAAATTGCGATTTAAGGAATTGTGGCTAAACGCCCTCAAAGCAAAACCACTGTCCAAAAATCAAGTGATCGCAGAAGCGACAAATTTTGGCGCGGCAACGTTATTGATGGTACGCGACACATTTAAAGGGTTTTTTCATAGCATACTCTATACAATTTTTGTGTTAGCAGCCTCTTTCCATGCATTTAATGGCCTATGGACATTCATGATCACTTGGGGTTTTATTTTGGGTCTACGCTCCCAAGCGAGGATGGTAAAAGTGTGTTATGGGATCATGACAGTTGTCACCTTTTTAGGGTTAGCTGCGATCTGGGGAACCTACTGGATAAATTTACGTTATTAGTCGGAGGACTGAATGAAAAAAGAAGTGATCGTTGTTGGTGGGGGATTAGCTGGGCTATCAGCAGCGATGAGGCTTGCCGAAAAAGGTTGCCGTGTCAAGATCATTTCAGTCACACAAGTCAAACGTTCCCATTCGGTATGTGCCCAAGGAGGCATTAACGCTGCAATCGATATCAAAGGGGAAAGTGATTCGCCAATGATTCATGCCTATGACACAATCAAAGGGGGGGACTTCTTAGCGGATCAACCTCCCATTGTCGAAATGTGTCTTGCAGCACCAGAAATCATCAAGATGCTCGACCGTTTTGGATGCACATTTAACCGAACGGCTGAGGGGAATATCGATTTTCGTCGCTTTGGAGGAACCTTTTATAATCGAACCGCCTTTTGCGGCGCTTCCACAGGACAACAGCTCCTTTATGCGCTCGATGAACAAGTGCGCCGTTTTGAAGTAAAAGGGCAAATTGAAAAATTTGAGCACCACGAGTTTTTGCGACTCATCCAGGACGGAGAAGGGAGAGCGCGTGGTATTGTCATACAAGATCTTTTCAACTTAAATCTCGAAGTACTGAAGGCAGATGCTGTTGTCATTGCAACAGGAGGCCCTGGACTTATCTTTAAGAGATCGACAAATTCAACTTTTTGCACAGGTGCTGCAAATGGGCGTCTTTATATGCAAGGGATGAAATATGCTAATGGAGAATTCATCCAGATTCATCCCACTGCCATTCCAGGTGAAGACAAACTGCGCCTCATGTCTGAATCGATCCGAGGAGAAGGGGGGCGCGTTTGGGTTTATGGCGATGCCTCTAAAACAATTGAAACCTCAGAGGGGAAGACCATTCCGTGCGGTGAAACAGGAAAACCTTGGTATTTTCTTGAAGAGCTTTACCCTGCGATTGGAAATCTCGTTCCACGTGATATTGGAGCGCGAGAAGTTCTGCGCGTTTGCGAACTTGGACTCGGAATTGATGGAAAAAACCAAGTCTTCCTTGATGTGACCCATCTTACTGAAACTACGCTACATAAACTCGAATCAGTCCTCCAGATTTATAGGAAATTTACAGGAGACGATCCGAGAAAAGTCCCCATGAAAATTTTCCCAGCGGTGCATTATTCCATGGGAGGCGCCTGGGTTGATTGGCCAGCAGTAAATGATCCTGATCGGATGAGCCGCTTTAGACAGATGACAAATCTTGTCGGGTGCTTTAACTGCGGCGAGTCAGAATACCAGTATCATGGATCGAATCGTCTCGGTGCCAATTCCCTACTATCGTGCATTTTTGGAGGACTCGTTACAGGAGTTGAAGTGCCACGCTATCTTGATGAGCTGCAAACCACCTATGAAGAGCTCCCTATAGATTGCTTTGAAGAAGCTCTTGCCAAAGAAGAAGCCAATAAACATGAGCTTTTAAATCGAAGTGGAGATGAAAACGTCCATAAGCTTCATGATGAGCTTGCGGATCTCATGGTAAAAAACGTTACAGTCAAAAGAAATAACGAAGAGCTTAAAAAAACACTCGAGGGTATCAAGAAAATCAAAGAGAGGTATTATCATATTTCACTTGATGATAAAGGGTTGTTGCTTAATCAAACCTATATCTTTGCAAATCAATTCCTTCCAATGCTTGAACTTGCCCTTGTTATCACAAAAGGAGCCCTTCTACGCGATGAATTTAGAGGCTCACATTTCAAACCCGAATTTCCCGAAAGAGATGATGAAAATTTTATGAAAAAAACCATCGCTACCTATGATCCTAAGGGCGATGAACCAATTATTTCGTATGAACCAGTTGACAATCGCCACTTAGACCCGATAAAAAGAGATTATAGTAAGGCGAAAAAAGTAAAGCCTCATCTGAAAAACATACCAGATAATATTCAACTCCCCTTATGAGGTGGCATGAAATACATCCTTAAAATCTTTCGCGGACAAAAGAGCCAACAATATTGGGAAGAGTTTGAATTAGATCTCATTCCAGGAAGCAACGTTATCTCGGCTCTTATGGAAATCCAAAGAAATCCCTACAATCGCGAGGGAAAAAAGGTTGAGCCCATAAATTGGGAACAAGGATGTCTTGAAGAAGTTTGCGGCTCCTGTTCGATGCTCATCAACGGCATTCCGCGTCAGGCCTGTACAGCCATCATTCAGCCTATCATTGATGAAACAGGAAGTAATGTCATCACACTTGCCCCTTTCACAAAATTTCCGCTCGTGCGCGATCTCTTCGTCGATCGCTCAAAAATGTTTGAAGATCTCAAAAAAGTGAAAGCCTGGGTAGATGTCGACGGCACCTTTATCAAAGGCTTTGGACCGAAAATCAGCCAAGAAAAACAAGAAAAAGCTTATGTTTTATCCACCTGCATGACATGTGGCTGTTGTTCAGAGGGATGTCCCCAAGTGAGTAATAAATCCAAGTTCATTGGACCCGCCCCCATTTCACAGGCGCGCCTTTTTAATGGGAATCCCACTGGTAAAATGAAAGCACACGAACGCAATCATGCCTTAATGGAAGAAGGTGGTATCTCAGAGTGTGGGAATGCACAAAATTGCATTCAAGTCTGTCCAAAGGAGATTCCGCTCACTGAATCCATCGCAGTAATGGGGCGTGAGGTCTCCGTTCAAGCCGTAAAAGATTTCTTCTCAATGTCAGACCGAGATGAATAAAGACTTTAAGCTCTTTATCTTACGCTTTATGAAATCTTAATATAAAATTTTTGTTTTCTTAAATGAACGTTTATGGTTAAAATGTGTTCATTGCCTGTTGTTAGGGACTACTCTAGTTGTTAGCTCGTCAACGATAACCTTTTTTAAGGGATCATGACGCTAGGCAGTGCAAAGCTTCATCGTTTTGTATGAATCCTTCCACTGCTTAGGTAGCGAACCCACTTAGTTTTCTAAGGTTGAGGAAGCTCGTACTAGACCCCCTTACAGCAGGTTTTTTTTATTGGTTAGAATACTCTGAAACTGAGTGTTATTTCTGACTTTTCTGTCGAAATTGATTGACTTATGTCGAAGTATTTTTTGACTGTAGTTAAATGCGTTGTGTCAATTAGTGAGAGATCTTTTGATTTGTATTGAATCGAGGAAATTTCATTGAAATTAAGAAGCACCTGAGTTCCATCGGCGATTTTATTACATATATCCTTTGAGAGCTTTTCAAAAGCCAATCTTAATTCTTGAGGTGGATTGTTGATGAAACGATCGCACACTTTTCCAAAGAAAATATTGAAGCTCTGACGGGCACTGTCTGTATGGGCTGAAAAGGTGAACTCTCCATAAATCTCAGTAGAACTCGGTTGTCGGATGCGACAAAAACAGCATAGGCATCTAAGAATAGATATAAAAAGGTGGAGAAGTTTCCTAAACAATCCCACTGAAGGGGTAGGGTGGGATACGATTGAATCTCTTCGGTGAGGAGGTCGATACATTAGCCTTTTTGGATTTGGACCAAAATGTGCAAGTACAGGGCGTTGAGCGCTGTTTACTGGATGTGGCATATGCTGCTCCTTTTTGAAAAAAATTATAGCTATCTAACGCTTATTCTTAAAGAAGTATCGTTGTTTTACGATGTTCTTTAAGAAGAAAAAGGAGGGCTTCATTTAGCGAATAAGAATGAACCGTAGATAGTTTAGAAAGATGAGCGATCACCGGGTCAAGAAAGCTCTTTTTTGTTGGGAAATGTGTTTTTAGACGGCAAAGAAATTCATCATGGGATCGATTGGATCGGTATGAAGGCGTTTTGGGAGGGTAGAGAAGATAGGACATGTTTTCTACTGCATAGTCCCATAGAAACGTCGTGTGATGAAGCCACCGCTCTTTTTGGATGTATTGTGCATTCCCACCACACTTATGATTGCCGATTACATAGTCATTTTCACGAAGCGCAAATGAGGGCATGTTGAGGGCGGTTTTGTAGAGAGTTTCACTCCATTTAAGAATGGGTTCTGGAAAAGCTGAAAAATGATGTTCTTCTTTGTTAAAGATGAAGGTGACAAAGAGAGTATTTTCATCGACGATGACGGTTCCCCCTCCACTAAAACGTTTAACAAGAGGAATTTCATCTCTTCGGACTTTCTTCTCATCGATAAGTTCGGAGGGTTTGCCCGAAATCCCCATGACAATGCTACGCTCAGATCCATTATTGATTAGGCACCAGTTTTCCTTGGAAGTACGTAGGAGGGCCTCTTCAAGCTGAAGTTGTTTCAGAATAGGGTAGGATGTGAGATTAAGGAGGTTGATTTTCATTTTGTTGCCGTAATTGTTTTCACGTTATCAGTTTTGACAACCTTATATTGAAGGCCGCGCACAGTATTGAGTTCAAAGACAATGAGCGTTCCCTTGTTCATGACATTGAGATCGAGAATGTTCTTAAGCATCTGTCCATCGTTGAGTGTCACTACAATATTATGTGACCCGCGCCCTCTCGAAAGGAGCTCAAAGGCTTGTTTGAGATCACTCGAGCGTGCCTCTGGAGTAACAACCATCATTTCATCAGATGGAGGTTTTTCTTTCTTTTGTTGCTGCTGCTGTTGCGCCGCCATCTCTAACATATGAATCTTTGCCTCCTCAGCCTGTTCGGGGCTAAGAGGTGCCGCAAAAAGAGGTGAGACTAAAAGTGGCAGAAAAAATTTAAGTTTCGACAATTTTATTGCCCTCCATTTTTGCTTTTTCTAATCTTTCTTCAGCAAGTTCAAAAATATGCGTCGTTTCACTGACATCGACAAGACCAATAGATAACGTAGTTGCTTGGATGTTTTCCTGCAACGCTTCTCCGATAAAATACGCGGCTCGTTTTGAAGTTTTTGGGAGAATGATCATAAATTGTCCTTTTCCCTTTGCCATAAGAATATCTTGTACGCGGAGCTGTTTTTGCAATAGAGAATGTAATTTATCACTCTCTTGATCAGGTGCAATAAATAAAATTGAAAGGGCTTCATTATTGTTTTGAGCATCTCTAATCACATCTAGACTTTTCTCATCGTAAGTAAACCTTTTTTCTAAAGAAGGAGAGGTAGCAGTCGGTAGCCTTTTAAAGGCCCTAGAAACAGATGTCATCTTTTTGTGTGTTTTTTGATGATGGAAAGCACTAGCAATGTGTTGATGGATCTGTTCTAAGTCGAGAGGTTCATTTAATAAATTTGTTGCTCCGGCTTGCAGCAGTTGGCGCGTATGCTTCTTCTTTAAATGGCGCGTAATTACAAGAATAGGCACCTCACTTATATGCCGTATTGCTTCGATCAGTGTTGTTGGAGCTAGCGTGGGAGTCTTTTCATCAATAATCACCATTGAAATCGCCATGTTTTTTAAGATTTCAAGAGCTTCTTTTGCTTCTGAAGAGACCATAATTTCATATGCATCTGAAAGATTTTCACGTAAAAATCTGAGGTCTAATCCAGAATCACTCACAATCAAGAAAGTTGGTAAAACCTTTGGATGTTGCATGGATTTCATATTGAACCAAAAACATTATTTTTTCAATGCTACTATCAGAATGGAGATATCTGCAGGAGAGACGCCGGAAATACGCGATGCCTGTCCCAAATTATTTGGAAGATGTCTTAAAAGGTTTTCCATCGCTTCATTACGGAGTCCTACGACTTGAGAAAAATCAAAAGAGGTTGGGATTAAAATAGCATCGAGCGACTCAAATTTTTTTGCATCACGATGTTGCCTTTCGATATAGCCCGCAAATTTAAGTTGAATTTCGATTTGTTGGTTGATCTCAAAACCATGATCCTGCATTTGATCGGGATACGCTTCCAAGAGAGTATTATATTCTGTGCTAGGTCGGCAAATCATCTGAGCAAAAGAAGCAATTTTGCCATCAAATGAGAGGCGGATATTTTTAAGTCGTAAAATTTCCTGCTCGATGCACTGTTTTTTAGCGCAAAGTTTTTGATATTGCGCCTCATTGATCAAACCCAGCTCATACCCCTTCTCGCGCAGCCTCAAATCCGCATTGTCCTGTCTCAGTAAAAGGCGATGCTCAGCACGAGAGGTAAACATCCGATAAGGTTCATGATGCTCTTTTGTAATCAGGTCATCGATCATCACACCAATATAAGCTTCCGAGCGTTTGAGATAAAATGGCTGCTCGCTTGCCGCATTAATTCCTGCAATGAGCCCCTGACCCGCAGCTTCTTCATAACCTGTGGTGCCATTGATCTGTCCTGTAAGATAGAGCCCAGATATTCGCTTTGTTTCCAAAGTAGGATGCAATTGACCACTTGTTAGATAGTCATATTCAATCGCATACGCGGGGCGCATGATTTCAGCCTTTTCCATTCCCTGAATCGAACGGATCATCTCGAGTTGTACATCATAGGGAAGTGAAGTCGAAATGCCATTTACATAAATTTCATGCGTATGAAGCCCTTCAGGCTCTAAAAAAAGCTGATGCCTCTCCTTATCCGCAAAACGCACAAATTTATCTTCGATTGAAGGACAATAGCGGGGGCCGACTGAGGAAATTTTTCCCGAATAAAGAGGAGAACGCGCTAAGTTTTCATTGACGATTTGCTTGGTCTTTTCATTTGTATAAGCAATGTAGCAAGAAACCTGGGGAAGACGCGGTTCAATTTCATCATATGAAAATCGAATCCCTTCATCACCTTTTTGCTCTTCCATCTGAGAAAAGTCGACACTCAGAGCATGCACTCTTGGAGGAGTGCCCGTTTTCAGCCGGTCCAGCTTAAAACCCAAATCTTCTAAACATTTAGATAAACCAATCGATGGCTTATCACCTGCACGTCCACCAGGGTACTGCGTATTCCCAATATGGAGCAGCCCGCGCATAAACGTTCCTGAGGAAATAATGACCGATTTGCCAAGGTAGCGCACCCCTTCGAGTGTTTCAACACCTTGAATTCGATCATTTTTGACGATGAGATTTTCGATTGTTCCTTGCTTGATCCGAAGATGGGGCGTATTTTCTAACACCCTTTTCATTTCAGCTTGATACGCATATTTGTCAGATTGAGCGCGAGGAGCCCAAACAGCAGGCCCTTTAGTGGCATTTAGCATGCGAAATTGGATGCCTGTGCGATCAGCGATTTTGCCCATGATCCCACCAAGCGCATCAATTTCTCGCACAATATGGCCCTTTGCCGTCCCCCCAATTGCGGGATTACAGCTCATTTTACCAATTGTATCGAGATTCATCGTGAGGAGAAGAGTCGATGCACCCATGCGCGCTGCAGCATGAGATGCTTCGCAGCCCGCATGCCCAGCTCCAATGACGATGACATCAAATTCTTCAGGATAAGAGTACATAAAAAAATGTATTAACTTTTCTTGTGACGGTCGCGACGACGTCGCTTCTTTCTTTTGTGCTTGGAGATTTTCAAGCGCCGTTTTTTCTTAACTGATGACATAGTTCCTCGTTTCCAAATGTGAGATACCAATCATAAAGGTATGCAGGATAAAAAGTAAAGTTACAAAAAAAATGGTTTACACATCCTAAAAGAATCCTTATTAGTAGGGTATGTTAGATGGGATGATAATCTTATGGGGCATACTGACGCTCCTCTCTCTGATCTTTGTTATCTGGGATCTTATCAAGGTGACACCCGAAGCTGGGATCATGAAACTCGCCTGGGCACTCGTTGTTTTATACACCGGGCCGCTCGGACTTTTTTTATATCTGATCACCTGTCGAGAACCCATGCCCGGAACTCATGAAAAATTTATTGAACCCCTCTGGAAACAAGCAGTAGGGTCAGAAATGCACTGTTTGGCAGGAGATGTTACGGGAATTCTCGTAGCGGCCATTTTCCTTTCATTGCATAGCTTCAGCACCTGGTGGGAAGTTGTCATTGAATATGGCGCAGGATTTCTCTTTGGACTTTTTATTTTTCAAGCCCTTTTTATGCGAAAGATGATGGGCGGAACCTATTTAAAGGCGCTCAAAACATCGATTTATCCCGAATGGCTTTCCATGAATATGATTATGGGCGGCATGATTCCCGTGATGGTTATTTGGGGACATTATGATCCCATTTCAAAAGATCCTTCATCCCTCCATTTTTGGGGAAAGATGTCACTTGCAACCATCGTTGGAGGTCTTGCAGCCTTTCCAATCAATCGGTGGCTCGTAAAACATGGTCTAAAACATGGAATGATGACAGTTAGAAAAATGAGGCACCGCAAATGAAGCGTCATCATAAACCACACATTACAAAACATCAGCTTGTCATTGAATTGTGCTATTCCCTGGCAGGACTAGCGATTGGCATTCTCATCGCCATCATCGGCACCGGTTACTAAGGTGTGAAAGCGGCGAAAGCTTTTTCGTTGTCTTCCCCTCCACTCGAGGTCTCGACATAGTTAGCAAATTGTGTAATTTCTTTACGGAAGGCAACATTGATACTACCAACTTGCCCATGACGGTTTTTTCCAATAATGATTTCACACATGCCCGGCTTGTCGTAAGGATCGTAGTACTCTCGGCGTAAAAGAAACATGACAATATCAGCATCTTGTTCAATCGCACCACTCTCTCTCAAATCACTCATCATCGGGCGATGTCCCTGCCGCTCTTCAACTTTCCGTGAAAGTTGAGATCCACAAATAATGGGGATGTTGAGCTCACGCGCAAGATTTTTCATCATACGGGAGATTTCAGAAATCTCAGCCTGTCGATTTTCCGCACCATATGATCTTCCTGACCCCGAGAGGAGCTGGAGGTAGTCAATGATCAGAAGCTGAATATCAAACGCCTCTTTCATGCGACGTGCACGCGCTCTTAAATCAGAAATTTTAAGCCCTGGCTGGTCATCAATGATCATCGTCTGATCTTGCATTACCTTTACAGCCTGAACAATGCGTTGGTATTCAACACCACTAAGTGCGCCTGTAATGATTTTTTTCGATTCCACCTCGGCTTGAGAACAGATCACACGTGTTAAAAGTTGCTCGGCACTCATTTCTAGGGAGAAGATGCCGACAGGGAGCTTATTTCTAAAACAGACATTTTCAGCAATATTAACCGCTAAAGCTGTTTTACCCATACCAGGTCGACCAGCGACAATGATTAAGTTTGAAGGAACAAGACCGTTCGTCATCTCATCAAGATCTAGGAAATGGGTTGGAATCCCCGTAATTTTTGTCCCTTCTCCCTTCTCATGGTACTCTTCTTGCCGACTTTCAAGTTCTTTCAAGTAGGGGAGACCAGATTCTGATTTCACACCTGAAATAATGTCTTTAATTTGCGTTCCAGCAGTGCGGTTTGATTCTTGACTAATCGCGAATAAAAGGCCTTGCGCTTCATCTAATGCTTCGTGGACATTTGCAGGTTCATTGAGAGCATTTTTTTCTATGACCTGCGCTGACGTGATCATCCTTCTCAAAATCGATTTATTCTTGATCAGCTCTGTGTACTCTTCAACAAAAGCAGACGTTCCAGCATATTGAGCGAGCGTTGTGAGATAACTGACGCCCCCAATAGTATCTAGCTTTTCTAGCCGTTTTAATTCCTCTGAAACGAGGTGGACATCAGCAGGTTTGTCATTCTTATACGCTGTTTTTAATACACCAAAAATTATTTGATGTTCCGTATAATAAAAATCTGAGGAATCGAGGTCATCAGCGGCAATATTAAGACTATTCACGCTTGTGAGCATGCACCCTAGAACCATCATCTCCGATTCTTTCGAATTCGGAGCGATCTTCACTTTGTTTTCCTTTTTCTTCATGCCTTTATCCTCGTATTTTTGAGAATTTGTGTCATCATTAAACCCGGGATATTTATATCACATAGCCCTGGTTTTAAAAAAAGTATCGGTAAAAGAATTCGGAAAGAGAGGGATTCGAACCCTCGGTACCCGTGAGAGTACGCGTCCTTAGCAGGGACGTGCCTTCGGCCACTCAGCCATCTTTCCTTGGGAGGTAAGGGGTTTAATGGTAACTAAGAGAGTTTTTTTTTGCTAGTGTTTTAACCCGGGTTTTTAGTCGATGAAGGAACTTCCATGCAGGACCTGACCATTGAGGGCATTAAAGAGGATGGTGCGAAGTGACCCATCAGGATTCTGGATTGAGACGCTATATACGGGAAGAAATACATCCATCGTATTGCGGATTGCAAAGTCGTGCCCAAATGCCGATTCGGCACAATGCTTCACTTGGTGGGGGGAATAGCGCCTAGAGAGGCATTCGGCTTGCTTCGAGCTCTTGGTCACTAGCGGGGCATCCATAAAGGTGGAGGGGAGCACATTCAATTTGGGGTCCTCAAGATGGAGCCTGTAATAATTGCCACTCTGCACAATAAGTTTTTTCTTCCGGCAACTATCTAGCCAGGCGTCGAGAATGTCATTTTCAATTTGGAGAGAGCGTATTAAACCTCCTCGGTCGATGGAACCACCTTTTTTCGCTAAAAGATTGATAATCTTAAATTCATGCCGCTCAGCATTCGCATGAATGCAATCTGCAAATCCGTGCGATTTTTCCCATGTCTTCGCGTTGATTACCATTTCGCCATCGATCAGATCCCATAAGATCACGCCTTCTCCGGTTTTGTTGCCCTCTGTTGTAAATTTTACTTCCATCAACAGGTAGGGATGAAATTTAAGCGTGGGATCGAGGTATTTGTACTTTTGATTGCGCAGGATGCCAAAACGTTGGGTATCCATAATCTGTTTTGGGGTATATCGCGCCTCTAAGGTGTGAAAACTCTTTTGATCAAAGTATTCAAGAGCCTTCGTTTTGAGCTCAGGGCGGTTCTCAGCGATCCAGTAAACGCCGTATGCAAGGAACCCGAGTGTAATCAGTGAAGATATAATTCTCATCAAAGCGAGTATACGGGGATGTTAGACTTTTTCTCAAATGAGATCTAAAAACTGGTGTAGGCTATCAAGTGCGGGTTGCATGGCTTTTTTCCAAAAGGCTTTTTGCCGGATGTCCTGCCCTAGGTGCTTTTTCACAAGCTCTTCGACATTTAAGCGGCCAGTATCCTCGAGAAGTGCGATGTATTTTTTCTCAAAATGGGGATCTTCTTTTGATTCTTGAAAGAGTGCCAAGCTAAAAAGATATCCAAAGGTGTAGGGGAAATTATAAAATG
Organism: Chlamydiota bacterium; assembly: GCA_021772315.1. GTDB lineage: Bacteria > Chlamydiota > Chlamydiia > Chlamydiales > Simkaniaceae > JAJFMF01. The sequence continues at coordinate 558,829 of JAJFMF010000008.1, forward strand.
GGACATCTGTGAAATAAAAATGAAGTTTCGCTGCCCAAAAATGGGGATGATAACCCTCGAGTGCATTGGCGAAAGCTTTTTTTTGTGCAGATGTCATCAGCTCGTTCAAATGTTCAGGAAGAACATACCCTTTTTTACGCAGCTCATAAAATTCGGTTTCAAAAAGAAAACGCGCTTGAATATTCATCAGAAAGGCGACCGTTCGAGACACCTGTTCGTTGAGAAGAGAGATTTTTTCTTGTTTGTCTTTAGCTTTTTGAATTGCAGCATCAAAAATCACCATTTCTGCAAGTGTTGAGGCAGTTTCTGCGACATTCATTTTATATTGCTGCACCATTTCTGGCAGAGGATGGACAATTTCATTGTGAAAAGCATGCCCGAGCTCATGTGCTAACGTTGAAAGGTTCGAATAGGTGTTTGAATACGTCATGAAAATGCGACTTTCTCTTTTGATGGGAAAATCGACACAAAATCCGCCAGGACGTTTTGAAGCCCGATCTTCAGCTTCAATCCATTCTTGTTCAAACGCTTTTTTTGCGAACGTGGCCATTTTGGGACTAAATGCCTCGAAGGCATTAAGAATGAACTCCGCTCCCTTATCGTATGAAATTTCAGTTGAGCTACTTCCAACAGGTGCTTCGACATCATACCAAGCGAGCTGCTTGAGATTTAACAGCTGGGCTTTTCGCTCCAGAAATTTTTTAATTTCATCCTTATGCTCATCAATAGCGCCCCACATAGCGTGCAGCGTTTCCCTTTCCATGCGATTTTCTTCGAGGGGTTCTTTATGAATGTGATCCCATCCTCTTAACGCATCTCGTTTAAGACGAAAGCCGGCGATATGATTGATGCACTGAGCAAAAAGCGCCTCCTTTGCTTGAAATCCCTTTGATAAAACTTCAAAAGCCTCTTGCCTAATTGAGCGATCTGAATGAGAGATTTTATTTTCGAGCTGCCCAAATGAAAGCTCTTCTCCCTGAAAGGAAAAGATCATTTCACCCATTAAAGCATCATATAGCTGTGACCATCCATGATACCCATCAATAGAAAGCTCGGTAATAATTTTTTCTTTATCCAGTGGGAGTTTGTCAGATAGCTTGTGTCGCCTCTCTCTAAGACAAAAAGCGATTTCATCAAAGTTCTGCAAAAGCTTTTCGAAGGCAGCCTTATCAAGAGTTGCAAGCGATTGATCGAGATTTAAAGATGCCGCTTCAAATTCAGCCTCAAGAGAGACAACTTCATCTTGAAGCGTAATCGCCTCTGTATCATTCACATCTTGTGCGGACCTACATAAAACAAAAGCTGATACTTCTCTTAATTTAAAGCTGATCTCTTGAAATAAAAGAAGGTCCTTTTCAAGATCACCGCCAAGCTTTTGCAAATCATGCTTGATCGCATCGAGCATTACTCGCAGCTTTTTTGAAGTAAAGAGGGTTTCTAAATTCCATTTTTGTGGTAAATTCATACTAAAACTATTGTAGTGTAAATGCAGAAAAAAATCCAAATTTTATCTGATCAGACAATTAATCAAATCGCAGCCGGCGAAGTGATTGAAAATCCCGCCTCTGTTGTAAAAGAGCTGGTCGAAAATAGCATTGATGCTGGCAGCTCATCCATCATCATTGAGATTAAGGGAGGCGGGTTTCAACTCATCCGCGTGATCGATAATGGGGTGGGGATGTCCTCTGATGATGCGATTCTTTCACTCGAAAGGCACGCCACTTCTAAGATCCGCAATCTGCAGGATCTTGATGACAGCCGTTTAATGGGATTTCGGGGAGAAGCTCTTGCTTCCATCGCTGCCGTTTCAAGACTTACTCTTTCTACCCAACAAAAGGGAGAGCCTCTTGGCACTATTCTGACTTCGGAAGGGGGAAAGCTTCGCATGGAAGAGGGGGCGCGTAATCCCGGGACTACGCTTGAAATACGCTCCCTATTCTATAACGTGCCGGCGCGACGAAAATTCCAAAAATCTCCCGCAGCCTCACTCACAGAAATCATCAAAATGTTTAGTCGCCTCGCCCTAGCACACCCAGAAATTGGATTTGAGCTCATTTCAAATGAAAGACAGATGTTAAAATCAAAAGAAAAACTTCCATTTGAAGTGCGCATTGCAGATGTTTTGGGAGAGCCATTTTTGGAAGAAATGAAGCCGATTGAAGTAACAGATGGGGAGATGAAAATCACCGGTTTTATCGGCACACCCCTCCTTTCAAGACACAACCGCTCAGGACAACATCTTTTTCTCAATCAAAGACCTGTGAAATGTCCAGAAATTAATTATGCGATCTATGATGGGTATGGAACCCGGTTGCAAGAGCGCAAGCATCCCACTTATGTGCTCTTATTCTCTCTACCCAATGCCCTTGTCGATGTGAATGTACATCCACAAAAACTTGAAGTGCGCCTTAGAGAACACAACCTAATTAAAGAATGGATTCAAAAAGTCATTTCAAATGCGTTTGATGCGCCAAAAGCGGCAAGGATCATTCAAAGCAGGCCAAGCTACGAGTCGCAGGAAGAACTGTTCCCCCTTAAATTTCGAGAAGAGCCACAGGAAGAGATGGGAGAAATCCTCCCACTCCATAAACAGCTAGACATCATCGGACTCTCCTCCCACTTTCTCCTCGTGGATGGAAAGTCAGCGCCGCATAAACCATTCGATGGTATTTTGCTCATAGATCTACTGGAAGTAAAACGGCTCCTGTATTTTGAGCAGCTCGAAGAAGGAGAGATTCAAAACGAACTCGAAGGTTTGCTCTCACCGATCACACTTTCCTTTAGCCCTGCAGAAAGCGACCAAATAAATCAAAATATTGCTGCCTTGAAAGGCATGGGAATAGGCATCCGGCCCTTTGGAAAGGAAACCTTTTTGATTGATGCCCTGCACCCTCTTTTTCAAATTGATGAAGCAAAACAACTCGTATATAAAGCCTTAGAAAATAAAAACCTCTTAAAAGAAAAACACCTGAAACTTGCAAAAATGCTTTCAACATTTGCTAAAAAATCCATTACGCTCTACGAAGCAAAATTGCTTACAGAAGAACTTTTTAAAAGAGAATCTCCAGAAGTATCGCTTCATGGAAAACCAACAATGGTTCGCATAAGTCATGAAAAACTTACAAATTTATTCAGATCGGCTGAAAAAGCTCCGCTCTAAACTGAAAGATATCGATCTTTTTGTGATCGAAAATCCCATCGATCTATATTACCTCACGGGTCTGCGTCTCTCCTGTGGATTTCTTTTCCTCTCCCCAAAAAGTGAGACACTTTTTGTCGACGGAAGATATTTTGAAGTCTGCAAAAAATACGCACCGATGCCCGTCATAGAGCTTAAAGAAGAAGCCCTCAGGACCTTTCTTGCAAAAAAAGGGGGTAAAACACTCGGTTTTGACAAAAAAGGAATGAGTTATCTGCAATTTCTAAATCTCAAGAAATTAAAACAGAAACTCATCCCTTATGATAGCCCTCTATTAGAGGTCCGAGGTATCAAAGAAAAAGATGAGATATCAAAAATCAAAAAAAGCGCAAAACTTCTCTGCAGGGGAATGGATTATCTAAAAAAGCAACTATCTGTAGGAATTACAGAACAAGAACTCGCTTTGCGATTTGAAATCTTTGTCAGACAAAATGGAGCAGAAAAACTCGCATTTGATCCCATTATCGCTTTTGGAAAAAGCAGCGCGTATCCCCATTACCATACAGGCAAGACCAAACTGACGCTAAATCAGGCCGTTCTCATTGATATAGGCATCATTGTCGATGGGTATTGTAGCGATATGACAAGAACCCATATGTTTGGAAAGCCCTCAAAAAAACTAATGGAGATTGAGCGTATTGTAAAAAATGCACACAAAAAGGCTGTTAATCTTTGCATTCCAAATACCCCCATCAAAGAGCTCGATAAAGTGGCGCGTGATTATATCAAAAAAGAAGGATACGACACTTTTTTCCCACATAATCTTGGTCACGGTGTTGGATTAGAAGTCCATGAGTACCCAAGCATTGCTCCCAAGAAAAAAGCATCACCCACTGTATTATCCCCGGGAATGGTAATTACAATTGAACCCGGCATCTATTTACCTGGAATTGGGGGAGTGCGTCATGAAGATATGATTCTAATTACAGAAAAGCGGCCGATAAATATTACATTGTGATATGAAGAAGGATCAACAAATATAGGAATCTTATGAGCCTTAGAATGCGACTCTTTGTATGGGTTGGTAGTTTATTTTTAATAGGTTTTGTCTCTTCTGTATATGTTGAAAATTATCTCACGAAAAAAAATCTCATTCGTGCGGAAGAAAATTTAACAGAAAAAGTCGTTGCATTTAACAAAGTTAAATTGCTCCATGTTGAAGAATTTCTCGCAGGAAGATTAGGTAAAGAGCAAGCACAGATCAATACAGTTCTAGGGCGCGTTTCAGAATATGAGCCCGTTCGCAATGGATTTGCACCCACCATAAACAATGCGCAGAATGCGACCTGGTTAAACGCTGCCTCGCTCATGGTTACGAACCAGTGGCTAGATTTCATTCAAAATATCAATGAAGGAGAACTTGCTTCTGAAATTACCTTAAATCCCCCAGGTTTAAATCAGACACTCAAATTTCCAATAGATGAGAACTCAGCGATTTTTGGTGTGAATGAAGATGGGAAATGGAATGGACCCTACCTCGGTATCAGACTAGATGTGCAACTTTTTAGTGGAGAGAATGAAGTTATACCTCCAAAGAAACCCAATTCTTTTGAGTTTTACGTTCTTTTCAAGCCTGAAACGATTAGAGATTTTAAAGTAGATGAGGTGAAGCTAAAAGGATTAAATCTTTCTATTAACTTACTCGAACCTTTCCTGTTTTGGATTGAAATCCCAGCACGACGAGAGTACATTGAAAGTTTTTTGAATGAAATTCAAGAGATTGGCAAAAAAATCAAAGCCAATCCCAAATACATTCCAGATAAGAAGACGTTTGCTACAATGATCGCATCAAAGAAAGGGGTGCTGGAACAAGAAGAAGAAAAAGATAAGCTTGAGCAGCGTTTTCCCCACATTGCCAGCAAATCCCATCCCATTTATAAAGAGACGCTTGAGCAGCATGTAAACGTTAATCTCATTAGCCTTGATAATCGCTACGATCAAATCGGAATGGTATGGGGGCTATCAGCACTTTATAATTGGGGACAATTTGGAAATGAGCCATTCTCCAAAAATTCTCCAATAGGGATTTCCAGGTTTGATACTGGAAAAACAATCGGAAGAGGAGTCCTGTCCAAAGACGTTTTCTTTTTAAAACCATTTTTTCAAATCAAAGATTGCAACGTTGATCCTCAAGGATTTTGCTTTAATAATCATATTGAAGTGATTCTATCTCAATCAAAAGAAAACGCATATTTTGGAAATACGCTGCGTCTTACTACGCCAGGAAAAGATGGTAAAACGAGAGAAGGTTTTTTGACAATAGGTCTGCACTCGAGCCATCTTTTAAGAGATCTTGCACTTTCAACACACCAAATCGCTGCATTTGTTTCAAAAGATGAGATTATTAATGTTTTCGATCAAGATGGGATAAAATTAAACGACATTCAATGGCGGCAACTTCCTGTATCTAAACTGCTGAAAGAAGAAGTAGGCGTTATTACAGTTGAGAAAGTACAATACTATTATCTTCACATGCAACCCTTCAAGCATCTAGATCTTCACTTTTTCATCTTCAATCCAAAGGTTGATGAATTTTCACTCATTACAAGTTTAAAAGAATCGGCGCAACACCTCATCTCACGAATTACCTTGAATTTGCGACTGTTGGCAGTAGGAGCCTTAATTATCGTTCTTTTTATCCTAAGCCGCATTGCAAAGAAGATTACAGCTCCAATTGCACGTCTGGCTGAAGAGACAAAGCGGGTTGGAGAAGGGCGCTTAGAAGAAGTTTCCCTGCCGGAACTATCAAAAGCACCTAAAGATGAAATCTACATTCTTTATCAGAATTTTTCCAGCATGGTGAAGGGATTACAAGAAAAAGAAAAAGTGAGAGGGATACTTAACAAAGTTGTTTCCGCTGAAATAGCTGAAGAGACTCTCAAAGGGAATATTCATCTCGGTGGAGAAGAAAAAATCGTCACTGTTTTATTTGCTGACATCCGGCATTTCACACAGATAACAGAAAACATGGCTCCGCATGACGTGATTGCCTTGATTAATACCTGTATGACAAAACTCTCTAATATTATCGATGAACATGGAGGTGTGATCGATAAATATGTTGGAGATGAGGTGATGGCACTCTTTGGCGCACCTGTTGTGAAAGAAGACAATGCTCTAAAAGCCGTACAAAGTGCCATCTGTATGCTCAAGGTGATTGCAGAGTGGAACACGGAACGAGCAAAAGAAGGGCAGCCTGCCATTGAAATTGGTATCGGAATACATACAGGCAACGTCGTTGCAGGAAATATGGGGGCTGATAATCGCCTCAATTATACCGTATTAGGATCAGGAGTCAATTTAGCCTCACGCCTTTGTTCTGCTGCAAAAGGAATGGAGATTTTCATCAGCGAGGGAACACTCAGTGCACCTAATGTCAAAGAAAACATTCAAGTTGAGTCGATGACGCCGATAAAGCTCAAGGGCTTCACAAATGACGTGCCAGTCTTCCAAGTAAAGGGTTAGCGTCCAAGATCCATACCCAGAAAACTTCTTGGATCAAAAATAATCTCCGATGCTGTACTCTTGATAGATATGAAAAAGCTGATTTCAACATTAAGTAAGAAACCTCAGTGGCAAGATCAGGTTTTAGATCATATGAGCGAGGGGCTTCTCGTGATAGATCAAAACCAAAAATTGACATACATCAACTCTCGTGCCAAGCAACTACTTGAAATATCCTCTCCAAATCCTACTGGAAAATCTTTAAAAGATTTATCAGAAGAAAATCCACTTATAAAACATTGTCTTGAGCTATTAAATCGATCGCAGAAACTGATTGAATTTTCGAAGGGAGATAACCAGCGGATCGAATTGAGATATGTTCATAAAAAAAATAACAAAAAACAATTTTTCTTCCTTCAGGATAGTTCTTGTGAAATGAAGATGCGAGATATGGGGAAAGACTTTGTCGCCAATGCATCACATGAACTTAGAACACCGATTACGATTGTAAGAGGGTTTGCTGAAACCCTTAGAGATTTGCCAAAAATTTCAGAGGTGATGCTAGAAGATATTATAGAAAAAATTATTCGTAATTGCTTGAGAATGAGCGTTCTCGTAAAAAACCTGCTCACGCTTGCTGATCTTGAAGCCATTCCTAAAAGCCGTTTTCAAGGATGTGATCTTGTCGCACTTCTAGATAATTGCAACTCAACCCTCTTGTCACTCCACCCTGAAATTCGTATTGAAACACTTCATAATAAAGAGACGATCATGGTGAGAGCAGATCCCGATCTTTTAGAGCTCGCTCTCATGAATATCTTAGAAAATGGTGTTAAATATTCAAAAACCCCAGCAAATCTTCACGTCACGATAGAGGAAAAGAAAGATAAAATAAGATTAAGCATTAAAGATCATGGAATTGGAATCCCCCCAAAAGATGTGGAGAAGATTTTTGATCGCTTTTATACCGTTAATAAGGCGCACTCTCGCAGGCTTGGAGGGGCAGGGCTTGGACTTGCTATTGTGAAGTCAATTCTTACTAAACATGAAGGGAAAATTGATGTCACTTCGGAGGTAGGAGAAGGGACGACGTTTAATCTTCTTTTTCCCAAGCCGAACGCCTAACTCGTTTGATATTTCCTTGCTTGCTTTTCCCTACAACCGCTCTGTTTTTGGGAGCATGGCTGAAATAGAGCATCTTTTCGATTTCATCAGCTTCTATGCGAAAATTCCTTGTTTGTTGGATGATTTCTCTAAGCTCCTTTTTAGTAAGGCGACTTTTAGATCCATTTTCTTCTTTCTTTTCATGATCTTTTTCAAGAATTTTTTGAGTTATTTCCGGACCGAAAAAGGCATCCAAATGATACACAGTCGTCGAAGGGAAATAAAACAACTTTTCCTGCGTTTCTTCATGAAGTGTAAAAAAATGGCCAAGCGGTGGAAAACCAATATTTTCTTCAAGGTCATAAATTGTGGTGCCACTTAACATCTTATAATAAATATCTTGTTCAAACTTATAAAGTGGGTAGATATCTTCAAGTTTAATATTTTCTAAAAGATCAGGATTGTTTTTAAGAGAGGCGCGTGCATTTTTTCTGAGACCATCTAACAAGTTTTCCATAAAACGTTTTCCTGTAAACTCTTTGATGAAATCTGTGTTGTCATAAAGGCGATGGAAAAGCTTTATAATAGAAGCTTTCATCACTGGAGACACTTTTTCAGCAAAAAGAAAATGAAAAAGATTGAATTTTCCAAGGGGGGCAAGCGTTTCGAAATCTTTTCGTTCCCATTCATGTATTTTTGTGTTTTTTGTATCGATAGATGGTTGTTTTTCTTTTTCATCAGATTTGGGATGATAACTTTTATCTCGGAGGGTCTCATAATTTTCCTTTTCAAGGATATTCCTTCCATCAAGTTCTGCTTCTAGAAGTCCAATATAACTGTGTTTTTCTAAAGAAAAGGATTTATAGCTCTGTATCACGCGATGGGAAAACAAGCTAAAGATAATAAGGAAAATGGCAACAAGCGGCAGAATATTCATTTTGGATACTCCAGCCCTTGACTCTCAAATTTTATAAAAAAGGGGAATGCAATTTGATCACCATCTTGGTTCACTTTTAGAGTTAACATATGAGGGAGTATGCGATCCTCTTTTCCCCACCCTGTCGTTTCCTCAAACCAATCAGCACCCCATTTGAAAAATGTAAAATCCAAACTTTTTGCATTTTTTATCAGAGACTTCTCTCGCGTAGATTCACCATCAAGTGTTTCCATATAAAAAATGAGTTCACTTTTCTCGTTTATCCAGAGTTTTCCATGCTGTTTGCCCGAGAATTCAGGCTGTTTTTCCGTTTGATTTTTAAAAGTAAAATGGAGAATACGCTGTGGATAGTCTTCCATTTCTTCAAGATAAAAGCGATCTTCTTCATCGATTAAGATAAGCTGTGTAAAAATTGCATGTAATTGCTGATACATGTCCCATTTATTCGTTGTTTTACTTTTTATCCGCTCAATTTTGTATGAAACGATAGTGCTGCTTCTCAAATAGTAGAGAAGCGAACCAATCAGAATTGAAAGGAGCGAAAAGGCAATTACCACCTCCAGAAGAGTGATGAACCGATGTTTAAACCTCATCTTTTGCCTTTTTTAAAAAAAGTTTATGCAGAAAATTGTAACGATACTTTTCTCCTCCATCTAAATAAATCTGACAGTCGAGCAATCGAAACTCATTTTTTTTTCTATCTAAAATCTTTCCATGAATCGAATAGAAACATTGAAACTCTTTTTCGTCTAAACCCTCGAGTTTTATTTTCACTTTTTTAAAAAATTTTTTCGCTCCCTTTTTGGAGGGAATTTCATCCCATTTTATAAGGTTTGGCAGCTCCTTTTTTAAATCCATATAGAGAGCTTCCCCGACAAGCGTACATTCTAGTTCATAGAGTGCTTCGAGCTGCTTTTTGTAGGTCTTAGATGGGTTGAAGATAAACAAAAAACTACAGCTTAATATCAATGTAAAAGCGATCATCAACTCAAGTAATAAAAAAGAGTGTTTCTTTTTGCATTTATAAAATGATTTAATACGAGGCCTTGAAAAGAAATAGAGCATAAAATAATAAACAGTTAGGACATGAAAAAAAAACGAGAAATTTATTTTGCAATATTTTAACATCTAAGCGATGAAATTTCGAGGAAAATCACTTTATAACTTATTGCGGATGAATCCCGATAATCAAGACCTGCCATCATGGCAGATAGAGGATTATCGCACGCTTTCTGATAAAATGCTTTTTAACCGACTTGAGGAGGTGAATGTATTTCTGAATACAAAAAGCCTTCCTTTTTACGTTGAGGAATGTGCTTCTCCAGAAGAGCTGACTGAATTGCTCTCAACAGAAGAAGAATATCAGGGGCAGATTTATCTTCTTTTATTCGAACTATGGCGTCGCAATTTTAAAGAAAAGCAGTCGCTTTCAATTTTTTGTGATGAACTTGATTATGTTATCAATCAATACGATCAAAATCCCTTAGAGAACGACGAGGCCATTCAAATGCAGATCAGTGCGCTTGAGGGCATTTTAGATGAGAGTGTGGATGAAGGAGAGAATCCGATGGAGTGTTTTACATACCTTTCATCCTATTGTTCACATGACATCGAAAGTTTTATGTATGACTATATTTCAACTCAAATAGATAATAACAACCCGCTACTAGCTTCAGAATTTATCGATGGATTCGCTGATTATTTTGAAAACAAAGAGTTGATACAATTTTTACATACCAGGCTCATGATCGAAACTGACTCCGAAGAAGCGCTGTATATGATAGATCATCTTCTTGAGAGATTGGAAGAAAAGCCTGATCTTGAACTTTTTTTTGATCTCTTGCAATTTCTTGTCCAGCATGGAAAGCATGATCAATTCCTAAAAGCGTTTAGGCTTACACTGCCTCACCTCCAATCTGACGATGATATAAGGCGTCTTCTTCAAGTGGCGCGTGATTATTTCCGTTTCCTAGATAAGGAAGAGGAAGAGGGGAAGGTGACGAGTGCAAGTTCAACTGAGGAAGTGCTCGAGCTTCTAAGCGCCCTCACTCTTAAATAGCATTTATTTAGCGCCCGTTCACTGCTGTATATTACAAAACCTTAATGGGCATGAAATCTAGATAGTCACAGGATGTAAAGAGATAATTTACGCCGTTTTTTTCTCCAAAGGGGAGCGTATTCTCCCGCACATTATGAAGATGCCCAAAAACGCAATAGTCTATCCCAAAATGCTCTAACATCTTCGATACTATAGAAGCCCTTAAGTCAGCACTAATCGGAGGGTAATGGACCATTACGATCCGTTTTGAAGCCTCTGGGTTGAGCTGGCCGAGATTCGTTTGTAGACGTATGACTTCTCGATCGAAGATTTTGCGTTGTTGCTTCAGAGCCTCGTCAGGATCGATTTTTGGTTTTTTCTTCTCCAAAGGATTGTCCCGAAACTCAATAAAGTCATTAAAATTATATTCTTCACTATCCCAGAGACGGGTGCCCCCAATGGTAATGTCATTCCAATCAAAGACCGTATTATTGACGAGATGTATCGATCCTGGAAGTGCATCCTGCACTTTGGAATTGGACCCCCACCAATAATCGTGATTTCCTTTGGAAATCACTTTTGTACCAGGAAGCGCATCAATCCATTTAAGATCAATGAGTGCCTCTTTTAGATGAAGCGCCCAGGAGATATCCCCAGCAATCAATACAAGGTCATCCGCCGAAACCTTCTCCATCCAATTTTTTTTGATTTTATCGGCATGATCGGTCCATTTAGGACCAAAGACATCCATTTTTTTATTGGGCGTGCCGAAAGAGAGATGCAAGTCAGATAGAGACCACACGGACATGTTTTAAACCCGGGTTTATAGTGTGAAGCCGTTTTTTAATTCGGTACCAGATGTGACTATGATAATGCCATCTCGAATATAAATGCCATCCCCATCAAACGTTGTGAGTTTTTTTTTATTGATGAGCTTGACATTGTCGCCGATAAGCGTGTTCTCATCGATGATCGCCTTTTGGATAAGGCAGTTTTTTCCAATGCCAAAATGATCGGGAAAATGTTTACTGAGCTTGACGGGAGGCGTGTAATATTCGTTCCCCATCACGATCGAATCCCGAATGATCGTCCCTTTATCGATATGACATCTTTGTCCGATCATACTATGTGTGATTTCATCAGCTTCGATGATCGAACCTTCACAGATAATTGCATCTTTGACACGCGTATTGACAAGACGCGCCGAAGGAAGTGAGTTTTGCTGCGTATAAATGGGGGCTCTTTCATTGTAGAGATTTAGCCCTAGAGAGTTTGTTGTAAGAGAGAGATTGGCCTGATAAAATGATGCCACCGTTCCAATATCTTCCCAATACCCATCATAATAGTACGCTGCGGTTTTTCCTTTTTTGATCTGATTTGGAATAATGTGTTTTCCAAAATCCTCTCCAATACCATGTTTAAGTAACTCTATGAGAATTTCTTTTTTGAATATGTAGATACCCATTGAGGCGAGATAGTGGGGCTTTTTCCCTTTTTCAATGTTTTTGCTTTTTAAAAAGGTTTCATTGAGCGCAAAGCGTTTTAATACATCAGGATCTTTAGGTTTTTCAAAAAAATCGACAATGCTTGAACTTTGATCGATTTTTAGTATCCCCATACGGGTGGCTTCATCACCTTCAATTGGAAGAGCAGCAATGGTGAGATCAGCATCTTTTTTCTTTGCAAATGCGACCATATCCTCGAGATCCATATTATAAAGTTGATCTCCAGATAAAATAAGAACATATTCGACATCTGATTTTAAAATTTCATCAAGATTTTGCCTTACGGCATCAGCTGTTCCTGCATATGTATCTGTTTTTGTTGCCTCTTCTGGACAAAGCAACTGAATTTTCCCACCCTCAAGGGTATCGATATTATAGGTTTCTTTGATGTAGCGATTGAGATTAGTTGAGAAAAATTGAGAAATCACAAAAATCTTTTTTAGATGGGAATTTAATGAGTTAGAGATCGGGACATCGATTAACCGGTAATGCCCTCCAAACATGACAGCTGGCTTGCATCGTTTAGCTGTTAATGGAAATAAACGAGTTCCTTCACCTCCTGCTAAAATAATGCAAGCAACATTATCAATTAATTTAGATGTGGTTTTATAATCCGAACTCATTAATAACTATAGTTTGTGATTTTAATTTGCTTATATTTAAAATAAATCGCAAAATCAACTATAATTACATCAAAGTGTTAATAATTAATTTAACTTCTTCTTTAAGTTCTTTAGGTAGAAGAGGGGTATCGATGAGTGTGGAAAAACGAGCCCATTCTTCCTTTTTTTTCAGAAAAGCGCAGGCATAAATAAGATAAGTACTAAGACTTAGGTCTTTAAAGGTATCTGGATCTTCTAGAAGATAGAGAGCAGCTTGGCCAACATCTTTATCCTGTTCAAAAGCGAGCAGAGCGCATGCAGCGTGACGGTTGTCTTTTGAGAGAGGTTTTTGATGTAAGATATTCAAAAGAAATAGTTTAGATTCTTCCCCAAAACTATGAAGAGCATGGATCATCGTTTCTTCTGCAGTAAAACTCTCATGTCCTAGCGCTTCAAATAGATGGGGAATAGCTTTTGGATCTCCGATCATTTGAAGACATTTTGCAGCCAGGGAGGGGGCGCGGCCAAATCCGGGAAAGAGGGGAGAGTAATAATCTCGGGCACCCAAAAGGTCGAAAAGAAGAATAGAAGCTTCTCCTTTTTCATCTGCTAAAGCTTTAAGTTCTCTCTCAGGGTTTTCCTCTTCAGAGAGAATCAGATCTCCAAAAAGAAGGGAGGTCTTTGAGGCATTTGGGCTTTCATAGAGATCCCGCAGACGAACATACATCTGTTTTGCTCTTTGAACTTCTTCTTTAGCTGGACCTATGAGGAATTCTTCAGAAAGATTACTGCCATGCATCTTTTCAAATTGTTGCAATTTTTTGATCTCTTCCAGATCAAACTCGGGCATAACACCAATGCCTCCCTTTTCATAATAGGAGAGCATAATTTCAAAATTCTCACCAAAATGGACATCACGGTGCTTGAGAATTTCAATATCTTCTTCATGTAGTAGGGGGATTTCTGACATTACATCGCCTCGAAAACAGCTTTTGCATTATAACTTGAACGGACAAAGGGGCCAGAATACATCTGTTTAATACCTATTTCCTGTCCATATATTTCATATCGTTTAAATTGCTCAGGAGTGATGAAGTTTTTAACACGCAATTTATTCTTATTGGCCTGGAGGTAGTGACCAATGGTGATGATATCACATCCTGCATCATGAAGATCCCGAATCGTCTCAAAAACTTCCTCGTCTTCCTCGCCAAGTCCGACCATAATACCTGATTTGACATAGGACACTTTCTTTTTAGATTTCACATAATTCAAAACAGCTAGAGTGCGTTCGTATGTGGCTTTATGCCTCACGCGTGGTGATAAAGAGCGTACTGTCTCAATGTTGTGATTGAAGATTTCTGGTTTTGCTTCAAGGACCTGATCGATTGCCTCAAAGTCTCCTGAAAAGTCGGATGTAAGTACTTCGATAGTCGTTCCAGGGCATTGCGCTCTAAGTGTTGAGATGATTTTCGCAATATGTTCCGCACCCTTATCTGGAAGATCGTCTCGCGCAACCATCGTGATGACAACGTGTTTTAATTTAAGATCTTTCACAGTTTGTGCGATACGCGCTGGTTCTTCTTTTTCAGGCTCTTTAGGCTGTTTTGCAAAATCGATATCACAAAAGCCGCAGGCGCGCGTGCACTCATTGCCGAGAGCTAAAAATGTCGCAGTATGATTGGAATAACACTCAGAACGATTGGGGCACTTTGCCTCTTCACAGACCGTATACAGCTTATTTTTACGTAAAATTTCGTTTGTTTCAAAAAGGGTTTTTCCATCGGGGATTTTTCTGTGCAACCATTTTGGAAAACGACCTAAAGAAGTTTCATCGGGATTTTCAGGCAGTTTGCTTTTTGTTTTTGGGCGGACATCAAAGAGTTCTTTACTTACAGTCATAGTTATTTCTTCCTTTTTGGAGGAAAATGGATAGGGGTTTCCTTTGCAAGGAGCGCTGCCTCAAGCCAAGCCTCTGGTAGGGTTGGATGGGCATGTATCGTCTCAATGACACACTCTAATGTGAGTTCATTATTGATCGCAAGTGCCATTTCGGAAATGAGCGAGGCAGCCTCTTCACCGACGACATGTGCTCCTAAAATTTGCCCCGTTTTTTTATTGGAGATCACCTGCGTAAAGCCATTTGTTTCCATTGCAGCTTGAGCCTTACCAAGGGCTTGAAAAGGGAATGTCCCAACCGAGATGTCATATCCTTTCTCCGTAGCTTGCTCTCGCGTTAGACCGACAGTTGCAATTTCAGGGTGTGTAAAAATCACAGCAGGAACAGCGTCATAATGCATTTTAGCCTCTTGTCCAAGGGCGTTGGCAGCAGCTATGAGTCCCTGATGAGACGCGACATGAGCGAGCATCGCAATTCCTGTAATGTCTCCAATTGCATAAATTCCCGGAACGCTCGTTTCCATCTTGTCATTTACAGCAATTGCCCCTTTTTCAGTCAATGGAAGGCCTGCTTTGTCTGGGTTGAGCCCCTCCGTCATGAATTTTCGGCCAACAGAGACAAGCGCTAAATCGCTTTCAACACTCTCGCCACCTTTCAATTTAACTTTTACGCCATTTGCATGCGTTTCAATGCCTTCAACGAAGACATTGCAGCGTATTTCGATTCCCGCTTTTTCAAAAGCTTTCGTTAAAGCACTAGAGATATCCGATCCCTGCATTGCAACGATACTTGGTAGCGCTTCTAAAATCGTCACCTTGACACCCAGTTCAGCAAAGAGAGAGGCAAACTCACAACCAATATACCCTCCACCAATGACTGCAAGGGATTTTGGCAACTTGGTCAGTTCAAGAATGGAAGTCGAATTAAGAATTTGTTTATGGTCACAGGGGAATGCAGGAATATCTAAAGGTTCAGAGCCAGTTGCAATGATGATCTTATCTGCATCTAAAATAAGAGAATTCTCTCCCTTTACTTTCAACTGACGAGGCGATAAAAATTCAGCATTGCCGCTAAAAATATTAATTTGATTCGCCTTTAAAAGGCCCCCAAGACTTTTTCGAATGCCTTCAATGACACCATCTTTCCGGGATTTCATTTGATCGTAGTGGATAGAAACAGGCCCCGTTTCAATCCCATAGCTTTTGGCTTTTTTAATTTTATGTAATACGGCAGCATTGGCAAGGAGGGTCTTCGTGGGAATGCAGCCTACGTTTAGACACGTTCCGCCAAGATAATTTTTTTCAATCAGAGCGACCTTAGCTCCCATCTGAGCAGCTTTGATAGCAGCGACATATCCCCCCGGGCCAGCCCCTATCACAGCGAGATCAAATTTTTCTTCATGAGCCATGGAATTTTCTCCTTTTTGTCTATGATACACGAAACCCAAATTGAATATGATCAAAAAAAATTTTTTGCTTTCCCTTCATTTTTTGAATATGTACACTGAAAGTAAGAGGAGAAAAGGCTATTTTTATGACCCAAACCGAACGTAAAAAAATGTGTTGGAACTGCGAAGCGGACGTCAACCATCAAGCGACATACTGCCCTTTTTGTGGGACTGATCTTCTGAATTATCCACAAAACAAGCAGCCTGAAACTGCAAAACAAGAAATGTTCGCGTCCCAATCTCTTCAAGATAGTTTAACTTCTTTATATAAACCCCCATATTCTGCACGCAACCGTGAGGGATATGGCGTTCCAGATGATCGAAGAAATGCGCAGTTTTCAGAACCTCAGCCCGATCCTCTCTTTTCTACAGACATCCGCCACACGGAAGAAAGACAGCTGACCCCATCTGAAGAAAAGCGGGGGAGTATCTGGTCGATTCTACTTCTCTCTCTTGGTGCGAATCTTCTCACCTTAGGGCTCATTCTATTTTTCTTTGCAGATGATGGAAAATTGACTCTCGAATGGAATAGTCATGCGTGGTTTATCTATTGTCTCTTATCCTTACCTATCCTATTCTTCGGCTGGAGATTTTTATCACAACCGAAAAAAACACCTGAATAGATGTTATATCGCTGCTTACTTTTATCAAGAGGATCTGGTAGGTCTTTTGGTGAACAAGGCTAGAACGCTTGAGTGGAGTGCTCTTTTAAAAATAAAAGGACGCATCATTCAGAAAAAAAAGCAGGATGACCATCAAATGATCACCCTGCTTTTTGAATATGATTGTGATTCTGGAAAACTTACTAAAATCAAATACAACGCAGCTGCATTGCAAACCGAATTGCGTTTAGCAAGGCGGACGATCATGCACTTATTTATGCCCTAGGATGGTTATCTTCAGGTGGAGATTCTTCAGCCACTACGATCATGGGTAGACCATTCTCGTTAAAACTAAGACTGATATTTCGAGGAGTTTCCTCCTTTAAGGGTCTCTCATCAATTGAGGGCTTATCATCATTAAAAGCCCTATTAAAAATATCCATGCCCATTGGGGAATCTATTATGTTTACTGCCATATTACACCTTATTATTTATAACATTACAGCTAATATTATAACAAATAATTTATTATAATGTTACTAAAATATAAGGTGTTAAAGGTTAAGCGTTTACCGACTCAACTTCTACTTCATCCGGGAAGAATGGAGGGAGGTCTTTAGCCTGTACCTGCTTAATGGCATCTTTGAGCTCATCTCCCTGAGGTGGCAGCATTTCGAACTTGAAGAGGGAATGTCCGATCTCCAAATTGAGCTCCTGGGTGAAGTTGTCAAAGAGGATAAAGGCTTCATGCTTGAACTCGAGGAGGGGATCCTTTTGCCCAATAACACGTAGGTTGACCTCAGTGCGAAGGTGGTCGATAGCGAGGAGGTGCTCTTGCCAAAGACGGTCAATATTTCTTAGAAGAAGGCTACGCATCACATCCATAAGCACGATCACAGGTTCGATTTCCTTTCTGGAAGCAAGTTGGATTGCGGCGATGAGTGTGGCTTGATGCTCGAGTTTCTTCTTGAAGGCAGAAACGATTTGTGTTGTTGCTTTATTCTCAATTTCCTCTAGCGTCAGATAATCATCGTCAAAGACATGAGGATCAAAAGTCACGGGGAAATGAGTCATAAGGTGTTCTCGGAAGCCAGCTGGGTTCCAGCCCCCTTCTGCATCACGATTCGCAAAGAATTGAGGTGAAATCTGACTACAAATATCATCAAGCGCTTCATAGGCGAGCTGCAACGGCGTGTCATTATGTAACACTTCATTTCTAAAGGCGTACACTTCTTGTCTCTGCTTGTTCATGACATCGTCATATTCAAGTGTATGTTTTCTGATCGAGTAATTACGCTGCTCAATCCGTTTTTGCGCGGTTTCAATCGACCTGTTGAGGATTTTTGCAGAAATCGGTTCCCCTTCAGGTGGACGGAAGCGTTGAAGGAAAAGGCTGAGTTTTGGTGAAGTGAAAAGACGCATAAGAGAGTCTTCAAAGGAGACATAAAATTTGGATGAACCAGGGTCACCTTGCCGAGCACAGCGACCTCTGAGCTGACGATCGATACGCCTGGATTGGTGACGCGTTGTGCCAATGACGTGGAGTCCACCAATTTCAGCAACACCTTTTTCGAGTTTAATATCTGTACCACGACCAGCCATGTTTGTCGCGACAGTGATCGCGCTTTTTTTACCAGCCTGGGCGATGACCTCCGCCTCTTTTGCATGATTTTTCGCATTTAAGACAGTATGTTGAAGCTTGTTTTGTTTTAGAATGCGGGAGATCTTTTCAGAAACTTCGACAGATTCTGTACCAATCAGAATGGGGCGGCCCTGTTCATGTAGCTGGATGATATCTTTGATGAGCGCTTGATATTTTTCCCTTTCAGTCATGTAAATCTCATCATCTGCATCATCCCGAATGCAAGGACGGTGCGTTGGAATTTCAAGGACATCGATTTTATAAATTTCGAGAAACTCAGCACCTTCAGTGATCGCTGTTCCTGTCATCCCAGCTAGTTTGTCATACATTCTGAAATAGTTTTGGAGCGTAATCGTAGCGTAGGTTTGCGTTTCTTGCTGAATCGTGACCGACTCTTTTGCCTCAATAGACTGATGCAGGCCATCTGAAAAGCGGCGACCTGGTTGAGGGCGGCCCGTATTCTCATCGATGATGACGATTTTGCTGTCTTGAACGATATAATCAACATCCTTTTCCATGAGGAGATGCGCTCTAAAGAGTTGTCGGAGGTTGTGAGCACGCTCCTTACGCTGACTATCTTCTTCTCGAATGGTAATCTTTTTCTGCAGCTTTTCTTGATCAGAAAGGGAGAGATCTTCATCGATTTGGGCATATTCATGACCGAGATCGATCATGACAAATTCATCGCCACGATTTTCATCTTTAGTATAGTCATACCAGGTTTGAATTCCCTTATCTGTTAGTTCATAGTCACTGGCACGCTCATCTAATACGATATAAAGCTCTGCAAGTCTTTCTGAACGCTCATCCTTATTCGATTCGGCATAAAAATAGGTTTCCCACTGATCTAATTTCGCTCGAATATCAGGATGCTCTTTCAATCTTTTTAGAATTTTATTACGCGGCGTACTTTTACCAACAAGCCAAAGCGCGCGCATCGCATCGTCACGAATTTCTTCATCCTTCTTTGAAAGCTTAGGCTGCTCTTCGTCCTCATTTAGCAGTCCTAACTTTTCAAGAGATTTGCGTGCATCTGATGCGAGTTTGTTGCTTGAATCACGCTGCAGACGAACAACATGAGATACAGAATTTTTTAATTCATCATACATCTGTCTTGAAGAAGCGGAAGGTCCAGAGATAATCAGTGGCGTCCGAGCTTCATCAATTAAAATAGAATCCACTTCATCGATAATCGCAAAGAAATAATCCCGTTGGCACTGATCTTTAGCAGAATGAACCATGGAATTGTCTCTTAAATAATCAAATCCAAATTCAGAGGCTGTACCATAAACGATATCTGCTTCATAAATTTCTTTCCGCTTTTCCATAGGCGTGTCATTCGTTAAGGCCTGAATAGTTAAACCTAAATAGCGGTAGATGGTGCCAATCCATTCACAGTCCCGTTTTGCAAGGTAGTCGTTGACAGTCACGAGATGCGTTGATTTTCCACTAAGAGCGTTGAGATATAGCGGCATGGAAGCGGTGATAGTTTTTCCCTCTCCCGTTTGCATTTCAGCAATGGTTCCATAATGCATTGCAATCGCACCAAGAATTTGAACGTCGTAGGGGATCATATCCCATTTCTGATCATAGCCAGAGACATGGATGTCCTTTCCAAATAAGCGGCGACAGGCATTTTTTACAAGGCCGTAAGCTTCTGGAAGAAGCGCATCGAGAGATTCTCCCTTCTGCACTCGCTCTTTAAATTCAATCGTTTTTGAACGCACTTCATCCTCAGAGAGAGCTTGATACTTCTCTTCCCAAGCATTGACATCTTTAACTATTTTCTTGAATTTCTTGACTGCGCGCGTCTGGGCGGTTCCAACTAATTTTTTTAAAATCCCTAGCATCGTTCCTACTGTCCTTTTTGCACTATTATACTTTATTTGGATGAAAAACTCCATGATAGAGTCAACTCACCCCTCGAAAAAAGATTTTCATTATAATAGGAGAAGGAATAAAATGGCTATAATTTGTGATATTATGTCTGAAGTAGAGTATATTGATAGGGCTACAAAACGCCTTCTCAAAGAAAAAGTTTATGGTAAAAAATTTATTGAAGCCTTTTATGGGGACTCAATAAGCGCCAAGTTGCTTTCATTTTTTGTCCTCCCAATCGTTTGCCACATCCCTTTTTTTTCAAAGCTTTACGGCACTTTTCAAAAAAAATCTACCAGCCGAAAGAAAGTCATACCATTTATCAAAGAATACAACATCGATACAGATGAGTTTCAAGATCCGGTGGACGCCTTCCGCTCCTTTAATGATTTTTTCATCAGAAAATTAAAACCAGCATGCCGCCCCATTGCAAAGGATCCCCATGTCCTAGCTTTGCCCGCTGATGGGCGTTACCTCGCCTATGAGAATCTCAAAACAGCCGGTGGATTTTTTATCAAAGGGCGCACATTGAGCTTAGAAAAACTCCTAAACGACGACGCTCTTTTTCAGAAATATCAAGAGGGGAGCCTACTCATGGCCCGTCTCTGTCCTACAGATTACCATCGCTACCATTTCCCATGTGATTGCACCCCTTCTGCAACGCGCCAAATCAACGGTCCCCTATTTTCGGTCAATCCCATTGCCCTGAAAAAAAACATCGGAATTCTCAGCGAAAACCGGCGCGTATTAACCCAGTTAAAGACGGAGCATTTTGGAGAGATACTTTACATCGAAGTAGGCGCAACATACGTAGGAAGTATCCAGCAAACATTCGCCCCTCATAAGGGACATCAAAAAGGGGATGAAAAAGGATACTTTGAATTCGGGGGATCCTGCCTGCTTCTCTTGTTTGAGAATGGCAAAATTAAGTTCGATGCAGATTTACTTTATGCATCAAAAGAGAGAACTGAAATGCGCGGACTCATGGGGCAGTCTTTTGCAACCCGAGTTGTGTGATAGAGAGGTTCTAGATAACATTGTATTTTTTTTCAGGATCTTCTGCCTACATTTTTGACATACTTGATAAAGTAGGCAAAATTTAGGCAGAAGATCCTGGAGAAAAAGACTTATTAGATGGGATGTCTATATTACACAACTCGGGTTCGTATCTTTGAACAGATAGGACACTCCTCTTTGTCATGCCCTCGGGCAGTGCAATATTCACGAGCAAAATAGATGATTTGCAAATGGAGCTTAATCCAACTGCTTTTGGGAAAAAGCTCTTTTAAATCCTTTTCCGTTTGTTTCACATTTTTTCCAGAAGATAGCCCCCACCGCTTTGCGCACCGATGAATGTGCGTATCGATAGGAAATGCAGGGATTTTAAAAGCTTGGCAGAGAACAACAGAAGCCGTTTTATGGCCAACACCAGGCAATGTTTCTAATTCTTCCAATGTTTTTGGAACCTTTCCTCCATATTCTTCAATAAGAATTTGGGAGAGCTTCTTGATCGCCCTTGCCTTGGTAGGTCCCAGACCGCAGGGTCGGATGATTTTTTCAATCTCTCTCACCTCCAATTTGGCCATCTTTTTGGGGGAATCAGCTTTTTTGAAGAGCTCAGGTGTGATTTCATTCACCCGCTTATCTGTGCATTGTGCTGAGAGAAGGACCGCAATTAATAGCGTGTACGTATCTTTATGTTGAAGGGGAATCTTAGGGCTTGGAAAAAGTTCATTTAAAGTTTTTTGCACGAGTGCAGCTTTTTTCATTTTCCTACACAAAATTTAGAGAAGATCGCATTTAACACATCTTCCGTCACATTTGTTCCAATAATTGTTCCCAACTCTTTTAAGCCACACCGCATATCTGATACAAGAAATTCAGGAGAAAGTTCCTCTCTTAAACCTGTGCAAACACACTCCACCGCGTGCAGAGCCCCATTCAGAGACTGAAAATGGCGCTCACTTGTCAGAACGACCTCATCTTTACCTAAGGAGTGTCCCATATGAACTTTCTCTCGAATTCGTTTTTTCAAAAGAGACAGTCCCTCCCTTTTCGTCGCAGAAATTTCAATCCCTTCAAATGGAGGTTTTTCATGAGGAAGATCACATTTGTTCCAAACAAACAGCGTTTTATCCTCTGGCAAATGTTTCCACTGAGCGCACTTCTGATGAACATCGAGCACATATAAGATGATATCGGCGCGACTTGAAGCTTCATGGGAGCGTCTGACCCCCTCCTGCTCGATAACCTCATCTGTCTCTCGGATTCCAGCTGTATCTATCAAGTGAAAATGCAGATCATCAATCACAATTTCTTCCTCGATCAAATCACGTGTTGTGCCAGGAATATTTGTCACAATTGCACGCTCCTTACCTGTCAGGGCATTCATCAAAGAAGATTTTCCTACATTCGGAGCACCAAGTAAACAGAGAGAATAACCTGTTTTCAAACGGCTTCCTTCATGAAACGTCATCTGGAGCGTCTTCATTTTTTCATAAAGATTTTCCAACCTCTCTAGCATCTCTTTTTTTGAAATAAACTCGAGTCCCTCTTCAGGGAAGTCAACCCACGCCTCTAAAATCGCCGTCAACTCGGTCAATTCCTTTTGGAAAGCATAAATTTCATCATGAAGAGCCCCTTCAAGATGTTGTTTGGCCATTTCCATCGCTTGATGATTTTTTGCACCTATTAAAGCCTGGACAGCTTCTGCCCGCGTTAAATCCAATTTGCCATTCAAAAAAGCTTTATAGCTAAATTCTCCAGGAAGAGCCATGCGCGCTCCTGCTTCAATCGCCCGATTCAGTACCCGCTTGGTGATCAGTAGGCCCCCATGACAATGAATCTCAACCGTATCTTCCCCCGTGTAGGAACGGGGCGTACGCATCACCAAAAGAAGCACATGATCGATGACCTCCCCACACTCGGCTATCACCTTCCCATAATGAACCGTATGGGAAACGTATTTAGCCACAGGACCAGAAAAAATTTTATTAGCCACTTCAAGTGCCTGATTGCCCGAAATGCGGATGACACCGATCCCACCTTCACCCGGAGGTGTAGCGATCGCGGCGATTGTTTGACCCTTTTCATAGCTGTGATGAACAAATTCCATGGACTAAAAATAGCATAAACACTAAAAAATTAGCAGCTTTTTACAAGGAATGATGCAGATGCCAAGAATTGAAGGACCGCAAGAAAATAATATTTATTATTTTAGAGAGCCAGTCAGATTAAGGTCGATTCCTCCAAGGGTGCAAGACAGTTTTTCGCTATCATCAAACATTGAGAATGAAGGAAAAGAGCAGTGTAAAAATTTTTTCAATTACACAGTAGATAGCTTTGTCATTCAAGGAGTGAACGTAGGTCTATTTTTTACTACCTTCGCCTTATCGGTAGTTGGGATCATTCCGACGCTTTATTTTTGTTTAAAAGGTTTTTTTACTAAAACAAGCGCCGATCTCGACTGGTATCGATCGCTGCATAGGACGCTGCTCAGCGTAGCTGATAAAATCAATACCCATTTTGTAAAACAGGAAAACCAGAAGGTGGAAGTCCCTGATTTTAATTCTCGATACGAACATGATAGGAAAGGGAGTGTTGGTCCCATACTATGGCGGGGCATACTCTTTACAGGAACCTGTTTTGTCACCAGCTTATTTACCCTTTGGAG
This sequence comes from Chlamydiota bacterium, assembly GCA_021772315.1. Lineage (GTDB taxonomy): Bacteria > Chlamydiota > Chlamydiia > Chlamydiales > Simkaniaceae > JAJFMF01. The sequence goes on from JAJFMF010000008.1 coordinate 582,800, forward strand.
CTTTGCCAAACGCTGCGTTTCATCCCTTTTGAATTCGCTAAAAATAGTTACAGGAAGAGAACCTAGTAAGGAAGATCTATATCAAACTTTGCGCGATAACATCCGCAATACAGCCCATTTCGTCCAAGAGAATTACTTGTGAGGCAAGTGACAGGAGCGCGCTACTGTCAAAATATTTTCTGTTTCCATGTCCGAAAACTCTGATCCATCGAGACCATATTGGCCTAGGGTTTCAAACCCGTTGCGAGTGAGCATCTCCCGGAGTTCTTCTGCAGTGTAAATCTGTAATGTAAAGTTGCCTTCGAATGTTTTTGGCTTAGCAGAGCCCTCTTGGATTGAAAACTGATCGCATGATGTTAGACGCCCACACTTTCTATCTAGCTTGGAATGTTGGATATTATGAATCTTTGTATGATGAATCGTTTTTGTTATATCCATGGACAGATTATTCACGGCTTCATCTGACATGGCATTCAGATTGAAGATATCAAAGAGATAGAGACCACCCTCTTTCAAATTGCTGTGTATATTCCGCATAGCTTTTTCAAAATCAGGTTTTGTAAGATGACCTACAGCATTGAACATCGTAATTACTGCATCAAAATGACCCACTTCTATTGTGCGCATATCCCCTTCAATAAGTGGGATGCCGTTGTTTTCTTTTCGAGCTTTATCTTGCGCGATTTTCAAAAGTGCCGGGCTGAAGTCTGCTCCAGTCACGTTGTAGCCATGTTTTGCAAGCCAGAAGACTTGCGCGCCGGTGCCGCAGGTGAGATCTAATACAGTCTCAACCTGATGCTCTCTAAGTGTTTTTTCAATTATTTGGTTTTTTGAATTGTCATCGCCTTGACTTAGGGCGTCATAGTATTCGGATAGATCGCCATAACAGAGTGGCAGGCCTAATATATTGTTCATTTAAATCTGCTTCAGGGTGGTAGTTATGAGGGTAGATAAATTCACTTCATCATCGCATTCAGAAAGGGCTTTCTTGACTGCTTTTTGCGCTTCTAGAGGCTTGTAGCCGAGATTCGTCAGCGCATTCAGCGCATCATTTGCAAGCGAGTGGTGCGTGGGATTGGTAGAGAGGGGTGTAATATCAAGTTTGTTCACCTTGTCTCGCATTTCAATGATGAGTCTTTCAGCTGTTTTCTTTCCAATGCCCGGTATTTTTGAGAGCAGTTTGATATTGGCTCCTGTAATGGCAATTTGCAAATCAGAAGCATCGAGATGACCGATGAGCGCCAGGGCTGTTTTGGGTCCGATACCAGAGACGCCTGTTACTTTTTCAAAGAGATCACGGTCCGTTTTGGTGATAAATCCAAAGAGTTTGTGCGAATCTTCTCTGATCACCTCTGAGATATACAGATGTGTCATTTCACCCACTTGAGGGAGCTTGCTAAAGGTGTTGAGTGGTGCAAAAATGCTATACCCCATGCCTTGAATTTCAATGACGACTTTTGGTGGGGCAGCTTCGATGAGCTTTCCTTTTAAATAATCAAACATGTTGGCTCTCTATTTGGTTTGCATGACAAATCGCAAGTGCAAGGGCATCGGCGGCATCCTCGGGCTCTGGAAGTTCCTTGAGATGGAGAAGGAGCTGAATCATTTTTTGAACCTGAATCTTGGAAGCTCCTCCATTTCCGACAACAGCGAGCTTTGCTTTTTTCGGGGCATATTCGAAAACTGGGATTCCTCTTCGCGTCGCTGCAAGTAGCGCGACACCGCGTGCCATGCCAAGTTTTAGTGCACTTTGGGCATTCTTATACATAAATTGTGTTTCTACTGCAACGGCATCAGGCGCGTATTTTTCGAGAAGAGTCTCGATTCCATTAAAAATATGGAGATAACGCAGGTTGAGATCCATTTTTGTTGGGGGGTAGATCCCACCAAAATCTAGGGGTTCATGTCTCCTTGAATCGGTTTGAATCAGGCCATATCCGGTAATACGCGTCCCTGGATCAATCCCTAGAATGGTAAATTTTTTTGTACTTCTTTGCATGGGCTACAAGATAATTAAAAGTGAAATATTTTGCTATATATGGTAAATTTGGTTGGATGGAAATAGATCGTGTAAAAAAAATTATTGTCCGAATGCCAAATTGGGTCGGAGATCTGGTGATGGCTACGCCTATTTTGGAGTTGTTGCGAAAGGCATTTCCCAAAGCAGAAATCACGGCGATGGCTCTCTCTCCGATATGCCAACTTTTGGAAAAAGACCCCTCGATTAATGAACTTTTTTGTTTTACGCGCCATAAAGGCTTTATTAGGCGTATTCATGAGCGCAGTATCATTGAAAAATTGTGCCGCGGTAAATATGATCTGGGCATTTTGCTAACGAATTCATTTTCTTCAGCCTGGTGGTTTTGGCAGGGGAAGGTGCCAGTTCGTATGGGCTTTAAGGCTCATTTACGCTCCCTACTACTAACAGATCCAGTATCTTTTCCAAAAGATAAAGAACAGACGCATCTGGTACACGTCTACCAGGAACTTCTGAAGGGTTTAAAAATTGCACCTTCTGAAACGGTACCCAAGCTCTATCTCGACAAAGAGGAAGAATCGCAAGCCTGGGACTTTTTACAGCGGTATGGTGTCGATCAAGATAAAATTCTCATAGGAATCAATCCTGGTGCAGCATATGGCTCAGCAAAATGCTACCCACCGGAACGCTTTCACGCTTTAGCACAAAGACTTTTGGATGAGAATGAAAGGCATGTCATCTTGTTTTTTGGGAACCTTGGGCAGGCTGAGATGATCAAAGGGATCTGCAAGGGACTTCCTGAACGGGCCATCAACCTTTCGGGGTGCACTTCGATTCGAGAACTGATGTCACTGATTAAGCTCTGTGAGCTTTTTTTAACGAACGATAGTGGTCCCATGCACATAGCAGACGCACTTGGAACGGAGCTCATCGCCCTTTTTGGCTCGACAAATCCAAAGAAAACAGGCCCCTATAGGCAAATGAATATCATCCAAAAAGATGTAGAATGTTCGCCTTGTTATCGGCGCACCTGTCCGATTGATTTTCGTTGTATGACACGGATTGAAGTTGATGAGGTATTTGATGCTGCTATGCAAATTTTAAGGAAATAGATGATCAAAGACTTTTTACGCGCTATTAGACCAAATCCTCTTGATCGATTGCTTAAAAAAGCAAAAAAAGATGACAAGCAGCGCTTTCTTATTTTATGGAATCGAGGTTTAGGAGATGTGCCACTTGGACTTTATGCTCTCATTGTCCGGATTCGGATGTATCTTCCCGATGCCAAGATTTCATTTTTGACGCGCACGGATTTGAAAGAGGTTTTCGAGATGCTCCCATCGGTGGATGTGATTGTTTCTAAAACAATGAAGCGGGGAGTTGATTTTGATATCACTTCCTATAAGAGGGGATTCGATCACATTTTAGAACGTGTCGATCCCACACGCCATCTTGCATGGCAGCTAGGCACACTCACCCCTGAGCTTAGATGGCAAAAAAAATGGGATACGCTCCACCTGAAATATCCCGAAACCAAAAGAGAGAAAGTATTGGGGATTCATCTTGATACAGAAACGGGAGCGTATTACGGATATGAAAAAAATTGGCCCCTTGAAAATTGGAAAAAAGTGATTGAGAATTGGCAAGGAGATGTCATCGTATTTGGTGACAAGAAGGGAGAAGAAATCGAAGGCGTCCACGATCTCAGGGGAGAGACCACCCTTTTTGAAATGCTTTCCCTCATAAAAAATCGGTGCACACATCTATTAGTTCCCGATTCCGGCGTGCTATCCATTGCGTACTATGTTGCTGTTGATTTTCCAATCAAAGTTGTTTCCCTATGGGCTGATCCACATCAAGGCGTCCTGCGTCAAAGAGTTCCGTCGCCTAATCCCTCCTTTGAACACATCGCTTTAATTGGGGATGATCAGAAAATCGCCTCGATTTCACCTAAGCAAGTCTGTGAGGTACTGACATGAAGAAATGTGGCGTCATTATTTTAGCTGGAGGCATGGGAAGCCGATTGGGCTTTCAAGGGCCCAAAGGTTGTTTTGAAATTTCTCCCGGAAAAACCCTCTTTGAAGTTTTGCTTGAAAAAGGGAGTGGGGAAGTTGCGATCATGACCTCGCCCCGCAATCATGAGGCTACGCTGCACTTTTTGAAGGAAAAAGGGTTCGCTCAGGTCGCACTCTTTCAGCAGAGCACGCATGAGGGCGTCCCAGATGGGAACGGGGGAGCATTGCATCATTTTATTGCGTCGGGAGTTGCCAAAACATGGAAAGAAAAAGGGATTGAATACATCCAAGTCATCCCAGTGGACAACCCCCTTGCCAATCCATGGGATCCTGATGTGATAAAACTTTTGGAAGAGGGGTATGAGCTTGTTCTCAAGGCCTTTCCACGAACAAATCCCGATGAAAAGGTAGGCGTCATCGAGACCAATGAGGGAAAACTTACCATAAAAGAGTACACAGAAATCTCTGATCAAATCAAAAACGATTTAAAAAAATATCCCGCAGCGTATTCGGGGTGTTTTGGAATACACATATCGTTTCTTGATAAAATAATGGATTTCCCTTTAAATCATATGCCTTACCATTTTGTAAAAAAAAATGTCGATGGAAAAGAATGCATAAAAAGAGAGCGTTTTATTTTTGATCTCTTTTTCCTTGCGAAACACTTTTTTGTCCTCATTAAAGAAAGAGAATCATTCTTTGCTCCGATAAAGAGCAAAGAAGACATACAGGAGCTGACATCGAAATGAAGATAGGATATTTAGGCGCAGGAGCATGGGGATTTTGTCTTGCAAATTTACTTGCTGAGAATGGACATGAAGTCATTCTTTGGGGAGGAGATGAAGCTCTGACAAAACATCTCATGGAAGGAAAAAACCATCCAAAGTTAACAGAATGGAAAACGCATTCCAATATTCGCCTCACCATGGATCTCAAAGAAGCTATTACAGGTGTCGATCTTGTGGTCGAATCAGTCACATCAAAAGGTTTTAGGCCCGTTGCAACGCGCATTTTGGAATATGGAGAACTAAAATCACCTCTTATCATCACCTCAAAAGGGATCGAACAAGGCACAGGGCTTTTGCTGTCAGAAGTTGCATTTGAGCTCTTTGGAGAGAACTTTAGAGACAAGATTGGCTGCTTAAGCGGACCTAGTCTAGCAGATGAAGTGATGCGAAAAATGCCCACCTCAGTCGTCTGTTCATCTTATAACACTGCTGTGATGAAACAAGTTCAAGAAGCATTTACAAGTGATTATTTTCGCGTTTATCCCAATGGGGATATGCCCGGAGTTTCATTTGGGGGTGCGATGAAAAATATCATCGCCATTGCTTGTGGAATTTCTGATGGGCTGGGATTTGGAAGAAATACCATTGCAGCACTGATGACACGCGGTTTGCATGAAATTAGAAAACTCTCAGTGACAAAAGGATGTGATCCTGAAACCCTCAATGGTTTATCAGGCATGGGCGATTTATGTGTGACCTGTCTTTCACCCTTAAGCCGGAATTATGCCTTTGGAAAACTAATTGCGGAAGGGTTATCACCAGAAGCTGCCAAAGAAAAAATCGGCATGGTTGTCGAAGGATCCTATTCATGCGTCTCGGCAATGCAACTTAGCAAAAAGGCGAAAATTCCTGTACCTATTACAGAAGCCGTCTATGCCGTGCTAAATGAAGGTTTAAATCCACGCGATGCCGTGATTGCACTCTTAACAAGAGCCGTTAAAGAAGAAACAAAATGATCGAAGGGCAAAAAGTCGTTACAGCCTTTGAGATGGCACGCATAGAAAGATTGAGCATCCAAGAAGGAGCTTCATCAGAAAGCTATATGGAATGCGCCGGTAACAATATCGGAATCTATCTTCATGAAACTCACGCCCAAGAAGTCACACTACTCATTGGAAAAGGGAATAACGGGGGAGATGCCTATGTTGCCGGCATTTATCTTCTAGAAAGACAGATCCCCGTCAAAGCCTACCAGATTTTTGCACCCGAAGAATGTTCCCCACTATCAAAGCAATATAAAAAGCAATTTATCGCATCTGGTGGCGATGTGCAGAGGCTATCTACAGCCGAACAATTAATCCTTACAGATAAAACGGTCATCTTAGATGGACTGCTTGGTACAGGGTTTGAAGGGGAAGTCACAGGGCTTTTAAAAGAAGTCATATTAAAAGTGAACCAAGCAAAAAAAAACTGTATTGCCATCGATATTCCCTCAGGACTCAATGGAAATACAGGAAAAATTGGTGGATGCGGCATTAAAGCAACAAAGACACTCTATTTGGGCCTTCCAAAACTTGGATTTTTCATTCAAGATGGGATGAATCACATTGGAGAGCTCATCCCCATCGACTTTGGAATGAACCTTGAATATACCCACCAAGCCAAGTCAACATTCCACCTCATCAATGAAAAAGCCCTAAGCGATCTCCTGCCTCCCATCAACAAAACAAGGCACAAATACCAAGCAGGCTATGTCCTTGCCTTAGCAGGCTCCCCAGGAATGCCCGGAGCTGCCCTTCTTTCATCCCTTGCAGCCCTCAGAATGGGAGCCGGGATCATCCGCCTATTCTATCCAGAAGAAATGGAATGTGAGCTTGCAAATGCGCCCTATGAACTCATCAAAAGTAAATGGGATCCAGATCACATCAAAGAAGAAAGCAAAAGAGCCTCAGCCATGCTCATCGGTCCCGGTTTAGGAAGAGAAGAGCGAGTCGGTCTAAAAGAACTTTTCAAGCAGACCCGTCTGCCCTGTATTGTCGATGCAGATGGCATCTATCAACTCGCCGAAGAGATCGACGGCACAGATCGTCAGATCGTACTCACACCGCAGCATAAAGAAGCCCTATTTCTTCTAAAGCTCGATAAAATGCCAGGTGATGAACTTGAATTCCTAACCCTATGCCAAGACTACGCTGATAAAAAAAACATCACCCTTGTCATCAAAGGCGCTCCTACCTTCATCTTTCATCCCAAAACATCTCCCCTCATCTCAGTCAGAGGAAACCCAGGAATGGCCACTGCCGGAACAGGCGATGTGCTTACAGGCCTCATCGCAGCGCTCCTATCTCAAGGGCTGCAAGCGCGCGAGGCTGCAATACTTGGAGTCGTCCTGCATGGCATCGCAGGGGAACTTGCCGCTGAAAAGCTCACCTCGTATGACATGATTGCCTCAGATCTGCTCACAGCGCTGCCAGACGCTATCAAAAGTCTATAAAACCTCAAAAACTCTAGCAATACAGATGAAAATTATTTTATTATTCAATTAAATCAATGAAATTCATTATAATTTAATTGCATAAATTTAATTAATAAAAAACAGGAGCTTTAATAATGGCTGTAAGAATTTCTCGTGAATTGATCGATCCAAGTGCAACCATATATAGTTTAGAACTAGCTTTAGATAGACGGGCAAAACCAGAAAGGTATTCTGAAAATGATTTACCTGAAACATCTGCGAGTAAGGTTGATTTTTTCTCTGCTTTGTCAGATGAAATAGGAATAGAAATTTTATCTTATCTAGGGCCTGACGATCTTGCAAACTGTTCCAAGATATCTAGACGTTGGCATAGATTAGCTTGTGACAATAGTTTGTGGAGAGCCTTTATTCCCGCAGTACCAATTCCTGAAAATGAACAAAACGTAAAAGCATATATTGGAAGGGTGGGCTTAAGAACAGCAAAAAAATTGTCACTGCCTCAAGACATTGCAAGCCGAATTTATCAACAGTTATTGTCGGGTAAAGAATATCACTTAACCTTTTTAAGAAATCCTAAATGTTATATGTCAATCAAACTGGAACGCGAAGGGGAGAGTTCTTACGAAAAAATTAACAGCATTTTTGTTAGTAGGCTTTCCAATCCTACTGAAAAAAATGAAAGGAGAGATGGTGAGAATCAACTTCATTTAGCCGTATCACTACTTGACAGTAATAATCAACGTGTGAAATTGAGCTCTAACCAATGTTTACCAGAAGCATTTGGATATAGTGAAGAACATCTAAACAAAAATATCTTTCTTGGAGTGGCTAAATTTTTGAGAGAAGTATTTGTAACGCAGCGCTCGCTTAAAGGATCAAATCTAGATTTTTTTGGTGCTGCATAGCAAAGGTTTTGAAGGTGGAGTGATGGCTGCATCAGTAAATAACAAAAACGCAAATATCATTAATCTTCCGGCTAAACCAGCTCCTGTTTTTATGATTAGAAATGCACCTTCCTATTTTGTGGGAGGATTGCCTGAGATATCGGAAGTTAAGGTGAATTTTCTTGCGATGCTACCTCCTGAACTCGCTTTGGAAACCTTGTCATATCTAGGTAATGGAGATCTTAGACGATGTTCTTTGGTATCTAGGCATTGGAATCATTTAGCGTCTGACGATGGATTGTGGAGAAAACTGACACGGGGAGTTGGAATATCTCAGCAAGAGGGTATCAAAGCATATATCGCTAATGAAGGGCTGCATTCAGAAAAAGCAGTCATAGAACGGCTGCAGAAACGTGTTTCTACGGTGCAAGTAGAAGAACAACTTAGTATTGAACTTTTATTCCTTAACAATCCTGGATGTTATATTTTTCTTGGACTATCGCCTAGATATGAGCCAGAAGATGAAAATTTAAACAGACGCGTGCAATATATTTTCACGGGCAGCCTGCCAAACCAGTCTGGGATGATTCAAACAACTTGCATGACTGTAAAAAGTATATATGCAGATGCTCAAGAAAAAGGTTACAATGCGTGCTTGCCATGCAATGAAGATACATGCCAAACATTTTTAGACAATGTTTGGCAGCCATTTTTTGATTATGGAAACGACCTAGGTTAAAACGAAACACCGCTGACTGTGATGGGCTCGTGCTGGCCGCTTTTTGTTGAGTCTAGGTTGTAAATGTCTTGAATACGACCCGTTTCATTTGTGTATCCAATCTCTTTTAAATCATCATAGAAATAATGACGGGTGTGTTTCTGCTTCCAGATCTTTTCTTGCGTCCATACAAACTCTGTTTCCGTTAAGCAGCGTCCGAGCCCATCATACCTAAAGGTATATTTGCTCATCTTTGGATAGGTCACTTCAACAAGTCTGCCAAGCAAATCGTAGGTGTTAAGTGGCTTGCGGATGGCATTTTTTTGCGATAGATTGGAAAGTAATAAATGGTGCTCGATCTCATCTTCTGAATGATTAGTATAAAACATGGTGGATATCATCGATCCAGACGGGTGTTTTCGTGTGATACTCTGCAGTTTATTTCCAGCATATGCGTACTCTAAGAGAGTTTCATCAGGCAGTGTGAGTTGTTTGTGTGCATCCTTTGCATCATAGGATCTCTCAACGGTAAACCCATGTCCAAATGTTTCTGTGAGTAATTTTCCATAAGAATCATATGTGCGTGTGGTTACTTCTTGCGTATAGTTATCGGTGATCTTTTTGAGCTTTCCGAGGAAATCATACTCATATGCGTAGGAAAGAGCTCCATCTGCCGTAGTAAGACTTGCTAAATGGCCTAATTGATCGTATGTGTAGAAAATTTCGTTATCTTTTTCATCGCATGATTTCTCCAGACGTCCAAAAGTATCATAGAAATAATAGGTTGATTTTTCCTTTCCCTTGCCGGCTTTCTCATGCTTTTCGATATGGCGATTAAGATTGTCATATTCATTTCTTACTGTTTTAACTAGCGTATTCTGTGGATCATATTGCTCCACAAGACTTAAACAATCATCGGCATCATATGTTTTTACGATTTGAAATCCTTGAGGATTGGTCTCTATATATTCAAAGCCTGATTTAAGATAGTTATACGCTATGATTGTGCCATCTATCTTATGATGTTTTGCAAGACGTCCATTATAATCATACTCATATGTTTCTTCCAGGGTTTCATTATTTGAAGTGTGTAGGACTTTAATCAGGCGATCATTGTGGTCGTATTCTTTTGAAAGAGTTGTGAGGACGTTTTCAGCTTTATCTAGATGGACTTCTGTTTCTAATTGACCCTCTGCATTCCAGGAAAAAGTAGTGAGTGCGATATCTTTATCTCGAATTTTTGTGATTAGTGTTATCCTATCGGCATCATCGTATTCATAGGTTATGGTGCATTCTAAGGTTTCCTCTTTGATTTTCCTTCCAGCGTCGTCATAGCTATAGCTAAAATGATTTCCAACAGCATCAGTCATTGCGATGAGATTCGTTGTGTCATACATGTAACTTTCTTTGTAGAGAAATTTACCGTCTGCTGATTTGACATATCTTGAAGGTTTTCTACCGAGGGGATCGTGACTAAAATAGGTTGTAAGGCCTTCTTTTGAACGGTATGTTTCATAACTTCCGTCTGAATAATATGTAAAATGGGCTTCATTCCCATCTTGGAAAACAATATGGGTGGGCTCGCCGCGTATATTTGTCTTAACGACTTGGTAGGGCTCATCGAAAACAATTTCGCCTGTAAGCGCCATATAAACGGGGCTAAGCAGCTCGATCTCTTCGGTCATCGGTTCCTCAACCGCAATAGGGACTGCGATCTCTTCGAGGGTGGGCTCTTCAATTGCAATTTCAATAGGAGTTTCGACGATTTCTTCTTCAATTTGTGCGATCATCGCAAGATCTTCCGGAAGAAACGATTCAGAATAGGAACGATCTCCGGTCAGAATATGGTCGATTTTAACAAGTGCGTGGGTACTTGGGTCAAAATCATAAAGATGTCGTTGGTAATTTTGATCGATGACTTCACTATGGTTTTTGCCGTATAAAAATGAAAAAGCTAATCCATCTGAATTGTTAACTGATTTAACTTTGCCACTACTTTGGTAATAGGCAAAATCCCATAGTGTGCTCTCTATTTTGCGTTGTATGAGTTGTCCATTCGATGCATAGAAAAGTTCCTCAAGGGTTTGACCTTGAGATTCAACTTTGATGAGTTTGTATGTTTGACTTACTTGCGTGAAATAATAGGTCAGATTTTGGCCATCACTTGTAGTGGCATGCATTTGATAATTGTAGGGGGAAGTGGTTTGGTAATCGAATTTTATCCAAGCATTTACCGCATGGATTTTTACTAGGCGTCTCTCTTGATCATACTCATGATGGATCATGCTTCCTTGTGAATATTGGAGCTGATCAGAGGTGCGTGTGAGTTCAAGCGGGACAATCCCATCTACCTTGATGTCGATCACTTCATATGCGAGCTCTCCTGTGGAAAGATCGACGATATCTTCAAAACCCCAAATCAATAATGGTAGAAAGAATGTACATACAAGAAAAAAGCGACGCATCGAGGGACCTCCAGAAGAAAATAATGTTGCACGGGATAATCGATTCACCGGAATAAATCAAGAGAAATGTTGCTTAAACCAGGATGTAAAGAAATAAATCCCTTCTTGTAGGGATGTTTTTGGCGCGTAATTCAAAAATTTTTGACTTTTAGCAATATCAGCTAAGGTTGCTTTGACATCCCCTTTTTGCATGGGAAGAAATTCAATATTTGCTTTTTTACCCAACCCTTCTTCGAGGAAAGAAATCATATCCATGAGTTCTTCTGCTTTATTATTGCCTAAGTTGAAGATTTCATAGGACATATTCAAATCTAACGAAGCGATGATACCTGAGATAATATCATCAATGTAGGTGAAATCCCGTTTCATTTTTCCATGATTAAAAACTGAGAGCGTATTCCCTTCGTTGATTGCCTTAGCAAATAAAAAATAGGCCATGTCTGGACGGCCAAAGGGGCCATAGACGGTGAAAAAACGGAGCCCAACTGTTGGAATCTGATATAGGTGATGATAAGAATGCGCGAGCATTTCATCTGCTTTTTTTGTCGCGGCATAAAGAGAAGCTGGCCTGTCTACGACATCATCTTCAGAGAAGGGGACTTTTTGGTTTAAGCCATATACGGATGATGAGGATGCGAAGATGAATTTAATCGGCATGAGGTTGCGACAGAGTTCAAGGACTTCGACAAACCCCATGAGATTTGTTGAAGCGTAAGCTTGTGGATTCTCGAGTGAATAACGGACACCCACTTGAGCGGCAAGATGGATAAAATGAGTCAGTTTCTCTTTTTTTAGCTCTAAAGATTTTATCTCGAGAATATCGCGTATGAAAATACGCACACCAAGCTTTTCCAGCTCTTTTGCGCGCATCTTTTTTAAAGCAGGGGAGTAATAGTCGTTAAAGTTGTCACACCCAATGACTTCAATTCCTCTAGCGTGCAGCGTTTTCGCGAGATGAAACCCGATAAACCCTGCAATTCCTGTAATAAATACTTTCATAATTTTTCCAAAATCGAAGTGTATGTTAGCATATTTCGCATAATGTCGGTACTGCTTTGAAAAAAATAATCGGACTCTTTCTTGCAACTCTTTTTTTTATAGGCTGCACGAACCCTCCCTATAGGGGAAGCGATGTACTTGGAGCTGATGAATTTGTCCTCGATTCCTACATGATCAGGGAGGGAAAATTTTCCATCCTCGAGATGGAAGGGAAACCCCTCATGGAACTGAATCCTGCCCTTTTGAATGAATATAAGGATGAGATTCAAGATGGAGATGTCCTGCGTGTTGCTCTGTTTCATCCTTCGAGAAGTGATATTGTCAGAGCCGTAAAAGAAATTGGGGAAACAGTAGGGTTTCGCATCAGTCAGGGAGTGATCCAATTGCCTGATATCCCGCCGATTAAAATTACTGGGCTCACACTCGAAGAAGCACGCACCAAAATCGAAGAAGAGTATCGGGAACATCTCCAGGACATGGAAGTGTTTTTGGCATATAAAGATAGACAGACGCGTAAAGTAGAGCTTGCAGGGCTGGTTGAAAAATCGAGCGTGCCGGTGAATGGAAAAATCAGACTCTACGATGTCTTTTCTATTGCAAAAGTGCCAACCGATGCGAATCTCTTCAAAAGTTATGTCGTCAGAAAAGATAAACTGCTTCCTGTTGATCTCAATAAATTGATCAAGGAAGGGGACATGAGTCAAAACATTGTCATGCGTGGTGAGGACAAAATTTATATTGCCGCGCCGTCTGCAAGCAATTTAATGGTGATGGGAGAGGTTAAAAAAGCTGGAATCATCAATCTAACAGCAGGATATATGCCACTTCGTGAAGCACTAGCACGCGCTGGAGGCATTCCTTTCACAGGGGACAAATCCTATATCCAAGTCATACGCGGCAATCTCATCAGACCCAAAATTTATACGCTCAACTGGAAACACATCGTCCATCTTCCAACAGACAGCATGCTCTTAATGCCTGGTGATATTGTTTATGTTGCGGCGACGCCCATCACAGAGTGGAACCGTTTTGTTTCACAACTGTTCCCAAGTTTTACAGCCTTTGATTTATTTTGTAAAAATGGGATTATTGGCATACCATGAGTGATGAAACGATTTATTTTTCAGATTTAAAGTGGCTCTTTCGCCTTAAAAAAAAGACCGTTTTTTGCGGTATGCTTGTCGGAGGGATTTTTTTTCTTCTATTCACCCTTTTTTCAGAAACGAGATATGAAGTTAGAGCCCTTTTTAAAGAGGGGGTAGCCCGTCAAGGCGCCACTTCAGCAAACCTTTTTCAAAACCTCATGCAAAGCATGCAGATGGGAGATAGTCAAACAAAATCTCCTACAATCATGCGTTCTTATCGTATCAGTACCGATGTTGTCGAGACTCTTGGTTTGCAAATCAGTCAGCCTAAAACGCGCCTTAGCCGTGTGCTTCGGAGAGGAAAAGAAACCCTTTACACAGCAGCTGGAAAAAAAATATCCGATCCCGATCCACCCCGTTTTGCCCATGTTTCTTATGAACTTGAGGATCCAAGCTTGTACTATCTCCGACTTAAACCCCATACTTTTGAGCTGCTAGATAGTAAGAAAAAAGTGCTCGCAATGGGAAAGGTGGGAATTCCAATCGTCACTGACAACTTCACGTTTACTCTTACACATCTCCCAGTCCGAACAAAGAAACTCATTCCCATAAAGGTTATCCCGAAACACATTGCCATTCAGCGTTTGCAAAAACCGCTTCGATTTAAGCCAAAAAAAGAAAATGCAAATCTTATTGAACTCATCTATCAGCATCGTGATCGGCAGCTTGCTATCACAATTTTGAATGAATTAATGGAAGCCTATAAACGTTATCTCCATTATGAAAATAGCCATCTCGCAAGCTCTCAGCTCTCCTACTTAAATGAGAGAATGCAAGATCTCTTCCAGAAAATGGATGCAGGTCTTACAAAATATAGAAATTTTTTGCTTGAAAATCTTGGGGAGGGGGATTTTTTAACGCTCAACCAAGAAATGTTACGCTTTTCAAAGCGGCAAGAAGAATACAAAAAACACCTTTTTGCACTCGAAGCAAACATTTCCGAGCTCCATCGCGTAAAAAAGCGGGAAACCGTTCTTTTTGGAGATCCCAACGTGGGAAAAGAGATGCAAGAGATGCAATTTGAACTCAATCGGCTTAAAAAAAGAGAGCAGAGCATCAACCATAAAGAAGTGCAGCAGAACAGGCTTGATATCGACTACCACGAAAAACATCACGGACTCGAGTCAGAAATCCAACAGCTTGAGCTCATCCTCAAACGCATTCATGAAAAAAACTTTGAACTCAGCTCCCTCAATGCCATCTTGAAAGATTCCATGAGTCAAAAACTTGTCTCCGAGATGGGAGTCCTCATGCAAAAAATGCGTGATGAAACCAATCTCAGCGATAAAGAGCGACAGCGGATGGAAAAAGACATCGAAAGGGGACGCATTAGCCTAACTAAGCATATCACACAAGTGATCGATCTAAAAAAACTACAAGATGACCTGATTTGCAATAAAATCTCCCAATTCCAACAAACCTCACTTGATCTCACAAAGCAAGACATCGGAACCCTTGAAACTCAAATCGAAGGATTTATCCAAAACCACCTTGAAAATTTGAATGAAAAGAAAAAAATTCTTCAAGAAAAACTAGAGCAGCTCAAAAGAGACATGCGACATCTTCCCGACAGATGGTTGCATGAAAATAAGTTACAATTTCGCTCGGATTTAGATATGGGGATGATCGAAGGGATGATCAAACTCATCGAATCAAAAAACATCGAAGCCCATCTCATGCAAATCGAATCTAAACCCCTCGACCGTGCCTACGCTCCCTTAAAACCCAAACCGCCTTTCCTCATCGTCTTTTCATGTCTTGGCTTCTTTATGGGAGGCATAGCAACCTTTGGTTTCCAAGTTCTAAAAGCCTCAAATCGGGGCTTTCCCATCTCACCAGAGCATCTTAGAGCGCTCCACATCCCAGTCATACATAAGATGCGCCATCTTCTATATCAACTCACAGGAAAAGTGATCCTACTAACCCAGCCAAAAGAGGCTAAGGAGCTTGCCTCACTCCTAGGGCATCAAGGAAAAAAAGTTTTACTCGTCCATGCTCATTTTTCTGACATTTCAATGAAAGGCGACCTTCCAGGGCTATATTATCACCTGCAGCATCCCTCTGAAGCTCTGCCAATTCAATCCTACCCCTACTACGATGAGGTTTGTATGGGGGCAGGAGATCCAATGCATTTCCCGTATCAGCAATTTCAGGCATTTATCACAAAGACAAAAGAGGTCTATGATCACCTTCTTGTCGCCTCAGAAAACCACAACTATCTAAATTTAAGTGACATAAATGTCGTTATCCTCATTAATCAAAGCCTTGATGCGCTCCAGCCCTATCTCGCTCAAGAAGGCAAAAGCCTAATTATTTCAAATAGAATGTAAAAACATATTTAAATTAAATTAAATTATATGTTATAATTATTAAATAATTAATAACTTTTGATAATTAAGGACATATAATGGCAGCTATAAGTAATATTAGATCAACACAAGTTTTGAACTCAAAACCGCTTAAAATTAAATCAGAAAAAAAGTTACTTAAATTTTTTCAACAATGGGTAAATCAAGTTAGACCTGGGCAAACAGGGAGCTTTGAATGCACAGGAGTAGTAAGTATTAATGCTACTCTAGCACCTAATGCTCTAGAAGAGAGAAACAATGTAAAAGTAATGCAAGTTGTTTATGGAGAACAAGATCCTGGGATCGATGAGTATGAGACGCACACTTGGGCCAGCGAAGACGGAAATTTTACCCTTGAAGTAACAGGTCCAAAAGAAAAAGACATCAACATGATTTTTCAATGTTTGAAGCTACAGATGCTAGTTCGAAAAGGAAAGGCAAATGACTTCATGATTGATGAAGCAGCGGCCCGGACGCGATTAACAGGCATGCGCATCGCTCCAGTGTTAAGTTGTTTTTCAGATAGCACTTTGTCAGCTCTCGAGTCAAATCTTCAATGAGTTTGAATTGTTTGCCACTTGCGGATCATTTTGGCTGCGATAGGAGCAGCCTCTTTCCCATAGTTTCCGTATCTTAGATAGACCACGACGACAAGTTCAGGATCAGACCACAGCGTTAGTGGTTTTAATGGTTCCATAGAGGATTTATTAAACGCTACACTCCCAAACCAGATATCTTTGCAGAGCATTGATGGGAATTGTCGGTCTAGACAGGGGCGATAGACTCTTTCTGCAGTGGATGTCTTTCCGATCATCTGATTTCTCAAACTCAAATAATCACGAATTTCTTGCCTTTTTCCGTAGAGATTTCTGATCCGAGAGGGGTGGGCATGCCCATGATCTCCCCAGACTACCCTTCGCATTCCTTCTAAGAGCACATGTCGCACTTGAGGTGGGAGAAAGATCGTGCGAACGACTTCTTTCCCGCAGGATTTCAACAAGGGCGTTTTTTGTCCTTCGACAGCTTCGGTGAAGAGGGGGAAATGAATACCGAGACGATTCAAGTCTTCTTGGAATGTGAAGGTGGATTTCGAAAAGGTATCTTCTTGGTGATATTTTTCTCCTTCAATATGCCCCAGGATTTGAGGTTTTAAGACTTCACCTCCGTTGGCGATAGAAGCTAGCATGATAGAGGTTTGAAGAGGACTTGTGATCAGCGTGTGTTGCCCAATGGCAAAGGCGTAGAAGCCGGTGCGATTGTCATAGAGATCATTGGGAAGATTCCCGTTCATTTCCCATGGCAGATCGATGCCTGTTTTTTTTCCAAAGCTAAATTGTTTGCTCGCATTGAGTAGATCAAGGGGCTTTTCAATGCATTCACTTGCCAGATATGAGAAGTAGACATTACTTGAATCTTCGAAGGCTTTATAAAAGTCGAGCTTTCCCATCCTTCGGAAGCTGCGTGGAAGAGTGCCCCCGCGATGTCTGCGGTGGATAGGCTCGCCACTTTCTGTATAACCGATAATTTTGTTGCGTTTTGTAGGAGAACTTTCATCGGTGAGAGTGAGAGGATTGAGATCATAGCCCCCGTCCTTTCGATATTTTTGCACTAGCGCTTCATATCCAGTCACAACCTTGAAGAGCGATCCAAGTTGCGTTGCTTGTCTATAGGCATAAGAGCGGCCATAACCGAATCCTTCTTTAGGATAGAAGGCTGCGGCTAAATCTTTTTCCAGGGCTTTGCCCCGTTTTTTTCGAAGTATTGGATAGTAGCCGATAAGTGGGCGTGTGAGCTCCTTAAATGGGCGCGTAATCTTGAGGAGAGGAAGTTTGTCAAGATACTGATCATCAAGAAAGGTTTCAAAAATCTCCCAACGCAAGATTTGCCAATATTCGCTAAACAGCTCTCTTTTGGCCTCAGCTAGATACTCTGTATAAGGATGCTCGTAGGTCTTTTTTTCTTTTTCTTCTAAACGTTTTTCTTCCAAGTAATCTTGAAAATGTTTTTCCCGCCACCGTTTAAAATCTGTATTTAAAAAATGTTCTTTTGCCATTTTTTTATTTTCATACTGAAGTCTGGAGGCCATTTGCGTTAGCTCATGAAAGGAAGAGAGGGAAATATGTCCATATGCTTCTTTCAGCTCGGGGGTGAATTTTTTTTCATCGATGAGAAGGCGGAGTAGATCAAGCAGGAGAAGTTTATCATCATTATGTGTGATTTTTTGAAAGACTATATGGATTTGTTTTTTCAGTTCGCACGCGCATTCGGGGTTTTGGTTGAGGGCCTCTTGAATCTGGGTCTTTTGAAAATCTTGCGTATTGAATGAAGAAGGGGTCTCTAGGTAGAGCGTGTCGATAAGAGAGGGGAAGTCATGTTGTTCAGAAAGCTCTAAGAGCATGTGCATTTGGCTTAAAAGTTCTAGGCCAGATGAGAGCGTATTCATCTCAAAAATCGTCTGTTTGACCTCTGACTGGCGTGATAGGACCATGTCCAGATACTTTTCAAAAGAAAGAGGAATGACTTCTGAATAGTACCCCTTCTTTTCTGTATAAAATTCCCTCTCTAGCATCCGTGTTCCATCCCAAAGATCTGCGATATAAGAGGGGGATTCTAACCACTTGAGGATGGCAGCATTATCTTGCGTAATAAAATCATTGGGATCGTACCTTGGATAAGATGCCATGGCGACAACTTCACCCGTTGTGGGGACTATCGCAACAATTGCGCCCCCTTTTATCCAGGGTGCAGGCAATTTCGAGTGGCTCTTTCCAGCATATCTGAAATTGTCATCACGCACCTTTTCAGATTCAGCTAAAAGCTTCTCGGCTAAATCTTGCATTTCATATGAGAGGGCAAGAGTGAAGCGTTTTCCAGGGATTGCGGGAAGAGAGCCGGGCAGTTCTCGAATACGCTCTCCTTTCACACTGACCTCATAACTTTTTCTGCCATAATTGCCGCGCAATTCTTTATCAAATTTCGCCTCAATGCCCGCCTTTCCCACAAAGTCGTGGATGGTATACGCCTTTTTTTGCAGCTCATTCAACCGCTCTTGGACTTCAAGTACGCTATTAAACCCGATAGGTAGAAAAACAGGTTCCCCTCTTTCACGCACTGCTAAGTAGGTTTTCAAGGTATTTATCTCACTTGCAACAGACAAGAATTCTCGTTGATTAATCGAGCCAAGATATCCAATGACATCACATGCGAGTTTGCCATGTGGATAAGTGCGTATAGAGGTGCGTTGCATGTGGAGGCCGGACCACTCCCGCTCGAGCATGCGCAGCTTGGCATAGGACTTTTCTGGAATCTCTTCTTGGATGACAAAGGGAGTATGCGGGAACAGGGCAGCTCTACCATGGATCAGATCTTCAATATCTTGCGAGTCAATCCCAAGTTCAGTTCCAAGAAATTTAGAAAACTCTTCGATATACCGCCTGCGAGGGTAGATGCGTATCTTTTTTCCATTTTCATCGCGACTAATGCGAGATGTGGGAATCTCTCGGATTTGATCGTAAATAATGGCCACATTGTATTGGATTTGATTGACAGCTAAAGGGATATCAAACCGGTCGCGGATCGTACCACGAGACGCCTTTTCAATCAGCGTTTTCCGTTGCGGTCTGCGGGCGACTTCAAGATAGTAGTCGTGTTGGATGATGGTGAGATACCAAAGCCTGATAAGAATCAGGACAAGGGCGAAAATAAATAGGTTTAAAACCCGATTGGCTTTTCTAGGAACATCATAATTCATGTTCCCAGAATAGAAGTTTTAGGGCTTTTCAGGAAGCCTTTGCTTGATTTTTTTAAGCAATAGAGAGCAAAAAATATTGAAAATATTCTTCATTTTCTCTTAGAGAAGTCTGCAGATATCCAAGCAATATTCATTTACTGTTTTGCAATCACTTAAAGTTAAAACCCAGGTTGTGTGATAGAGATATGCCAGGTTGAAAATTGGAGGCCTGCCTCCGTTATATTAGGAAAGTCGCCTTTTCTCTGCGGAAGTTTCTGTTGAATACGGGGGTTGCTAAAGACGAGAGTTCGATTCTCTCCACCTCCATTGAAAATTTTGAGATGAAATTAATTCGTCTCTACTCGATATTGAAAGGAGGCTTTGTTGGTGGGGAGGATAGCTCCTTTAAGATTTGGTTTCTCAGAGATGGAATATCTGTGATGAATTTTTTTATACCAGCAGGAGAGTCATCCTTTTGATATACCCTTCGAGCAATCTGGTAACTCACAATCCCTTTAGGAACTTTGGAATACATAAAGACATTATGCTCAAAAAGAAGCTCTTCTGAAGAAACTCCAAGATTAGAAATAATAAAATCTACCGCAAGTGCTGAATCTTTATCATACCAAAGAGTTATCCCATTGGCAATCTGATCCCCTTCATTTTTCTTTATAGCAATATTCCTCATGATTCCCTCCCCTATGGATTTAAGATCACCATTTGCATTTGGAATAAATCTAACAGCAAATAAAAGCCTCCAATTATCCAAAGTTTCTGTCTGAGGAATGTATTCTGCTATGAACCCTTTTTGTGCATCTCCCTCTCGAAACTTGAGTTTGAGATCTTGTCCCATAACTACTATTTTTTCTGGCATCCCGACAGCCCAAGAAACATTTCCAAAGCTAAACGCAAAAATTAATCCCAAGACTATTTGCTTCATTTTATTCTCCATCTATCAATTTATTTTTATATTTTGAACAATTAACTCTCGAGAAAGACCATTGCAAAACTTCCCCAAAAAATTTTCGAATCAAAAGTTGAGTAAGGATGGTAGGTTACCCTAGTTTCCTCCTCAAGGAACCTCACGTGTTTGTTTCCCATCATATGGCTCAAGCCTCTCTTAAGGCCCATAATAATATTCAGCTTAATCACCAAGCATGATTCATGAAACCCAATGGCATTAACACCATATGTCTACAGTCAGAATAACGCTCAAGAATCATACTTGCAAGCACATCTCTAATCCCAACATATTTATAGGAAGGATCTACAAATGCACACTCAATCTCGAGCGTGCTTTCAGCTGGAAGAAGCATATTTATTGAGCAAAAACCTACAATCTTATCATTTTCTTTTGCCAGAACAATAGCTGTTGCCTCATCGAAATAAGTTGAAATCGCATTTCCCAAAAGCATAAACTGCATAGAATGATTAACTCGAATTAGATCTTTCAACTCGGGAGCAATTTCAGCATGCTGTGAAGGGACTACCCATTCGAATGTCAAATCATAAATGGACGGATCGGCAAAAGCTGTTGAAGTAAATGCCATAAAAATGAAAATACATTTTTTCATATAAGTTACTCTAAATAATTACCAAAAGGGTCTAACACAAGGAGACATATAATAAATAGCCTCTAAATTTAAACACTTAGGATCTTTATTCAGCTCCTGTCAAAAGAACTGAACTTGTCTCCCCACCTCCAATTTAGAACCTTTGAAACAAACCAAGATGAACTAGAGGTTTATCCTTTTCACCCCCCCCTACCCCGGAAGGCATGTCGGATATTCAATTGAATTAAATCTCCTCAAAATGACCTTAAGCATACTAAAAAAAGTAAAACAAGAGAAATGCCACACGATGGACACAAAAACTATTTTATTATGTCAAGGCTACAGTTTTAAGGCTGAAGCCTTTATACTATTGGAATTCCAACACATGTCTTTTTCGATTTAGGTGGCTAAATTCCCTCTCAAACATCTATAATTTATATCCTTTAAGGGGGGCTTAATGAATCAAGATGACAGACATTTCCCTTATTCAAGCTTGCGTGATCTGGGATCTTATTTTATTGCGGAAGGGGAAGAAGTTGTAAAGGCTCTTTTTAGAAGCAATTTAAAGGTTCTTTCTCTTCTAATGGAAGAACGATACATTCCAAAATTGACTATTCCGGCTGATATCAAAATTGAAATTGCAACGCAAGAAGAACTCCAAAAAATTACAGGTTATAAAATGCACCAAGGGATTATGGCTATTGGAGTTAAACCTCCAAATACTCCCTTACATGAAATGCATGGAGCCGCTCTCGTTCTTAACGGCTTAGCGGATCCAGAAAATGTGGGGGCAATTGTGCGCAATGCCGTAGCTTTTGGCATCCGAAATTTAATTGTCGATACTTTCTCATCTCCTCCTTTCCTAAGAAGAACAATCAAAGTCTCAAGAGGCACTCTTTTCCAAATGAAAATCCATATCACAAGCGACCTGCCCCTTATTCTAAAGGATAAACAAGGCGTTGCTACATCTTTAAGTAATCAAACCATTCCCTTGTATCAAGCAATATTGCCGAAAGATCCTTATTTTATTTTTGGTAGAGAATCCACAGGCATTGATCAAAATATTCTTGATAAAGCATTACTACAGGTTAAAATTCCCATTGATCCCATTGTGGATAGCTTAAATGTCGCAGTAGCTTGCGGTATTGTCCTTTATCACTATAATCGCTCAAAGGAACTTCTTAAATAAATATTCGACAAACTACAGAGTTGATATAATGAGCGATACAAGGAAACACCTTTTAGGCTTAATGAATGGTTTATTGAGTTTAAAATTTTCATTTAAGGAACTGTCACGCATAGTTCGGCAGACTTATCCAGCTTTTAAGAAGTATTGAGGCAACTTTTCTGTGAGTTTTCCCCAATCAAAAGTTCTGAACTTGTCTCTCCACCTCCATTGTTTTATTTGACAATCTTCAGTCCAATGCTGATTATTTAGAACCCGGGTTTAGACTACTTGCCTCCAGCATTGATTGTCTCAGCTGAATTTGATATTCTTTGTGATGAAACAGGGGGTTATACTGAACGGCTGTCTACAGTAGGTATAGAAACGGAACTACTATGTGCACAAGGTATGACCACGGTTTCTACAGTTGTCCTCTAAACAATGCATTGGAAAAAGACCGTAAGATGCTTGCAATTATTACTTTGTTTTTTATTAGATAAGAGGCTTTCAATACCTATGGAACAGTATGATGATGTATGGAAAAACGATAGCGTAGATGGGCATTTCAAGGCCGATATTCCTAAAAAGATGCTGGAGCTTTTTGAGCAGGGGAATGTCCAAACAGTCCTTGACCTTGGCTCTGGCGATGGAGCTATTGCTGTAGCTCTGGCAAAACAAGGGAAGACAGTGCATGCATTGGAAATCTCCAATGAGGGGATTGAAAAGACAAAAGCACAGGCACAAGAAGCTCAGGTATCTGTTCACGTCCTTGAGCAGGATATGTACCAGCCTTTGCCGTTTGAAGACAGGTCATTGGATGCAGTCATTGCATTCCAATCATTGAATCACAACACCTTACCGAAAATAGAGAAGCTTTTTGCAGAGATCACACGGATCCTGAAGCATGGAGGCTTGTTTATCGTGAAGGCTGCGAACTTTAACTCGTTTGATCTCAAAGATCTTGGAGACGGCTTATTTGAGGACTCCCACGGCGGCATTTCCTGTACCCTACGATTCTCAGACAAGCAGACCTATATGCCTCAGGACGGCCCTGAAAAAGGATTAATACACTACGCTTTTCTGCCAGAGCAATTGACAGAGACAATAGAAGCATTGGGATATACTCAGATTTATGCTGAAATACTCCAGTGGCATATTCTGGCAATGTTCAAAAAGAATTAACCGAATATACATACGTTGAATGAAAACCGAGAAGGGCTTGAAGACAGGCTTGGGACATAATTCGCGCTTTAATAGGATGATGTTTTACGACTGGTCGGAAAATGAGGAAGTGATAAGCGCCTTTTTTTCTTCTAAATAAGTCGTCATGATCACCTTAACTTTTTTCTCGACATCGTTTTTCGGTTCGATTTTACCTTTGCCAAGACCTTTTAGGATATTCTCATCGTATTTTGCTCCTTGAAGGCGGGGAAGCACGCTTCTAACTGTAGTAAAATGTTCTCGAAGTTCTTCATCATTTTGGCAGATCTCTTCCATTCTTTTTAGCTTTTCAAGCTTAAGAACGAGGAGTTTTCGTGCATAATCTTCCGGAGTCAGCTTGTCTGTGGCAATTTTCGTGCCAAGATGAAGCCCTTTAAGCCAATATTCGATGTCCAAATCGATAAGCTTGTTTTCTAATGGAGATTTACCTTCGCCTTTAAACTTTGTTTCAAGTTGATTGACAAAACTAAGGCTTTGCTCCTCTTTTTCACTAAGTGTGAAAAAAATCGTGTTGCGTATGGTCTGGCTGATTTCTTCGTGGGGATTGGAAGTGCAAAGCTTCATTAACTTTCGATTTCTCTTTTCTTTGAGAAGGTTAACCTTCTCTTGCAGTTCGAGATCTTTTTCATTGATAGCTGGACTGGATTCAAATTGTTTTGTTACATCAGCGATTTTTTTCCGATTTTCCAGCAGATCGTCGAATTTCCAATTTTTTTTATGGTTTTGGTAATCAGCATCGAGGTCATTCAAAAATTTTTGATAGTCTCCCTCCTTATAAGAGGTAGCAATGTCTTGAGACCACTGATTTCCAAGTGCTTGGCCGGAAGAAAGTGGGGCTTGAGCCATGCAGCCTAGCGCTAAAAGGGAAAGAATAAATAATTTTTTCATATCACACTCCAATAATGTATGATTTTACCAAAAAATGGGTAAAAAAGCGAGAATACTAGTGAAAAAATAATAGGGTGTGTATATTCTACCAGATCGTTGCGCCTGTAGTTCAATGGTAGAACAGTAGCCTTCCAAGCTACTAGTGTCAGTTCGATTCTGATCAGGCGCTACCACCATAAAGTTAATATTAATAACCAAGACCGAAATCTCTCAAATAAGAGAGATGCCGTCGTCAACAAAAGGGACAAGGCTTGGCAACGTCAGAAGAAATCGAAATCGAAGTTACAATTAAAGAATTATTAGAAAGCGGTGCTCATTTTGGACACCAAAAACACCGCTGGAATCCAAAGATGAAGCGTTTCATTTTTGAAGAGCGCAACGGGATCTATATCATCGATCTCGCAAAAACGATGCAACAAATCCGCAATGCGGTTGGTGTAGTCATCGATATGGTAAAATCGCATAAAAGCATCCTCATTGTCGGAACAAAGAAGCAGGCCAAAAGTGTCGTGCGTGAATGTGCTGAAGAATGCGGCGAATTTTACGTAGCAGAAAGATGGCTTGGAGGCATGTTAACCAACCTCGAAACAATCCGTAAGTCTGTAAAAACACTGGAGTACATCGAAAAGAAGATCGCATCTGGTGGTGAAGGACTTACAAAAAAAGAGATGACTCTACTTGGAAAAGACCAGATAAAACTCGAAAAAAACCTCTCAGGAATTAGAGCAATGAGAAAACCTCCAGGACTTCTCATTGTCGTCGATCCAAGCAAAGAACACATTGCAGTGGCTGAAGCGAATAAGCTTGGGATCCCTGTAATGGCTCTTGTCGATACCAACTGTAATCCTGATCCGATCGACTATGTCATTGCATGTAATGATGATGCTCTTAAAAGCATAAAACTTATCCTAGGTGCTGTTTCACAAGCGATCATTGATAAAAAGAATGAACTCAACCTTCCATTAACACGTGGAGAAGTGAAGCGTAGTCTGAAGAAGGAAAGTGAAGAGGCTCACGAGGTTTCTCCTCAATCTGAAGAAATCAGTGACGATGAAAATGGAGGAGCAGAAAATGGGTAAGAGAGTTACTGCAGAAATGGTGAAGGAGCTACGCGAGAAAACTGGCGTAGGGATGGCTAAATGTAAAAAAGCTCTAGATGGTGCTGATGGAGACATCGAACAAGCGATCCATATTCTTAGAAAAACAGGAGAAGCTTCTGCTGAGAAGAAAAGTACACGTGAAGCTAATGAGAGCATTATTGGCGTTTCGGAAACTAACAAAATGATTGCGCTGATTGAAGTGAGTGCAGAGACTGATTTTGTGATTAAAAACGAACGTTTTCAAAAATTCCTAAAAAACCTTTGTAAAACAGCTGTCGAGCAGGTGCCAACATCTATTGATGACTTTTTAACAAAATCTGTGAGCACAAAAGACGCTATGACAGTTGAGGCATATCGCGCAGAAGTCGTTCAAACATTGGGTGAAAACATCCAAATTAAGAGACTTCTGGTTGTTCCTAAAACGGCTAATTGCTCCTACGGGGTTTATTCTCATATGGGTGGGAAGATTGTTGTTGCAACTGAGATTGAAGGTGCAGAAGATCAAGAAGAGCTTGCGCGTGATATTGCAATGCACGTTGCTGCAGAAGCGCCTGAGTATGTTTCTCATGAAGATATTCCCGCAGATGTCAAAGCAAAAGAAGAAGCAGCTGCAAAGGAATCAGTGAAAAACAAGCCGCCTCAGATGATCGAAAAAATCGTCCAAGGAAAAATGAAATCTTATTACGATCAAGCTTGTTTGCTTAACCAAAAGTATGTCAAAGAGCCTACGATGACTGTTGCAGAAGTGATTGCAAAGTCTGCGGAGTTTGCAAAGAAACCTCTTAAGCTTGTACGCTTCGTGCGCTGGCAAGAGGGAGAATAACTTTTGGGAGCAAAGTCTGCCTATCAACGTATCTTACTGAAACTTTCTGGCGAAGCCCTCATGGGAGACCAGAAGTTTGGAGTGAATCAGCAAGCATGTCAAAAGCTTGCTGATAACATTAAAGAGCTGGACCAGCTTGGTGTTCAGCTGGGGATAGTTGTTGGTGGCGGGAACATCTTCCGTGGAGACCAAGCTAAATCTTTCGGTTTCGATAGAACACCTGCAGATCATGTAGGAATGTTATCCACCGCCATTAATGGACTGCTACTTAGTCAAATGCTCGCAGAAAAAGGGTGTAAAACCCGTGTGATGAGCGCTGTCAATCTCGGTGGCTTTGTTGAAATTTACAATTGGAAACAAGCAAATCTCTATCTTCAAAAAGGGGTGATTGTTCTCTTTGTTGGAGGCACCGGAAACCCCTACTTTACAACAGATACAGCTGCAGCCATGCGAGCTAGCGAAATACATGCGGATATTTTATTAAAAGCCACTAAGGTTGATGGCGTTTTCGATAAAGATCCTGAAAAATCTACAGATGCTATAAAGTATGAAAAGCTAAGTTATGCCGATGTCTTGAGTCAAAATCTTAAAGTCATGGACGCAACTGCTGTAGCGCTTTGTAGAGAAAACCAAATCCCTATTCGGGTCATAAACTTTTTTGCTGATCAAAGCTTAATCAACGCTGTTTGTCATAAAAAGGGCGGCACACTAGTAGAAGGTGAATAGATCATGAGTATCCTCGATGAGACAAAATCAAAAATGGAAGCTGCTAAAGAGCATTTTACCAAAGAGCTTCGTAATTTAAGAACAAATCGAGCAAATCCTGGAATGCTTGATGGTGTAATGGTCGAATGTTATGGCACAGCAATGCGCCTTAAAGATTTGGCATCCGTTTCAGTTCCAGAGTCAAGACAACTCTTGGTTTCGCCATTTGATGCTCAAACATCAGGTGCCATTGGAAAAGCTATTGAGACAACTCTCAATCTTCAAGCCATTGTTGAAGGGAATCAAGTGCGTATTCCAATTCCAGCATTGAATGAGGATGTGAGAAAAGATATCGTCAAACAGGCGAAAAAGAAGGCGGAAGAAGCACGCATTGCAATCCGAGAAATCCGAAGAAAAAGCAATGAAACCGTCAGAAAACAGAAAAATGATGGTGAAATCCCTGAAGATATCATGAAAAAATCAGAAAAACAGATCCAAGAACAAACAGATAAATACTGTAAGGACATCGATCAGTTACTCTCTGACAAAGAGAAGGATATCTTAGAAGTTTGAACTTGTCTGAAAATAGAAAGAAATTATAAAATTAGTCCGAAGATGATGGCCCCATCGTCTAGCCTGGCCTAGGACATCAGGTTTTCATCCTGGTAACAGGGGTTCGAATCCCCTTGGGGTCAATTTTGATATGAGACTTTAGCTCAGTTGGTAGAGCATCTCCCTTTTAAGGAGAGGGTCGATGGTTCGAGCCCATCAAGTCTCATATCCTTTTCATGCAAGTGATTGCGAAATTCGCTCTGAACAGAACTCGTTTTAAGAATCCATCTTTGAAGTTTCGCTCCTCACCCAACCCTGAAGGGTTGAGATCGTCGTTCACCTCCAAATCTATATCCTTAAAGCAACTTCTGTTCGAGAGCTAATTTTGCAATCACTTGCTTTTTTACTTCAATAATTGTGCCCGTGACACTGCTGTCTCCGATAAGGGAAACAATAGTTTCAGCAACAGAAGTTGGATCAAGGCAGGTTGAGGGACCATCATTTGGAAAATTTATTTGTCGCATTTTCGTGTTGGTTCTCTGGGGGATCACCACGTTGATAAAAAGCTCGGGCCTTTCCTCCGCCAGTCCTTGCGTAAAGTTCACTACGGCTGCTTTCGCGGCTGAATAGATCGGATATCCTTTCCGTCCTCGAGAATAGGACGATGAGGCGATATTGATGATATGCCCACCTTCCCGGAGCTTGGCCCACTTACAGCTGTAAACAAGGCTGTTGAAATTGGTCTGTATTGTTTG
Source organism: Chlamydiota bacterium (assembly GCA_021772315.1). GTDB lineage: Bacteria > Chlamydiota > Chlamydiia > Chlamydiales > Simkaniaceae > JAJFMF01. The sequence continues at coordinate 611,048 of JAJFMF010000008.1, forward strand.
ATCGATTTCTTCGAGTGTGAGATCGGAGAGAGGGTTTACTTTCAAAAATCCAATGCAATTAATCAATCCATCAAGTGTTCCAAGCTGGGTGAAGATTTTTTTTACTTGGTCGGCGTCTGTTAGGTCGGCTGTAGAGCGTGAAATGGGTATAGCGCGGGCGCCCATTTCTTCAAGTAGTTTGCAGGTGGCATGTCCAATTCCACCGTGTCCTCCTGTCACCGCAAATGTTTTATCTGTGAGTGTGGGAAAGGTTTTTTTAGGTTGATGTCGCTTGATTCTCAAAAGCTGCTCAGCTAGAAATAAATCGAGTTCATGTGTGATTTTGATGTTATCACTGCTGCCTTCAACGATTTTTACTGGATGACTTAAATCCAAGACCAATTGACAGTCGTCGGATGCATTTTTGCTCTCGGTGGTCTCATGGGCTTTTAGGATCAAATCATAGGCAAAACTCTGAGGTGTTTGTCCACGGAGATAATGAGATCTGTTGGGTATATTTTCGATTTGATCTCCATCTTGGGAATGTACAATCGTATCTGCAGAGGGGATGCATGTATCCACTGCTTTGTGCGCCATCGCAGCTTTTATATTTTTTTTTAGAATTTCCTGGGAGATGAAGGGGCGAACGGCGTCATGGATCACGACGTATTCGGTTTCTGATCCGCAGGCAAGTAGCCCTTGGTAGACGGATTCTTGCCGGGTTCGCCCGCCACTGACTATAGTGACGTCGCTTTGAACGGTTTCTAAGAAATCGGGATGGACAACTAGGATGATTTCATCAAAAAGAGATGAATTTAAAAAAACATCTAGTGTGTGTCTGTAAATTTCTTTTCCAGAGAGTCTGACGAACTGTTTTGGAATGGTGCTTCCAAAGCGGTTGCCTTCGCCCCCCATAAGGATAATAGCCTTGATCATAGGGTCAATTCTACATGATCCAGGGTTTCTTTGAGAAGGGAAGCGCGTCTAAATGGCACGGCATCAAGGGATGTGATCTGCTCATTTTGCATAATGGAGCCGCGGCGACATGTAAAATAGCATGCGTTGAGCTGCTTGTCGTCTATGCCCTTTATATAGCCGAGATGAAGGCCCAGTTTGAGAAGGCTAAGGGCTGCCATCGCCTCTTTTGTATCGATCCGCTGCGCATGTTTTAAAATGCCAAAAAAACGTCCGATTTTGTCTAAGAGTTCTCCGGGTGCAGATTCTCGAATCTGCTTTCGCAGTTCGAGCTCGGAGAGCATTAATTTAGTTGAAATAGAGTGCACCTTATCAAGGATTTGGTCTTCACTAACCCCGAGAGAATAACTATTTTCTACGATGACTAGATCTCCTATAAATTCCTCTCCATCTCCATTTAAGCCTTTAATTATAACTTCAGGCGATCTCTCTTCGCGTAAAAATTTAGGGAGAGCCTCGGCAAAAATTAATGCGGGCAGATGTAAAAAGGTTTGGGTTGTAAGTCCTGTGCCTGAGCGGATTGGATCTGCGGATAAAAATCCAAATTTTGGGGAAAAGGCAAAGTGAAGAGCTTTCTCGAGTTCACTCTCACATTGCATTAGTCGATTCCACGTCTCATTCCAATCACATCCACTTTCTATATATCTCAAGCTTAAGTGGTTGTTTTGATTGATAAGGGCGAGAAACTGTGTCGTATCATCTACAATCACTCCCTGGTGTGCTACTGACTGTGTGATTCCAGTTGGCAGATAAAAATAATCACAAAGGTATTCTTTTTGCGCAGAGGTCAGTTCGTCAATGTTACAATATTGTGGATTATTCAACTGCTTAGAACCTAAGAGTTTCTTTTTAAGTTTTTCTGCAACTTTAGCAGCGTCTTTTTCTTTTAACATCTGAGGAAAAGAATATGAGGCTAAGTTGCGACTTACAGTAAAATGCGTTGCTAGCCAGATTGGGGATGACTCATTTTTCCAAGGGATTTGATTGATAAAATCGTTATTCATGTTCACTGAGTGTTTGTATTTGATCTCTTAGCCAAGCGGCTTGTTCGTAATTTTCTCCATCAAGCGCTTCATCAAGGGCGATGCTTAAGGATTTTAGACGATTTTGAAGCGTTGCATCTGGAGGATCACTTGGTTTTTTCCCAAGATGGGTTCCTTTACCAGAGCGGCCCAATGCTTTTAAATGGGAATAAATTGCCTCTTCAAAAGTTTCATAGCAGGTGGGGCATCCGAGGGGCTCACCTTTTCGAAAAGCTTGAAGGGATATCCCGCAGCCTGTGCAAATGGGACCTTCGACCTCTTCAGGGGTGAGCATTTCAAGCTCTCCTGTGTGACCTTCGGCCAATTTGGCATTCAAAACAGGGCAATCTTCACACATATGGGTGCAATTAACCGCTCCGCCGGCGATTTCTTTGTACACCACGTGAATTTTCTTCTGACACTGATCACATTCTATTGGTCGCTCTTCCATATCCAACTATATAGCTCGAACGCTCTTTCGTTGCAAGACGCGCTGACTGTTGTTAGATCAAAAATGTGAAGTAGATGACATTGATGACGAAGTGGCAAAAGATGCTACTCTCGATCGATTGGGTCACTTGATAGATGGTGCCATAGAGCAGCGAGGCAAAGAAGGAAAGTGCCACAAAAGGGATGTTGTGGAAAAATGCCAGATGCATCATCGCAAAGGCTAGGGATGTCACCAGGATGCTAAAGGGTGCAGCCCACCGATTACCTAAATGCTCATAGATCTCTTTTTGTAAAAACCCTCGAAAAAATGCCTCTTCTGGAATGGTCGTTAGAAAGAAATTACTGAGCAGCCAGATGGGAAAATAGGTGGTGAGTGAAAAATGGAATTTGATGAGCCCATAATACATAGCAATTCCAAAAAGAATGGCGCCTCCTATGATGGTGTAGAGGAGCGTTTTGATGGCAAGAGTTTTAAAGAGGATGCGTTCTTCAAAAAGGGGAATAGTAAAGGCTAGGGCAAAAAAACCGACAAGTGGCTTATCATAATTGAGATAGAGTGTGGGGTCTTTTGAAAGTTGCCAGTTGTTAAATCCAGGAATGGCATGGAAGAACATCCCAAATGAAATCACGACAAGGGCCAAGATAATCATCAGTCGAGTCATCCCCATGACCCGTTTTTGTAGAAGAAAATGTCCGAGACATAAAAAACCAATGGGAATAAGGGCATTGAGGGTAAGGATTTTGGCGTAGTATGCGAAGGTTAGTGAGAGGGCGAGGAAAATGCCCCATAGCCAGATTTTTTGGTAAACCCAAAGGCTTGCTGTGCATAAAAAATAGGAGATGAAGGCGAATGTCGCTAAGGGTTGATGGACAAAAATATAGTAGCTAAACTTCATAACTTCATCGACACGAGCTTTTCTACGAGATATTCGTAAATTCCTGTCGGTCCTCCCTCACGACCAAATCCTGACGACTTGATGCCGCCGAAAGGGATTTGCGGAGCGCTTGGGGCACCATCATTTAATCCAATGACCCCATATTCCAATTGCTCGCTGATAGTTTTTGCACGTTTTAAGCTTTGCGTAAAGAAATATGCAGCAAGGCCGTAGGGGGTTTGATTGGCAAGGCGAATGACTTCATCATCAGATTTAAAGGAGATGATGGGTGCGACGGGACCAAAGGTCTCTTCAGAAAAAATAAGCATTTTTTGTGTCACGCCACTGAGTATTTCTGGCTTATAGGGATGCGTAGCATTAAGGTGTCTTTTGGCCCCATGTTCGAGGGCATCCGCAATGTGTCTTGTCACTTTTTCAATTGACATTGGATGCAGGACATTTGTTAAATCGGAGTCTTTTTCAAAAGGACTGCCCACTTTTAGGGCTTTGACTTTTTCGATAAATCGTTTGAGAAAGGGAGTGTGGATCGATTCATGGACAAAAATACGATTGGCGCAAACACATGTCTGGCCATTATTACGAAATTTTGCGGCTAGGGTTCCATCAACAGCTTGTTCTAAGTTGGCATCATCGAAAACGATCAGGGGAGCGTGTCCCCCAAGTTCCATGGTCAATTTTTTATAGGTATCAGCAGATTGCTTGTAAAGGAGGGCTCCGACGGGGCAACTTCCGGTAAAGGTGAGTTTGCGGATGATGGGCGATGCTGTAAGCGCATTTCCGATTGGTTCTTCTGGGCCGATTAAGACGTTAAATGCGCCTTTTGGAAGGGAAGTTTTTGAAATAAGCGCGGCTAACACAAGCATGGACACGGGTGTTTCAGAGCTAGGCTTGCAAATCACAGGGCATCCAGCTGCGAGTGCTGGCGCGATTTTTCTTGCAGCCATTGCAAGGGGGAAATTCCAAGGTGTGATGATCGCCACAGGTCCGATGGGTTCATAAGAAACAAAACACTGTTTTCCTTTGACATGCGAGGGGATTTGTTTGCCATAAATGCGCTTGGCTTCTTCGGCAAACCATTTGAAATATCCCGCTGCGTAGTCCACTTCGCCGCGTGCTTCCCGGAAATTTTTGCCCATTTCTTTCATCATCAGTTCGGCAAATTCATCCCGATAATCAGCGAGGAGCTCAGCGATTTCTTCTAAAATACTGGAGCGTTCATACGCTGTAAGGGCTTTCATAGCAGCTTTAGCTCTTTCGGCAGCTTTTAAAGCTTGGCTGACTTCTGCATCATCTGCATGATAAAGTGTAATCCACTCTTTGTTCAGGGCATAGGAATATTGCTTATAAGGATGCGCATTTTTTTGCACAAATTCCCCATCAATGTAACTTCCAAAAGTCTTCGCATTAAAATATTCATCTAACATAGGATGGCATCATAAAATGTTATCGATAGAAAGTCAAAATTATCTTCTATTAAATGCACCCACACTTGTATGTGCAACACTGCAGCGTCCTTTCGATGCAAGGGATGAATCTCAGATCGAGCGGTTGAAAACTAAGTTTCATCTTAAGAAAATGGTGCGTAGTAGACAAGTTCATGGGGTTGATATTGCGCTTGTAACAAAAGAGATGCCTGAAATATTGGGAGAGTATGATGGGCTTATGACAGCGGAAAAAGATGTTGGCTTGCTGGTGCAGCATGCAGATTGCCAAGGGGCGCTTTTTTATGACCCGGTACATGAGGTTATCGGCGTTGTGCACTGTGGTTGGCGGGGGAGCGTGCAAAATATCTACGCCCATTTTGCATGCAAGATGCGCGAGAATTTTGGTACGAAAGCGAAGGATTTGATTGTGGCAATCTCTCCAAGTTTAGGACCTGAATGTGCGGAATTTATCAATTATCAAAAGGAGCTTCCCAAAAATTTCTATCGCTTTCAGATCAAGCCGACCTACTTTGATTTTTGGGAGATTACGCTGCATCAACTTACATCACTTGGAATTCCCAAAGAGCAGATTGAAATCGCACGGGAATGCACCTATTTGAATTCAAAAAAATACCACTCATATCGCCGAGATAAGTCAGTGTCGCGTCAAGGAAGCTTCATTGGCATGAAATCATAAAATTTGTTATCATTTCACCCATGAAATTAGACGGTTTAAAGCTCATAACCCCAAAAGTTTATCATGATCATCGGGGTTTTTTTCTCGAATCCTTTAAAGCATCTCTGTTTGATGTGGATTTTGTGCAGGATAATCACTCTTATTCAAAAAAAGATGTGCTTCGTGGGATGCATTTTCAACAAGGGCAAGGCAAGCTTGTGCGTGTTGGGTACGGAAGGATTTTTGATGTCGCAGTTGATATTCGTCCGAGTTCGCCAACGTTTGGAGCGTGGGAAGGGGTCTATCTTGATGATGTAACGCATCAGCAGCTCTATATTCCGCCAGGTTTTGCTCACGGCTTTTGTGTGATGAGTAGTGAGGCGCATGTCCTTTATAAGGTGACAATGGAATATGACCCTGAGCTTGAAAAAGGATTTCATTATGCTGATCCTGGAGTAGGGATAAAATGGCCTATAAACAATCCAATTCTATCAGAACGAGATCAACAACATGAAACTATGGATCATTGGCAAAAAGGGCATGCTCGCTAAAGCCTTTCAACGGGTGTGCGATCAAAAAAAAATAGCCTACATTGCCACTTCCAAAGAAGAAGCAAATATTACAGACCTTGAGATGTCTCCCGATGATTGCACGCATGTGATCAATTGTTCGGGATATACCAATGTGGACGGAGCAGAGAGCGATCCAGAGGGTGCGTATTCCCTGAATGTGCAGGGCGTCAAAAATTTGATCTGCTTGGCGCGGCAAAAGGGGCTCAAGTTGGTCCACTTTTCGACCGATTATGTCTTTGATGGGAAAAAAAACGCTCCCTACCTTGAAGAAGATGTGTGCGTTCCCTTGTCAGTCTATGGAAAGACGAAGAGGGAAGGCGAGGTGCTCTTGGAGGATTTCTCAAATAGTCTCTTGATTCGGACGTCTTGGCTTTTTGGTCGGGATGGAAACAATTTTGCAAAAACAATGCTCAAACTGATGCGGGAAAAAAAAGAACTGCAGGTTGTTGCAGATCAACGGGGGCGTCCCACGTTTGCAGAAGATCTTGCTGAAGTGACCTTAAAACTCTTGCCGTATAGTGGGACTTTCCACTTTGCCAATCACGGCGTAGTGAGTTGGTATGAATGGGCGCAGTGCATTTCTGATATGGCGCGAGAAAAAGGACACCCAATAACCTGTGAAAAAATTTTTCCACTCACGACGGAAGCCTTTGGTAGAGAGGCTACGCGCCCACTTTATTCGGTTTTAGCCACCCAAAAAATCGAAAATCTATTAAACTTAAAGTTAAATCATTGGTCGGAGGGGCTTCAAAAAATTTTATGTTAGTCGATATGCAGCATGCCAATCTGCTCGTCACAGGTGGAGCGGGTTTCATGGGTTCGGCATTTATCCGTCACCTACTTTTAAATAAAAATTTTCAAGGCAACCTTGTCAATTTAGATTTACTTACCTACGCAGCAAATCTAAGTAACCTCAAAGAAATTGAGGACGATTCTCGCTATCATTTTGTGAGAGGAGATATCGCCGACGCTAATTTACTAAGAGAACTTCAACAGCAATATCATTTCAATGCCATCGTCCATTTTGCTGCTGAAACTCACGTTGATCGAAGCATTAAAACGCCGCAGTCATTTGTAGAAACTAATGTATTGGGCACATTTCAACTTTTAGAACTCGTGCGTGAAAATCCTGAGATCCATTTCCATCACATTTCGACAGATGAAGTGTACGGTTCGCTGAAGGAAGAGGGTGCATTTACTGAAACCTCAAACTATCATCCAAATTCCCCTTATTCAGCATCAAAAGCAGCCTCAGACCACTTTGTCAAAGCCTACTCTGCGACGTATACCCTTTCTGTAACATTATCTCATGCGGGAAATAACTACGGTCCCTACCAGTTCCCGGAAAAATTTATTCCGCTGATGATTTTAAACTGTTTAGAGACAAAACCTCTTCCTATTTACGGCGACGGCCAAAATGTACGTGATTGGCTTTATGTTGAAGATCATGCTGAAGCGGTATATAAAATTCTTTCAAATGGGAAGAAAGGGGAAACATATAATATCGGCAGCAAAAATGAGTGGAACAACTTAGAGCTCTTGCACAGGCTTATCGACGAAGTTGCTGATATGACAAGTAAAGATCCTGAAGAGTACTACAACCTGATTACCTATGTTCCTGACCGTCTTGGGCATGATTTTCGCTACGCCTTAAATACCGATAAAATTACTGATACCATCGGCTGGACTCCAGAGACCGATTTCATCATGGGAATACGCAAAACCATTAAATGGTATTTAGATAATCCCGAATGGATTGAAAACATCAAATCAGGGGATTATCACGCCTGGATTGATGAGCAATATGGCGCGATCACATGTTAAATGGACAGTCGCTCATCTGTGTCATCCCTGCTCGCTTGAATTCAAGCCGCTTTCCAAAAAAAATTCTCTCAATGTTAGGTGATAAACCACTGCTCCAATGGGTCTGGGAAGCTGCGGGAGCGTGCTCTTTTTTTGATGAGATTGTCTTTGCGATCGATGCCAAAGAGACACAAGCGATGATCGAATCTTTTGGAGGGAAAGCTATTATGACCCCGGTCGAGTGCCAAAGTGGAACAGATCGGCTGAGCTTTTTAAAGCAATCTGGGAAACTCTCCGGCGATATCTGGGTCAATTGGCAAGGAGATGAACCCTTTGTAAAAAAAGAAACCATTGAAACCCTACTACAAAGCATTGGAGATCAAGAGCAAGAGATTTGGACGCTCAAAAAGAAAATCACGACATCAGAACAATTACAGAGTCCCCATATTGTCAAAGTTGTCACGGATAAGGAAGGGAAAGCCCTCTACTTCTCAAGATGTTCCATCCCTTATGGAAGCAAAGAAGCTCATAAACACATCGGGCTGTATGCCTTTCGAGAGCGTGCACTTGAAAAAATCAGTCATCTCGTCCCATCCTCTTTAGAAAAAGCAGAAAAGCTCGAACAGCTCCGCTTTTTAGAAAATGGACTCTCCATTCATGTGCATGAAACCTCAAACGAGACGCTAGGAATCGATCTCCCCGAGCATTTAGAGAAAGCTAGCGAGAAACTCAAAGCTTTATTATAGTCTTCGTATGTCTATTTCACCTCTCAGTCCCACAGTAGAACAACAGGTGTGCTGCTGCCAGTGTCTTTGCGATCTCTATATCAAGATTAAAGAGATCGTAATGCGTATTTTAGTAGCAATATGTAGCTGTTTCTCATCCAGAAGGATACATGCTATTGCGATCCAGCCTTTAAATGATCAATTTCCCATAAGAGAAGCAGAACTTATTTTTTCAGCAAAATTACCTAGCAATCGCCTTGAGAAATTACCAAGAAAGGTCCAAGAGGAATTAGAAGGTTTTGATATAGATTTGTATTTTCAAGTTTATGATGTGAGGGGGAAGAAGCACCTTCCGATCACCCATTCGAACATCTTCGGCCCAGTTGGGGTAGTCCAAGACGAAATAGGCCTCATAGTTGGGAATTGGCTTGGCATGCAATCTTTTTTTATGACAAGTGACGTTTCAATTCAAAAAAAAATTGTGCAATTTGCAATCCTTATAGCGAAAGATGATGAGCAGACAAGTATTTTGTTAAAAGGAGTGGAGAGGGGGGATCTCCCATCGATTTTAAAATATCTTGATGACTATCAATTTATCATTGCAGAACACCTTGGTAGATTGACAAATGGTCCTTAGATCGAGTATCCTATTCACATGTCAGAAGAATTTACCGCTAAAAATAGCGATTATAAATATGGTTTTACGACTGAAATCGAATCAGAGACTTTTCCCAAAGGATTAGACGAAGAAATTGTCAGAGCCATTTCTGCAAAAAAAGACGAACCCGAATTTCTACTCAATTTTAGGTTAAGAGCCTTCCGTAAATGGCAAGAGATGACAGCACCAGATTGGGGCCATCTCAAGATTAACCCAATTGATTTTCAAAATATTAGCTATTATTCCGAGCCAAAGAGCAAGCCAAAGCTCAGTAGTCTTGATGAAGTCGATCCGAAGCTACTTGAGACATTTGAGAAGCTGGGCATTCCCGTTGATGAACAAAAGCGTCTGACAAATGTCGCTGTCGATGTTGTTTTTGATTCAGTTTCCCTTGGGACAACCTTTCAAAAGACCTTAAAAGATGCGGGCGTTGTTCTCTGCTCAATTTCTGAGGCTGTGAAAGAGTACCCAGAACTTCTTGAAAAGTATCTCGGCACAGTCGTTCCCATTGGAGATAATTTTTATACCGCACTGAATTCTGCAGTTTTTTCAGATGGATCTTTTGTTTATGTTCCCAAAGGGGTGCGTTCTCCTATGGAGCTTTCCACTTATTTTAGGATCAATGAAAAGGAGACAGGGCAGTTTGAAAGAACCCTGATCATCGCAGAAGAGGATTCCTACGTGAGTTACTTGGAAGGGTGCACGGCTCCAGCTTATGACAACAATCAATTGCACGCAGCCGTTGTGGAGCTCATCGCTCATGATCGCGCTGAAATCAAATACTCTACAGTGCAAAATTGGTATGCAGGAGATCCCAAAACCGGAAAGGGAGGCATCTACAACTTTGTCACTAAGAGAGGTAAATGCCAGGGGAACAGCTCAAAGATCTCATGGACACAAGTTGAAGCAGGCGCTGCCATTACATGGAAATATCCCAGCTGCATTCTTCAAGGAGATAATTCTATTGGAGAATTCTACTCTGTCGCTTTGACAAACGGGAAAATGCAAGCTGATACAGGAACAAAAATGATCCACATTGGTAAAAACACCCGCTCAACGATTATTTCCAAAGGTATTTCAGCAGATCAATCTCATAACACTTACCGTGGTCTCGTACACGTGGCCCCTCGAGCTGATAGAGCACGCAATTATACCCAGTGTGATTCGATGCTTGTTGGCAATCAATGTTCAGCAAATACCTTCCCCTATATTGAAGCACACCGAAACAATGCCGAGATCGAACACGAAGCTTCAACATCAAAAATGAACGAAGATCAACTTTTTTACTTTCAATCCCGCGGTGTTTCGCGAGAGGATGCGATCAACTTAATTGTGAATGGATTTTGCAAAGACGTGATCAAAGAACTTCCACTCGAATTTGCTGTGGAGGCCCAAAAGCTCTTAGCGCTGAAGCTGGAGGGATCTGTTGGATAATCAGCGAGAGAATAGGACATATTGCTATGCTAGAAATAAAAAATTTACACGTCAATATCGACGACACCCCCATCCTTAAAGGATTTAATCTCACCGTAAATCGAGGAGAGATTCACGCCATTATGGGACCCAACGGGGCGGGAAAATCAACCCTTGCAAAAGTCATTGCTGGCCATCCCAGCTATGACATTACCGAAGGTGACATCCTCTTTGATGGGGAAAGTATTCTTGAACTCGAGCCAGAAGAAAGATCGCATCTTGGTCTTTTCATGAGTTTTCAATATCCCGTGGAAATCTCGGGTGTTTCCAACTTTCAATTCCTTTACCATATTGTCAAGGTGCGCAGTGGGGATTCCTTATCGGAAGAAGACTTTCAAAAGCAACTTCAGAAAATCATCAAAGAGATGCACATCAAAGAAGAATTTTTAGAGCGGGATGTTAATGGAGGTTTTTCAGGTGGAGAAAAAAAACGGAATGAAATTCTGCAAATGGCCCTGCTTAAACCCAAACTCGCCATCTTAGACGAAACAGATTCAGGACTCGACATCGATGCGATGCGTATTATTGCAGAGGGCGTCAATAGACAACATACACAAGATAATGCGCTTATCCTAATCACACATTATCAGCGACTTCTCGACTATATCAAGCCCCACTATGTGCATATTGTCAAAGAAGGAAGGATTATCCAGACAGGGAATCATGAGCTTGCTCAGCAACTCGAAGAGACAGGATATGCCCTATGCTAGCGCATTTAGATCCCTTTAAAGAGCAGCTTGAAAAAGATGAAGCGTTTAAATATGTGCCGCTAAAAAAGCTCTATCGTGAAACATTTAGCAAACCAAAGTCTTCTAAAATTTCACTTAGCAATGCACCAGAAGGCATTATTTCATGCTCGATCAAAGAAGCAGCCCAAACATATGGCGCTTTTTTGCAAAAAAAAGAGAAAGAAAAAGCGGCAGATCCCTTCACATCAATCAATAAAGTGGCAAGTCAAGAAGGGCTTTTTCTTTATATTCCACCAAAAATAGCTTTAAAAGAGCCCCTTATAATCCATATCGAATCAGCAGCAAATCCCCAAATCATTGTATTCATGGGAAAAGAGGCTAGCGCGACCCTTGCAGTTAAAACAAGTGCAGAGGAGCCCTTCTTTTCAAATCAACTGATCGATGTCACCTTAGAAGAAAATGCCTCACTTAGAATTGAATATACACAGAAGATTTCCTTTGAAGGATACTTCTTTAATAACCTCACAGCAAATCTAAAAAGAAATGCACAATTATCTGCACTCTCTATTACAGAAGGCGCAAAGATTATAAGACAACACGCCCATATAAAGCTAAATGGAGAAGGTAGCAACGTTGAGTTAAAAGGACTTGCGAGGCTTGAGAAAAGTGCAGAGGCACATACGCATATCTTAATCGAACACTTAGCGCCCCACACCACATCAAGCCAGCACTTTAAAAACGTCCTGTTTGATCAAGCACGCTCCAGTTTTGAAGGAAAAGTTTTCGTTCAAGATATTGCACAAAAAACAGAAGCCTATCAGCTCAATAACAATCTTCTTCTCGGCGAAAAAACACACGCCTTTAGCAAACCCAATTTGGAAATTTTTGCAGATGATGTCAAAGCATCCCATGGAGCAACAATTGGGCAGCTCGATGCAGAAGAACTTTTTTATCTCAGGACACGCGGCCTATCATATAAAGAGGCATATCATCTCCTGATCCAAGGGTTTTGCAAAGAAATAACCGATCAGGTGACAGTCCATGACCTTTGATATCTTAAATGTAAGACGAGACTTCCCGATGTTAAGTCGAAAGATGAATGGAAAACCCCTCATCTATTTTGACAATGCTGCTACGACACATAAACCCGAAGAAGTCATCAAAACCATTGAAGACTTTTATAGAGAAGAAAATGGAACGGTTCATCGCGCGATCTATGAATTTGCAGCCATTGCCACAGAAAAATATAGCTCTGTTCGTTCCCAAGTCCAAAAACTTATCAACGCAAAAGAGGAAGATGAAATTATCTTCACTAGGGGGACAACAGACAGTATTAATCTTGTAGCATCTTCTTTTGGGGAAGCATTTATCAAGCCAGGAGATGAGATCCTCATCACAGAAATGGAACATCACTCAAATATCGTGCCTTGGCAACTCCTTGCTGAGAAAAAGGGAGCCATTCTCAAGTATATCCCTCTAACTGATACAGGAACCCTTGAGCTCGACTTGATAGATGATCTCCTAACCGAAAAAACAAAAATTCTAAGTCTTACCCATATCTCTAACGTCACAGGCATTCGCAATCCCATAAAATTTCTCACCGAGAAAGCAAAACAAGTGGGGGCGAAAGTCATGGTTGATGGAGCGCAGGCAATCGCGCATATTCCCATCGATGTGCAAAAGCTTGATGTCGATTTTTATGCTTTTTCATCCCATAAAATGTATGGCCCAACAGGCGCTGGGATACTCTATGGAAAAAAAGAGCTTCTTGAGAAAATGCCTCCTTATCAAGGGGGAGGAGATATGGTGGATCAAGTGACGCTTGAAAAAACGACCTATCAAAAGCCACCGCTTAGGTTTGAAGCTGGAACCCCGCCTATTGCTCAAGTCATCGGCATGGGAAGTGCTCTTGCATATCTAGAGCGTCAGTCACTATCTACCATTGCAACATGGGAAAATAGTCTTCTTAAGCACGCAACTCACGCATTGCAACAACTTCAAGAGGTTACCATTCTCGGTAACTCAGAAGATAAAGGGGCAATCATCACATTTAAAGTCAAAGGGCACCATCCACTTGACCTAGGCACGATCTTAGGACTTAAAGGCATTGCAGTGCGAACAGGACATCTTTGTGCACAGCCAACGCTTAAACACTTTGGATTGACAACCGCGCTGCGTCTTTCATTTGGACTCTATAATACTCCAGAGGAAATCGACCTCTTTATCAAAGCCCTTAAAGAAGCGATCGTTCTTCTTAATCCCAATATTTCCGATTAATTATTAGAAATCAAAACGTAATTTAATTGTGACACCTTGCATGATGAGATCACCATGACTGCTTTCTTCATCAAATCTAATGAGCTGATTGAAATCCATATAGACTTGTTCTTCCCAGCCAACTTGAAGGGCGATGTGATAGTCATCATCCAAAAAATAGGTTTCGAACTTAGCGCCTAGACCCACTTCAATGACTGGAATGATCGTATGAAAACGATTTACCTCGTGATTAAAAATCTGCAAAATCTGTTTATCTTCGGTGATTTGCACATCTTTTCTTTCGACATCATAGTATGACCAAAGGCCTGTTATGGCGAAATTACCGTAAATACTGACGACTTTTGACAAATGCCATGATGTATTCAAACCACCTCTGATTCCAAAACCCCAGATATTTTGATCATTTTTCATCCGATAAATATCATCCACAAGATTAGGACTTGTTTCTAGAAGATAGCGTACCCGGTAATGCTCGATTTGACGGGCCCCTTTAAGACCTATAAAAGGGCGTAGGGTAAGAAATTGACTGATAAAATGGTTGTAACCTAGTTCACCATCTACAACATTGAATTTATGTTCCCACTGAGCTTGTGCTTCGATTAAGAAAGCAGAATTGACCTCATTGTTTGGCACGCCAATTCTCCAAAGAGGTTGCAATAACGATCTAAAAGGCCTTTCTTCTCTTCGTTTTGGTGGATCAGTTGCGAGATGGGTATATTGAAAGTAGAGGTCCCAATGATTACGATAAAAGACGCCACCTAGTCCCACTTTAAAGCCTGGCTCAAATTCAGAGCGGATATGATGGACACCACCTTTTGATGGATCAGACGTCGCATTTCCAAAACCCGACATGGCAAATCCTAAACCATCTTCTCTGAGGGACCAATAGAGAAAGTCTGCAGTAATAAATACATCGGTTCCATTTGTCACGATGGCATTGGCTGAAGAGGTGATTTCAAAATAAGCGGGGTCATCTGGATGTTTAAAATGTGCATCCGGATGCGCAGCATGAAGAAAGGAAAATAGCGTTAAGAATAGGATTAAAGGTTTCATTTGATCCAACGTTAGCAAGAACTGTTTTAGAAATCAATTCGCAGTTTTGCGGTGAGACCTTGAAGGATAAGATCACCATGAGAGGTCTCTTCATTAAATCGTGTAAACTGGTTTTGGCTCATCCAAACTTGTTCTTCCCAGCCTAGTTGTATCAGAAGGTGGTAGCCATCGTCATAGAAATTACCAGCCCATTTAAGACCTATCCCAAGTTCAATTACAGGTGTAATCGTATGGAAATTATTATTGATATGATTGAGGGTTAGTGGAGTGCCTCCGGTGGTAAAGACCTCTTTTGTTTTTCTACTCAAATCAAACTGAGACCAGAGACCAGAGAGAGCCATGTTTCCATAAAGACTAAATCCTGCTCCACAGAGCCAGGTAGTTTTTAGCCCGGCGCGTAGACCATAGCCTGTTGTTTCTTGACGAATGGTCATTGTATCGCTTGTGAAAACGTTATTTCTCTCTTTTTCGTAAAGAACGCGATAATTTTGAATTTGGTACGTTCCTTTAAGGCCGAAAAATGGGCGAAGATGGAGATTTGGTGCTGTTTCATAATTCCGACCAATTTCAAGATCAGCTACATGAAAATGGAGATCCCAATTTGCTTTTGCGCGTAAAATATTAGACAGAGAGAGCATAGATGTTGGTGCACCTATATCCCAGGCGGCAGCAAGGCGTGATGAAACAGTGGCGTTTGAAGGAAGGAGGGGGGTTCCCGTTTCATTTTTTTTCGGATTGATGAAAAACCATGTATATTCGGCAAAAATATCCCAGCCATCATGGTCAAAACGATATCCTGCATCGGCTTTAAAGCCTGACTCATAGTCATTGTTTAACTGGTGTAATTTCCCTTTAATTGCGTCAAGTGAACCATCCCCAAATCCTGAAAAGACATATCCAAGTCCATCCGTGCGTGCTGTCCAATAGAGGTAATCCGCAGAAAAAAACAAACCGATGTCGTTTCTTAACTCGTAATCAACTTGTGGCGTAATGACTCGATACTCTGGGCTATCTTCTCCCTTAAAAAAATCAGAGGGAGATGATGCCGAAAGAAGACTGAATGGGAGGAGTCCCAAGAAAAGCGTAATCAATTTCATTTATAAGCCTAACTAGAAGTCAAAACGAAGATTAAAGGTAAATCCATGCAGATAGAAATTGCCTAAAACTTCGTTAGAAAAGAATTTTATAAAACGTTCATGGTTGATCCAAACCTGTTCTTCCCACATTGCAGCGATGCTAACGTGATAATCGTTATCACAGAACCAAAAGTCATGGCGTAGTCCCAATTGCATTTCTAAAATTGCATTAATTGGGCGTTGATTAAAATTGAAGTTGTAATAGAGAGAGTTTGCAGGAAGAGCTATTGAGAAGTGTCGGTCTTTTCTCTTCGTTGAAAAATCACTCCAAAGAGCAGAAAGGGACATATTGGCAACAAGTCCAAAGTCTTTAATGAACTGCCATCCTGTATCAAGTCCGAAACGGATACCAAGTCCCCACATGTCCTGATTAAATCGAATGTCATCTTGAATTAAGATAGTATTGATGTCAGCGAGATCAACTTGCGTATATTCAACAACAAATTCTTGGTCTTGCCATGTTCCTTTAAGACCTACGTGAGGTTTTAGAGTGAGAAATTGGCTGATAAAATAATTTCGACCAAGTCCAAGATCCACAACGTTAAATTTATTACGCCAGTTTGCTTTTGCCTTCACATAAGTTTGATTTAAAGAACCATCTCTAATACCAAAGAAAGTAGAAACGAACTGACCAGGAAGAGGGGTATTGAATGATTTTGTGGTGATGTTATGTGTCTTGGTATGAAGCCATGTGTACTGTCCGAATATATCCCAACCATCATGTGGCAGATTGATGCCGAGACCTACTTTGAAGCCTGGATCACCCGTCCATTCCATTTGTTGAGCATGACCTTTAGAAGCATTGATTTGTACGCCTGTATTTCGACCGGTAATGGCATATATCAGCCCATCTGCTTTAGTTGTCCAGTAGATGAAATCAGCGGTAATTAATACATCTGCGCCATTATCAACACGTGGGCCAGCATCGGGTGTAATTTCCCTAAAGCAAGGACTATCTTTTGGTTGAAATTGGTCTGTGGGATAACTTTGTATATTTTCTGCTACACCGGTGTCTGCAAATAGATTGCATGAAGTGATAATTCCAAGAATCGTAAATAATTTCCCGTTCATAGCGCATCCTCTTTTCTTTTAGATGGTCATTATGAAGAAAAACAAGATTTCGTCAAACAAAAAAACGCCTTGAGATTTCTCCCACGGCGTTTTTTGTGGTCATTTAAACACGGGACTTAAACCTGGATTTAGAAATCGAAGCGTGCTTTCAATGTCAGGCCATGAAGGTAAAGATTGCCTTGCACTTCATTTGCAAAGAATCTTACAAAACGGCCATGGTTAACCCAAATTTGTTCTTCCCAAGCTGCTGAAAGTCCAAAATGGTAATCATCACATGAGAACCAAACATCATAACGCAGTCCAAGCGCCAGTTCTAAGATCGCATGAATAGGGTTTTGATCAAATTTAAAGTTAAAAAGAAGTGAGTTGTTCGCACCATTATTTTGGATAACGCGGTCTTTACGAGTGGTATCATAGTCAGTCCAAAGTGATGTAAGAGCTAAATTACCAAACAATCCGAAGTTCTCGATAAAGTTCCAGCCGGTGTTAAGGCCCATGCGGATTCCAAGTCCCCACATGTTTTGATTAAATTTAATTTTGTCTGTCACATTGATTGATGTAGGATCTGAGATGTTTTGAGCGGTGTATCGAATATTAAAGTCTTGATCTTGCCATGTCCCTTTCAAGCCGACAAATGGCCTTAGAGTGAGAAATTGACTGATGAAATAGTTGCGACCGAGTTCAAGATCGATCACATTAAAATGGTGATCCCATCTAGCTCTAGTTCGTGTGAAAGCCTGGTTAAAAGAGGCTGTCCTTTCTGGAAAATAGGTAGGAATAATGCGTTTGTTGCCTGCGGTATCAAATGCTATATTTGTATTATCACTAACTTGTGTCTGTAACCATGTATATTGTGCATAAACATCCCAACCATCATGGCACAGGCTTAGTCCAAGGCCAACTTTGAACCCTGGCTGCCCTTTCCAATCTAGATCTTTAGCACTTCCGCGAGGCGCATCAACATTCGCAGTTATATCTCTTCCGGTGATCGCATAGATCATGCCATCTTGCCGCGCAGTCCAATAAATGAAATCAGCAGTAATAAATACATCTGCTCCACTTGTCACACGGGGGCCTGCATTCGGTGTGATTTCTCGAAAGCACGGACTGTCTGTTTTTTGAAATTGGTCTGTTGGATAACTATGGTTGTCCTTTTGGGCGCCAGCAAGTGATGCTTGGGCAATTGTAATTGCTAAGCTAGTCAATAAGAATTTCAGTTTCATCTGGTAAGCTCCTTTCTGAATTCAAGGTAAAATTTGTGGTTTGAACCCGGATTGTGTAATAGAGGTATTCCAGATAAAATTATATTTTTTTTCAGGACCCTCTGCCTAAATTTTTGACATACTTGGTAAAGTAGGCAAAATTTGGGTAGTGGATCCTGGAGAAAAAGACTTTTTAGATGGGATGTCTATATCACACAATCCGGGTTTTAAGAAGGTGAGGATAGGATAATGGATAAAAAAAAGCCAATAAAAAACCCTTCACAAATAAATGTGAAGGGTTTGTGTCAACCGTTAGCTAGTTTTAACTTAGAAGTCGAAACGTGCTTTGATTGTTAATCCATGAAGGTATAGATCACCTTGGACTTCGCTAGAGTAGAATCTTACGAAGCGTGAATGATTAATCCATACTTGCTCTTCCCAAGCAGCTGATAGTCCGAAGTGATAATCATCATCTGAGAACCATACGTCGTAACGTAGACCAAGCGCTAGCTCTAAGATCGCATTGATTGGATACTGATCAAACTTGAAGTTATAGAAGAGTGAGTTGTTCGTGCTGTTACTTGTAGCAACGCGGTCTTTTCGGGTAGTACTGTAGTCTGACCAAAGAGCTGTAAGAGCTAAGTTACCGAATAGTCCGAAGTTTTCGATAAAGTGCCAGCCTGTGTTAAGACCCATACGGATTCCAAGTCCCCACATATCTTGATTGAATTTGATTTTTTCAAGCAAATCAATTGATGTAGGATCTGCAATGTTTTGCTGTGTGTAACGGATTTTGAAGTCTTGATCTTGCCAAGTTCCTTTAAGGCCGACATGAGGTCTTAAAGTAAGGAATTGACTGATGAAGTAGTTTCGGCCGAGTTCTAAATCAATCACGTTAAAGTGGTGATCCCATTTGGCTCGTGCTTTTGTATAATTATTTGTAATAGATCCATCTCTATCCGAAAAATATGTCCCTACAAAGCGTTGTTGTACAGGTGTATCGAATGCAACGCTAGTTGAGTTATTAACGTTTGTATGCAGCCATGTGTATTGAGCATAGACATCCCAACCATCGTGACCAAGGTTAAGTCCGAGACCTACTTTGAATCCTGGCTGAGCTTTCCAATCGAGATCTTGAGCGCTTCCACTAGTAGCATCGATATTTGCAAATGTGTTTCTTCCAGTAATGGCATAGACCATACCGTCTTGTCGTGCAGTCCAATAAAGAAAGTCAGCAGTAATAAAGACGTCTGCTCCATTAGTTACGCGAGGACCTGCATTCGGAGTGATCTCTCTAAATTGTGCGTTGTCAGAACTCTTAAATTGATCTGTTGGGTTATGTTGTTTTTGCGGTTGTGCGCCAAAAGCAGATGCTTGAGCAAATACAATGGCCAAGCCAGCTAGTAAAGTTTTCAGTTTCATGCGGTAAGCTCCTTCATGATTTTAATGTTAAGTTTGGTAAGCATGCAGCTAGGATAGAGGAGTGTCTAAAAAAAAGTCAATAAAAACAAAATGATGCTTCATATTGCCCTCACAACTTGGTTTTAACACGGGTTGTATTAGAAACCCTTTGCAGGGGTATCTCTAGATAGGATGGATTTTTTAAAATAGTTCAAAGATCTAAACCCGAGTTTTGTGATATGTAAGAGGTTTATGATGTAACCCGGATTTTAGAAATCGATACGTGCTTTTACATTCAGACCTTGGAAAATCAAGTCGCCGTGTGCAGCTTCTTCATTCTTACGAATAAGCTGATTGTGGTTTATCCATACTTGTTCTTCCCAGCCTGCTTGAAGACTGAAGTGATAACGATCTGATGACCACCAAATATCAAAACGCAGTCCTAGATCCCATTCGATGACACCTTTGAGAGTGCGATAATCATTATCAAAATATGCAAGCGTAATCGGCGTGCTTTCTTGTGTGGAATCAAGACGGGTGTCTTTTCGGTTTATATCAAAGTTTGACCAGAGTGCAGAGAGAGAGAGGTCCCCGTAGATGCCAAACCATTTCACAAAATGCCAGGCTGTATTTAATCCAGTGCGGATTCCTACTCCCCAATAATTCATATCATTTTTCATTTTCCAAAGAACTAAGGGGTTATTGCCTCCAATATCGAAGAGTTCTTTAAGATGAAAATGTTGTTCTTGCCAGGTCCCTTTAAAGCCTACATGATGCCTTAAAGTAAGGAATTGGCTGATGAAATAATTACGACCGAGTTCAAGATCGATGACATTGAAATCATTATTCCAGCGGGCGGTTGCTTTCGCGAATGTACCGGTAGGTTGTAGGTTACTTGTACCACTTCCAATAACCCAGTATTGAAAAAGAAATGAATTCGAAGGCTGTGATGTTGAATCATCGCTTGGCGCGGTGCGTAAATAGGTGTATTGCGCGTAGATATCCCATCCGTCATGTTGCAAATTAAGTCCTACACCTGCTTTGAATCCTGGGTCAAAGTCCCAACCGATATGGTGTACATTGCCTCTCGAAGGATTGCCAACACCATTACCTATGCCGGTATAAACGTATCCAAGTCCGTCTTGGCGCGTTGTAAAGTAGATGAAATCTGCAGTAATAAATGGAGAAATATAGTGGTCTACTTGAGGTCCCGCATTGGGAGTGATTTCAATAAATTTAGGATCTGAGGCTTGTTTAAACTGTTTTGTCTGTGCCCCATACAAGGAACCAAAAGTTAGAATTAATAGGATACCTTTTGCATAAAATTTCATCGTCGCTGCTCCTGAAATGAGACAAAAGAGTAAGCTTAAAAGGGGAAACTGATCTTGTCAATCAAAACGTCTCTACAACACAACCTGGATTTAAAAATCGAAACGAATCTTAACGGTAAGTCCCTGGAGAATAAGATCTCCATGAGCACCTTCTTCAGTTTTGCGAAGGAGTTGATTATGGCTAAACCAGATTTGCTCTTCCCAGCCTGCTTGAAATCCAAGATGATATTCATCATCGTAAAACCAAAGGTCATAACGCAAGCCAATATCAAACTCAAGGACGGCCTTAATCGTATGAAAGTCGTTGTCGACGTCAATTAAAACTAGATTAGTCGGCGCTGTACTACGCAATCGACGATCTTTTCTTTCAATTTCAAAATTTGACCAAAGTGCTGAGAGGGCAAAGTCTGCAAAAAGACTAAAGTTCTTGTAGAAAAACCAGCCTGTATTCAGACCTGTTCTGAGACCAATACCCCAGAAATCCATATCATTTTTCATGAGAAAGGTTGTTTGAGGCTCACTTATAGATTCATCATAGAGATAGGTCACTTTAAAATCTTGATCTTGCCAGCTCCCTTTCAAACCGAAATAAGGGCGGAGGGTGAGAAATTGGCTGATAAAGTAGTTACGGCCAAGTTCAAGATCAATGACATTAAAATGGTTGTCCCACGTTGCAGTTGCCTTAACGAGGGCTGCATCGGATGCGGGCTGAGCATTCGTAATCCCTAAATTCCAAGCAACTTGAAGTCGACTTGGATCCCCAGATGATTTTTGTACGCTGGCTGTAGATGGGTGAGTGTGAAGCCATGTGTATTGAGCAAAGACATCCCAGCCGTCGTGACTTAGATTAAAGCCGATTCCAGCTTTGAAACCAGGATCAAAATCCCAATCGATGTGGTGGACTTGACCTTTTGTGGGATTTACAATTCCGTTACCGAATCCTGACATGACAAAGCCCATGCCATCTTGGCGGGTTGTCCAATAAATGAAATCAGCTGTGATAAACACGTCAACACCGTGTGAAACGCGTGGTCCTGCACTTGGCGTAATTTCTCTAAAGGAGGGACTTTTTTGAGAAGAGAAATGATCAGAAGGGGAATGTTGTTTTTTTTCGGCATGTAGAAATGCTGCACTGCAGCAAAGAATTCCACTTAGAGCAATTAAGTACTTGCGATACATATAATATTCCTTCCGGCTTAGATCTCTTATCCTACAATTATGAGAATAGAGGTGATTCTGTCAATCTTATCTTTTTGGGAATGGAAACCCGGGTTGTGTGATAGAGATATTCTAGATGAAATTGTATTTTTTTTCAGGATCATCTGCCTAAATTTTTGACATACTTGATAAAGTAGACGGAATTTGGGCAGAAGATCCTGGAGAAAAAGACTTTTTAGATGGGATGTCTCTATCACACAACCCGGGTTGGAAATGTGAGAATAAAAACTGGGTTTAAAAAAAGGCCTCAAACAACAATGTGTCTGAGGCCTTTATTGGTACCTATAGCAGGTTTGACTTAGAAGTCGAAACGTGCCTTTAAGGTTAATCCATGAAGGTATAGATCACCTTGGACTTCGCCAGAGAAGAATCTTACGAAGCGTGAGTGATTGACCCATACTTGTTCTTCCCAAGCAGCTGATAATCCAAAGTGGTAATCATCATCTGAAAACCATAGATCATAGCGTAAGCCAATTGCGAGTTCTAAGATCGTATTAACTGGATTCTGATCAAACTTGAAGTTATAGAAGAGCGAGTTGTTTGCACCATTACTTGTAATAACGCGGTCTTTACGCTTTGTATCAAAGTCAGTCCAAAGGGCTGTAAGCGCTAGGTTACCAAATATTCCAAAGTTTTCGATAAAATGCCAACCAGTGTTAAGACCCATACGGATTCCAAGTCCCCACATGTCTTGGTTGAATTTAACTTTTTCTATTCGATCAATGGATGTAGGATCAGTTATATCTTGGTCAGTATATCGGATTTTAAAATCTTGATCTTGCCAAGTTCCTTTGAAACCGACGTGAGGTCTTAAAGTAAGAAATTGACTGATAAAATAATTACGTCCAAGTTCTAAGTCAATCACATTGAAATGATGATCCCACTTTGCCCTTGCCTTTGTGAAGGTTCGAGAAAGGGATCCATTTCTATCTGAGAAGTATGTTGCTACAAGACGCTGCTGAACAGGTGTATCGAATGCAACATTAGTTGAATCGCTGACACGTGTATGCAACCAAGTATACTGTGCATAAATATCCCAACCATCGTGGCCAAGGTTAAGTCCGAGACCTACTTTGAATCCTGGCTCACCTTTCCAGCCGAGATCTTTGGCACTTCCGCTAGAAGCATTGATATTTGCAAATGTATTTCTTCCTGTAATTGTATAGACCATGCCATCTTGACGCGCAGTCCAATAAATAAAATCAGCGGTAATAAAGACATCTGCTCCATGACTGACACGTGGACCTGCATTCGGAGTAATTTCCTTAAATCCGCGGTCTTCTGGTGCTTTAAATTGATCGGTAGGCATGCTTTCTTTTGGAGGCATTGAGCCTCTGCCTTGTGATCTACTGTTGTCTGAGGCTGCAAATGCTACTGAAGAACAGAGCAAAGTAGCAACCGCAACTAAGTATTTGTGGTTCATTGTTTGTTAGGCTCCTTATTTATTTTTTGTTTCTTTTGTTTTCAAAGTAAGAAGATGGTAAGAAAAATATTTAGCATTAAATCCGAATCTAAAGAGGGCTTGAAAAATAGTCAAATTATTTTCTTTTTTTTTCGAAAAAAATCATTCTATTAAGAGAAAAAATACTTCGACTTATAGATAAGTGTATCGATTAAATGTAACCAATCAAAGGTTTCCTTGCTCATTTGTTTTATGATAAAAAACCATGCAAACCATAAAAGCGTGAGCCCTAAAAGGGATTTTAAAGACATTCCGAGGAAGGCAATTTGAACTTGAGGGGCTAGCCGATTGGCGATCCCTAAAAACATTTCAGCCATCAAAATTGCAACAAGCGAAGGAGCGGCAAGTTGGATAGCAATTGCCATAATATTGTTTAAAAGACCGATTGCAGTTTCCCAAAAAGGGGTGTTTAAAGAAAAAAAGGCGGGATTAAAGGGGGCATTTGGTGGCATGATTTCATAGGATTTTAAAACGGCTTCTAAGAAATGAAATGGACCTTCGATTTGGAAAAAGAGGACGATTAGAATAAAATGATAGAGAATTCCAATGGGGGAAGATTGTGATTGTGATGTGGGATCTTGTGCTTGCATAATGGCTGCACCACGTAAAAAATCAATCAGAATACCAGAGGATTCGACCATATAAAAGGGAATGGCAACAAATAACCCAAGAATAAATCCAATGAGAAGTTCTTTAAGAGCGTAACCTATAAAAGCGTAGTCAAATCCTATCGTATGAGTCATTTTAATCATTAAGGTTGGCAGGAAAATAACGCTTAAGCAAAGTGCGACTCCAGCACGAACAATCGTAGGGGCGATCTTAGCTCCTAAAAATGGGGCGAGCGAAACGATGGGAGCCAGACGAAATAATGTTAATAGAAAAAGGGATAGGAGTTCGATTGGCGAAAATTCACCAAATAAAGTAAAAAAGGTGACATAATCCATCCCTTATCCTTGCCATTTCGGAAAGTTGTTAAAGATTGTTGAGGCGAATTGGATAATCTGACCGCTTAAGAACCCCCCGAGTAAAAGAAGAGTTAAGATAACGGCAACGAGTTTTACGGTAAATGAGAGGGTTTGTTCCTGAATTTGTGTCGCAGCTTGAAAAATCGCGACAAAAAGTCCTAGGGTCATACTAATAAGGATGGGTGGTCCTGAGAGAATCAAGATGAGCAGCAGTGCTTGATAAGTGAGCTGATAAATTTCCGATTCAAACATACACTATCACCTAAAAGTTAGTACTAGACCTTGAATGAGGAGAGTCCATCCATCCACCATCACAACGAGGAGGAGTTTGAGTGGAAGGGCAATCGTCAGAGGGGAAAGCATCATCATTCCCATTGCAAGGAGGATATTTGAGGTCACGAGGTCAATGACAAAGAAGGGGAGATAAACAAGAACACCGATTTCAAATGCGCCTTTAATCTGTGAAGTGATAAATGAGGGGATTAAGATGATAAAGTCATTTATCTTAAGATCTTTTCGGAATTCTTCCGGGAAAGAGCGGTATGCAAGCTGATAGAAACTACGTTGGTGTTTCAAAATACAATTGTTTTTTAAGAAGTCTCTTAAAGGCTCCTTGGCTTTATCTGCAACTGTAATGAGATAACCAGCTGTTTGAGGGGAAATCAACTGTTTAGGGCTATCTTTATGAATATATTCTCCCGCAGAGGAGTACATCGCCATAGCTGTAGGTGCCATGACATAAATTGTCATCAAGAGAGCAATTCCATTAATTGCTTGACTTGGAGGAGCTTGTTGCACTCCAAGCGCATTTCTTAAGAGGGAGAGGACAATGACCATTTTGAGAAAGGATGTCAGAAGCATGATTGCGAAAGGGAGAATAGCAAGACCTGCAATGACTGCAAGTTTAGTAATGACCGGAGGATTATCCTTTTCCGTACCCGCTTGCTGTTTTAAGAGTAATTCCTGAGCAATCCCTCCCTCATCTTGGGCATAAGAGGTTGTATGGAAAAAACTAATAAAACAGAAGATGAGAAGGAATGTAAGCGAGAATCTTCTCAGATAAGTCATGGTGTCCTTTTCATAAATATTTCGAAAGCTGACTCCAACGCGCGCCATTGATTCTCTAGGCTTGCGTTGATAATTCCAGATTCCGTCTCTATCATACACCCACCAGGGGAAATATCGCTACGCTCTTCTATCGAAAATGTTTCAACTTGGTCTAACATTTCCCGAATTGTTGATTTTTTAGCCTCCAACAACTCTTTATCTGCTTTGTTTACGATGATTTTAACATGATGATTTTGAAGCACTGGTTTAATCGTTTGTATGACGATATCAACAATCGTGCCGGGATTAGCCTCTAATTCTTTTCCAACAATTTTTTTTGCAGCCTTCAGAGCGAGAGGAAGGACCATATTTTGTAATTCATGGCGAATTTCTTTTAAACGCTGCTCAAAATGGATCACATGCTTATTAAATTCAAAAAGCCCTTCTTGATAGCCTTTTTCCTTTGCCTTTTTAGCAAGTGATTTTCCTTTTTTTTCATAATCTGAAAGAAACTCTTGGGCTTCCCTCTGTGCTTTTTCCAAGACCTCAGTAGCTTCTAAAAGCTCACTAAATTCTTCTCTTGGGATCACCTTCTGATTAGATGCGCGGCGAATCTCACCTTTATATATATAGGAAAAGAACTTCATGATGTTGTGATCCTTTTTGCCAACGTGAGAAGTTGGGAGGTTAAAATTTTGTGCGCTTTTTTATTTTTGATATCTGAGCAGTGTTTTTTTAAAATTTTCGCGCGTCCGGTATCCAACCTGTGGGAGATATGCCACAAAAGAGCAGGATGCGATCCATATAATGCTTTTGCGATGCGGTTGATGCCCCGGTTGTGTAATATTTTTAATAATTTATCTTTATCGCCATCCCATTTTTCAAGTCCAAGGGGAGCAAACGTAACGGGTTCTTGTTGCTTTAAGAGTTCTTTGAAATAGCTGAGTTTATCTTTTTTTAAGAGAGTTTGGATATTTGTTAGAGTCTTAGATTGGATGATATGACGCGTTTCCGCTGATAAATCATGCAATCCCAAAAGATCCGCAAGTGTTACAAGCTCTGATTTTTTTAAACTCAAAAGAAAATTTAAAGGGTTGTCTGGAAGAAAAGAGTAAGGCAGAAATTCTTTTTGGTTTTTAGTAAGCCACTCAAAAAGGATTGAATGGACAAAGTGTTTTGCTAGTGGCTCTAAAATCGGGCGTTTGGAGGAAATATCAAACATCTCGCATAATTTTTCGGCTTCTTCATCCTCAAATGACGCAATAAAAATGAGCTGATCACCTTCTGAAAAGGTTCCTAAAAAAGTGATAATCCATGAATAATGGATCTCCTTAAAAAAATCCGCTAATCCTTTGTGCTCTTTCAGAAAAGGAAAAGAAACGCTTGAGAGCTTTTGAAGTTCATCCTGATCTCCTTCAGGTAGATATTTCAAAAGTTTTTCCTTCTTATCAGGGTCACATCGTTCTAAAAGAGCGAGAAGAGGAAATATAAAACCTTGTTCAATCATTTACTTCCCAACTTATGGTGTAGGTGGAGGGATTTCCTTTTTCGGTTCATTCTCTCCTGGAGGAATGGGAGATGGCTTAAATAGTTCTTTAAAGCCTCCGCGCTTGCGCAGTGATGGGTAGAGTTTCCACAGAAACCAGCTCATGACAACAGCAAAAATAATTGCAAGAGAGAGGATCAAGAAAAAGATAAATCGAAATCTAGCTGCAGATTGCTGACTCATCACAATCGACCAGATTTTGACATATTGTTTTGGTTGAGTACTAATTTTATCACCAGCCATTGGTAGGGTCACATCTGTGTAGCGAGATCGATCGGAGACGACTGTGACATCATTCAGATCTAGACCACTGATACTGGCGGAAATAAGACGTTTGATTTTATTTTCTAAATGACTATTGGGATCGTCGACAATACCCTGGTGTTTGACATAAACCGCGGCAGTAATTTTTTCTTTTTGAACTTCTCCGGGCAATGTTGTTTGCGGTGGAAAAGAGAGTTGAACGCTTGCATCGATCACACCATCAATCATTAAAATCGTATTTGTAAGCTGCTGGGCAAGTCCTGCCTGATAGCGAATCGTCTCTTCTTTATCTGAAGACATTAAACCTGCTTTTGCAAACAGTTCTAAAAGACTTGTACCTTTTTTTCTTGGAAAACCATTTTGATTCATGAAAGCGATTGCTTCAACAGTTTGAGATTCATCGACTAAAATCTGATATTTTTGTCCGCCGGTTTCACCACCCATTTCGGTACCAGAAGAGTACTTCATTTTTATGGCTTCAATCCCTTTGCTTTCCAAAAGGACGATAATAAGATTAGCTTCGCGCTGATCAATGTTACTTATAATCGATTGTTGATTTTCACATCCTGCTAGAAAAAGGAGGGAGCCCCCAATAAGAAATAGAGAAACGGCACTTCGAAAAGATTTGCATATTTTTTTTAATGTATAGATCATGATCACCTTGCATAGCGCAATTTTAAAGCATATTACGAACTTATATCATTTTACGGAACTTTTGAGAATACAAGATTTTATTTTTTTTATCATAATAGTAGGTGTGGATTAATCTTTAAACCCGGGTTGTGCGGTAGAGATGTTTCAGATAAAATTGTATTTTTTATCAGGCTTTTCTACCGAAATTTTCGACATACTTGATAAAGTAGGCAAAATTTAGGCAGAAAAGCCTGGTAAAAAAGACTTTTTAGATGGAATATTTATACCGCACAACCCGGGTTTTAAGACTAAGGTTTGACTAACAATTAGGGTCACGGATAGGAAGTTATTGGAAAAGCCACTTGGGGCCATTGCCAAAGCGGCGCCTCAGATAATCTTTAACACCTGTCAAGGCTGCGACATAGGTTTTTAGCTTTTGTTCCCGGTGAAGATGATTTTCATGTGGACGAAAGAGCTTGAGAAGCCTTAGTTGAATACGCTTCAAAAATCGCAATTTGAGCAGATGAAAAATTTCTGGAAGTAAGATCTGAGCCAACAATTTTATTTTTTCTTTAAAGCTGCAGTTTTTTTCAATCCATAAAAGGCGGTTACGCCACCAAAAATAGGTGGTATGGGATTTGCCTCCAGTAAATGAGGCGGAGACTTTATGCCAAATTTTTGCTTTGGGGCAGGTGAAAAGGCGGTATCCCAGCTTTTTTGCCCGAAAACACCAGTCACTTTCTTCCCACATAAGAAAAAAGCGGGCGTCCAAGAGCCCGACGGTTTCAAAAACTTCTCTTTTAGCAAAAAGGCAACACCCACAGATGTAATCGAGTTCCTGTGGTTTCTCGTAACTCTTCCCATCGTCTAACAAACGATTCGCAACGAGATCAAAAGCAGCTTTTTTGGCATTCCAGATCCCTCCAAAATGATCAAAACGTTTCTTGTCGTCAAAAAGATAGACTCTGCCTCCGAGAATACTGTGATTTTTTTGGTTTTGAGCTTGCGTTACGAAGGAAGAGATAAGATTCGGATCGACGATGGTGTCATTGTTAAGCAAAAGGAGATACTCTGCACCCATTTTAAGGGCATGGCTGATCCCAACATTATTCCCTTCGGCAAAACCGAGGTTTTTGCGATTGCAGAGGAGGGTAACATCTGGGAAAGCCTCTTGAATACAATGGGGAGAATCATCCGTTGAGCCATTATCGACGAGGACAATTTCATAATTGGAATACTTGATGCTTTTTAGGCTTTCTAGACAATTAAGTGTATCTTGTTTTCCGTTCCAGTTGAGAATGATGATGGCAACGAGTGGGTCAACGCTGTTCATAGGCCTGCCACCCTTCTTTTCGATATAATGCTGCAGTTTCATGTGGGTTTTCTGCTTGCAAAATGCCCCGTCCGACAATGATGAGATCACATCCATCATCCACAATTACGGTGTGCGGTGTGCGATAAACCTGACCAAGGCCATCTCCACCTGCTTTTCGTTTAACGCCGGGGGTCATATGTATAAAACGGGGGTCATCTGTAAGTTTTTTTTGTGTGATAAAGCCAATGACGAAATCATCATATTTTAAGGCCATTTCTACCGCTTTTTGCGTATATTCCGGATCTAAAAGATTGTCTTTTGAGCTCATCTGAGCAAGTAGGAGGAGGCCTCTCCCTCTTTTTTCGCCGACTTGCTTGAGCCCTTCGATAATTCCTGGGCCCGGAAGGATATGCGCGTTGACGATATCAGCCCAGGATGCAATATGATAAATGCCATCTTCATATTGGTGTTTGACTGTATTTCCAATATCGGCAAATTTACGATCTTCAAAGAGAAGAAAATTATCTTTTTTAGCTCTTTTTTTTAGTTCGTAGATAAATTCCACATCAAAATCTTCAAGGATATCTATATGCGTTTTTAATAGGCAGATTTCAGAGGAGACTTGATCGAGAATTTTGAGGAGCTCATCTTTTGTTGTCACATCTGCGCTTAAGGCAAGATTACTCTTTTTTTCTTCCATAATGGAAAAGAGTTTTTTTGCACTCGGATTTGTCGCGAGAAGACTTCTTTCGCCGTATGAGAGCTTTTTCATGACTTAAAACCCGGGTTTAAACTTTGTTCTCTTGGATGAACTGTTTAACTTCCGCAACCATCACAGAATCAATCTTATGAGTTTGCTCGAGATGCAGTAAAAGCGTATCGAGTGTGAATAAGCTATGTAAGTGGTATCCTTTACCCTCAAGAAGCTCCTTTCCACCTTGCTGACGGTCGAGAAAAAGGACAATATCATTAACCTGAAGACCTTGCAGGATAAGCGGTTCGATTGTTTCTTTAAGACTGAGCCCTGAAGTGATCAAATCGTCGATAAGAAGACATTTTTGTCCTTCTCGATATTCACCTTCGATCAATTTTTTGGTTCCATACTCCTTGGCTTCTTTTCGTTTTAAGATCATTGGAACATGGTATTTAATCGAAATCGCCGTTGCTATCGGCAAGGCTGTGTAAGGAACCCCACAAATGATATCGAAATTCAGATGACGCATTTGATGCCACATCGCATCACGAATTTTTTCTAATAATTTTGGATAAGAGATGATAGAACGGAGATCGATATAAATTGGGGATTCTATACCGCTTTTAAGCGTAAAAGCACCGAATTTTATCGCTCCAATTTCAAATAATTCATCGATAATTTTAGTTAACATGTATGTTCCTCATGGTATCGCATGGCTAGATAGGGGTCCCACATCATTCCTGTAGCTGTTAGGGCAACGGATGCCCCTCGCTTGATAAAAAGATCAAAATGCTCAGGGAGTGTGATTCCGCCGACGCCCATGATACATAATCCAAGCTTTTCTTCGGCATTAATTTTTGAGGCATTTTCGACAAAATCAAGGGCAATATTTCGAATTACACCCCCACAAATTCCACCGACAGCCCGTTTTTCTCCAAGGGCTGGATTTCCAGAAGTATCGACGATTTTTTTACTGAGCGTGTTGATGCCGCAAACTGCAGCGATGCCCGCTTTTGCAGCATGTTGCAGTACTTCTTTTAGGAGCAACGCATTGGGAAACGCGCCGACCTTAATAACAAGAGGCGTGGGGTGGAGGGCTGAGGCGAGTTTTTTCCCGAGTGTATAGACTGTTTCAGGATTGAGGTAAATACTTCCTTCACTTCGATGGACATTAGGGCATGAGAAATTAGCTTCGACGATTTTTGCTCCTGCTTCTTTTGCAAAAAGGGCGGCTCTTAGAAAATCCTCAAAATAATCTTCACCAGCGCGGTTTGTTCCTGCAATCGAAACGATCATCACTTGTCCCGGTTTTAAACACGCATTTGCCTTTGCAATGTCTTCAAAAAGAAATTCGGGGTCTTTTGATGGCATGCCAAAAGAATTTGTGACGGAAAGTTTTGAGATATCTGGATCGGGGTATTTAGTTTCTGTTGCCTCAGGGGCGTTTTCTTTCGTATTTACAAAGATCATATTTGGCAAAGGATGGGCTGGATGCTCATCAGAACGGATTGTTTTGTATGTCAAAACATCAAATCCGAGTAGTGAGGCAAGCTCAATCCAGTTTGCAGAAAGGAGCGGACCTGCTGGCACACCTAGGGGGGAGGCAATTTTATGTCCGAGAAAATCGTGCCATTTTGCTTTTGGAGGCATTTTTCTTTGTGGGATTTCTCCTTTAAAAAATGGGCCATGTTTTAAATTATCCATATACGTTTTATGGATATCGTAAATAGGAGGCTCATCGGGATACCAAAGTGGTAATTTAGATTTTTTCGCAGTCATATACCTTTCCTTTGATAATGGTTTTAATCGGCCATCCTTTTAATTTCCATCCTTCATAGGGAGACCATTTGCATTTTGTCATTAAATTCTTTCCGAAAACTTCTTTTTCTTTATTGAGATCGATTAAAACCACATCGTGATGGGGCTTCAATGAAAATGTATGAAGAGGATTGTCATATGTCACTTCGACAATTTTTTTCAGCGTCAATTCATCGTGATGATAGGCGTTGAGTAGCAGGGGAAGCATTGTTTCAATCCCAGGAACTCCTGATGGGACCATCCCATACACCCCTTTTTTTTCTTCGAGTGTGTGCGGAGCGTGATCGGAACCAACCATATCGATCACACCATCTCGAATACCCTGCATGAGGGCGGCCCCATGTCCTTTAGATCGCAGTGGGGGATTCATCTGAGCTTTGCCTCCAAGTGTTGCATACGCACTGGTATCGAGAAAAAGATGATGCGGTGTTGTTTCGGCAGTAATTTTAAGCCCCTCATCTTTTGCTTTTTTGATAATGGCAAGTTCTTCTTTAGTACTGATATGAAGAAGATTCAGTCTGACATCGTAGGTCTTGGCAAGCTCAATGGCTTTTTCTGTTGCTTTGCAAGCAACTTCCACTGAACGAATTTGCGAATGAGTTTCAAAAGAGGTTTGTCCAAGGAACTGTTTTTTTCTTTCCTGGATCATCTCTTCATCTTCTGCATGAACAGAAATAAGCAAATCATGAGCATGGGCAAGCGTAAAGATGGCATGTAGGCTGCTTTCATCATCCATTACAAGATCTCCTGTGCTCGATCCCATGAAGACTTTGATGCCTACAACATGCTTCTTCACCTTTTTAATTTCATCAAAATGGAGTTTATCAGCTCCAATATAGAGTCCATAATGAAGGGGAATACCCACTTTTCGAAGTTGTTTATTGATCAACTTTTGCTTGTCTCTCAAACGTGCTAGCGTAATACAAGGGGGGAGCGTATTCGGCATATCGATCACAGTGGTATAGCCACCAGCAATCGCAGCTTTTGCCCCTGTTTCCCAATTTTCCTTGTCCATCAGTCCTGGAGTGCGAAAATGCACATGGGGATCGATCAAGCCTGGAAAAAGGGTAAGGCCTCTTCCATCAATCGCAAGATCTAGTTCGCTATCGATCATATGCTCGATTTCATTACCTTCTAAATCGCTGACTCCAACAATTGTAATCAATTGACATTCTCCTTCATTTCATCTCGCAGATAAATTTTTTCACAAAAATAGCAGTGTAGATAGATCGATTGTTTGAACGATTCGACAAAAAAATGACTTTCAACTGATTCGGAGTTACTAATGCATTGTGGATTAGGACAAAGAAGAAGATTGGAAATTTGCTCCGGAAGCTTTGCTTGAACTTTTTTTGTCACTTCAAAGTCTTTGATCAAACTAATTGTGGCATTGGGGGCAAACACGGCAATGTCATGCGCTTCAAGCTCAGACAGAAAACGCCCCTCAATTTTAATAAGGTCTTTGCGGCGCAGCTTTTTTCCTGGTAAATTCAACCCGATGGAGGCACGATGTCGCTCTTCATTGATTGAAAGGAGATGTAGAATATTTAATGCTTGAAAGGCAGGGATATGATCAATCACCGTGCCATTTTTTATTGCAGCAACTGAGAGAATTTTGGCCATCGTATTATCCTAGTATTGATTGTAATATGGCTTGACGGACTAACACTCCATTTTCTGCCTGTTTAAAGTAAGCTGCGAAGGGAGTGTTATCGATTTTTGGATCGAGCTCATCCAAACGGGGCAGTGGATGAAGCACTTTTAGATGCGGCTTTGCTTTTTTGAGCATTTCATATGTCACACGTAGCTTTTCACCGACACTCCCACGCTCCACTTGATGGCGTGTCATATAAAGGATGTCGAGTCTAGGCAGCACATCTTCAATTTTTTTATGAAATGAAAATTTTGTTCCCCGTTTTTTCAATTCATTGCAGATATCCTCAGGCATCGTTAACCCCTCAGGCGCGATGAAATACAGGCGCGCATCATAATGAGAAAGAGCGAGCGCAAGCGAATGCACAGTTCTTCCATATTTCAAATCTCCAACAAGCGCGACTCGGAGTTCGTGAATTTTATTCTGAATTTCTTTCATCGTGAACAGATCAAGAAGTGTTTGTGTGGGATGTTGATTGGCACCATCGCCTGCATTGATCACGGGAACATCGGAAAGATCTGCAGCAAGGCGTGCACTCCCTTCCTTTGGATGTCGTAGAATTAGAGCATCTACATAAGAAGAAATTACCTTGATTGTATCGGAAAAAGTTTCCCCCTTTTGCAGGGATGAATGTTCTGAAGAGGAAAAACCGATTACATTTCCGCCCATTCTATGGATGGCTGCCTCGAAAGAGAGGCGCGTACGCGTTGATGGTTCAAAAAATAACGCCCCAAGTACTTTTCCCTTAAGAGCTGTAGGTTCTGCTTTTTTCTTAAGGTCTTGCGCTTTTTTTAGAATTTGATCGATCATCTGTTTCGAAAGATCGGTAATCGAGATGAGATCATGATTTTTCATACAGTAATTCCTCGGCTTTTGTAAACACTTCCTCTACAGAGATTTGTTGCATGCAAAAAGGATGACGACATTTCTTTCGAAGACAAGGTGTGCATGTTGTATCTTTTGCAATAATTGTAGCAGATGAGACCCCGTATGGTCCACAAAGTAATGGATCCGTTGGGCCAAAAAGGGCGATGAGAGGCCGTTTAAAAGCGCAAGCGATGTGCATCGGCCCAGTATCGTTGGTAATTAAAAGATCTAGCGTCTGAATCAGACCACACATTTTTTTCAGGGGATATTTTCCTGCAACAGAGATTGCTTCGGGAATCTCCTGAGCAATTTTTGCAGCGTAATCCCGTTCATCTACGCTTCCTGTGATGAGAATTTTTGCCCCAAATCTAGTCTGGAGTTTTTTCCCAAGCGCGACAAATGAACTTGCAGGCCATTCTTTAAAACGGTCTTTTGTTTTGACCTGCATCCCAATTAAGAGTTGATCCGATTTTTTTACTCGGTCATTTTCATTTAAGAAAATTTCCATCTCGCAGCCATCAGATTCCACACCTGCAATTTTAAGGCGCCGCGTAATCTCATGCATTTTTTCCATTTTAAGAGATGTCGTAAGAATCGAATCGAGCCCTTTATTAATTCCATGCGTTCCAATGATTTCGCAAGCTCCTGTAAAAAAAGCCAGTGGAAGCATGGGCCGCTGTGAGGTGTGAAAAATAAGCACCTTATCGAATTGCTTCTCTTTCAGTTTTTTATAAAGAGGAAAAAGGGAAAAAAATCCCCCGTTTTTTGTCACATAAAATTCATCGAGATAGGGGTTTCCAGATAAAATTTCTTTTCCTATAGGGCTTGTCAAAATGGCGAGAAAGGCTCTGGGAAAAGCTTTTTTTATGGCGCGAATCGCAGGCGTTGCCCACAAGGTATCGCCAAGGCCTGTTGTTGATAGAATTAGGATGCGAGGTGCGGCTGGATCGCGAGTGTGATGCGTGACATGCCCGATTTTCTTTTTTAGAGCGATCAGAAGTTCAATGGCTTGATTTTTCATCACCGATCCTCGACAAAATCTCTCCATGAGCGCACAGGAATTTTCTTCCCATAAAATTTGGCAAGACATTGCAAATAAAGAGATGCGATCTGCAAATTGGTAATGAGGGGGATGTGATGATCGATCGCAAGGCGCCTGATTTTATAACCATCGCTATTAGTCTTCCCAAAAGAGCCTCTTGGGATATTGACGATAAGGCTCACCTTTTGCTGTGCGATCGCAGTCGTGATATTGGGTTCAATTTTATCACTTGCTTTGTATAGACAGCGAGAACCTACTCCATTTTTTGATAGAAAATCGTGCGTCCCTTCTGTGGCATAAATGTCCCATCCAAGATCTTCAAGTTTTTTAATTGGTTCTAAGAGTTTTCCTTTCTTCTCTTGACCAATACTTAGGAGGATTTTTTTAGAATGGGCGATCTGCTCTGTGGAGAGGTAAGCGTGATAAAAGGCGTCGAAGAGGTCATCTCCGAGACAGGCGACCTCACCTGTGGAGGCCATTTCAACATGAGCAACAGGATTTGCTCCTTTCAAGCGGTTATAAGAAAATTGGGGGGCTTTGACCCCGACATAATCGAGCTCGAGCGTTTCATAATCCTTACGCTTTCCTTTTCCTAGCATCACCTCCGTGGCAATTTCAATGAAGTTGTGATTTGTCACTTTCGAGACAAAGGGAAAGGAGCGGGAAGCTCGGAGATTACATTCAATCACTTTGATATCATTATTTTTCGCAATAAATTGAATGTTAAACGGTCCTGAAATTGCAAGTGCCTTGACGATGGCACGTGTAATGTGTTTTGTTCGGCGGATTGTTTCGAGATAGAGGCGCTGCGGGGGAAGAACAATGGTGGCATCACCCGAATGAACACCCGCATTTTCAACATGTTCAGCGATGGCGTAAATGACCACCTTGCCATCCATGGCAACCCCATCCATTTCAAGCTCTTTCGCATCCGTAATGAATTGTGACATCACAACAGGGTGTTCTTGGGAGACAACTGAAGCCTCCTCTAGATGTTTTTTGAGTTCAACCTCATCTGTCACGATATTCATCGCGGCACCTGAAAGGACATAAGAAGGACGGATCAAAATGGGATAGCCCACCTTACTTGCAAATGCTTTTGCTTTTTCAAAGGATGTGACGCTCACCCAATCGGGTTGATCTATATTGAGTTCATTGAGAAGAGAAGAAAATTTTTCCCGATCTTCTGCCCGGTCAATCGATGTCGGCGGCGTTCCTAAAAGGGGATAATTGGCTTCATAGAGGGGCAGTGCGAGATTATTTGCAATCTGTCCTCCGACTGAAACGATGATTCCATGAGGATCCTCAAAGTCAGCGATATCTTGTACTCTTTCAAATGTCAGCTCTTCAAAGTAAAGACGATCCGACTCATCATAATCTGTAGATACCGTCTCTGGATTCGAATTGATAATAATTGATGGGGCTTTATATTTTCGGAGCGTTTTAGATGTGTTGACAGCGCACCAATCAAATTCAACGGAGGATCCAATGGCGTAAGGTCCCGAGCCAATCACAATGACGGGTGATTTTTTTGAGGGGAAAAGGTCATCATCTGTTCCATGATAGGTCATGTAGAGATAATTCGTTTCCGCATCAAACTCACCAGCAAGCGTATCGATTTGCTTGACGACGGGGAAGATTTCATGCTTGAGGCGATACTCGCGGATTTTTTTCTCGCTTGAATTGAAGCAATTAGCAATTGCCCCATCAGAAAATCCCATCTGCTTCGACTTTCTAACAAGATCCTTACTTAATTTAGACTCTTTAAGTGCATTTTCAAAATCAGCAATGCTTTTGATATGACTTAAAAACCAGGTATCGATTTGAGATAAATCATGGGCTTTGTCTACAGTGCCGCCGCCTAAGAAAAAGCGATAAAGTGCAAACATTCTTCGATCTGTCGCATAAGCAATTTCCTCTTCCACATCACGAATTGGGTGAGGGTAATAAGAGAAGCCGTCAGCTCCGATATTGAGCATTCTAAGAGCTTTTTGCAACGCTTCGGGGAAGGAGCGACCAATTGCCATCACCTCGCCAACGCTCTTCATTTCCGTTCCAATTCTCCGGTCCGCTTCTTTGAGTTTGTGCGTATCCCATCTCGGAATTTTCACGACCAGATAATCTAGTGCAGGCTCAAAAAACGCGCATGTTTTTTTCGTCACACTATTTTTAATCTCATACAAGTGGTATCCAAGTGCAATTTTCGCAGCTACAAATGCTAAAGGATAGCCCGTTGCCTTAGACGCTAGGGCGCTCGAGCGGGAAAGACGTGCATTCATCTCAATCACTCGGTAATCCCCATTTTTCGGATTGAACGCGTACTGAATATTACATTCGCCCAGAATCTTAAAATGGCGTGCTGCTCGAATGGCGATCTCTCTTAAAAAATGGTAGGATTCATTATCGAG
Organism: Chlamydiota bacterium; assembly: GCA_021772315.1. GTDB lineage: Bacteria > Chlamydiota > Chlamydiia > Chlamydiales > Simkaniaceae > JAJFMF01. The sequence goes on from JAJFMF010000008.1 coordinate 648,794, forward strand.
CGTTTGTGAAGGTGCGACAACAATACTTTCACCCGTATGGATACCCATGGGATCGAGATTTTCCATGTTACAGACAGTGATCGCATTATCTTGTCCATCACGAACAATCTCGTATTCGATCTCAGTCCATCCGAAGAGGTATTCCTCAATTAGAACCTGCGGAGACGCTTTCAAGGTTTCTTTGGTCCGCAATCTTAACTGCTTTTCATTTTCAATTTTTCCAGAACCGAGCCCGCCAAGAGAAAATGCAGAACGCATCATGATGGGGTACCCAATTTTCTTGGCTGCAATAACAGCGTCCTCTTCCGTAGACACAGCAAAACTTTTAGGGCTTTTGATGCCGATGGAGGCGAGCTCTTGTTTGAAATGATCTCGATTTTCGGTCTTTTCAATGGAAGAGACTGTCGTTCCAAGGATCTCAACCCCAAATTTTTTAAACACGCCCTGTTTTTCAAGTTCGAGTCCTAGATTGAGAGCCGTTTGACCTCCAAAACTCAAGAGCACCCCACTTGGGCGTTCCTTTTGGATGATTTGCGTTACGCACTCGACAGTTAACGGCTGGAGATAGACCTCATCTGCAAGCGTACTATCTGTTTGGACCGTGGCGATATTCGGATTGACTAAAACCGTAAAAATGCCCTCTTCCTTCAATGCTTTGATCGCTTGAGAGCCTGAATAATCGAACTCTCCTGCTTGACCAATGCGAAGGCCACCAGAGCCTAGAATTAAAACTTTTTTACCTTTAAGATCCATCTTTCAACATCTGATAAAATTTTTCGAAAAGAAAATGCGTATCTACTGGACCTGGGCACGCTTCAGGGTGGAATTGCACTGCAAAAAATGGTTTCGATGTGTGTTCAATTCCCTCAATCGAGTCATCATTTAAATTCGTGAAGCTTATCCGCCATCCCTTTGGCAATTTCTTATCAATCGCATAGCCATGATTCTGTGAAGTGAGATAGCATTTGCCACTCTCGAGATGCATGCAAGGTTGATTTTGTGCCCGGTGTCCATATTTCAATTTATACGTCTTGGCTCCAATAGCCAGAGCAAGGAGTTGTGCTCCCAAACAAATTCCAAAAATTGGTTTTTTGTCATTCTTAAGCGCTTTTTTTAAAATCGCAATCGTTTTGGTACACACCTCAGGGTCGCCCGGACCATTTGAAATGAAGACACCATCATACTCTTCATTTGTAAAATCGTAATCATATGGTACCCGTTTCACTTCCAAAGGAAACTGTAAAAGAGAGCGCATGATATTTTCTTTCATCCCGCAATCAATGGCAATCACACGTTTTCCCTTCCCAAATGTTTCGGGACACTTAACACTTACTTCCTTCAATAGACCTGATTCATTGTAATCGATAAATTCTTTAGGTTTAAGGGTTCTTTTGCATATGACACCAGGAATTGTCCCATGAATTCTAAGCTCTTTTGTCAAAGCGCGTGTATCTACGTCCGTTATTAGAGGAACGCCTTGAGATTCAAGCCATGCTGCAAACGAATTCTTTTTCCTATAATGAGATTCAAAAGGTGCACATTCAGAAACGATGACCCCTTTGGCATGGATTTTTTTCGATTCCCAGAATTCAGCATCTGGAACGCCATAATTTCCAATGAGAGGATAAGTGAAAGTCAGAATTTGTCCGGCATAGGAAGGGTCAGTGAGTGACTCGACGTACCCAGTCATACCAGTTGTAAAGACAACTTCGCCAAAAAATTGTCCACTCTGCCACGTTGGAGAATAGCCCTCGAAGACCTCTCCATTTTTGAGCGTTAACTTTGTTTTAATCATAATGCTTCAATAAGAGAACATTTTATCAAGCATCAAAGGAAAATTCAAGACAATAGTCGTAGCGAGAAGAATTATTTGGATGTGTAATATGAGAATAATTACAAACGAGCTTTTCTAGCTCAAAAAATTCTTCCTCTGAAAATTTCGTGCGATACGTCTCATCTCCAAAACATTCAATAAGTTCTTTGGCGTCAGAATCAATTGCATTTTTAAAAAATAGAAGTGCCCCTTCATTGGTTCCATTTAGCTCGATTGATTTAAGGTCAGCCTGTTTCTCTTGGCATCTTGAAAGAGAATTTTCCAAGAAGTACGCTGCAGATTCGGCCACAAGAATAAGCGGAGGGTAGGTGATAAAACAGAGAAGATCGATGAGTCCCATAGCCATATCAAAAGCAACGACTGAGCTAATATGCGCTAAAACATAATGTTGCAGCTCATGCCCACAAACAAAATCGATTTCCGCGTGGGATAAAGAGAGAAATTCCCTAGTGATTTCAATTGTATCAGCCTCTGAGACAAGAGCAAGACCAGCATTTTTATGAATATAAAATGCAAATTCGACGTCCAGGCCAAGTTTTTCTTTAAATTCTTCAAATTTATTAAACGTATAAATTAAATTTTCTCTTTCCAAATCCGAATAATCTTTGGGAAGATGCATTTCTTTGGTGATTTTAGCCTCTGCAGAATATTCCAAATTTTCTATATGATTTTCTTTTATCAAACCTTGATCAAGAACAGAAATAATACTACGACACAAAAAGGAGAAAATACGCGAGCGCGTAGTCTCTGCAATATGTTCTGCAAAATGCATAAATTCCATTTCAAAACTGATCATCCACGCATATGACCCCAAGATCCCTTGCGATTCTTTGTAATCTAAATCTTGAAAACTAACATTACTGTTACCGACTAACTCTACCGACACAACAAACCATTAATTACTTTGTAATATTATAACATTAATAAAATTGCATTTCACTCTCAAAAATTATATAAAACAGTTTATGAACAAAGTTGGATATTTCATCTCGGGATTAGATTGTGCCGAAGAGATCAATCTTTTAAAAAAAGTTCTTCAAAAGAGAGAAGGGATTGAATCCCTTGAATTTGATCTTTTAAGAAGTAAAATGGAAGTGATCTATGATAACGAAAAGATCACATCAGAAGACATTCTCTCACTGATTCAAACGACAGGAATGAGGGCGCGTCTTTGGAGCGAGGAGAGTGAAAAAGGCTCATTCTGGGAGAAATGGACACTTTTTATCCTCACAACATCCAGTCTTGTCTTTCTGATCGCAGCATCTCTTTGTCAGCTCATTTGGCCCCATATCCTCGTCATTCCCAGTTTTTTTCCGAATACAATGGCATTGCCACTTCCAGCAGTTTTGCTCTATTTCGCAGCAATTATTTCAGGAATCATCTTTGTCATCCCCAAGGCCTTTCATTCACTAAAACGATTTCGTCCCGATATGAACCTATTAATGGTCATTGCCGTCATTGGGGCGATTGCCATTCATCAGTGGATTGAAGCTGCGCTTGTGAGTTTTCTCTACTCGCTCGCACTCCTTCTCGAAAAATGGAGCGTATCCCGAGCGCGCCACTCCATTTTCTCCCTCCTCTCTGCAGCCCCTCCATTTGCAAGAGTCCTAATAGATGGAAAGCTTGTGGAAAAAAAAGTGGAAGAGGTAGCTGTTGGAGAGACGCTACTCATTCGCCCCGGCGAAAAAATCCCTCTCGATGCGCTGATTACACACGGCTCCTCATCAGTTACTGAAGCAGCTATAACCGGTGAATCAATCCCTCGGCTAAAAGAAGAGGGAGATGAAATTTATGCTGGGACGGTCAATGAAGATGGAGCGCTCGAGTGTCGCGTCACTAAAAAAGCTGATGAGACGATTTTAGCCGAGGTGATTCGACGCGTTGAAACCGCGCAAAAGAAAAAGGGGGCCCTAGAAAAATGGGTCGATCAATTTGCACGGATCTACACACCCATTATGATTCTGCTCAGTTTTTTTATCGCGATCATCTCGCCCCTTCTTTTTCCTTTGAGCTATTTAGAGGGGATCTACCGAGGTCTTGTGATCCTAGTCATTGCCTGTCCCTGCGCCCTAGTCATTTCGACACCTGTGACCATTGTTTCAGGTCTCACTGCAGCAGCTAAAGAGGGGATACTCATTAAAGGTGGGGTCTTTTTAGAGCGGCTTCAAAAAATGAAAGCCCTTGCCCTTGATAAGACAGGCACACTCACACTTGGGCGACCTGAAGTGCAAAAAATCATCCCACTATCTGGGCACTCAGAAAGAGAGCTCCTTGAAAGAGCCGCAGCCCTTGAAGCCCCAAGTGAGCACCCCATAGCGCGTGCGATCTTAAAGAAAGCAGATCAAGAAGGCATCTCATACACCCAAGCGAAAAATTTTCAGATCATCAAAGGAAAAGGTGCTGAGGGAGAAGTGTTTGGACGCCCCTTTTGGATTGGATCGCACCGTTTTATGCATGAAAAAGGGCAAGAGACAAAAGAAGTGCATGAGCTGGCACTTTCGCTCGAAGATGCCGGGCATTGCCTTTTGGCAATTGGCAATGGGAATCACATCTGTGGGCTCATCAGTTTGGCTGACGAGCCTAGACCACTCCTAAAAGAAACACTCAGTGCCATCAAAGATGCAGGCATTGAAAAAATCATCATGCTCACAGGAGATAATAAACAAACAGCTTATGCGATTAGCAAACTCGCCGGGATCGATCATTATGAAGCAGAGCTTCTCCCCCATGAAAAAGCCGAAAAAATTGAAGAGCTCATGAAAAAATATGGAGAAGTCGGCATGATCGGTGATGGGATCAACGACGCACCCGCCATGGCAACAGCCTCCTTTGGAATTGCGATGGGGGCAATGGGAACAGATGCGGCCATTGAAGCAGCAGACATTGCGCTCATGGGAGATGATCTCTCTAAAATCCCTTTTTTAATCCGTCATTCCAAAAAGACGATGCGGATCATTAAGCAAAATATCTTCTTCTCACTTGGCCTTAAATTGATTTTTACAGTCCTAGCACTTTTTGGTTTGGCAACACTTTGGATGGCCATTGCAGCAGACACAGGGGCGACGCTTGTCGTGATCTTTAATGGACTGCGTTTATTAGGAGCTCGAAAAAAAAGAGCTTCGGCAGTATGATGATGGGATGAAAAAGCAATTTAGAATCATCTTTTTTTTATTTCTCTTCCTGCTCACAGCATGTGGAGGCTCTCGCACGTCCTATAAAGTAGGGCTTGATCCGAGCTTTTTCCCCCTCGACCTTATGGGGAAAGAGCCCAATGTTTTTGCCTTTTGTAATGAAATGCTCTTAGAAATCTCCAGAACAGAAAAAGTAAATTTCGAAAGAATCAATATGAGTTGGGATAACCTACTACAAGGGTTGCAACAGAAAAAGTATCAAGGGATGCTTTCTTCAGTCTTTCCTTACATTTTCAATGAAGAAAAATACAGTTTTTCAGATCTTTTCATGCAAACAGGCCCCGTACTTATCGTACGCATCGATTCCACGATCACCTCCCTTGATGAGATGGCCGGACAAGAGGTGGCTGTTCTGCCAAGGAGCGCTGCAGCAAAACTTATTGCAACCTGTCCGCAGATTCTATCCAGGAATTATGAGTCGGTCCCAGAAGCACTAAACGAGCTTGTTAGGGGTGAAGTTGATGGCGTACTTGTGAGCAATATTCCCGCCATCAGTTATGTGAGCGATCTCTATTCCAAGCGTTTGAAAATAGTCACAGAGCCGCTCGATGATGAAGGTTTGCGACTGATTACATTGCATGACAATAACCAAGAGCTCCTCAAAATCTTCAACCGGGGACTCAGCCGCATGAAACAAAGCGGTCAATATGAAACCCTTTTAAAAAAATGGAAATTGCATCTTTAGCCGCTGGCTGTTTTTGGGGCATTGAAGCCCATTTTAAAAAAGTGAAAGGCGTCACCTCAACTGAGGTGGGTTATACAGGTGGACACACTGACGACCCTACGTATAAGCAGGTTTGTACAGGCACAACAGGCCATGCAGAAGCTGTTCGTTTAGAATTTGATCCAGAGATCATTTCATACGAAGAGATTTTAAATCATTTTTGGCAAATCCATGATCCAACTGAAAAAAACCGCCAAGGACTCGATATTGGAGACCAATATCGCTCTGCCATTTTTTTTCATTCTGAAGAGCAGAAACGTATAGCCCTCAATTCAAAAGAAGCAGTCAGCAAAAATTACTCCGACCCCATTGTTACCGAAATCACAGAAGCGGGCCCATTCTACCGCGCCGAAGAGTACCACCAGTGTTATATTGACAAAAAGTTGGGTGGGTGAGCGCCATTTTTTCGAAAGGAACCAAAAAGATGGCGCTCACCCACCCCAATTTCTTGAGTATTTAGTTTTTGTTAGGCTTCTTGGCGGATGCGTTTTAATTCGTCTAGATCCATCGGACAAGGGGTAAGCCCCCAAATTTTCTCGGCATAATTTTTGATGGACACATCCGTAGAAAAAGGACCCATACCCGCCATATTATGAATCGCAAGTTCCGCCCATTTAAGCGGATAAGCAAAGAGTTCTTCAACCTTATGCTGAGTTTCATGGTAAGGAATGAGATCCTTCAAAACAAAATAACGATCAGGGATATAGGGATCTTCCATGAGACTATGATATAAGCGAACAAGCGTTTCATGTTCCGCTTCATTTTCAGCAAGTGAGCCATCTTTAAGTCGATTCACAGCTTTGGCAATATCAGGTCTTATTTCAAGCACATCTTTTGGATGATAGGCACCTTCTCTGAGAAGTTTTAAATTTTCATCCGCTCGATTTCCAAACGAAAAAGGCCAATATGCTTCAGTAATTGCTTCTTTCATCTCAACATTTGCACCATCATCCGTTCCAATCGTAAGAGCCCCATTCATGGAAAATTTCATGTTTCCTGTCCCTGAAGCTTCTGTTCCAGCTGTTGAAATTTGTTCAGAAAGATCGGCTGCAGGAATGATGAGTTCAGCACGTGTGACATTATAATTTTCGATAAAGAGGATTTTGAGTTTGGAATGGATATCTTGATCTTGATTGACTCTGCGTGAGAGACAATAGATAAATCGGATGATATCTTTGGCCCGCTCATATCCAGGTGCTGCTTTACCACCAAAAATGGCAAAGCGTTTGATGGCTGTGCTGTTTGGATTTTCTTTGAGTTCATGATACCGCATGAGTAACGAAAGACCAAACATCAACTGCCGTTTATACTCATGGATCCTTTTGACTTGCACATCAAAGAGGGTCTCATCATCAAGATGCAGATCGCCATTGACTTTCCCCTGTTCATGCAAATATTCAATCAATGCCCGTTTGTTTTTCCTTTTAATCTCAAGAAAATTTTTCTGAGATTCTTCATCGGAAGCAAACTCATGCAGTTTAGAGATTTCTTCAAAATTTGTGATCCATCCTGGACCAATTCGGTGTGTGATAAATGCTGCAAGATCTGGATTGGCATTCAAAATCCAGCGTCTTTGCGTCACACCATTTGTGACATTTACAAATTTATCTGGGAAAAATTCATTAAAATCATTGAAGACAAGTCGCCTTAAGATATCAGTATGAAGCGCAGAAACCCCATTGATGCGATGTGCGCCATACATTGCAAGATTTGCCATTTTGACTTGCCCCCCTTCAATGAAGGACATATCCCTTAACTTTTCCTCATTTCCAGGAAATTTTTGTCTTATATCCCTACAAAATTGCTCATTCAGTTTTTGAATAATGCGATATTGACGTGGTAACAGTTCTTCAAGACGCTGCACATTCCATTCTTCTAAAGATTCCCTTAAGACAGTGTGATTCGTATAACTACAGCAGCTTTGTGTTATTTCCCAGGCTTTATTCCAAGGAAGATCATATGTTTGGGTCAGTATCAACATCAACTCAGCAATAATTAGAGAGGGATGCGTATCATTAATCTGGATACGTACTCTATCTCCAAAAAAGGAAATATCATCAAAAGCATTCCAATACTGATTAAAAATATCTTGCATGGAAGCTGAGACGAGGAGAAATTCTTGTTTTAAGCGTATCCGCTTACCTACATCATGATTATCGTTGGGATAGAGGACATCAGTGAGACCCGTATTTTCACTGGCAAGACCAAGCTCGCCTGCATTGAAACGCTGCAAGGAAAAATTACGTGGAGATTCTTTCGTTGACCAAAGGCGCAGCGTTAGCACGGAGAAGTCACTCTTTTCAGAATAGCCAATGATAGGGTAATCATAGGGCAGGGCGCGCACCTCTTCAGAATCGATGAGATCACAGACCTCTTCTTGATGTTGATTTTCTCGAGATTGACATTTCCCAGAATAGTGTACTGAGACAGCATGCGAGTCACGCCGAAATTCCCATGGATTTTCATTTAAGAGCCAAGGTTCGGGCCGCTCAAGTTGCACACCACACCACACCTGCTGCTCAAAGATACCATATTGATAGCGCAGGCCATATGCCGTTGCGGGGTACCTTAGAGTTGCAAGGGAATCCAAAAAGCATGAAGCAAGACGTCCCAATCCACCATTACCTACACCTATATCAGGCTCGACACGAAGCAAGCTATTGAGGTTGCGGTTTAACCTACCGAGAACAGCTTTGACAAGATCGATTTCGTGGAGATTCGAGATGTTATTCCCCGTCAATCTCCCTGGCATATATTCTAAAGAGAGGTAGAAAAGTTTACGCGGTTTAGCTTTTGTGAAGCTATGGGACATTGCAGTCCAATTGATCATGATTTCTTCACGCAAAGCCCAGCAAAAGGCGCGATAGAATTCTTCTTCTGTCGCCTCATCAGAGGTTCGACCCATCGAAGTGATCAAATGGTGCTTAACCTTTTGAACTATGCGCTCAACACGCGTTTGAAATTCATCATCAGACATGTCCTCTTTTTAAACGTATGGAAAGCTAGAGTCAAGCCATCCTTTCGAGTTTCAAACCCGGGTTGTGTCATAAACCTCTCGCAGAGTGCGTCTCTAGATTGGTTAGATTTTTTGAAATAGTTCGAAGGTCGACTTTTTAAAGTCTACCGAGAACTAGTTTAAAAAAAGATGGCCAATCTGAGTACGTGCTATGTGTGAGCTATCTAGGAATATATCCGTGCTGTTTTAAGAAATAACGTGTTGCTTCATGATTCCTATAAAAAAAACAGTGCGGAGATGATTACAAATGTAACGACTTCAGCTTGAAACATTAAGAAATTATCTGACTCAGGATAGTTAAGAAAGTCTGGTTTTGCAGCAGTAAATAATGATGATTTTTAAATCCATAAAGCTCTCTTTAAAAAGTTTATGAAGATCTGTTCAACCTAAACAATTCTAAGGACGAGTTTATGACATGACCCGGGTTTCAAATAAGAAAGATCCATTTAAGGATGTAGAAAAAGAAGATACAGATTAAGGCACTTGAAGGAATGGTAATGATCCATGAAAGGACAATGTCTCTTAAAACGCGTAAATTTAGTGCGCCCAGACCGCGGGCTAAACCAACGCCTAGAACAGCGCCTACAATACAATGGGTAGTTGAAACAGGAAGTCCGAGCTTTGAAGCGACAAGAATGGTCGTAGCAGCGCCAAACTCAGCTGAAAATCCACGGGTCGGAGTAAGCTCCGTGATTTTTTTTCCAATAGTTTCGATCACACGCCAGCCCCATGTAGCTAGTCCGACAACGATCCCAACGCCCCCAAATCCAAGAAGCCAGAGGGGGATTTCAGTTTTGGTGGAAAGGGCACCTTTTCGGATGATTTCCAAACAGGCAGCAATCGGTCCGATCGCATTTGCAACATCATTGGCGCCATGAGCGAAAGCAACATAGGCGGCACTGATGATTTGTAGAGAAATAAACATTTTCTCTACCACCCCATACTCAGAGGAGCGTGTGTGGAATTTCGTTTCTTCGCACACGTCTTCAGAAAGAGATTCTACTTCTTTTAAGATGCGGGAGACCTCGTCTCTTCTTTCGTCTTTCGAAGAGAGTTTGATTCGACGCAAATGTTTTATGGCTTTATTAAAACTTATTACATGATGTGATTGAAACGGAGAGTGAGTATTAGGTGTTTTAACCCTCCGGATAAATATATAGCTAATAAGCATTGCTAAAATGGCAATGCAAAGAGAAAGGAGCAGGGTCATGGGAATTGAAAAATTGAGTTGCATACTTCCCAGGCCTTGAAAAAAGGCACTTAGGGAAAAAGTAAAAAAGACAATCCCAATTAAAACGGGAATCAGCCGTTTTGTAGCTAAAATAGGATTCATCGTATAGAGAATCCGCTTTTGAATGACCGAAAAAATCACGAAAGCAAAAATTCCGCTCAATGCAGGAGAAATGACCCATGCTGAGACAATCTGCCCAACTTCTCCCCATTGCACGGCGCCAAAACCACCGACAACGGTACCAAAGCCCAAAATGGCACCAACAATCGCGTGTGTTGTCGATACAGGCCAACCAAAAAAAGAGGCCACTTGGAGCCAAATAGCTGTAGAAATAAGAGCAGAGAGCATCCCATAAAAGAGAACTTGCGGGTCCTGTTGGAAAATTTCAGGATTAACAAGCCCCCTCTGAATCGTTTCAGATACATTTGAGCCTAAGAAAAACGCACCGCAGAATTCCAAAATTCCCGCGATGATGACCGCTTTCATAAGCGTGAGCGCGCCAGAGCCAACCGCTGTTCCCATAGCGTTTGCAACATCGTTTGCACCGATATTCCACGCCATATAAAATCCAGCGAGGAGAACAAGGAAGATGAGGATCAAATCGATTGACATCTATTTAAGCTCTAAAATCATACGTATTCTGTTTGCAAGTCTCTCGGAAATATTTGAGATCTGATGGACCTCTTCAATTAGCCTAACATAGAGGTAAAATGAAGGGGTCGATAAAGTATTAGCAACTTGGAAAAATTGCTTCAACAACTGATGCTTGAATTTATCTGCTTCATATTCTTTATATGAAGTTTTTTCAATCATCGATTTAACTTTTTCAGCTTCCATCCCACCAAAAGAGGATTCTAAAAGTTCGTTCATCTCTTTAACGATGATCTTGATATCTTTGAACGTTTCAAGATTCTTTTTATAAAGTAGTTTTAAATTAGTGAAGAGTTCGTTGAGTGTATCAAGAGGGAGTAAAACAAGTAGATGGCCGATTTCTTCAGCTTTATCAGCAAGGTTATCTTGGATCGATAAAATTTCTAGGAGCTGTCCACGATCAATTGGTAAAAAGAGGCTTTTGGGAAGGTGATTTCGAATATCGTTTTTTGTAAGATCAGCCTCGTGTTCCAGTTTTGAAAGCTGCTTTACAAGTGCTTCAACTTCATTTTGATTTTTTTGACCAAGGGCTTCAAAGATTTCACTGAGTTTTCGAATGCAACTACTCACCTTCTTCATGTGAGATTGAAGAGGAGCAAAAGGAGATTTACCGAAGAGTCGTGCAATCGTTAACATATGTGACTAGTTTACAAAGTTTATTGGAAAATCGCCAGTTTTTCTTTTTCAGTCATTTCTCGCCAAGTTTTTTCAGTTAGATTTCCAAGACACAGGCCACCAATTCGAATTCTTTTCAGCTCTAAAATTTTAAGTCCTGCATTTTGCACAAGTAGACGCACTTCACGTTTTTTTCCTTCTCTAACGCATACTTTGAGAGTTCCTTTGCGCACTTTTTTCACAGAGCGAGGTTTAATCCAGACGCCTTCGATCAGCGTTCCTTTACTAATGCGTTTCAGATGCTCATCCTCAATTTCATGACCTGTCTTAACAAGATATTCTTTTACAATGTTAGATGAGGGATGGATCACTTTTTGTGCAAAATGACCATCATTCGTAACAAGCAAAAGTCCTGTTGTGTCTCGATCAAGACGTCCGATCGTAAAAAGTCGTTTATTGATATCAGCAAAGAGGTCGAGAACGATCTTTTTTTCACCGACACGTAGATTAGAGCAAATGAAATTACGAGGTTTATTAAGGATATAATAAACTTTTGATTCGACAGATTTAATTGGCACACCGTCGATGCGAATATCATCGGTATCTAAAGAGACGAGCGTCTGAGGGAGTTTTGCCACAACCCCATTGACCTTCACCTTTCCTTTAAATATGATCTCTTCGGAGGTTCGTCTTGACGCAACTCCGGCTGATGCAAGTACTTTGCTTAATCTCTGCTTCTCCATATAGCAAAGAGCATAGCCTGAAATTGGGAAAAATGCAATAAATAGGTAACAAGAAGGGGTTATATGGGAAAAAAAGCTGCACTCGTTTTATTGAGACATGGTCAATCAGAATGGAATAAACAAAATTTATTTACCGGGTGGGTAGACATTCCTTTAAGTGATGTCGGGATTCAAGAAGCATTTGCTGCTGGGGAGCGTATTTCCCACATTCCCTTTCAAGAAATATTTGTCTCCTCCCTTATTCGTGCGCAAATGACAGCGATGATTGTCATGAGCAAACATCATCTGGGTAAAACGCCTATCATGCTGCATCCCGGAAAAGGAAAACTTCAAGAATGGTCAAAAAATTATAATCCAAAATCAAAAGATACGTGTACACCGGTTCACGTAGCATGGGAGCTCAATGAACGGATGTATGGAGAGCTCCAAGGATTTGATAAAGATGAGATGCGGAAAAAATATGGCGAGGAACAAGTAAAAATTTGGAGACGCAGCTTTGATGTTCCACCTCCGAAGGGAGAGAGTCTTGAGATCACCTCCAAACGTGTCATACCCTACTTTGAAAAAAATATTTTTCCTCTCATTCAAGCAGGGCATAATATTCTGATTTCAGCTCATGGGAATTCTCTACGCTCCATTGTGATGTTTTTGGAAAATCTCTCAAAAGAAGAAGTGTTGAGCCTCGAAATTGCCACAGGAGATCCACTCTGTTATCGCTATGAGGGGACAGGCTGGGGAAAAGAGAGTATTGATGCGTGTCAAAATGAATACCGTCAAGCAACCCAGAATGAGTAATTAAATTTTTTCTTGACCAAAAGATTAAGATAATGTTAATAAAGTCCCTTTCGATAAAGCAGGGATAGTTTATGGCTCTAGGCAAATCATTATTTTTGGCTCTTGGTATTCCTTTGTCAATTTGTTGCGTAGAAGGTGGTTATGAAAATACGTGGCTTCAAAAACAGCCAAAAATTCAAGAGATTTACCAAATCTATGAAAACTGTCTTGATCACCTTAAGCTTTTAAAAGTTCGAAAGTTCACCCATAAGGCCTCAGTAGATCTCGAGCACCCAGATCGGAATGATCTTGAAAAGCAGATAGAGGGATATATCGAGTGGGAAGTTATTCGGGAAGATGGGGATGGAGATTATCAAACTTTTGTCCGTTCCTGCCTTTGCCGCTCTTTGCAGAATCAAAGTGAATTCAGTGAAGAATCAAGTCAATTTTCACTTGAGAAACATTCAGATTCACTCAAACTCTTCAAGGCAATTGAAGAGGACCTGCAGCGATTATATCATGCGCAATGTTTGGTGTATGAGAGAAAAATCGACCACTTAAGTGAGCGAAAGAAAAATGAAATTGATAAGCTTAACCTCATTCAAAAAATTCTCGGAGAAACGCAAGCTATTCTTAAAGATCTAAGGGATGATCTCTTATGGGATATGGAAATCCTTGTGCAAGCAAAAGATGCAACGGAGATAAAGTATGTCGATCTCTATCAAACGCATTCGTTGCAAGAAGCTTGGGCACTTTTTGAGATGGCGCAGATCTATTACCACCGAGGTGAAATTCGAAAAAGTTTAGAAACTACAAAAACGTATCTTTCTAGAACTCAAAAACCTATTGAAGTGTATCCAGCTCTGATCTTGAAGGCGAAAGCAGAGAAAGAGTTAATGGATTTTGAAGCTGCATATTATACTGCAAGTAAGGCAGTAGAAATCGATCCTCATCAAGCAGAAGCGTATCTTCTTAGATCAGCGGCACTATTTGGCATGGGATTTTATGAGAGAGCGTATTCTGATTTTCGCAATATTAGAAAAACATATATTACACCTGCTCCTACAGAAGCCTATCTCATCGAATTTTCAGACGGATTTATCGAAGGTGCTCAGACTGTAAAGCCAAATGAAGCTTCCTTGATTTTTTCTCCGCACGGGATGCGTGTGTTTCTTTGGGCAACGATTGAGGATGCCCTTCCCTTATCAGAATATCTTGCAGGAAATCTTGTGCAGTTTTTCGAGAGAATGCGCAAAGAAAATCGGAATGCCCTCAATGAATTGCTCCCCAGTGAACTTGTGGAGGTAGCTAAGAAATGGGAAAATATTACACCATTTGAGCGAGGACAAAACGTGGGTTATGCTTTGACCAAATATGGATTAGAAGTTCTCGCTCCTTTTGCAATGAATCGAAAAGAGAGTTTTTTGACCTATTACCATGAAATTGAAAAGGGGGAACTCCTCTCCTTATTTCATACGCTTACAGCTTCTCCCTTGCAAAAGGCAGCCCTGTTGAATGAAGTGAGAAAATGGCATACTGCGCATATAAACTTTTTTTCAAATGTAAAGCTCGATTGGGAAAACCAGGGAAAATACTTATTTGGACATCGCCTATTCGACCTTCCAAATCAGAAGACAAGGATGACACATCCCAATCCCCAAGGCTTGATTCATCAATATGGAGGAAATGGCCAATTTCTACGGGATAACCTAGGTGAATCCCTATATTGTGAAAGAATTTTTTCACACGATGTTATTGGTGAATGTTGCGATGAAAAATCACATCGTCAAAGGAATACGCATGGCGCACTAATCATTTATGGAAAAGATGGAGCCCATATAGTTCCCATTCCAGAAAAAGACGATTAATGCTATTCTAAACGAGTATGGAAAAGCCCATCTATCTCGATAATAATACGATTACGCGCCCCTCCGACGCTTTAATTTCAGAGCTCCTTCCTTTTTATAAACGGCATTGGAAGTGTGTTGCAACGCCCTATCATTTTGGAAAAGAGCCCCTTTTAAGCGTAAACTCTTCTTTTGAAGCTATTCGCAAAGGCGCTCACGCTCATGATAAAGATCGTTTTATTTTCACATCATGTGGTGCAGAGGCGATCAGTCAGGTATTTCATGGCGTCTATCTCGATCACATTGCATCCACGGGAAAAAATCATCTTTTGACAACTTGCGTAGAAGAAGCCCCCATCTTGATGTCGATGAAGCGTCTTGAAAAGGTAGGATGTCACGGAAAAATGCTTCCAGTGAACGAAAAAGGGCAATGCGTTAAAGCTGCACTCGAAGAAGCGATAAATCCCCGAGTCTCCCTTCTCTCAATGTCATGGGCTTCGGGTTTGACCGGCGTCATTCATCCCATTCAGGATCTTGCTGAGTACTGCAAAGAAAAAGAGATTATGATGCATCTTGATATCTCCGATGTCTTGGGGAAGCTTTATTTTAGGATTCAAGACCTTCCCGTTGACTTCATCACCTTTGATGGAGATCGCCTCCATGCGCCGCGTGGAGCCGGGGGACTCTTTATACGCAACGGAACAGAGCTTGGTCCTTTAATAGCTGATGGAACGCAACAAGAAGGAGAAAGAGGGGGCTCCCTGAATCTTCCCGCACTTTTCAGCCTGAAAACAGCATTTCAGCAGCTTGAAGAGCATGCAGATTTCATGGCAATTGAAATTGCACGGCTACGCGGTAAATTTGAAAACAGCATTTCACATCAAATTCCAGAAGCAAAGATCCTCTATAAAAAAGCCCAGCGCCTTCCAAATACATCCGCAATTGCATTTCCAGGAGTGTGTGCTGAAGCTCTTGCACTTGTCCTGGCTCAACAAGGAGTCATAGGCACATTTGGAGGAGGACGCATGCAAAAACTCGAACATCTTCTGATCGCAAGTGGAATTGAACCCTTATTAGCAAAAGGAGCGATGAGCTTTGCGCTCTCGCGTGAAACGACAGAAGAAGAAATCGATCGAGCTGTCGGAATCATTGTAGATAGCGTAAAATCCCTTCAAGCCTGTTCCAAGGAGCTCATATGACCCCATATCCTTGGGCAAAATACAGCCAAAAACTACGCGCTCGTATTCTAGACATGCAAAACGTTGGAAGCTTTTCCTGCGGAAAAGAAGGATTACGCCTAGTCATTGGTGAGGAAGGGGATTATCTCCGCCTGTATCTTCTCATCGATGAAAATGATGGCATCATCGCCGATGCCAAATTTCAAGCCTATGGAGAGTCAGCCCTTCTTTGCGCAGCAGACATTGCCTGCACAGTCCTCCTGCGAAAAAACTATGAGCAAGCAAGGCGCCTTACCGCAGAATTGATTGATATTCCCATCCGAGATCTCCCATTTGAAATCGCCTTTCCCGAAGAAGTATCATCCCATCTGAATAGTGTCATTGCAGCGATTGAAAATGCCGCAGAAAAATGCACAGACATCCCCATCCAAGAGATTCATACACCAGTAGAACACAGTGCAGAACATCACGACTATCCCAATTGGGGAGCCCTTACAAATGAAGAAAAACTCACACTGATCAAAGAGGTTATCGCGCGCGAGATACAGCCCTATATCGAACTCGATGCAGGGGGAATAGAAGTTCTTGAGCTAAAAGAGCTCGAAATCATCATAGCCTATCAAGGAGCGTGCACAACCTGCCCTTCATCCATAGGAGCAACGCTTGGAGCGATTGAGCAAATTTTACGCTCGCAAGTTTACCCCGAACTCACCGTCACGCCCGATCCGTCTTTTCTATCGATTTAAGTTTACCAGTTCTAAAGGCTTTAATTTCTCCAGAAGGTAAAAGCACGTTGAGATATCCCTCAGCTGTTAGCGAGTGGCAAATACCAATTTCAGAATCGATCGAAATTTGCTCCCCCTTGTAAGCTAATAGCGTGTTATATTCGGGCAAAAATGGATCAAAGCCCTTCTTTCTATAAAGCGATAAATCCTCTTGAAATACGTTTGAAAACCCCTTTAATACAGAGTCTGTGTCAAATTCTCTGCCACCAACTTCATATAAAGATGTAGCAGGTTGATCGATTTTTCTTAGCTTATTTGGAGGCATGTTTACATTAAGTCCTACCCCGAGGATAATATCAAAAAAATGGCCCCTTACCTGTGTCTCACATAGAACGCCTCCTGCTTTTTTTTCATCCAAGAGGAGATCATTTGGCCATTTTATAAGGGGTTTAAAACCCAAAGAAATGAGATATTTAGCAACACTCAGGGAGATGAGTTGAGCTAAATTTGCAATTGTCCTTTGCTCTTTTGGAAGAGTAAAGTAAAACGTAGCGTAGACGTTCAGATCTTTTGGAGAGACCCATGTGCGATGGAATTGCCCATAACCTGCAGTTTGCATGGAGGCACTCACACATGTCATCCCATTGGGATCGAGCTCACCTAAGTGGGATTTGACCCACGTGTTGGTTGAGTCGATAGAATCAAAATGGATAAATTTCATAACCTAACGTAAATTTAATGTGGAATCATCAATTATTAAGGCGCATCGATTTTAGGACAATCCCAATTATTCTTGGGCTTATGATCATGAGTCTCACCGTCATTTCTGCAACAACAAATCAAAGTGGAAATGATGCTTTTTTCACCCCCTATACGCTGCGACAAGTACAACTTTTTGCCATAGGGTGGGTTGCTTATATTTTTTGCGCAGGACTCAATTACAAAAAACTCAGAGAATGGACCTGGATACTTTACCTGATCATGATTCTCATCCTGATTGGGCTTTTTTTTACACAACCGATCAATCATGCGAGAAGATGGTATCGATTACCTCTGATTCCATTTTCACTCCAACCCTCAGAAGCTGCAAAACTCATCACCGTACTCGCACTCAGTTGGTTTTTAGAATATAAAAAACGAGATTTACATCGATTTCGAACCATTCTGTGCGCAGCACTTATCCCGTTTATTCCATTTCTTCTTATCCTAAAACAGCCCGATTTAGGATCAGCCCTTGTGCTCTTTCCGATCACACTTGTGATGTTCTATTTTGGGGGAGTGAGCAAAAAAGCCATTGCAATCTTTAGTACCATTGCCCTTTTAGTCCTAGGCTTTGTTGTTTGCATGTTTCTGCAAATCTTTTCACATGAAGAAATGCGTCCCATTGTCACCAAAGTGATCAAAGATTATCAATATGAACGGCTCAATCCCAATACCTATCACCAAAAAGCCGCCCAAACAGCCATTGCGCTTGGCGCAATCAAAGGCAGTGGATATCGCCAAAGCGAATTTACCGGTAGAAACTGGCTTCCATATGCAAATAGTGATTCTGTTTTTCCAGCATTTGCCGAAGAATTTGGGCTTATCGGCGCCTTTATTATGATCCTTTTCTTTTTTGGGCTTATTTATTTTAGCTTTCAAGTGACGGCGATTTCAAACGATCATTATGGGCGGCTATTATCCTCAGGAATGACTGTATACCTCGCTATCCATATCGTCCTTAATATTGGAATGATGTGTGGGCTTCTGCCCATTACTGGCGTGCCGCTGATCCTCATCACTTCGGGGGGGTCATCAATTCTTGCCACCATGGCCTCACTCGGCATCCTGCAAAGTATCTATACTCATCGATATATGTTCTAACTGCAGAGAGTAAAATTGACTTTGGGTACGTTTTTGTGGTAAAAAAGTTGAATGAATAGGCACCATTTTATCTTTCAACCGGGAACATATCTTGGTGAAGGCAAGATTCAAATGAACATGCTTCAAGAAAAACTCACCTTTTATACAAGGTGGGGCATTCCTCCTGCCGATACATCCGGAAAAATTATAACAACACAAGAAATTCAAGTTGCTACCATAGCCGATCTTATGCAGAATGAATTTAGGATCTATGATGTAGATAAAAATCATTTTGTAATTGAACTTGAAAATCAAAATTTTGGTAGTATCGTTGGAAAGGGTTTTTTTAATGAAAAGCGTCTCGGCTGGGAATTTCGGCTCAGCGAGCTTGGATTTGAAGGATTTGAAATATATGAACTCGAAGAAGATGGAAGCTATAAAATGCATGCAGAATACGCAACGCAGGATGATTTTCGCACAGAAATTCATGGGAAGATATGGCAACAAAAAGAAGTAACATAAAACACCTGATCGTCCCCATCTTGATGTTATTTATCATTGGGTGCCAAGGGCGTTCTGATATCATGACGCGCGAAGATTTTGCTGACATCTTACCAGGTACAGAGGTGAGTGCAATCATTCAAAAGCATGGTCAACCTTATTCCATTAATACTCGCGGGGAAAACACGTATGTCTATGAATATATCGAACGTATTCGCATGGGTGACCAGGTTATTGAACAGAGACGTTATTTTATCGTAGTAAGCAATGGAAAAGTGATTGGGAAATATCTTAAAGTGACCTTCCCGCCACCTTATGATGAAATCTACTCCGATGATCCCTATCCAAACTATTGAGCAAAGTATGGAAAAAGAAAAAAATCAAATGATTAGACTTTTAAATGATGTCGTGTTGCGGCTTAAAAAGTATCGTAATGCACCTGCAGGCGATCAAATCAAGGACTTGTTACAGCAGATCGAAAATGACCGCGAAGCCCTTAAAAACCTTGCCAAAGGGCTTGGAAAGCGCATTTTGAAAGATTACCAAAGTTTTGACGCAAATCTCATGCAATGTTTAGAGATTCCAAATGAGCAAAGTGCTCTTCCTCTTGTTGAAGATGACCTAGCAATCCTCTTAAATCAACTTAAGTGATTAAAACCACTTTTTTATAACGTTTCGAAAGAAATTCCCTCTTTTAGATTGGGAGGTTGGGGTCTTTTTCTTGATAAGAACAAAGTTTTCTTGTGGTTGTTTTCTACGACTTCTAATCGGATGACGTAGCATAATTTGTACATTCAACGCTTCTAGATTAAAGGTTGAAAATCGGAAGGGATCATCATCATGGGTGTTAATCGCTAGAACGAGCTGTGATTCTGTTGATGTATTGTTGAAAAAGATCTTCGGGAGGAGTTCTAATTTCTCGGGTGAGCATTTGGAACACTTATGTAAGTGAGAAGCATTTCTGAGCAATTCGTGTTTAGATTTTTGATCTTCCCAGGCTTTATCACTAAAACGATTTTTTCCACAAAGAAGGCAATAGCGGTAGACACGTCTTGTAAGAGATCCAGTGTCATCTACTATTGCTATCCAACGATTTCCCTGTAGATAGACGTTTATTTGGCCTTTAGTCGTGTTTAATGCTGTTAGTTCTCTTGGGATCAATTCTTGAGAAAAATCACCACTAACAGCCATTTAAATCCTCTATTTCTAGGCTTTGATTTTGATATCTACACCAGCCGCAACAGGTAATACTTTGAGTTTATCGATCGTATCAAGAGTAGGGTTGATGATATCTAGAAGGCGTACATGTGTGCGCATCTCAAACTGCTCTCGTGACTTTTTATCGACATGGGGTGAGCGGAGAACGGTATAGATCTCTCTTTTAGTCGGTAGGGGAATAGGTCCCACAACACGAGCACCTGTGCGCTTTGCTGTTTCGACAATATCAGCTGTTGAACGGTCGAGAACGCGTTGATCATATCCTTTAAGGCGGATACGGATTTTCTTTTTCTGTTGCTTTGCCATATTTTTTTAGACCTTATTTCTTCATTATTTCTTCTTGTATCTTAGTAGGAACGCGCTCGAAATGGCCTGGCTCCATCGTATAGTTGGCTCGGCCTGAGCTTAATGAGCGTAATTGTGTCGAGTAACCGAACATTTCGCTTAAGGGGACTTCTGCTTCGAAAATGATCACCGCTTTTGCACTTGTTTGATTCATGATTTTACCGCGACGGCGATTAATATCACCCATTACATCTCCAAGAGATGCTTCTGGTGTGGTGACAACGACCTTCATGATTGGCTCGAGAATGACTGGCTTACTCGCCCTTGCAGCCTCTTTTATCGACATCGATGCACAGATTTTAAAGGCCATTTCATTTGAATCAACTTCATGGAAAGACCCGAAAACAATTGCAACCTTGGTATCAACGAGATTATATCCAGCAAGAACACCAGAGGTAAGTCCTTCTTCAACCCCTTTGATACAAGCAGGAATGTATTCTCTAGGAATGACACCACCCACAATTTTACTGACAACTTCGTTTCCTTTACCTGTTTCATTTGGTTCGATTTCAAGACAAACGTGAGCGTATTGACCACGACCACCACTTTGTTTGACATATTTTGTCTCAGACTTTCCAGGTTGTGTGATTGTTTCTTTATAAGAAACCTGAGGTTTACCTACATTTGCTTCGACGCCAAATTCGCGCATCATTCTATCTTTTAGAACATCGAGATGCAGTTCACCCATTCCAGCAATAATGGTTTGTCCTGTTTCTTCATTTGTAGAAACACGGAACGTTGGATCTTCTTCTGAAAGAGCACTAAGAGCCATTGAAAGTTTTTCACGATCAGGTTTTGATTTAGGCTCAATTGCCATAGAGATAACAGGTTCTGGGAATTCCATCTTTTCTAGTAAAAGAGGTTGAGATTCAGCGCAGAGTGTATCCCCAGTAGATGTGTTTTTAAGTCCAATACATGCGGCGATATCACCTGTATAGAATTCATCTCGATCTTTGCGTTGGTTCGCATGCATTTCTAGAAGACGGGAAATACGTTCTTTTTTCCCTTTCGTGGTGTTGATGAGGGTCATCCCTTTCTTTAATGTTCCAGAGTAGATGCGAACAAATGTCAGTCTACCAACATATGGATCTGTCATCACTTTGAAAGCAAGTGCTGCAAGGGGGGCATCATCCTTAGGTTCGAGTTTCATTTCCTCATCAGTATCGACATTTATCCCTTTGATAGTTCCTCTATCTAGAGGGGAGGGCATCCATTTAAGAATTGCATCGAGAAGGGGTTGAATTCCTTTGTTTTTGAAAGCAGTTCCACAAAGAACAGGATTAATTTTATTCGAGATAACGCCTTGTCGGATCACAGTGTGGATTTCATCTTCTGTAAGTGAATCAGGGTCTTCAAGGACCTTCATCATAAATACTTCGTTTGTTTCATCTACAGTTGCTAGCTCTTCAAGAAGGCTGGCACGGAGCTCTTCACACTTGTCTTTGATGTCTGCAGGGATGTCTTCGAGAATGTATTCAGCGCCCATCGTTTCATCTTTAAAGATGTAGGCTTTCATTTTGATGAGGTCAACCATCCCTCTAAAGTCATTTTCTGAACCGATAGGATGTTGTACAGCAAAGGCATTGGCGCCGAGTTTTTCTCTCATACTGTCGATGCAGTAGAAATAATCCGCTCCGACACGATCCATTTTATTGACAAAAGCAATACGTGGGACGTTGTAACGATCAGCTTGTCTCCAAACAGTTTCAGACTGGGGTTGAACACCATCTACGGCGCTAAAGACTGCAACAGAGCCATCCAGAACACGGAGAGAGCGTTCTACTTCAACAGTAAAATCAACGTGACCAGGAGTGTCAATGATATTGATTTTGCTTCCTTCCCAATAAACAGTTGTCGCAGCTGACGTGATCGTAATACCACGTTCTTGTTCCTGCTCCATAAAGTCCATTGTCGCAGCACCTTCATGTACTTCTCCAATGCGGTGGACACGCCCACAGTAATAAAGAATACGTTCTGTACAGGTCGTTTTTCCAGCATCAATATGGGCCATGATGCCAATATTGCGCACTTTATCTAGTTGATCTTCTTTTGGTCTCTGTGACATGCTTCTCCTCTATCCGGTTACCATTTGTAGTGAGCAAAAGCTTTGTTCGCTTCTGCCATGCGGTGTGTATCATCTTTCTTTTTGATTGTAGAACCTTGATTATTAAAGCAATCAGCGAGTTCCATTGTGAGGCTATCAGCCATGCTTTTTCCTGCTTTATCGCGAGAATGTTTAATTATCCATTTCATCGCAAGTGAAGAACGGCGATGAGGTGCGATTTCGATAGGTACTTGGTAGGTTGCTCCTCCAATACGGCGTGATTTTACCTCAAGAGTAGGCATTGCATTTTCCAGTGCCCTTTCAAAGGCTGCAAGAGGATCTTCAGCATTGATTTTTTTTGCAAATCGTTCAATGGCCCCATAAACAATGTTTGTTGCGAGAGACTTTTTGCCACCGACCATAACTTTATTAATAAATCTTGCAACCGTATCACTGTTGTAAACTGGATCTGGTGAAATTTTTCGTTTTGTTGCGCGACGTCTTCTAGACATGAATCTTTCCTTGGTGTTTTAAATTACTTGGGGCGTTTCGCACCATATTTTGATCTAGCTTGTTTACGGTCCTTAACTGCAGCACAGTCGAGGGCTCCGCGGACGATGTGATAACGTACACCAGGTAGATCTTTTACTCTTCCTCCTCTAACGAGGACAATGCTGTGTTCTTGAAGATTGTGACCCTCTCCACCAATGTAGGCGATCACTTCTTGACCATTGGATAAGCGAACCCATGCGACCTTACGAAGGGCTGAGTTTGGCTTTTTAGGTGTCTTTGTTTTGACCTGAAGGCAAACGCCACGTCTTTGAGGGCATTTTTGCAATGCAGGGGACTTTTTACGCTTTACTTTCGGTTTGCGGGGGTTGCGTATCAGTTGATTAAGTGTAGGCATGTGCGCCATTCTCCTTGGTTTTCAAAAAAAAGAAAGTGTTTTTTAACCACAGAACATCGCGGTTTTAAACAGAAAAAATATAACTGGTGTCATAATTATTTGCAACACATCAAGAGATCTTTGAAGCAAAATTAGATTTTCTTCTCAAACCCTTTTGATTTATCTATTTAAATACGAATCATTAATTATTTAAAACTAATTGTTCAAATTAATACTATTAAGTAATATTTATTAATAAATAAGGTAATTATATTATGTTGGGTAATTTGAGACATTTAATTAGATGGCTTCTAATCTGTACTGCTATACCGCTCTGTGCGGTCTCGAATTATTTAAAGCCCAATGATATCATGCCAACCATGGATAAACTCTTTACATATCATGTAGAAAATAAAGAGTTTACACCGAAAATTACCGTCAGGGTTACAAAGTTATATCTCCAACAATTCGATCGTTCTAAGTCGTATCTTCTTGAAGATGAATTTAATCTTTTTCTTGATTTAAATCAAAATCAGACAAAACAGATTACCCTAGCGTTTCAAAATGGGGACTTTGCCCATTTTAAAAAGTTGAATGGCCTAGCTCAGAAAGCGATCATGCGTCATCGGGAGATCAGACAAGAGCTGATGGAACAATTTTCCTATCAAGAAGAGGAAATTAAACACATCAGAAAGATCTCCTATCCAAAAAATGAAGAAATGCTCAGTGCAAAGATCCAGAATGAAATGCAACGGGTTGTATATAGATATGTTAAACTTCGCGGCCTAAAAGAAATTTCATCAGAAGAATCCCTAAAAATGCTCCAATTTTGGGATCAAAAAAAACAAAAACATGAAGAAGCGTATCTCCATGTAAATAAGAAGCTTGAAGGGCATTATCTGACACTTCACACCCTTAAGGCATTCGCTAAGAGTCTCGATGCGCATACAGGCTACTATAGTCCTGAAGAGGCTATAGAAATCCGAACAAGTTTAAAAAAAGAATATAAAGGGATTGGAGTTGTCCTGCAGGAAGAATATGACGGCATATATATCTCCGATTTAGTGTTAGGCGGACCGGCTCACCGTTCAAAAAAAATTAAAAAAGGGGATAAACTTTCCGAATTAAACGGAAAAAGCGTAGAAATCCTCTCTTATGAAGAAATTCTTAATATTTTAGGTGGAAGCAGCGGAGATGACATCAAGCTTCAATTTAAAAGAGATCAAACTAAAATTGGCCCCCTACTCCTCAAGCGGGAAAAAATTGTAATGGATAATGAAAGGCTCCATTATACATTTGAGCCGTATGGAGAAGGAATCATAGGCAAGATTGTTCTGCCCGGGTTTTATGATAATGGTAGCACAGTCACTAGTGAAAAAGACCTAAGAGAAGCGTTACGAGACCTAAAAGAGCGGGGTAATTTACTAGGGTTAGTGATCGATATTCGAGAAAATTCTGGAGGATTCCTTTCACAAGCAGTGAAGGTAGCCGGGCTTTTCATGACCCAAGGAGTTGTCGTTATCTCAAAATATGCCAATGGGGAAATGAAATATCTACGAAAACTCGATGGACGCCATTACTATCAAGGGCCCCTCATCCTTCTCTCATCCAAAGCTTCTGCGTCAGCAGCTGAGATTGTTGCCCAAGCACTTCAGGATTATGGGATTGCTCTGATTGCAGGGGATGAGCGGACATATGGAAAAGGATCGATGCAATATCAAACACTGACAGATCCCGCAGCCACAAGTTTTTATAAAGTAACCGTTGGAAGATACTATACCATATCCGGACGCTCAACACAAATCGAAGGCGTTCAAGCAGATATCATCATTCCCACCGCCTTTTCTCCCTATCGCATAGGGGAGCGTTATCTCGAATTTCCTCTGCAAGGAGACCATATTTCCTCTCAATATAAAGAAATAATGGCCCTAGAAAAATCCCAAAACGTCGTTCCTTATCTGCAAAAAAGAGAAACGAAATGGCGAAAAATGTTGCCCACACTCAATCAAAACAGCACCGAACGCCTAAAAAATAATGAAAACTTCAAATTCTATCTTAAAGTCATCAATCGTGAAGCCTCACTCAAAAACAAGCGAAATTTCGGCGTTACTGATCTCCAAATGGAAGAATCCATCAAAATCATCAAAGATATGATCTCCATCGGAAATTAATTGCGAAAAATCCTCCAACCTTCTATCTTTTAAGTTCACCCAAAACCCAGGTTAAACTCAGGCTGGATAGCTCAGTTGGTAGAGCAGAGGACTGAAAATCCTTGTGTCGTCGGTTCGATTCCGACTCTAGCCATATTTTGGGTGAAAAGCGGCGCAGAATAAATTCTCTCTCCTCCGCCGTATTTTTTATACTGCCCTCGTCGAGATAACTCATTCTGCTTGCTTTCCCCACCAAAATATCCTTCCCCATGCTGGAACTAGCCTCCACCGTCTTATTCATATTGTCCTTGTCGAGATAACTCATTCTGCAAGGTTTTTGTGGAGTCAATCTGCATGAACGGGTATGGTTCTTTACCGAAACTTTTAAAAACCATCCTGTAAGGAGATCTATGGCATCTGCATCCGTAAGTGATAAAATAATTGTAAATTTTGCTTGGGTAGGTCCAAATACAAGCAGTGGCGGTAGTTCTCGCAGCGGTTTAGATGTTAGAGTAGTCGATTTAGTATTTAAAGGCGCAAAAACCAAGATCAGTGTGCATCTTCCCGAAAATATAAATCCAGCTGGAGCACAAAAATTCCCCTTTACTTGCCTTAGATACCATGAAATGGGAGTAGCAAAAAAAACGTCTCCTGAGTCATTGCGTGTGACTATCGAGCAGATCCATAATTTCACAGTTAGAGTTGGTCTTTTTGAAATGGGTAGACCAATTGGTCCTAAGATCATGGATTCTTCTACAGGTGAAATCACCAAGCAACAGACCGTCCGAAGAAGCGATAGAGATGTTAGATTAGAAATTCCAGAAGCATTTGAAATCGGTCAAACATATAGCCTCGTAGTCTCATCAGATGATCTTTCGCTTTCAGCTCGTCTTATAAAAGAGGAAAAAGCAGGCCCTACAGTGCAAGACGAAAGCCAAGTGAGCAGAGATGAATTTCAAGGGCGAATGAAAAAAATGGGTGAATCATTAATAGCGGAAGGGAAACGAAATCTTGAACTAGCTTCAAATGGAGGGGCGGGTGTTTTTGATTCCTCTTCTACTTCGGCAGACGTCGTTGCACATGTTATGAGGGGAGTTATTCGTGCAGGTCAAGAAATGCATCCCGAGATTAGAGTGCCACTTGCTAGATCTTCTGAAAGCCCTTCAGAATTGGGTGCATTGAGTTCAGAGGAATTGCAATTGCGTTTTGAAGCAACTTTTAAAAGAGACAAGGAGTTTGAAATTCAGCGTATGCGAGCGGCTTCGGCTGGCAATGTAGAAGAAATGAACAGAATCCTTCAAGCTGAGCTAGCAAATAGCCAGTTACTTGGCAATTTGGTTGAAGCGTTAGAGAGAAAAGGTCTCCAAGCTCAAGTTCCTCAAAGTGAAAGTTTTCAGTCTACAGCAAGGGAAGCTGCAGAACTTCACGCTGAGGGACTCAAGGGGCTTGGAGAAGCATGCAACATGCAATGAAGAAACTTTTCCCACCAAAATATTTATCCCTCAATGGGGGCTAGATTGTTGAGGATTGCTTCTCGCGCTTCTTTGGCTTCTTCGTAAAACTCAAAGTCTTTTGCCCATAACTGTCGGATTTTAGCTTGTATACGTGGGTTTGAGTCAATAAATTCGTGCAATATTGTCTTTTGATCAAGTTGACCTCTTACAAAACAGCGCTTTTTGAGTGTCAGGGGAAAGATCTGTTCAAAGATGTTCAGGTCGGATTCGAGCTCCTCAAAAAGAAAAATAAAATCGAGGTCTGAAAATTGCAGGTGGTTTTTTTCTAAAAATAGATGCTGGTGAGAGATGTGTGCATCATAAAAGTTATTCTCAATCTCTTCTAAAAAGATTTCAAATGAACGGGTTAAATCAGCCCGATGTTTATAAAACTCGGTGGCTTTTGTGATGTTCGGGTCTCCATCAGGTCGTAGCTTCATCACTTCAAAGTAGATTGAATAAGCCCTATACATGGGGTTCCTTGCGCAAAAAACTGTTATGAAATCATTATCTACTGGTTGCTTTGAGGATTCTTCATAGGAACAACTGTCAAATAGATATTTTCTTAAAGAAGAGGAAGCATTTTTTGGTGCATTTACCAAACAAACGTTATGCGTTCCATTTTTTCCGATAAAATATCTATAGTATCCTGAGTGGTCTCGTCCAACTAATTGAATTGATATGAATGATAAAAATATAAAGAAGAGTGTTTTCAATGGAACCTATCCTTTTGAGATTGTAAAAATCGACAAGGTAAAAGTTTGATAGATATTTTTCAATGTGGATTGACAATATCTAGAAAATAATCTACTAAATGGTCAATTTAAATGGAGTTTTCTGATCATGAAAAAATTATTCCTTGTCGCTTGCATTTTCTATAGCGGATTGTTTGCTGATTCTATTCTAATGGAGGCCAGAAATTACCCGCAAGTGCATGTGGAAAGAGATTTGCTTTGCGATGTTGAGTTGCTGTTAAATGAAGGATTTGCTCCGTTAGATGGGTTTTTGGACAGCGAGGATTATCATAGTGTATTGGAGCGTCTGAGATTGAAGGATGGATCTGTTTGGCCGATACCTATCGTCTTCCCAATGGATAAAGAAAAAGCCCTTGAGCTTGAACAGGTCGGTCATTTCACGATTATTGATGATCAAAGTTATCCTGTGGCAATCTTTGATATTTCGGAAGTTTACCTTCCAAATTTGGAAAAAGAGTGCGTATCGGTATATGGTACAACAGATGATAATCACCCAATGATTCAAAAAATCTTGGCTCGAAAGGATCAATACTATATTGGTGGAAAACTAAGAAAAATTGCACTGCCTCAACATTTTGATTTTTCTAAAGAGCGAAGGACTCCCAGAGAGTGTAAAGATTATTTTTGTAAAAATGGATGGACAAAGATCATCGGATTCCAGACAAGAAACCCTCTCCATCGGGCTCATATGGCGCTTATTGCGCTCTGTATGGGAAAAGTTGGTGAAGATGCAAAACTCCTTCTGCATCCTGTCGTGGGAACAACGCAACCAGGGGACATCAATCATTATACGCGTGTCAAATGTTATCAAAAGCTACTAAAGTATTATTCTGCAGATGAAATGATGATATCGCTTTTGCCTTTATCTATGCGTATGGCGGGTCCTAGGGAAGCTCTTTGGCACGCTCTCATACGAAAAAATTATGGTTGTACGCATTTTATTGTTGGTCGCGATCACGCTGGGCCTTCTTTTAAAAAAAAAGATGGAAACTCATTTTTTGGCCCCTATGATGCGCATAAATTGCTTGATCAATTTAAGGATGAAATAGGGATCGAAATTATTGCCTCAGAGATGATTGTGTATGATCAAAATCAGGAAAAATATGTCCCTAGTTCCGAGGTGGGTGATAGTGACAATGCTTGCTACATCTCTGGAACGCAATTTAGGCAGATGCTACTAAATGATCAAGAAATCCCGTCTTGGTTTTCGTATCCAGAAGTCGTGGATTTGCTTAGAAATGAATATACAAATTCTAAAGGGACTTGCATTTATTTTGTGGGGCTCTCTGGCGC
Source organism: Chlamydiota bacterium (assembly GCA_021772315.1). Classification (GTDB taxonomy): domain Bacteria; phylum Chlamydiota; class Chlamydiia; order Chlamydiales; family Simkaniaceae; genus JAJFMF01. The sequence goes on from JAJFMF010000008.1 coordinate 677,850, forward strand.
AGGAAAAAGCACTCTAAGCCTAGCCTTAAAACAGCAACTCCAAGCTGTGCAGGATAAAGCAGTGACGATTCTCGATGGGGATATTATTCGAAAATATTTATCGAATAAATTGGGTTTTTCTAAGGAAGATCGTTCGATTAATGTAAGACGCATTGGTTTTATCTCTTCTTTAATTGCAGAGGCAGGTGGCATATGTATTTGTGCAAATATTGCGCCTTATGAAAACGATCGTCTCGCCAATCGAGAGATCATTTCGAATGCAGGTCAGTATATTGAAGTTTTTGTTGATACACCTCTTGAGGTTTGTGAAGCAAGAGATGCAAAAGGTTTATATGCCGCTGCTCGAGCTGGAACAATTAAGCAGTTTACGGGTATTAGCGACCCTTTTGAAATCCCCACAAGAGCTGAAATCACGATTAATTCATCAGAGAATTTGGATGAGACGATGGAATTATTAATTGAAAAATTACAGGCAATTGCCCCCCATCTCTTCCTATGATTAATAAAGAAGTAAGCGGAAACGGAGAAGAGATTGTCATTTTGCATGGGTGGACTCATGATCACCAGGTGATGCAGCCAATTGTTGATTTGTTATCTGATCGTTTCCGTATCACAAATATAGATCTGCCAGGTTGTGGACAAAGTGACTGGGATTCCCAGATCACAAACATTTATGAGATAGCGGATATTCTCCTTCCCTCTTTACCGAAGCGGGCGATTTACATCGCCTGGTCTTTTGGAGGACTTGTAAGCATGTCACTTGCTGCAAGACACCCTGAAAGGGTGAAGAGGTTTATCGGGATTGCAACGAGTCCAAAATTTGTGGAGGAGGATAACTGGATTGGTGTGCCCAAGCCAGGGTTTAAAGCCAACTTTGTAAAGGTTAAGCAAATTGGAGTGCGGGCTTTTCTGGAGGATTATTATGCGCATGAATTTGCTGACTTCAACCCAAAACCAGATGCATACGAAAGACTTGTTCGGTTACTTGACAGCTCTAGGGTCGATCCAAATGCACACATGAAGGGTGTCGATATTTGCGATGCAACTGATCTCAGGGAAGAATTTCAATCCATTGCTTGTCCCATTGATTTAATTCTCAGTGAAGAGGATGAGTGCGTGCCTACGGCTGCTTTCAAAAGCTTTAAACAACTAAATCCTAACGTGCACATTCATCCAATGTCTCACGCTCATCATATTCCTTTTTGGACCCACCCAAAGCAATTCAATGAAATCTTAAATCATATTTTGAGCAAATAAATTATTTATAGAAATAACTGCAGGTTTGAATTGCCTCCTTAAGTTCACCTGTTGTTTGATTTCAAATTTTTTGTGTAATATACTTGCTGCTTCAGTTGAATTTATGGAGGTAAATATGGCTGCAGTAAATGTGATTTCGGCAGGAAGAGGATTTTCTATCCCAGACTATATTCAAGGGGGGATCCAACGAATTAAGGATAATGTTGTTGAGCGAATTGGGCATGTTTCTGGGGTCATTGGAGCTAGAGATACTCGGGAATTAGTGAATGGACTTTCTTTTTTTAAAGAAATATCAGAAAGAGACTTCACACAGATGACTGTTGCTATGGTGGGGGAATTGATGGAAAAGACAGAAGCATTTGTTGAAAAAAAGATGATTGGGACTGCTACTGTTGAAATTAATCTAGGTAGAAAGATGCATCCGTTCAAGCATCCAGAAACCAATGGAAACCATGTAACATCTGAGAAGTTTGTTGCTCCTTTGATTCTTTGGGAGGATGATATGGATAAACCTACTCAATATCTATTCCCAGTAACGATCTTCAGCACTCCTAGTCACGGGACGCGATTTGTTATGCCTCTCAATGGTAGAATTATGATTCTTCATTTTCACATGGATACGGATTCTGCTGGGCAATGTAGCGATTTTGGAGGGCGAGAGATTGAAGAGGTTGTTGCTGATCCAGAGGCTTATTACTCACCAAATGATCACTTTGCTTTGCCGGAGGGAGTGGCAGGATGGTGCTCTGTTATGTGAAGCGCTTGCCGTCTTTCTGTGCAAGGGCACGCATACGCTCGATGAGATGGGGTGTTCCTTCTCCTTTCAGGGCTGAGATTTCTGTAAGGAGAGCAGAGGGAAATTTCTCTCGAAAGGCGATGAGATTTTCGGCAGATTCTTCGCAATCGATTTTGTTCAGGGCGATAAGAAAGGGCTTTTTAAGAATCTCGGAATTGTATTTGCCAACTTCTTCTTGCAGGGTGATGAGATCATCAAAGGGATCTCTTCCATCAATGCCAGAGGCATCGATGATGTAGATGACAACGGAACATCTTTCAATATGTCTTAGGAAAGAAAGGCCAAGACCGCGGTTTTGATGGGCATCTTTGATAATGCCTGGGATGTCAGCAAGATAGATGCGTGAGTAGTCATCAAACTGCAGGTAGCTGAGATTGGGACGGAGCGTTGTAAAGGGATAGGCTGCTGTTTTGACTTGCGTTGGGGCGATGTGTGATAAAAGGGTAGATTTTCCAGCATTCGGCATGCCTAAAAAACCGACGTCTGCGATGAGTTTAAGTTCGAGTTCGATGTCGGCTTCCTGGCCGGGTTTTCCAGGTGTGCATTTGTTGGGAGCTTGGTTGGTTGGGCTTTTGAAAAAGAAGTTGCCAATACCACCGCGCCCTCCATTACAGAGTTCTACTTGTTCATTTTCTTCTGTAAGATCGTAGAGGATTTCTTGTGTTTCGGCATTTTTGATGAGCGTTCCACACGGGACTTCTATGATGAGGTCTTTTCCGTGCCGCCCTTGTTTGCGATTGGATCCACCTGATTGTCCGTTTTCAGCGCGAAGCTGCCGTTTATTGCGGTATTGATCAAGTGAGTAAATTTGGGAATTGCATTTGAAATAGACTGATCCGCCCTGTCCACCGTTCCCTCCGTAGGGACCGCCTTTAGGGATGTATTTCTCACGCCTCCAGGCGACAACACCGTTGCCGCCTTTTCCGGCGAAAAGTTTGAGTTTGACCGAGTCAGTGAACATGAGTTATGGGGCTGGCTGGATTGAGACGGAGGTCTTTTTTGATTTGCGATAAGTGACGATACCGTCCATTAGGGCAAAAAGAGTGTCGTCTTTTCCACGTCCTACGTTCTTTGCTGGATGCCATTTCGTCCCTCTTTGGCGAACGAGAATGCTTCCTGCTGTTACAAATTGTCCATGAGTAGCCTTGAGCCCGAGTCTTTGGGCGTTCGAATCACGACCGTTACGACTTGACCCCTGGCCTTTCTTATGAGCCATGTCTTATCTCCTTTAGCTTGCGCCTGAAATCTCAGTAATTTTAACGCGTGAATAGCGCTGTCTGTGTCCAACCTTACGTCGATAATTTTTTCTGCGCTTGTACTTAAAAGCGATCACTTTAGGGCCTTTAATTTCACCCATAAGTTCTCCTTTGACAAGACAATTTTCGACGACAGGAACACCTATTTTGACAGAGCTTCCATCATTAAAAAATAAGACTTCTTTGAATTCGACCTGGCCTTCTTCATTTTTAAGAAGTTCAACTTCAATGACATCACCTTGTTGGACCCGGTACTGTTTTCCACCTGTTTTGATTATAGCGTACATTTGACCTCCCGTGAGGTGATAAAAGGAATGATCATAAGGAATTAAGAGATTTCAATCAATGTAAGTTATTTTTTTAGTCGAAGAAGGTTTAAAAGGTAAATAATTGTTGTGGTCAGTGCGATGGTTGCACCGGATGGCCAGTTGAGAATATAGGAGAGATAAATGCCGATGAGGGTGAAGGCGATTCCAAGGATACTTGCAAAGAGCATCATCTTTGAAAGACGCTGCGTAAAGGTATTTGCAATGGCCGCAGGAAGGGATAGGAACGCTATAACGAGAATGGCTCCGACGACTTTGATGAGCAAAACAACGGTGAGTGCTACGAGTGAAAGGAGGAGAAAATAGAGGGGTTTGACGCGTATTCCCTGAAGGGCAGATTGCTTTTCATCGAAACAAATGGCTAGAAAACGGCGATGAAAAATAAATGTGAGGGCTAAAACGAGAACATCGAGGCCGAGCAGGGTATAGATGTCAACGTGGCTGACCCATAAAATATTACCAAATAAAAAATTTAATAATTCGACATTATATCCTGGAGTCAGCGAGATAAAGATGACTCCAAGGGACATCCCTGATGCCCATAGAGCGGCGATGACGGTGTCTTCTCTTTGCCTATAATAAAGGTGAATCCACCCAATTAAAAATGCGGAGAGGATCGCTGCTAAAATGGCTCCATATATGGGTTCGAGAAAATCCCATCCATAGGTGCGTTTTAAAAAGAGAAAAAGACCCATTCCTCCGAGTACGGAGTGAGCGATGCTTCCGCTAATAAAAACAATTCTTTTGACGACGACGTATGAACCGACAACGCCACTTGCGATCGAAGCGGTGCATCCCGCGAGCAGGGCCATGCGTAAAAAATGGTGTGCGATGAGGGTTGTGAAAAATGTTCCGAGGAGTTCAAGGCTCATTTTTACCTCCCAGTGGGGGATGATAGAGCCCGAGGGCGAAATGTTCACATACTTGTGTTGGGAGGAGAGAGGAAACTTCTTTTTGAAAACAGAGAATGCGGTCGACATGTTTGATGAGCATCTCAAAATCGTGCGAAACTAAAAGGATTGTCATCGATTTTTTTAAGGTTTTTAGAAGCTCATAAATGTCTTTTTGGACGTGGGGATCGACATTTGCTGTGGGTTCATCCAAAAGAAGCAGCTTTGGGTGAGAAATAAGTGCTCTTCCAATCAAGGCGCGTTGTTTTTGCCCTCCAGACAGTGATCCGAAGGGGCGATCTTTGAATTCATAGAGTCCGACGGTTTTTAGTGTTTGGTGGGCGTTTTCAATTTCACGTTTTGGAAAATGGCCCCACCAGGATGCTTTTGAGAGTGATCCCATCAGTACGACTTCAAGCACAGAAATAGGGAATTGTTCATCGAAATCCATCATTTGTGGAACATAGCCAACGTTTTCCCACATGGTTTTAGGGTCCGATCCAAAAATTTTTACACTCCCACGATCCGGGCTTAGAAAATCGAGCATGAGTTTTAACGCGGTGGTTTTACCGCCGCCGTTGGGACCGATGATTCCAATAAATTCTCCTTCTTGGATTGCCAGTGAGACATTTATTAGAACGGGAATGGTATCGTATGAAAAAAAGACTTGGTCAAACTTAATGACTTCCTGCAATCAACTCCCCAATGTGTTGTAAATTGGAAAAATAATCTTCTGCTAATGGATTGGCTTCAAAATAGGGGAGATCGAGCTCTTTTGCAATGAGAATTCCACCTTGTGTGTTAAATTGGACTTGCAATAGCACGCAGCGTGCATGGTGATGCTTGGCTTCATGGAGGATGTGTTCGAGATCGCGTGGTTTTGGGGCTTTCCCTTCACATTCGATCGAGATTTGCAAGAGATCGTAAGCATTGCAAAAATATCCAAAGGCCGGGTGGGAGACTAAAATCGCGTCTCCTTTGAAGGGTTTTAAAATCTCGGTGAGATTTTGATCGAGCGTATCGAGTTTAGATAAGAGCGTATTCAGCCCTTCTTCAAAATTTTCCTTTTCATCGGGAAATTGAGCGATCAAAGTTTTTGCGATCACTTTCGCTTGTTCTTTTGCCAATTTTGGACTCATCCAAATATGGAGATCTTCTCCATGATGATGGTGGCAACCTTCGAAACAGGTGTGAGGCAGAGCGATTTCTTTTGAAAGGTTGACGATCCTGAGATTGGGGTTGTGATCGGATAACACCTGAATCATCTTTTTTTCAAAAGGTTCGCCGACACCGATCCAGATCGAAGCGTTTTCCAACTGTTTAATTTCTCGAGGAGGGGGTTCATAGGTGTGGGGATTACGCTCTGAAGTGATGGCTGCTTTTATATCAAATTTATTTTGAGTGATGATTTCAACAAATTTAACATAAGGTGGCACGCTAACAACGATAAGGGGCGCAGTTTTTTCAGGAGCAGAGCTGCAGCCTGTTAAAAGCAAAATAAGGGAGAAAAAAGGTATAAAAATTCGTTTCATACATCTATTTTCCTTCTTTTGCTCTCATTTTGCAATGGAAATCTATTAACCTGGTGCAATATAATCCGTCCTCGTGGAGGAGTGTCCGAGTGGCCGAAGGAGCACGCTTGGAAAGCGTGTATGCGTGAAAACGTATCGTGGGTTCGAATCCCACTTCCTCCGAATTGACATATGTCCTGGCTTTTATTTCGGGCTTTTATTAAGAATAAAGAAAAAAATAATCTGTTCTGATCTGAGGTTTTAATGAAATGTCCCTTTTGTAGCCACGAAGAGTCAAAAGTGACAGATTCTAGGAATGCGGGTGACTTAAATGCTGTTCGCAGACGACGCGAGTGTTTAAAATGTGCACGTCGCTTCACCACATTTGAAACGGTCGATTTGATTATTCAGGTTAAAAAACGAGATGGGAGTTATGAAGACTTTGATCTTGAAAAGTTAATAAAAGGGCTTTCTTCTGCATCAAGGCATACGAGAATTAGCTACGATCAAGTTAGAGGCATTGCCTCAGAGATAGCCGCAGAGTTGATGGAAAAACAAGTCCGAGAAATCAGTACAACCATGATAGGAGAGATGGCAATGAAAAGACTGCAAGATGTCGATACAATTGCCTATATCCGCTTTGCATGTGTGTATCGTCGTTTTAAGGATGTAGATGAACTGATGGATGCAATTCACCAAACGGTTGCATCGGAATAATTGAACAGGAATTAGATATGTCGCTAAAAAAAAGTGAGATCGCAGAATATAAGAAGCGTCTCGAAGAGCTTAGAGATCAACTGAATGGTTCCCTGAGAAGTGTGAAAGAAGATGTGAAATCAACTGAAGAACCCAAGGGATACTCTCAACATCAAGCGGATGAGGGAACGGATGATTTCGTCAGAACAATTACACTAGAAGTGTCAAATAAGGGGTTTTCAATTCTAAGGCAGATTGAACGTGCTCTTGAAAAAATCGAAGCGGGAACGTATGGAGTTTGTGATATCAGTGGCGATGAAATTCCACGCAAGCGATTAGACGCGATTCCTTATGCAACGATGACTGTTGCTGCACAAGAAAAGTTTGAAAAAGGACAATTATGACACTAAGAAGGGGCAGACTATTTCTTATCATCCTATTTATTATTGGATTTGATGCCCTTTCGAAATATTTGATTCATCTCAATATTCCCCCTTCATACTCTTCAGCATTTTTTCCCTATGGCGGAATCGGTGTTTTTAGAGGCTGGATGGGGGTTGATTTTTCTATTGTCCATGTAATCAATCGAGGTGGTGCTTGGGGAATGTTAGCCTCGAAACATGATTACCTCCTGCTCATGCGCATCGTTATCATTACAGCTCTAATTATTTATCTCTTTGCCTTTAATAGGATTAGAGGAAGAATGATCCCCTTTGCTATGATTATTGGCGGAGCCTTAGGCAATGTCATCGACTGTTTTGTTTATCAGCATGTCATCGACATGTTCTATTTCAATCTTTGGGGATATTCTTTTCCCGTCTTCAATATTGCGGATGCCGCCATCTCACTCGGTGTCGCATTTATTTTTATTCACACTCTTTTTTCAAGACGCACACAATCGATAGTTGAAAAAAATTTTAATCTCAATTAGCGTGAGATAATTTTTAATACAACCTTTGAGGATTTCAATGAATTTTTTGAAAATAGCGGCGTGTCTATTGCTTGTGAACATTCAAATGCTCACGTCAATGGAAATGGCTTGTGAAGATAACTGCATTGTTGAGTGGCAGGATATCGACTGTGAAAACGAAGAAACGATTAAATTTATCCAACCATGCGATGAATCAAATCTCACGATTTTAATTTCTGAAGATGAAACCAAGCAAATTTCAGGTTCAATTATTGGAAATGGTCGTATTACATTCAAAAGTCCATCTGGGATTTTCGTTGGTAAAGACACCTATTGCAGAGCGAAGGAGATTCATTTTTCTTCTGGAGAGGGGAGATGCACCATTGCAGGAAATCTCGTCTCACCTGGTGGAGAGATCACACTTCTTGGAAAGGAGATCTATCTTGAGGATGGAGCAGTTCTTGATGTCTCAAGTGTAGAAGGCGGAGGCGCTATTTACATTGGAGAAGAAAACGGAACAAGTACTGTTGTGGTCAATAAAGCCGCAAAATTATTTGCTAATGGGCAGGAAATGGGGTCCGGTGGATCGATTACGATTCTATCTGACGAAGCAACATCTTTTCATGGCCACGCTGAATGTGTGGGAGGATGTGAAGGTGGAGATGGAGGTGAGATTGAAATTTCAAGTGCTAATGCTCTCGAATATAGAGGTACAGTTAGCCTTCTCAGCTCTCAAGGAAATACCGGACGGCTTTTGCTCGACCCTAAAAACGCTGTAATCAATTCAGCTGGAACAGCTTCAGCAACGGGCAATACGTTTAGCTCGGATGCAGGAGGAACAGTTATCATTAGTGGAAGCGATCTTGCAACAGCTTTAGAATCAGCAAATGTGACCATTCAGGTGAATACCGACTTGATCATTGATGATAACATCCCTGTAAATTCGGGTACATTTGATCTGATCCTGCAAGCTGGTCGCTCAGTTACGCTTACAGCTGGACATGTTATCGGCCTTCAAGGTGGGAATGTGACTATCACAATTAATGATGCGGGAGCAGTTTCAAATCGGGATGCTGGAGTGGCCTACTTTCGAATGGAACAAGGATCTGCGATTTATCCACGCGGCGGTGATATGACCGCAAGCGTTGGTAATTATGGCGGGACTACAATTGGAGAGATCCAACTTATCAATGCAGACATTGTGACAGAATCAGGTAATTTATCGCTTACAGGATTTGGAAGACAAGATGGCAGTGATGGAAATTCGGGGATTTCTGTGATTGGCAATTGCTTGCTTGCAGCAACTGGGACAGGGACACTTACATTCAATGGAACAGGCGGCAATGGCTCGAACCAGTGTTATGGAGTTTCAATAAATGGGCAGACTAGCACAGTTGCTACAGTAAGCGGAGATCTTACATTGATAGGCACAGGCGGTGGAGATGGATCTGGAAATAACAATGCAGGGATTTATTGCCTTGCAGCTGTTTCAAGTCAAAGTGGAACCATACAGATGACCGGCACGGGAGGATCTGGTGCTGATTCAAATTGTGGAATTTCTTTGCTAGGATCAATCACTGCTTCTGGTGGGGCCGTTAATATGACAGGAAACGCAAGTGCCTCAGGCAAGATGAATTATGGAATTCAATGTGCTAGTTCCTCATTTGTCTTAGGGGGAGCAGCGACAGCGATCACGATGAATGGCATTGGCGGACTTGGTTCTAATGATAATAATGGAATCATGCTAAGTGGAGCTAACATAGCTGCTAATACTGGCTCAATCTCGATGAATGGAACGGGGCGTGGAACTCAGGAGTTTAACTATGGGATTCGTCTTGAATCGGATGCTAAGATTATTTCATATGATACTGCAACAATTGACCTCATTGGAGATGGTCAAGGTGGTACAGCCTGTAATATGGGAGTCATTATTGCAGGAGTTGGAAGTTCAATTACGACCGTCTTTGGTGATATTTCAATTACTGGAACCTGCAATGGATCCACATTCCTAAATCAGGGAGTGCGTCTCGAAGGTTCTGATATCATTTCGACGGGAACTGGAGCGTCTGCTGGAAATATTACTCTCACAGGAACTGGCGGGAGTGGTACAAACAATAATAATGGTGTCTTTGTCGTCGGAACAACAGTGGAAATCACATCCATTGATGGAAACATCACTTTAAATGGAACTGGCAATGGATCTGGACTTGATAATGTTGGTGTTTACATCGATCCCACAACTAGTGTATATACAACAGGTAGTGGAACACTAACAATTAACAGTACTCCGAGTGGATAAAAAGACATACATAATTTGTTGTTTGTCATTAAGGGTAATGAGTTTATTTGCCCAACCATCCGGCCTTCAAGTGGAGGCCGGGAATGTCTCCTCTAGCTCTACTAACCCGAACATTCTCAATATTCAATCTTCAAGCAATGCCATTTTAAACTGGCAAGATTTTTCCATTACACAAGGCGAATGCCTACAATTCATCCAAGAAAGTTCTAAATCCACAGTTCTAAATCGCGTGAGAGGTCATGAGGCCAGTCAGCTTCTTGGAACACTCAAGTCCAACGGCGCCGTCTACGTCATCAACCCAAATGGCCTATTCATTGGCCCAAATGCTCTTATCGAAACTGCCGGCTTTTTAGCCTCAACGGCCGATATTCCAAATGATGATTTTTTAAATGGAACAGAGTTTCTATTTTCATCCAGAGATGGAGAAATCACAAACCAGGGAATTATCAGGTGTCCAGAAGGAGATATCATCTTCATTGCAAGGAAGATAAAAAATGAAGGCTCTCTCGAAGGGAATACGATCAACATGATTTCAGAGCGTGAAGTGCTCATTAGACCTAAAGGGCAGGAGCGTATTCTCATTCGTCCCATTACCTATGATGAGAATCTTACAAAGCCTTTCGAACATGCGATCAACTACGCGTCATCTCAAGGAGATGACTTTATAATTATCGATGGCATCTTAACAGCGGTCTCTGGTGAGATTACGCTTCAAGGTGAAACAGTGCATCTTACAGAAAATGCTACGCTCGATGTTTCTGGTGATGTGGCAGGTAAGATTGCCGTATGTGCAACCGATGTCATCATCGACAACAGTGCTGAGATGATAGCAAATGGATATGCATCCGATGGGGGCGACGTCTTTATCTGGGGTGATTTTTCAACACGCTTCCATGGAAATATCAGTTGCCAAGCTTTAGGCGATCAAGGAAATGGAGGTTTTGCCGAAGTTTCAGCGGTTGAAGAGCTCTATGTTACAGGTTTGGCCGATATGCGCTCAAAAAATGGAGAGTTTGGCACGCTCTATTTTGATCCGGGGCCAGTGACAATTTCAAGCGCTGTGAATGCACCTCCAAATACATTTAATGATGCCGTGTTAAGCACAAATTTGGGTGCTGGAAATGTAACTATTTCAACAGCAGATGGAACACTTGGAGGTGCTGAGACCCTTACAGTAGCTGGATCAGCGAGTGTAAGTTGGACAGCTCAGACAGATCTTACACTAATTGGTCGACGTAATGTCGTGATTGAGTCGGGAGCATCTATCACAACGACACTTGGAAGTATGTTTATAGAAAATATACCGACGGTTGATCCCACTGGAGCTTATGATGGAATCAGTATAGGAGCTGCAACGCTCTCTTCAACAGAAGGGGCCATTTTCCTTTCTGCAGAATCAGGTGAATCAGCCTCACAGACCGGCATTTCAATTACAGATGCAACGATTGCTTCAGTCAATGGACAGATTGAGATTACTGGAATTGGAAATGGAACAGGAACTTCAGCTGGACTCGTGATAACAGGAGCTTCGACCCGCATTGGCATGCCAATAGGCATGACCGGCGATCTATCAATGGTTTTCAGTGGGTTTGGTTCGGAAATCGGGTCATTTGGCTGTACAGGTATAAGTATTACTGATGGAATCATCCAAGTTGTAGATGGTAATCTTACATTTTTAGGAAGTGGACGTGGAGGAGTATCTAGCAGCCAAGGCGTTGTATTGAGTTCGACAGTCATCGAATCTTTGGGAAGTGGCACGATCACAATTCTCGGTGGAGGGGCAGCACAGGGCTTTTTTGATTGCCCGGGGATAAATGCTCTACTTGGGACATTTATCCGAGGAACAGATGGAAATATTGTGATTTCAGGGACTGGCGGTGGAGTGATGACAGGTGGCTTTGGTGTAGGTTTTTTCTCAGGAGCCGGCGTTGTTGCAACAGGTGATGCTTCAATAACGATCACCGGCCTCGGATCCACTAATGGTACGGGGACAAGTCCAGGTGTTTTAATTTCAGGTGTTGCTAGTAATATTGCAGCAGGTATCAATCCCGTAACAATCACTGGTACGGGAAGAGGAGCAGGAACTTCTAACCAAGGAATTGCGATCATATCAGGTGGCGGTGTGACCTGCAGTGGAACATCAGATTTAATTATGACAGGAACAGGGGCGTTCTTAGGAACAGATTCTAATCAAGGCATTTTCGTTGATGGTGCGGGTACAGATATCGTGATGTTTTTTGGGAATTGCACTTTAACTGGAAATGGAGGCGGTACTGGCACATCCAACGAGGGAATCGTCTTTTCTGATGGTGCTGAAGTGGCATTAACGGGTGGAACCTTTAGTTGTAATGGGACTGGGTCCATATTTGGAACAACCTCATGCCATGGTGTCAATATTACAGGAGCGGCAACCCTTATTGAATCGACCGTTGCAAATATAAGTATTACCGGATTGGGCGGTGGATTTAATATAGATTCGAATCATGGCATTTTTATTAATTCCTCTGCCATTGTGCGAGGCATAGGCACTGGGAGCGTGACACTCAATGGAACAGGAAGTAATTTTGGGACTACCACAAATAATGGTGTAAATATTACTGGGGCAGCAAGTGCTGTCACAACAGTTAGTGGGCCCATTTCGATTACAGGAACTGGTGGTGGATTTGATACAATGAATGATGGCATCGCACTCGATGCTTGTACAGTTAGCAGTACATCGGGTAGCATCACACTTGATGGAAGAGGCGCTGGAACTGGTGGAAGCAATCGCGGAGTGAATCTCACATCAGCAGCTACAGTGACATGTAGTGGGGCTGGAACCCTTTCCGTAACGGGGCGAGGCGATGTCACTGGACCTGACAGTTGGGGGGTGAGAGTTTCAGGGGGCACCCTTTCATCGACAGGATCCGGAGGCGTGTCTGTGGTAGGATTTTCAATGGCAAATACCACAGAAGGGATTCTTGTTGAAGGCGCCAGCACCGTTACCTCAACAGGTACAGGGCCTATTTCACTCAGAGCCTTTAGCGATATTCTTGTGCAAAATGGAGGTGTTGTCTCTTCGACTGCTAGCGCCCCTCTAACACTTACTGCGTCAAACAACTTATCTGTGCTTGGTACAACAGCTGATGCAAAAATCATCCTTACAGATGGCGATGGCCTCTTCACTTTTGGAGGCGATATGCTGATTCAAGGTGGGGCTGGTTTTGCGCAAATTGGATCAGATGGTCCGACTGCAACAGCTAATATGATCTTTGATATCAATGGAAAGATCACAGTTGATGGAGGGGCAACAACAGGTTATGCCCTCATCGGGCACGGTAGTCCCACATCGGTCATCTCCTATTCTGGAAATATTCGAATTGAACGTTCCCGTTCTTTGATCGATGTCAATGGTGCCAACACTGGTGGTGGAGTCCAAGGTTTTGCTCAAATTGGTCATCTAAATTCTATAGGGACTTTAGATGGTGATTTCTTTATCAACACCAATGAGTCGATCCATATTAATGGGGGCTCTGCCGGAGCGACGGCCTATGCACGGATTGGTCATGGCGGTCAGGGAGCAGGCGCTGTTGGAAGTAGCATAATGGAGCTTTTAGCTGGAATTAATATCAACATCACCGATGGCGTTGGAACAGCACAAATTGTCAATGCTGCAACAAGTCCAGGAAGTGGTGCTCTGACACTGATTGTTGATAATCTATTTCCCGAGCCTCCAGGAATTGGCAAGGGAAGTTTCAATCTCTCATCAACACTTACTGCAACAGGTGAGTTGAGAGTTTATTCAGCAGTTCAAGAAAATAATAGGATTAACTCTCCAATCAACGGACAATCATATACTGCTGGAGTTGTTGGAGAAAATGACGCAACACATCAATGGAATGTCTATTTTCCAGGAGGAACATTTGCTTTAGGAAGTCCATTTGTTTTCTATTTTAAAGAGGCAGGGGTCATTCCTGATGTGATTTTTAATAACATTGCAGCAACGCTCACCGCTCTAGAAAATATTATCCCTCTTTTCGAAGATAGACGTTTAGATATCCCATTTCCTGCGTTTCATACGAAGTTGCATTATGATCCAAAGCTAACGCCTTATGGATCGTTTATTTTTGAAGATTATATTTATTGGATAGGTTTGAAGTGGTGGAAAAATGATGCGATATAAAATTATAGTTTTTCTCTGTATACAAGGAACTCTTTTAGCCAACCCAACCGGGCTTGAGGTGCAATCAGGCCAGGCGGCAATGCAGGCTGTCGATGGTCACACCTGTGTCATCGAATCATCCCCTCACGCTATTTTGAACTGGCAAGATTTTTCCATCGCGCAAGGCGAATGCCTAAAGTTCATCCAAGAAAGCTCCAACTCCACCGCGATTAATCGCGTCATTGGACCAGACAGCAGTCAGCTTTTGGGAACTCTGCAATCTAATGGCGCCGTTTATGTTATCAATCCAAATGGACTGTACATCGGTCCCAACGCTCTCATTCAAACAGCCGGATTTATCGCATCGACAGCTGATATTTTAGAAGCTGACCTCTTAACATTTGCAAATCCAAGTGACGGGAAGATCATCAATAAGGGGATCATCCGCTGCCCAAAAGGTGATATCATTTTCATTGCCAAAACAATCGAAAATGAAGGGACTCTTGAAGGACACTTTGTCGCCCTTGCAGCGGCTGATGAAGTGCACATTCGTCCGAGAGGTGAAGAGCGTATTCTCATTCGGAGTGAAGATACCGATTTTGATAATCCTTACGAAAAAGCGATCAATCACTCCGGCACGATCAAAGCCTTTGCAACGAAAGAAGAAAACGGGCGCGTCTATCTTATTGCGGATGATGTACATTTAGCTGATGAGGCGCATATTGAAGCGCTGCAAGGAGAAGTCTATATTGGTGGAGGCTTTCAAGGAAAAGATCCCAATCTCGTCAATTCTCAAATTACAAAAATAGAACCAGAGGTCACCATTGTTGCCGACGCTATTGAAGAAGGCGACGGGGGAAAAGTGATTATCTGGTCGGATGGCCATACCTTTTATCATGGCCATATCCAATGTCTGGGAGGTGAAAATGGAGGTGATGGAGGATTTATTGAAATCTCAGGCCATGAAAATCTAGTTTACCGCGGCACGATTGATCTTAGAGCACCCAACGGAAAATGTGGTGATCTGCTTTTAGATCCCAAATTTGCAACGATTACAGCAGCAGGAGTTGATCCAGCAACAGGCCAGACATTTGCTTTTATGCCAGCTGCAACCCAAACGATTAGCGGAGCCTCAGTCGCAGCAGCTATTGATGTAGCCACACTTACAATTCAAGCAAATACCGATGTAACAGTAGCTGATACGATCACAACAACTACGGCAAGTAATGGATTAACATTGAATGCAGGGCGCTCAGTTCTTTTTACGGCTGCTGGAGATTTGACTTTAGTTGGTGGGGATTTAACGGTAACTGTTAATGATGCTGGAGCAGTGTCAGACCGAGATGCAGGCAATGCTGTTTTTTCTATGGCTTCTGGATCAACGATTGTAACAGGAGGTGGAGATGTGACTGTTACAGGAGGGATACTAGTTCCAGTAAATGCAAATGCTTCAATCGCTGGATCAATTACGACGGGCGCTGGATCTATATCGATCACTGGCATGGATGCAACTTTGGCTCCAGTCGCAGAAGAAGGAATTAACATTTTAGGAACAGGAGTTCTTTCAACAACGACAGGAAGTATTACATTGGTAGGTACAGGTAGTACGGGGGCAGGAATCACACACTCTGGATCAATTACCTCCACGTCAGGAGCCATAACGATGACAGGATCGATGCTCACGACAGCTGTGGGGCATGGGATTACCACTAGTGGTGTGATTACTTCAACGTCTGGTCCGATTATGATGACAGCTACAAGCGGAGATGGTTTGTTTGGAATGACTTTTGGTGGAGGAACACTAAGTTCAGATACAGGATCCATCACAGTGCTTGGAACAGGAGGTGGCGCGACCACTGCAAATTCTGGAGTTTTTTTTATTGGAGGAACAGTTTCATCAACTGATACCGCTTCTATCTCAATCACAGGTGTAGGGAATCCTGCAAATGGGGGGCTAGGTTGTGATATTATCGCGCCAATCATTTCGACAGTTGACGGCCCGGTTACTTTAAGTGGAACATCAATCAATACTGATGGTATCCAGTTTCGAGCAAGTGGAGCGACGATTTCCTCTACTGGAACTGCGGGGACGGGAACACTTGATTTTATTGGCACAGGATTCATCGGGATTGATTTGACTGTTGCGAGCATTACAAGTGTGACGGGAGATATCTCCTTTATGGGAACAGGAATAAGTACTGGTTCGGGTTCTTTCGGTATATCACATACAGGTGCCTCTGCGATAGTAACATCAACAGGAACGGGCGCTGGAGCGGCTGATATCAGCATGACAGGAATTGGGGGCAGTGGAACCACGAATAATGTGGGGGTTGTCACGTCAACTGGGACTTTAACAGCAGTTGACGGAAATATTTTAATAACTGGGACTGGAAATGGATCATCAACTGTTAATGATGGGATACAAATAAGTCCTGGGGGAACATTGTCGACAAGTGGTACGGGGAATATTACACTCGTAGGAACAGGTTCAAATACAGGTACCAGTGCTAATGTAGGAATTGAAGTGCTTGGACCAGTCACCACAGTTGATGGTGATCTTACTTTAACGGGTACAGGTGGCACATCATCATCATCTTCTAATCTAGGCGTTCGTATTGGAACTCCTGGCCTTGGATCCATTTCATCAACTGGCACAGGTGATGTAAGTATAACAGGTATTGGGAATGGAGCAGGGGATACAAATATCGGGATTCAAGTTGATGGAGGTGGTAGTGTTTCTAGTACGAGTGGAAGTCTAACAATGATGGGAACAGGTGGCGGTGATGGGACAGGTGGAACGAATAGTGGGATTCGTATCATAGGAGGAAGTACAGTTACAACCACGACAGGTATGGCAACCATTACAGGGCTAGGAGGAACAGGGACCTCAAGCAATGATGGAATTATCATAACAGGGGTGACCTCAAGGATTGGAACAACAAGCGGTAATATAACGCTTACAGGGACAGGTACAGGAACAATGACGACCAATCGAGGGATTAGCGTTCTTTCAAGTGGAACCATTTCATCAACAGGAGGCAGTGGAACTCTTACAGTGAATGGAACAGGGTCAGCAGGCACAAGTGATTGCCAAGGGATCATCATCTCTGGAGCAGGCTCAAACGTAACAGCTTCTGGTGGTGGAAATTTATCACTTACAGGAGTTGGATCTGGAGTAGCTGCTGGAACCAATCAAGGCATTTTAATGAGTAGTGCTGGGACTACAAGTACTACAAGTGGCAGCATTACCATGAGTGGAACGGGGTCGACAAGTGGGACAACAACAAATCATGGAATC
>JAJFMF010000009.1 GCA_021772315.1 Chlamydiota bacterium
TACTAAATATCGATTGGCAAAAGATATTCATGTGCCTGCTCAACGCGTAGGGGATATAGTTAACGGTAAACGAGCAGTTAGTGCAGATACAGCATTACGTTTAGCTCGATATTTTAATATGAGCAAAGAATTTTGGATGGGGCTGCAAATGCAGTATGATATTGAAGTTGCTGAAGATAAGCTAGCTGGGAAGATAGCCAAAGAAGTACACCCCTACGACGAGGCAGCATAAACCCGATAAATATTATTATCGGGCTTATGATGTTTTTTACATAAAGTTAACCTAAGAGATAATGCTTTCTTAATGTCTGGTTTGCTCGCCTTCAAGCTCATTTTGGATTTGTTTTAGCTCTGCTTCGCTGAGTTTAGTACAACTTTGAATGACATCAAATGAAATATGATTTTCAAACATGTTATAAGCAACAGCATATTTGCCTTTCAACATACCTTGCTGCATACCTTGTTGCATACCTTGTTGTACACCTTGTTGTACACCTTTGTCGATAAGTTGTTGAGATAATGTCATAATTTTACGCTCCGTTTTAACCGTAACCATGCTTTGCACTGTTTTAACGATTGCTTCAGCATCGCCGTTTTCGGCTCTATCTAATATGAATTTTAGCATAGAAAGCACCAAATCAGAACCAGAATGCGTATCTATGTAGAAAAATTGTTCACTTAAGCTTTGCAGCTTGACCATCAGGTCTCGTGCTGTAGCCAGTTGGTAAACCTTGGATAACGTGCCTGCCAGTGGGTGTGCCTGAAGCTCTTCATCCGTTATTCCAACAACATTTGCAACAGGAAAGGAGTTTGTTAATAAGGATTTAGCCAACTCTTTGTGCTCACCAACAGCAATTCTCAATGAACAAAGTAGGTAAGCTATATCATAGCCTTCACGGGCCAACTAAATAAACTTTTCGCAGATGAATACAGTCCTTGGCTTTCTCGATCTACTAATTGATCATGTTTTATGTTTCTTGATCACAAGCTCGATCATCTTTGCCAAAATGAACCAAAAAGCTTAATAAAAACAGCCAATACCATCCAATTTCCCCTGCAATTTCGGCTAAAATATTGTTATTCTAAAGTCACTTTTTTATTAACACAGTTAACTCTTGAAAAGCACATCACCTCAAAAGAAACATCTTAGTTTTAAATCATTACGTCAGAATGTAGCAAAACATTTCAACGCAATTCCTGATGTCAGACAACAAAGCAAAGTTAATCATAGGTTGCATGATGCTATGATGAGTGGTCTAGCATGTATGTATTTTCAAGACCCTTCCTTACTACAATTCCAACAACGCTTAGAAGACGAGCGTCAGAATAACAATCTAAAATCCCTCTTTGAGGTTGAAACGATACCTAAAGAAGGTCAAATGAGAAATTTGATTGATGGCGTTGATCGCGATTTTTTTCGCCCTATTTTCAAAGACTTTTTTTCAAAGCTGCAACGCGGGAAGCACTTAGAGTCGTATCAATTATTTCCTGGAAAATACCTTGTGCCAATTGATGGTGTTCAATACTCAACTTCAAAAAAAGTGCATTGTGACAAATGTTTGCAGAAAGAACATAAAGATAAAACTATCAGCTATTCTCACAGTGCTTTGCAAGGTGGCATTATGCACCCCGATAAACGTCAAATCATCCCACTAATGGCGGAAGAAATTTCTAACACGGATGGCACTACAAAACAGGACTGTGAGATGAATGCTGCAAAACGACTACTACCAAAGCTTCGAGAGGATCACCGTCAATTAGGTATCATAATTGGTGGCGATGGCTTATTCTCTAAGCAACCCTTTATTGAAGATTTACAGCAGTCGAAGTTGCATTATATATTGGTTGCAAAACCTGCTGATCATAAGTTTATGAATGAGTGGCTAACTGCATATCCCTCATTAAACACACATGAACATTCCGATGAAAAAGGTCGGGTTTATCGGTATCAATGGATGAATGAAGTCCCTCTTAATGGTGGAGAAAAAGCCCCTTATGTAAATTATTTTTATTTTGAACTGATTGATACATGCAAAAAAACGGGTAAAGAAAAGGTTGTTTATCGTAATAGTTGGGTGACAGATTTGGAAATAACATCCGCTACTATTGTAACATTAGTGAAAGGTGGACGTTGTCGCTGGAAAATTGAGAATGAGTGTTTCAACACACTTAAGAACCAAGGCTATTTTCTAGAACATAACTATGGGCATGGTGAAAAAAATCTGTGCTTTAATTTTTATTTATTAACCTTACTTGCCTTTTTCTTTCACCAGATATTTGAATTAACATGCGCCACGTATCAATCCTGCAGAGCCAAGTTTGGCAGCAAGCGTCACATGTGGGAATCATTGCGTGCCTATATAAAAATTCTTATTTTTAGTTCATGGGATCACCTCATGAATTTTTCTCTCAAACCAACAAAATACCTAGCAGATGATGCCTGCCAACCACCTTGAGTTAAAATTAAAATATTCACATAGATTTAATAATGGTCGCAGAGCTAGAATTTGTCACGCCTATGAAAAACACATTAACGCATATTGGCTACTTTATAAGGTACTTTCGCGTGATTTGTAAGGAATTTTTATGGTTTGACCCAATATGGGTGCTTAAGGTCTGAACATTGAGAATGGCTG
>JAJFMF010000010.1 GCA_021772315.1 Chlamydiota bacterium
CATAGAGTCCTACAAGTGGGGCAACATCAGCTACAAGAGCAAAAGCTACAGCCTCTGGAACTAAAGCAAGAGACACAGTCAGACCCGATAGAATATCGCTACGTAGAGATTGTTTGTTTTTTCGAATATAGCTAAACAAAATTTTTCCTAGTTTGTGGTTTATAAGTCACAAAGTTGGACTTAGGACGTTTGCCAAAACCCAATACGATTAACAAGTTTTGGAAAAAACATATAATTATAATCAAGACAAGATAAATTTGGATAGTGTTTTAAATGTGATTATTCACAAATATGCAGGGAAATTGCATGAAGAAATTACTTAACAGATCCCTTTCAAAATATTGAGCATATACTCTTTATCCCATCCTGCTTTTGACCTTTTGTTTTTTATTCCAACTTTAGTTTTCTTATCTGCTTTTAATAAGTTCAGGATAGCTCTTCTTAAAATGGAAAAGTTTTCTGCTCCATTATCTTTTCTAATTTTACATTCATCTTCTCTATATGAGACATTTAAATGCCAATGCAGTTTATTTTCTACAGACCAATGACCTCGAATGCTTTTTCCAATATATTCTGCATTTTCTTTTAGGTTTGTAATGTAGTACCTAAATTCTATAGATTTTTTTCCTTTTTCTTCTCTACTGCTTTTTACTACAGCAATACTTGTTAGATCTTTCCATTCTGATTTCATTGGAAGCCAATCAATTTCAGAGCATACCCATACTTCTCTCTTTTCCTGCCGATCTTCTTGTATAAAATAGTCACACGAAGCTTCTTTTGCTTCTACTTCTAGTGCTTGGATGAAAAAGTTTTCTATTTCTGCATGTAGATTTCCTTGGTTTTTTTTACTGCCAGAAGGTAATCTCCGTCTTTTTCTCTGATTAATTCTGCTATGTTTTTCTGACAACCTGCAGCGTCAATTGTTATTGTCGCACCTTTGATATCAAGCATTTGAATAAGTATAGGAAAGGCTGTGATTTTATTGGATTTTGCCTCAGTCGCTAACTGGCCAAGAATCAGATTGTTCTTTTCAGAAAAAGTACTCACTAAATGGATTGCTTTTTCTTCCCCATCATTTGAATTACAAATTGTTTTTCCGTCTAAAGCAATTACTCCTCCAATTGCCTTAGAAATTTTCTGAGTCCAAGATAAAAAACATTGCTCAAAAGATAGCGGGTCAACATACCAAAAAAAACGACTAAATGTATCGTGTGAAGGAATACCATTTATTCCAATGCCAAATTTATTTAGTCAATCTTTATTACAATTACTCCATAGAGCAACTTCAGTCTAATCATCAGCACCACATAGAACACCAGAATTGCAAGTGTTGCGATATCGAAAACAGGATATAATTGATTTTTAGGTTTTCTTGGGTCCTGAAGGAAAGAACAGCTACACATGATTGATGTTTCTTTGATGATATTTTGAACAGGCATTATAACCTCCTTTTAAAAGGAGGTAAAGATTTCAAAATATCATTCTGCTGTCAAATCTTTTTTTCATGCAATTTCCCTGGACCTTTCTCTAGAACATCAAACTGGATATGCTCCTATTTATGATGCTAAAAAAATTCCTTAATGCACTCTTTGTAAGATGAGATTAACCCAATAAAAAAGGTCTATGGAAATCCATAGACCTTTTTTCTAAATAATGTCTTTCAAGCTTAGAATTTATATACCCCTTGCAAGGACACATTCTGATCTAGACTATGACTACCCACTTCTGCTTCGTAGCCAAGAGAGACAAGCTTATTGCCATTATCTGTAATGTATGTTCCCCTAATCCCTGGTGAAAATAGGGATCTATCTGGATTCATGCCTTTTACTTTAAATGTACAGTCTGTTCCTTTGAACTTCGCATCATAGTTGGCTCCAAAGAATCTCTCTTCTCGAATCCAAGAGAGCTTTCCATCAATTAGGAACTGCGCTTTGGCTTTATTAATACATCTTGAAACGTTGATACCAAGCTCCGATCTAAACATGCCATAATCTGAGGAATCTACATCTAGATTGATACCAGAAGCGCCTGTCTCTTTGAAGCTTTGTTGGTATAGATACACAAAATCAAGGGATGCAAAAGGTTGAAACTCAAACTCCCATCGTTTGAGGATATAGGCGCCATCGAGATGTGTCATGACTTCTCCACCATCGAAATTACCCTGCGCTTTTCGATTTAAGAAAGATACTTTAATGTATCTGGATTCATTATAGTGATTGAATGCTCCAAGAAGCGCTGCATTGATAAAGTAGTTATCACCAAAGTACGTTCCATAAAGTGTTCCATAAATGGAGTTGATGTCTCCCGTTCCTCTATTTTCTTTCCACTTCATATCGGAGTAGGTATAACTTCCGCTAAAACCAATAAGGTAATTTTCTACGCCTTGGTAATCCACACCAGTTAATGCTCCTGCTGTGTTCGAACTAAAGGCAATTTCGCTATCTATTTTTTGCTGCTGATAGAAGTCACCAAAGACATCTCCCCACATGCTTATCTTGCCTTTTTGCAGTGGCTCTGGAGTACAACCCTTGCGGTAAATTTCTCTGGTTCTTTGATTAATCGCATTTTTGATTTTAAAAGAGTTATTCTCTTGCGATATCGTAAAACCCTTGAGCTGCGATGGTTGCATTTGCGTAAGAAGTGATCTAATTTCAGGGACTGCGCACTCACATTCAAGCTTCACAAGAATGTTTGATAGATCAGAACCTGGCTCAAGATCTAATTCATTCAAACATTTAGCAACTTTAGAGGCGTTACCACCAACTACGATTATATCTAGAGCCTCTTTTGTAACTGTTAAGATGAGATCATTTCCTGAAATAGCTGCTGAATATGTAAAGGCAGCTCCTGTCCCCGTTATATTTGTAAAGTTTCCCGTGATACCACCTGTTGTTGTAATAATTGTATACATAGAAGATTGCGGGTAAACAGCAGTTTCTGTAATTACAGATAGGGTTGCTCCTGGGTCAATCGCTACAGTTCCCGGCGCACCTGATACATCTAAT